>JANWUS010000021.1 GCA_024958715.1 Cyanobium sp. FGCU52 | reverse complement strand
GGCCCGGGCGACGGCGTGGCCGCCCTGGCGGCGGCCCAGGCCCCCTGGATCGGCGCGGTGCTGCTGCTGTTCCTGGCGGTGCACCTGCTGCAGCTGCGCTGGCACCGGCCCGCCGAGGGCCAGGAGCTGGCGGCCATCCAGGCCGTGCTGCGCTCGCCGGCCTCCCTGGTGCTCTACGGCGCCGGCAGCCTGGCGGCGGGGTTGCATCTGTTCCATGGCCACGAGGCAGCCCACCGCAGCCTCGGCCTGCTGGATCCGGCGAACGGGGCCCGCATCCGCGCCCTGGGTCGCCTGCTGGCCCTGGTGTTGGGCGGCGGCTTTGCCCTGGTGGCCGTGCTCCTGCGCTTCGTGCCGGCATGAGCCCGTCCTCGGCGCAGCTGGATCCCCATCTGCCCGGCGGCCCGGTGGCCACCGCCTGGCAGCGCTGCCGCGACGGCCTGCCGCTGGTGGCGCCGGGAAACCGGCGGCGGTTCACGATCCTGGTGGTGGGCAGCGGCCTGGCGGGCGCCTCGGCCGCCGCCACCCTGGCCGAGCAGGGCTACCGGGTGCGGCTGCTCACCTACCACGACAGTCCGCGGCGGGCCCATTCGGTGGCGGCCCAGGGGGGCATCAACGCCGCCCGCAACGACGCCAACGACGGCGACAGCATCGAGCGGCTGTTCCGCGACACCGTGAAGGGGGGCGACTTCCGGGCCCGCGAGGCGGGCTGCCATCGCCTGGCCGAACTGAGCCTGGCGATCATCGACCACTGCGTGGCCCAGGGGGTGCCCTTCGCCCGCGAGTACGGCGGCACCCTGGCCAACCGCAGCTTCGGCGGCACCCAGGTGAGCCGCACCTTCTACGCCCGCGGCCAGACCGGCCAGCAGCTGCTCTACGGCGCCACCGGCGCGCTCTTGCGGCAGGTGGAGGCCGGCCGGGTGGAGCTGCTGACCCGCCGCGACATGCTCGAGCTGATCGTGGTGGATGGCGTCGCCCGCGGGGTGGTGTGCCGCGACCAGCGCAGCGGGGCCCTGGAGACGTTCACGGCCCATGCCGTGCTGCTGGCGAGCGGTGGCTATTCGAACGTCTACCACCTCTCCACCAATGCGCTCAAGAGCAACGCCACGGCGATCTGGCGGGCCCATCTTCAGGGCGCGCTGTTCGCCAATCCCTGCTTCACCCAGATCCATCCCACCTGCATCCCCCCCGGGGACGCCTTCCAGAGCAAGCTCACCCTGATGAGCGAGAGCCTGCGCAACGACGGGCGGGTGTGGCTGCCGGCGCGGGTGGGCGACGACCGGCCGCCGGAGCGGATTTCCGAGCACGAGCGCGACTACTTCCTGGAGCGCCAGTACCCGAGCTTCGGCAACATGGTGCCCCGCGACGTGGCCTCGCGCCGTGCCCGGGAGCTCTGCCTCGAGGGCCGGGGCGTGGGACCCCGCGGCCGCAGCGGCGGCCAGGGGGTGTACCTCGATCTGGCCGATGCGATCGCCCGCGAGGGCAAGGACGCGATCGTGGCCCGCTACGGCAACCTGCTGGAGATGTACGAGCGCATCACCGGCGACGATCCGCTCACCACGCCGCTGCGCATCTATCCCGCCCCCCACTACACGATGGGCGGGCTGTGGGTCGACTACCGCCTGATGAGCACGATCCCCGGCCTGTTCGTGCTGGGGGAGGCGAACTTCTCCGAGCACGGCGCGAACCGCCTCGGGGCCAGCGCCCTGATGCAGGGCCTCGCCGACGGCACCTTCATCGCCCCGGCCACGGTGCCGGCCTGGCTCGCCTCCCATCCCCTTCCCCCCGTCGCCGACGACCACCCCGCCTGCCGGGCGGCGGCGGCGGCGGTGGCCGGGCGGATCGCGGCCCTGCGGGCTGTGGGGGGTGCCCGGCCGGTGGATGATTTCCACCGGGCCCTCGGCCAGCTGATGATCGACGCCTGCGGCATCAGCCGTCACGGTCCGCGGCTGACGCGGGCCCTCGTGGACCTGGCGGAGCTGCGGGCCGCCTTCGCCGAGGAACTGGCCCTGCCCGATCACGGCACGGCGATCGATCCCGAACTGGAGAAGGCCCTGCGGGTGGAGGATCTGTTCGGCCTGGCCGAGCTGATGCTGCGCGATGCCCTGGCCCGGGAGGAGTCGTGCGGCGCCCATTTCCGCGAGGAGCACCGCACCGACGACGGCGAGGCCCTGCGGGACGACGAGCGGTTCTGCCACATCGCCGCCTGGGAGCATCGCCAGGGTGCTGAGCCCCTGCGCCACGAGGAACCCCTCGCCTTCACCAGCGTCAGACCCGCCCGGCGCGACTACCGCTGAGGTCTTCGCCTGCCTTCCCCAGGGCCTCCAGGATGTCCGCACAGGGCCGCCCGAAGCGCCAGCCCTGGCCGAGCCCGCAGCCGAGCCGGCGCATGCGCTGCTCCTGTTCCTCGTTCTCGATCCCCTCGGCCACCACCTCCAGGTCGAGGTCGCGGGCCAGATGCACCATCGCCTCCAGCACGCGGGCCTTGCGCGGATCGCGACTCCCCTCGGCGATGAAGCTGCGATCGATCTTCACGGCATCGATCGGCAGGCGGGCCAGCCACGACATGCTGGAGTAACCGCTGCCGAAGTCGTCGAGGTGCACCTGCACGCCGGCGTCGCGCAGCAGCTGCAGCTCGCCGCTGGTGCGATCCGGACGCTCGATCAGCATGCTCTCGGTCACCTCGATCGCCAGACGCTGCGGGGACATGTCCCGACGCCGTATGCGCTCGAGGATCGCCGCGGCGAAGCCCTCCCGCCGCAGCTCCAGCGGGCTCATGTTCACCGACACCCGGCAGCCGGCAGCCTGCGGGCCCAGGCGCTGAAGGTCGAGCAGCGCCCGCTCCAGCACCCAGTGTCCGAGGCTGAAGATCAGGCCGGTGCGCTCCGAGAGCGGGATGAAGTCGCCGGGAAGGATCACCGTGTCGTCGGGCCCGGGCAGCCGCACCAGGGCTTCCAGCCCGGCCGTGCGGCCGTCGCGGAGATCGACGATCCGCTGGTAGTGGAGGGCCAGGTCGTCGTTCTCGATCGCCCGCTCCAGGCGGCGGCGCAGCAGGATCGCCTGGCGCACGTTCTGGTCGATGGCCTCGTCGTAGCAGGCGACGCCCCGGCCGCGTCGGGTCTTGGCCTCGTACATCGCCAGATCGGCCCGGCGGACCAGCTCCTCCACCGACAGCAGGGGGTCGTGGCTGCTGGCGATGCCCACGCTCATCGAGGGATGCACCACCGCCCCCTGGATCGTCCAGGGCTCGCCCAGCCGCAGCTGCAGCCGCTCCGCCAGCGTTAACGCCTCCCCCTCCGCTCCCTCCCCCGCCGTGGTCAGCACCACGAATTCGTCGCCCCCCAGCCGGGCCAGAACGTCACCCGGACCCAGCCCGCGCCGCAGGCGGCGGGCGATCTCGATCAGCAGCTCGTCGCCCACCTGATGGCCGTAGAGGTCGTTGATCTCCTTGAAGCCGTTCAGATCGCAGAACAGCAGCGTCACGGCCCCTTGGCTGTTGCGCAGCCGGCGCAGCGCCCGGGCGATGTGGGTGTGGAGGCCGCGGCGGTTGGGCAGACCCGTGACCGGGCACTCCACCACCTGGGCGGCCAGGCGCATCTGCCGTTCCTGCAGCTGCTGGTGGGCGACCTCGGCCCGCTGTCGCCGGCGCTCGCTGCGTTCCACCTCCTCCTGGAGCGAGGCATAGGTGACCCGGGCGGTGATGTCGCGGAAGCAGAGGATCAGTGGGCGGGAGGGGTCGCCGATCACAGGCTCCCATTCGATCTCGAGCGCCCGCACGGGTTCGCGGCTCAGAAAGGCGGTGAATCGCTCGCCCGCCGCAGCTCCCCGGCCCTGCCAGCCGGTGGGGAGCAGGGGGTTGCCATCGTCCCGGTGCGGCAGCAGGGAGTCGAGCGGCCGGTCGAGAACCAGCAGGCGGGGCAGGCTCACCAGCTGCTCGAACGAGGCGTTGCACCACTGCACCCGCCCTTCGCCGGTGGTGATCACCAGGGCGTCGTCGATCGTGGCCAGGGCTGCCTCCAGCCGCCCCAGGGTGCTCCGCAGTTCCCGGATCAGCACGGCGTCATCCCCCCGGGAGGCGTTGGCGCTCATGGCCCGGGGGACTCCTCCTCCAGGGGGGTGAGGGTGGCTCCGAACACCCACTGGCCCTCCTTCTGTTCGGCCACGATGAAGTGCTCGGACACGATCGTGCGGCCATCGCGGCAGATCGTGGCCAGCCGCAGGGGGTGGGCCAGGATCGTGGAGTGGCCGGTGGCCTGGAAGCGGGAGAAGCCCAGCTGATGCGACATCTGGTAGGCCTCCGGCAGGATCAGGCTGAGGGGCTGACCCTCCAGCGACTCGAGGGTCCAGCCGAAGGTGCGCGTGAAGGCCGGATTCATGCCCAGCACCCGGCCCATGTGATCCGCCAGCACGAAGGGGCGCTCACCCTGCTCGAGACTTTCGATGCTGGGGGTCTCGCCGGGGGGCGGGCTTGGGGTCGCAGGGGGCTCGTTCACGGCTGCAGTCACTGCCGCGGAAGGATGGCTGCATCATGGACCCGCTCCCGCTGATGCCGCCTCCCGAAGCGATGGTCGGTTCCCTCTCGCTCACCCTGCGGATCTGGCGCCAGGCCGACCCCGGCAGCCCCGGCGCCTTCGAGGACCATCGGCTCGAGGGGCTTTCCCCCGATCTGTCGCTGCTCGAGGCCCTCGATCTGCTGAACGGGCGGCTGGTGGGGGAGGGCCGGCGGCCGGTGGGCTTCGACCACGACTGCCGCGAGGGCATCTGCGGCTCCTGCGGCTTTCTTGTGAACGGCCAGGCCCACGGCCCCCGGGCCCGCACCAGCGTCTGCCAGCTCTACCTGCGCCACTTCGCCGATGGCGCCACCCTCGTGCTGGAGCCGTTCCGGGCCCGCGCCTTCCCCGTGGTGCAGGACCTGGGGGTGGATCGCTCGGCCTTCGACCGCATCCTGGCGGCGGGGGGGTACTGCTCGGTGAATGCGGGTCAGGCGCCGGACGCCAACGCCCTGCTGATCGGCCGCGATCAGGCCGCCTCCGCCTTCGACACCGCCACCTGCATCGGCTGCGGCGCCTGCGTGGCCAGCTGCCGCAACGCCTCGGCCAGCCTGTTCGTGGCGGCCAAGCTCGCCCACCTGGGCCAGCTGCCCCAGGGGCAGCCGGAGCGGGCGCGGCGGGCGGTGGCGCTGCAGCAGCGGATGGCGGCCGAGGGCTTCGGCGGCTGCAGCAGCCATCTGGAGTGCGAGGCGGCCTGCCCCAAGGGGATCTCCGCCGACTGGATCAGCTGGATGCACCGCGAGGTCCGCCGCTGATCGCCCATTTCCCTGCTGATCGCCCGAGCCTGGCCTCAGACCGGCGCTTCGGTGCCCTGGGCCTGATGGCGGATCTCGCCGCCGAGCCGGAAGGCATCGTGCACCGCCTGCAGGGCCCGCACCCCATCGGCCTCGGCCACCACGCAGCTGGTGCGGATCTCGCTGGTGGCGATCAGCTCGATGTTGATGCCGGCATCGGCGAGGCAGCGGAACATCCGCGCCGCGGTTCCGGCGGTGCAGGCCATGCCCGCTCCCACCGCGCTCACCCGGGCGATCGCCGGGCCCTCCTCGAAGCGGGCGCCGGGCCAGCCCGCCAGCACCACCGCCAGGGCGCGCTCGGCCCCCGGCCGGTCGTCGCGCCGCAGGGTGAAGCTCATGTCCCGGCAGAGCTTGTCCGGCTCGCCGTGGGTGCGCTCCGACTGCACGATCGCATCGAGGCTGATGCCGGCATCGGCCAGGGCGCGGCAGATGGCGGCCGCCGCGCCGGGGCGGTCCGGCACGCCCCGCACCACCACCTGAACCTGATCCCGGTCGAGGGCAACGCCCCGCACGGCCGGATCCTCCGGGCGGCAGGGGATCGGCCCGTCCCGGAGCTGACTCTCGTTGAGTTCGAAGGCGTCGGCCGCCGCCCGCAGGGCCTTGGCGCCCTGGCCGCCGTCCACCAGGCAGCTCACCTTCACCTCGCTGGTGCCGATCAGCCGCAGGTTGATGCCCAGGCGGGCGAGGGTGTCGAACAGCCGGGCGGCCACCCCGGGCCGGCCCATGATCCCGGCCCCGGCGATGCTCAGCTTGGCCATGCCGGTCTCGGCGATCAGGCGGGCTCCCTCGGCCCCCATCCCATCCAGCACCGAACGGCACACCGCCTCCGCGCGGGCGCCGTCGGCGGCGGGCAGGGTGAAGGCGATGTCGTTGCTGGCGCCCTCGTGGGTGGCCTGCACGATCAGGTCGATGTTCAGCCCGGCGGCGCCGAGGGCCTCGAACAGGGTGGCCGCCACGCCGGGCCGGTCGGGCACGTGGGAGAGGGCCAGCACCGCCTGGGCGGTCTCCAGTTCCGCCCCGTCGACGGGCTTGCCCAGCTCCAGCCCCTCGCTGCCGATCGGGCGGGCGCGGCCGCTGGTGAGCAGGGTGCCGGGATCGTCGCTCCAGCTGGAGCGGACCCGCAGGGGTACGCCGTAGTTGCGGGCGATCTCCACCGCCCGCGGGTGCAGCACCGCCGCCCCCAGGCTGGCGAGCTCCAGCATCTCGTCGCAGCTCACCGCGGTCATCAGCTGGGCGTCCGGCACCTTGCGCGGATCGGTGGTGAGCACCCCCGGCACATCGGTGTAGATCTCACAGGCGTCGGCCCCCAGGGCCGCCGCCAGGGCCACCGCCGAGGTGTCGGAGCCCCCACGGCCCAGGGTGGTGATCTCCGGGGTGCCGGCGGTGCCGCTGCTGGTGCCCTGGAAGCCCGCCACCACCACCACCTGGCCATCGTCGAGCAGGCGCCGCAGGCGCTCGGTGCGCACCTCCAGGATGCGGGCCCGGCCGTGCGACGACTCGGTGACGATCCCGGCCTGGGTGCCGGTCATCGACACGGCCGGCACCCCCTGGGCGTGCAGTGCCATCGACAGCAGGGCGATCGACACCTGCTCGCCGGTGGCCAGCAGCATGTCCATCTCCCGCTTGGGCGGGTCGGCCGTGATCGCCCGGGCCAGTCCCGTGAGCTCGTCGGTGGTGTGGCCCATGGCCGAGACCACGATCACCAGCTCGTGCCCCTCCTCCCGGCAGGCGGCGATCCGGCGGGCCACCGTCTGGATGCGCTCCACATCGGCCACCGAGGTGCCCCCGAACTTCTGAACCAGCAGGGCCATTCCCGGCGTCGATGCGGCAGTGGCGGCGATTATCGGTGGCCGTCGGGACCGAGCAGGAAGCCGTCGCGGAAGGCATCGGCCGGATCGGCACCGCGCTTGAGGGCCGCCTCCACCTCCAGCACCCGTCCCAGCAGCCTCAGCAGCTGGCGAGCGGGCCGCCCCTGGATCTGGCGCCGCAGCACGTAGATCCGCTTCGGGTTGCCGATGCCGGCGGCCTTGGCGATCACGGCCACGTCCCGTTCGCCGCTGGCCTCCAGCAGCGACACCCACAGCCAGCCGCGGATCTGGCCGCTGAGGGCCGCCACGATCCGCAGAGCCGGCTCGTTGGCCGCCAGCAGGGCATCCACCAGGGCGATCGCATCGGCGGGGCGCCCGGCCAGCAGGGCGTCCCCCACCGCCAGGGCGCTGGTGGCCCGCCCCCCCACCAGCGCCTCCACGGCTTCCACGCCGATCGGGGCGCCGCCGCCGAACAGGGCGAGCTTCTCCAGTTCGCTTGCCAGCCGGGCGCTGTCGCTGCCGATCGCCTCGCTCAGGGCCTCGGCCGCCGCCGGCTCCAGGCGCAGCCCCAGCTCGCCGGCGGTGCGCCGCACCAGATCCAGCAGGCCCTCGCCGTCCCACACCGCCGGCAGCACGAAGCTCTTCTCGTCGGCCACGGCCCGCAGCGCCTTGGTGGTGCGCAGGCGGGCGTCCGGCTTGCCGGGGCTCACCAGCACCAGATGGCCGTCGGGGGGGATCAGGTCGAGGCTGGCCTCCAGCCGGCTCGCCAGCTCCGCCGGGCAGGAGGCGCAGAAGGGGCTCCGCTGCAGCAGCACCACCCGCGCCCCGGCGCCGAACGGGGGCGTGCGCGCCTCCTCGAGGGCCTGGGCCGCCTGAGCGGCGTCGCTGCCGTCGAGGCGGCTGAGGTTGACCTGGGCCCAGGCCGGATCCACCAGCCGCTCCACCAGCGCCTCCACCGCCCGGGTGCGGGCGGCCTCGTCGTCTCCCCAGTAGAGATGGACCGGCATCAGGGCAGCGGGGGCGTGAGCGACTTCGACCATCCGATCTTCACGGAAAGCGTGCGCCGCATCCGTGGCTGGCTCGGCCCCACCGGCCTGGAGGGGGTGGAGCAGGAGCTGCTGGAGCGGCTGGTGCACAGCAGCGGCGACCTCACGCTCGCCGGCGATCTGGTCTGCTCCCCCGGGGCCTGTGCGGCGGGGATGGCGGCCCTGGCCGGCGGCACGGCGATCCTCACCGACACGGCGATGGCGGCGGCGGCCGTGGCGCCGATGGCCCGGCGCACCTTCGCCAACCCGGTGCATGGGGTGCTGGCCTGGGCTCCCGAGCGGGCCCCCGCCGGCGGCACCCGCAGCGCCGAGGGGATGGAGCGGGCCCTGGCGGCCCATCCCAGGGCGGTGGTGCTGGTGGGCAGCGCCCCCACCGCCCTCGATCGGCTGCTGGAACTGGTGGCGGCCGGGGCCGTTGCTCCCGCGCTGGTGATCGGCATGCCCGTGGGGTTCGTCGGGGTGGCGGAGAGCAAGCGGCGGCTGGCGCTGAGCGGTCTGCCCCAGATCCGGCTGGACGGCAGCCGGGGCGGGGCGGGCCTGGTGGCCGCGGCGGTCAACGCCCTGCTGCGCCGGGCCTGGCTGGATCAGGCCGCCTGAAGGCCCACGGCCACGTGGCTGTTGGCTTCGATCCGCCCCAGCACCTGCCGCGCCCGCAGCACCACCGAGGCCGGCACGCCCGCCAGCCGGGCGGCCTCGATGCCGTAGCTGCGGCTCGCCCCGCCGCGCACCACCCGGTGCAGGAAGACCAGATCGTCGCCGGTCTCCTCCACCAGCACCTGGGCCGTGCCCACGTTGGCGAGCAGCTCGGCCAGTTCGCTGAGCTCGTGATAGTGGGTGGCGAAGATCGTGCGGGCGGCGATGGCGGTGGCCAGGTGCTCCGCCACGGCCCAGGCGATCGAGAGGCCATCGAAGGTGGCGGTGCCGCGGCCGATCTCATCGAGCAGCACCAGCGAGCGACCCGTGGCGTGGTGAAGGATGTTGGCCGTTTCGGCCATCTCCACCATGAAGGTGGACTGGCCGCTGGCCAGGTCGTCGACGGCGCCGACGCGGGTGAAGATGCGATCGGCGATGCCCAGGCGCGCCCGGCGGGCCGGCACCCAGCTGCCGATCTGGGCCAGCAGCTGCAGCAGGCCGGTCTGGCGCAGATAGCAGCTCTTGCCGCTGGCGTTGGGGCCGGTGAGCACCAGCAGGTCGGGCGCGTCGTCATCGCCGGCCCCCAGTCGCAGGTCGTTGGCGGTGAAGGCCTCCTCCACCAGCAGCTGCTCCACCACCGGGTGGCGCCCCGCCTCGATCGTCAGCTCCCGGTCGTCGGTGAGCTCCGGCCGGCACCAGCCCCCCGTGGCCGCCACCTCCGCCAGGGAGGCCAGGGCGTCGAGCTCGGCCACCCGCCGGGCCGCCTCCCGGATCGGTGCCGCCAGGGCGCCCACCTCGCTGCGCAGGCCGCAGAACAGCTCGTACTCCCGCTGTGCGGCCCGGGCCCGCAGCTGCAGGATGCGCCCCTCGCGCGCCTTGAGGTCGGGCGTCACGAACCGTTCCTCGTTGGCCAGGGTCTGGCGGCGGATCCAGTGCTCGGGCACCGCGCCCGCCTTGGCCCGGGTCACCGAGAGGAAGTAGCCGAAGGTGCGGTGGTACTGAAGGCGGAGGTTGGGGTTGCCGCTGGCCCGGCGCTCCCGGGCCTCCTGGTCGGCCAGCCAGCGGTCCTGGTCGTCGAGCCGGTTGCGCAGGCCATCGAGCAGCGGATCGATGCCGTCGTGGATCAGGCCGCCCTCGCTGAGGGCCAGGGGCGGGTTCTCCACCAGGCGCTGGCGCAGGCCGGCGGCCAGGGCCGCCAGCTCCGGCTGGGGCTGCCGCAGCGTCTGCAGGGGGGCACTGGCGCAGCCCTCCACCAGGGCCGCCAGCCGGGGCAGCCGCTCCAGGCCGTCCGCCAGGGCCACCAGGTCGCGGGCGGAGGCGGTGCCGGCGCCGGCCCGGCCCGCCAGCCGTTCCAGATCGCCCATCGGCCGCAGCAGGCGGCGCAGGTTCCGCCGCAGCGGCCGATGGTCCACCAGCTCGCCCACGGCGTCCTGGCGCTGCTGGATGGCGGCCCGCTCCACCAGGGGGGCCTCGATCCAGCGGCGCAGGCAGCGGCCGCCCATGGCGGTGGCGGTGCGGTCCACCGCCCAGAGCAGGGAGCCGTGCAGCTGGCCGCCCATCTGGGTGCGGGTGAGCTCGAGGTTGCGGCGGGTCTGGGCGTCGAGCACCAGCTGGTCGCCCGCATGCCACACCCGCGGCGGATCCAGGGGCACCGCCGTGTCCCCCTCCGCCCGCTGGGTGCTGTCGAGGTAGGCCACCAGGCCGCCGGCGGCGCGCAGGGCCAGCGGCACCTCGCCCAGCCCCAGACCGTCGAGGCTGGCCAGGCGGAAGCGCCGCCGCAGGGTGGCGGCCGCCTCGGGCGCCTCGAAGGGGGTGCGCGCCAGCGGGGTGACGTGCAGCCCCTCTGGGCACCAGCCCGGCCGGCCGCCGTCCCCGTCGCCGTCGCCCGCCCGGTCGCCCGCGGGCCGGGGGCTCACCACCTCGGCCGCCTCCAGCTGCAGCAGCTCCTGGTGCAGGCCGCCGCTGCCGTCCCGCTCGGTCACCCGGAACTCACCGGTGCTCACGTCGGCCACCGCCAGGCCCCAGCGCCCCCCTTCCAGCACCGCCGCGCAGAGCCAGTTGTTGCGCCGGGCCGCCAGCATCCCCTCCTCCAGCACGGTGCCGGGGGTGAGCACGCGGGTGATGTCCCGGCGCAGCAGGGCACCCTTGGCGGGGGTGGCCTCCAGCTGGTCGCACAGGGCCACGCTCAGCCCCCGGCGCACCAGCTCGGCGCAGTAGCGATCGGCGGCGTGGTGGGGGATGCCCGCCATCGGCACCCGCCCCACGGCCTTGCCTCCCTCCTTGCCGGTGAGGGTGAGCTCGAGCAGGCGCGAGAGGGTGATCGCGTCCTCGAAGAAGCACTCGAAGAAGTCGCCCAGCCGGTAGAGCAGCACCCGCTCCGGGTGGGCCGCCTTGAGCTCCACGTAGTGGCGCAGCATCGGCGTCAGGGCCGCCGGGTCCACCAGGCCATGGTGGTGCCAGCGGGGTTGGTCGTCGTCCGCGGCGGCCCCCTCCTCCACCGGGGGGACGTCGCCTACGGCCTCCGCCGGTGTCGTCGCTGGGGCCGGCGCGGGGGCCTGGCGTCGGCGGGGCCGGGCCCGGGCCTCGGCGGCCAGGCTCTCCTCGTCCTCCGCCCCGTCCGCCGCCGGGACCCGCTCTTCGGTGGGCCCCGGCGCCAGGGGTTCGGCGGGCAGGCCCAGGGCCGCCACCAGCGAGAGCTGCTGCTCGACCTGCGCCGGTGTCGCGGCCGCCATGGCACTGGGCGTGGGGGTCATGATCTTACGCGCCACCACCGGTGGTGTCAGTCCCGCGCGGTCGCCGCGGCGGCTCCGCGGGCGCTGCGGCCAAGCGGCCAGGCGCCTCCCGACAACTTGTGACGGTTGCCGCCCGCCCCGCGCCGGGGCCTGCGAGCTGCGTGTGAGAATCCGCCCACTGCCTGATCTCCGGCCCGCCCGCCAGCCCTCGCCATGCAGATTCTCAACACCCTCACCGTTCTGGCCCTGGTGGTGATGTCCTTCGCCCTGGTCGTGGCGGTGCCGGTGCTGTACGCCAGCAGCGAGGACAGCGGCCGCTCCAACCGGCTGATCCTGATCGGCGGACTGGCATGGGTGGGCCTGGTTCTGCTCAACTGGGGCGTGAGCTACTTCGTGGTCTGAGCCTTTGACGGTCTTCGAGGGTCGTTTCACCGATGTCGGCGGTCTGCGCATCGCCGTCGTCGTGGCCCGTTTCAATGATCTGGTCACCTCCCGCCTGCTGAGCGGCTGCCTCGACTGCCTCGCCCGCCACGGCGTCGATACCGGCGACGCCAGCGGCCAGCTCGATGTGGCCTGGGTGCCCGGCAGCTTCGAGATTCCCTTGGTGGCCCAGCGCCTGGCGGCCAGCGGTCGCTATCATGTGGTGGTCACCCTCGGGGCCGTGATCCGCGGCGACACCCCCCACTTCGACGTCGTGGTGGCCGAGGTGAGCAAGGGCGTGGCCAGCGTTGCCCGCGACACCGGTGTTCCGGTGATCTTCGGTGTGCTCACCACCGACACCCTGCAGCAGGCGCTCGAGCGGGCCGGCATCAAGAGCAACCTGGGCTGGAGCTACGGCCTGCAGGCCCTGGAGATGGGAAGCCTGATGGCGGCGCTGCCGCGCTGAGCCCCCCGCTCCCTCAGCCGGTTCCCTGCGGCCAGCCCGTGGCCCCTGCCCCTTCATGACCGCCCATCGCCCCAGGTCGCCCGTGCTCTGGCTGAGACCTCGACAGGTTCTGCTGCTTTGTGCCGGTCTCGATCTGCTGGGGGTTGCAGGCCTGGCCTTTCTGGTGGATCGCGTCTTCCGCACCGACCTGCTCCTGCATCCCGAATGGCTGCTGCCGTTCGGGCTCACCTACATCGGCTTCAGCTGGCTGTTCGGCAGCTACACCCTGCTGCGCTGGCCCCGCCTGGATCCGGGGCAGCTGTTCGTGCGGCTGATGGTGACTGCTCTGGCCACTGCGCTGATGGTGGTGCTGGCCTACTGGGTGTTGAACCTGCCCCCCACCTTCACCCTGGGGCACAGGCGCATCCAGCTCCTGCTGCTGAGCGGACTCAGCCTCTGGGCCCTTGGCGTGCGTCTGCAGTTGCGGCGTCTGGGGCGCTCCGGCCAGGCCGGGGGTCTCAGTGTGCTCGAGCTGGCGGAGCGACAGCAGCAGCGTCTGCTGCCGGCCCATCTGCCCGAGGAGGCCCTGGTTCCGGACGATCTGCCCTGGAACGATCCCCTCAGTGTGCAGCGCCAGCTCAAGCGCTCGGCCGACATCACCCTGGCGCTGCTGCTGCTGATGGCCACGCTGCCGCTGATGCTGCTGGCGGGGTTGCTGATCTGGCTGGAGGACCGGGGACCGGTGTTCTTCGTGCAGGAGCGCAGCGGTCTGCTGGGCAGCACCTTCCGGTTGTACAAGCTGCGCACCATGCGGCAGGCCGATCCGGATGCCCCCGCCACCTGGACCGTTCGCGGTGATTCCCGGATCACGCGTATCGGCTTCCTGCTGCGCCGCGTCCGGCTCGACGAGCTGCCCCAGCTGATCAACGTGCTGCGGGGTGACATGAGCCTGATCGGCCCCCGGCCGGAGCGGCCCGAGCTGGAGCATGAGCTGGAGGAGCGGATCCCCCACTACCGCAAGCGCCACTGGATGCCCCCGGGCCTGAGCGGCTGGGCCCAGGTCTGCGCCCCCTATGCCGCCAGTGTCCAGGAGGCCGAGCTCAAGCTCAGCTACGACCTTTACTACCTGCGCCACTGGGGTACGGCCCTCGATCTGCTGATCCTGCTCAAGACGCTCAAGACCGTGCTCAAGGCGCGGGGACGCTGAGCCCCCCGGGCGGCCGGCTGCCTGGTGTCGTCAGGGTGTCAGGGCGCGGAATCTCCCAGAAACTCCAGGATCTCGCGGTCCCGCAGGTTCTGGGAGCGGCCGGCGCACGGTTCCTGCAGGGGCCGCCCCTCCGCCACTTCGCGCAGGCAGCCCTGCAGACGCGTGATCTCGCCTTCGAGGATGTCGATGCGCTCCATCAGGTTGCGGATCACCCGGGCCTCCGCATCCGGCAGGGCGGAGTGGGCCAGCGGATCGATCCGCACGCCGCTCTGGTGAATCACCCGGCCGGGAATGCCCACCACGGTGCTGTCCGGGGCCACGTCCCTGAGCACCACGGAGCCGGCGCCGATGCGGGTGTTGGCGCCCACGGTGATCGCCCCCAGCACCTTGGCGCCGGCCCCCACCACCACGTTCTCCTCCAGGGTGGGGTGGCGCTTGCCGTGCTGCTTGCCGGTGCCTCCGAGGGTCACCCCCTGGTAGAGCAGGCACTGGTCCCCGATCACGCTGGTCTCGCCGATCACCACGCCCATGCCGTGGTCGATGAACACGCCCCTGCCGATGCGGGCCCCCGGATGGATCTCCACCCCGGTGAGCAGCCGGCCCAGCTGGCTGAGCAGCCGCGGCAAGAGGGGCATGCCCAGCGTCCACAGGCGATGGCTGAGGCGATGCAGGGCAAGCGCGTGCAACCCCGGGTAGCAGAGCAGGATCTCCAGCGTCCCCCTGGCCGCCGGGTCGCGTTCCCGGATGATCGCGAGATCGGCGCGAAGGGCCTTCAGCATGGACCTGACGGGTCAGGATCCAGTATCGCCAACCGGGGTTGCCGGGGTCGGTGCGGAGATCAGGCCGCCTGCAGCCCGATCTCCTTGCGCAGCTGGTCGATGGTGGCTCCCCCCAGGTAGCTCTGGGCGCAGTGCACCACCGGCAGGCGCATCAGCTGGGCCCGGTTCTGGCGCAGGGTCTGCTCCACCAGCGGCAGGCTGGGGCGATCGCAGAGCACGTGACTGGCGGCCCGCAGCAGGGCCAGCAGCCGGCTGCCCGTGTCGGGATTGGCCGTCATCACCAGCAGCTCATTGCCGCGCATGCTGTGCAGGATCACCTCCGCCGCCCTCAGGATGCCGGGGCTGATGCTCACCAGGCCCACGCAGCTGCCGGCGCGCAGTTCCTTGAGCAGATCCAGTTCGTGCCGGAAGTCGTTGAGGTCGACCGCCACGGCCCGCACACCGTGCAGCTTGGCGATCTCCTCCACCGGCTGGAGGAAGTAGCGGCTGGTGACCACGGTGCCCTTGCTGGAGCTCTCCAGCACCGCCTCCAGTTCCTCCATGGGCACCACCTCCACCGGCACCTCGAGGTTGGGGGTGAGTTCCTCGGCGATCAGCATCGAGGCGCCGATGTCCTCGCGGGGGGTGCTCACCAGCACGCGGGCGCCGCAGCGCAGGCGCCAGTCGATCTCGCGGGTGAGCAGCTCGCGGGCCTGCTGCAGGGTGCAGCCGGCGTTGAGCAGTCCATCGACGCTCTGCCGCACCTCCCGATCGATGTCGGGCATGGCCTTGCTGCGCAGGCCCGGCGGGGGCTTGATCTCGCGGGGCTTCTGCTGGTCGCGCACGTAGATGCCCGAGCCAGCCATCGCCTCCACCACGCCGTCGGTCTCGAGCTGGCGGTAGACCTTGCTGATCGTGTTGCGATGGAGCCCCGTCTGCATGGCCAGCTGACGGGTGCTGGGCAAGCGGTGGCCGGGCGGGTAGTGGCGCGCCGCGATTGCGAAACAGATCTGGTTGTAGAGCTGGGTGGACGCCGGAATGTCGCTTTCCTGCTGGATGTGGAATCGCACGCCGGGGGCCAGATGGGCTGGTGGCCACCTTAAGGAGCTTTGGGCCTGGTGACAATTCCCCCCCTGTCATAGGAGCGTGTGCCGGTTGACCCCGGAACAATGGGATCAGCCCTGTCTTTTCCAGCCCTTTGACCTCCTCCGTCCCCGACTGGCCCACCCCTGCGGCACCCGTCGTCGCCGAATGGCGCACGATCCCGCCGCGGTCGGCCGGGCAGGTCCCCCTGCGCTGCTGGTGGGCGCGGCCGGCCGCCTCCGTGCCCCGGGGCGGCGTGCTGGTGCTGCCGGAGGTGTTCGGGGTCAATGCCTGGGTGCGCAGTGTCGCCGAGCGGCTGGCCGTCCAGGGCTATGCCGCCCTGGCGATGCCGTTGTTCAGCCGCACCGCCCCGGATCTCGAACTGCCGTACGACGAAGCCGCTCTGCTGGAGGGGCGCTCCCACAAGGAGCGCACCACCACGCCCCAGCTGCTCGATGATCTGGCGCTCGCGGCCGACTGGCTGCAGCAGGCCCTCGAGCGACCCGGAGCCGGCCTGGGCTGCGTGGGCTTCTGTTTCGGCGGCCACGTGGCGATGCTCGCGGCAACCCTGCCCGCCATCGCCGCCACGGTGAGCTTCTACGGCGCCGGGGTGGCCAGCGGCAGGCCCGGGGGCGGTCCTCCCACCCTGGATCTGGTGCCCTCGATCCCCGGCCGCCTGCTGTGCCTCTACGGCAGCGAGGACCCCCTGATCCCCGCCTCCGACCGGGAGGTGATCGCGGCGGCCCTGGCGGTGGCCAACCGCGACCGGCCCGCAGGACGGGAGCACCGCCTGCGGGTGCTCGAAGGGGGCCACGGTTTCCTGTGCGAGGCCAGGGGCGACCACCATCCGGTTTCGGCGCAGGCAGGGTGGGCCGAACTGCTGGCGTGGTTCGAGGGCGGACTCTGAGGAGAGCCGGGCTTCAGTCGGCGGCTGCGGCCGCCGACGCCTTGGCACCGGCCGGGGCCTTGCCGGCGGCCTGCTTGCGGGGGCTGAGGAACATGATCATGTTGCGGCCCTCCCGCTTGGGGTGCTGCTGGATCTCGGCGTTCTCCTCGAGGTCCTTGGCCATGCGCAGCAGCAGCACTTCCGCCAGGGCGGTGTGCTGGATCTCGCGGCCGCGGAAGATCACCGTGCACTTCACCTTGTCGCCGGCCTTGAGGAAGCGGACGGCCTGACCGATGCGCACCTGATAGTCGTGCGAATCGATCTTGTAGCGCATCTTGACTTCCTTGACCTCCGTCTGGTGCGACTTCTTCTTGGCCTCCTTGGCCTTCTTCTCCTGTTCGAACTTGTACTTGCCGTAATCCATGATCCGGCACACCGGCGGATCGGCCTTCTCGCTCACCAGCACTAGGTCGAGCTCGCGTTCGCGGGCCACGTCGAGGGCCGCTTCGCGGCTGATCACACCGAGTTGACTGCCGTCGGCGTCGACCACCCTCAGGTTGGGGTAGGCGATGCGGTCGTTGATGTTCGGCAGCTCCCGCACGGGAGCACGGCGGTCAAAACGGGGACGGGGAGGCATTCACGACGGCAGGTTGGCTCTTACCTTAGACCTCCCACGGCCGCAAGCACAGCCGTCTGCAGCGGATCGTCCTCGGGCAGCCACAGGGGCCGATGCTGCCGCCGGAACCAGGTGCGCTGACGCTTGGCGTACTGACGGGTGCGTCGCTCGGTGAGAGCGATGGCAGCGCCCTCCTGCAGCCGGCCGGCCAGCAGGTCCCGGGCCTCGCCGTAGCCGATGGTGCCGAGCAGGGGGCAGTCGTGGCCATAGCGGGCGATCAGGATCTCGGTTTCGGCCACCAGCCCGTCGCGGTAGAGGGCAAGGGTGCGCTGGTGGATGCGCCGGGCGAGATCCGGTGGGTCGAGTCCCAGCTCCAGCACCCGCCATGGGGGAGGGTCGCGGCGCTGCTGGCTCTCCAGTGGACGACCCGTGGCATAGAGCACCTCCAGGGCTCGCTGGGTGCGCACGGCGTCGGCGGGGGCGATGCGGGCGGCGGCCGTGGCATCGGCAGCCTGCAGGAGCCGGTGACAGAGCGGCTGGCCCAGAGCGTCGAACTGGGCGCGCAGCCCGTGGTGGGGCGGTACCGCCGGCGGACGCATGCCTTCCACCAGAGCCTTGAGATAGAGGCCGGTCCCGCCCACCAGCAGGGCGATGCCCCGGCGTCTGTGTTCCGCCTTGATCTGCTCGGTGGCCAGGGCGCAGAACTCCTGCAGGTTGATCGGCGCGTCGGGATCGCGCAGATCCAGGAGTTCGTGCCGCACGCTGGCCCGCTGCTCCGGCGTGGGCTTGGCGGTGCCCACGTCCATGCCCCGATAGAGCTGGCGGGAGTCCACCGACAGCACCGCCAGGTCGAGCGCTTCGGCCAGCTCGATGGCCAGGGCCGTCTTGCCGCTGGCGGTGGGGCCCATCAGGGCGATCACCAGGGGCGGGGTGGCGTTGCCGGCGTGGATCAGGGCGTGGAGGGGTGGGCGCCCCACTCTGCCGGGCGGGCGGGGCGGAATGCCGGTGGTAGATTCGCCTCCTGGGGAAGCCCCTGCCGAGCTGGCTCAGTCTCCCAGGCTCAGCCGCACTGACGGTCGCTTACGCCCAGCCCTTCTCGCCCCGGGAGTCCCCGTTGTTGCGCACCTCCCGGGGACTTCCGACCGAATGAGCGAAGCCACCAAGGTCCAGTCTGCCTACGGCGCCGAGCAGATCCAGGTGCTGGAGGGCTTGGAGCCCGTGCGCAAGCGCCCCGGCATGTACATCGGCTCCACGGGGCCGCGGGGTCTTCATCACCTCGTCTACGAGGTGGTCGACAACTCCGTCGACGAGGCCCTTGCCGGTCACTGCGACAGCATCGTCGTGGTGCTGCACGCCGACGGTTCCGCCAGCGTCACCGACAACGGCCGCGGCATCCCCACGGACATCCACCCCCGCACGGGCCGCAGTGCCCTGGAGACGGTGCTCACCGTGCTGCACGCCGGCGGCAAATTCGGCGCCGGTGGCTACAAGGTGTCCGGTGGCCTCCACGGTGTGGGGGTGTCCGTGGTCAACGCCCTGAGCGAATGGGTGGAGGTTGTCGTTCATCGCCAGGGCCAGGAGCATCAGCAGCGCTTCGAGCGCGGCGCCCCGATCGGAACCCTGGTCTCAAAGCCCGCGGCCGACACCGAGCGCACCGGCACCTCGGTGCGCTTCCTGCCGGACATCGAGATCTTCAGCGGCGGCATCGAGTTCGACTATCAGACCCTCTCCGCCCGCCTGCGCGAACTGGCCTATCTCAACGGAGGCGTGAAGATCGTCTTCCGCGATGAGCGGCCTGCGGCCCTCTCCTCCGAGGGAGAGGCGCACGAGGAGGTTTATCACTATGTGGGCGGCATCAAGGAGTATGTCGCCTATATGAACGCCGAGAAGGATCCCCTGCATGCCGACATCATCTATGTGAACGCCGAGAAAGACGGCGTGCAGGTGGAGGCGGCTCTGCAGTGGTGTGTGGATGCCTATTCCGACAGCATCCTCGGCTTCGCCAACAACATCCGCACCGTGGATGGCGGCACCCACATCGAGGGCCTCAAGACGGTGCTCACCCGCACCCTCAATACCTTCGCCAAGAAGCGGGGCAAGCGCAAGGACAACGACGCCAACCTCGCGGGCGAGAACATCCGCGAGGGCCTGACCGCCGTGCTGTCGGTGAAGGTGCCGGATCCCGAGTTCGAGGGCCAGACCAAGACCAAACTCGGTAATACCGAGGTGCGCGGCATCGTCGACAGCCTCGTGGGCGAGGCTCTGAGCGAGTATCTGGAATTCAACCCTTCCGTGATCGACCTGATCCTGGAGAAAGCGATCCAGGCGTTCAATGCGGCTGAGGCGGCCCGGCGCGCCCGCGAACTGGTGCGCCGCAAGTCGGTGCTGGAGAGCTCCACCCTGCCCGGCAAGCTTGCCGACTGCAGCTCCCGCGATCCCGGTGAGTCCGAGATCTACATCGTGGAGGGCGATTCGGCTGGCGGCTCCGCCAAGCAGGGGCGCGACCGCCGCTTCCAGGCGATCCTGCCCCTGCGCGGCAAGATCCTCAACATTGAGAAAACCGATGATGCCAAGATCTATAAGAACACCGAGATTCAGGCGCTGATCACCGCCCTGGGGCTCGGCATCAAGGGTGAGGAATTCGACGAGAAGAATCTTCGCTATCACCGCATCGTGATCATGACCGATGCCGACGTCGACGGCGCCCACATCCGCACCCTGCTGCTCACCTTCTTCTATCGCTATCAGAAGGCCCTGGTTGAGGGTGGCTACATCTACATCGCCTGTCCGCCGCTCTACAAGGTGGAGCGCGGCAAGAACCATGCCTATTGCTACAACGAATCCGAGCTGAAGAAAACGATCGAAGGCTACGGCGAGAAAGCCAACTTCACGATCCAGCGCTTCAAGGGTCTGGGCGAGATGATGCCCCAGCAGCTTTGGGAAACCACCATGGATCCCTCCACACGCATGATGAAGCGCGTGGAGATCGAGGATGCGGCCGAGGCCGACCGCATCTTCACGATCCTCATGGGCGACAAGGTGGCTCCCCGGCGCGAGTTCATCGAAACGCACAGCGCCGAACTCGACTTCGCCCAGCTCGACATCTGAATGGCCGGCGCTCCTTCCATGGACCCTGCCTGGAACCACCGCCTTGGCTGGGCCTCCCTGAGGCTGGCGGCCCTTCTGGGCTTCGCGATGCTCGCTCCTGCGGCGCTCCCTGCCGGTGGCGCTGAGCGCAGGGTGCCGGAAGTGCGTCGGCGGGAGAGCTTTCGCGACCCCCTGCTCACGGTGGGCTGTGAGTCGCTCCGCTGTGCTCCCCGCCAGGAGGCTCCGGCGCTGGTCAGCCTGGAGCCGGGGGTTCCCCTGCGGGTGCTGCGCTCCTGGGGCTCGGCGCATGACCGCTGGCTTCAGGTGGAGGCTGTGATGGCGGCGGGAGAACCCGCGAGGGGCTGGCTGTCGATCTGAGCGCCCGCTGGTCCTCCCGCGCCTGCTGACTCCTCAGCTCGCCAGGGCGGCCTCGATCGCACCCTTGAGTTCCGCCGCATCCGGCTCCACGTTGCTCTTGAAGCGGGCCAGCACGGTGCCGTCGCGGCCGATCAGGAACTTCTCGAAGTTCCAGGCCACATCACCGGCGGGTTCGACCTTGTTGAGGGTGGTGTAGGGCTCGGTGGTGGCGCCGCTGGCATGCACCTTGTCGAACAGCTCGAAGCTGGCGCCGTAGGTAAGGGAGCAGAACTCGCGGATCTCGGGCAGGCTGCCCGGTTCCTGGGCGCCGAAGTCGTTGCAGGGGAAGCCCAGCACGGCGAATCCCTGAGGGCCGTAGGTGTCCTGCAGGGCCTGCAGGCTGGAATACTGGCGGGTGAAGCCGCAGCGGCTGGCCACGTTCACGATCAGCAGCACCTGGCCGCTCCAGTCGCCCAGCCGGCGCTCCTGCCCGGAGGCATCGCGGATCTGCACGTCAGTCACGTTCACGGACATCGCCTGGTTCCCAAGGGTCTCTGCTGCCGGACCTTAACCGCCTGCCCCATACACTCGACGCTGCCACCGGACCCGAGCCATGGGCGAGTCCTCCGCCATTGCCGACATGGTGGCCCAGCAGCTGCAGAGCCTGCTGCAGGCGGGCCTGTACGACGGCGCCAAGCTGCTGCTCCAGCCGGTGCAGCCGGTGGATGCGGCCGAGGCGATCGGTACCCTGCCCCGCACCCTCCAGGCCCTGGCCTTCCGGCTGCTGCCCAAGGACCAGGCGATCGAGGTGTACGAGTACCTCGAACCCGACGTGCAGCAGAGCCTGCTGGAGCGGCTCCGCTCCGGCGAGGTGCTGGAGCTGGTGGAGGAGATGTCGCCCGACGACCGGGTGCGGCTGTTCGATGAGCTGCCGGCCAAGGTGGTGCGCGGCCTGCTCTCGGAGCTGAGCCCGGCCGAGCGCCGGGTCACGGCCCAGATGCTGGGATACGAGCCCGAGACGGCAGGTCGTCTGATGACGACCGAGTTCATCGACCTCAAGGAGTTCCACAGCGCCGCCCAGGCCCTCGAGATCGTGCGCCGCCGCGCCCGCGACACCGAGACGATCTACAGCCTCTACATCACCGATGCCTCCCGCCATCTCACCGGCATGCTGTCGCTGCGGGATCTGGTCACGGCCGACCCGGAGGACCGGCTGGGCGATGTGATGACCCGGGAGGTGGTCAACGTGACCACCGACACGGATCAGGAGGAGGTGGCGCGGGTGATCCAGCGCTACGACTTCCTGGCGGTGCCGGTGGTGGATCGGGAGCAGCGGCTGGTGGGGATCGTCACCGTGGATGACGTCATCGACGTGATCCAGCAGGAGGCCACCCGCGACCTTTACGCCGCCGGTGCCGTGCAGGCCGGCGACGAGGACGACTACTTCCGCAGCGATCTGTTCACCGTGGCTCGCCGGCGGGTGGTGTGGCTGCTGGTGCTGCTGCTGGCCAACAGCGGCACGGCGGCGGTGATCGCCTCCCAGCAGGACGTGCTCAACCGGGTGGTCGTGCTGGCGGCCTTCATCCCCCTGCTGATCGGCACCGGCGGCAATGTCGGTGCCCAGAGTTCCACCGTGGTGATCCGCGGTCTGAGCACCCAGCGGCTGCAGGCGCTCGGCCCGGCGCGGGCGATCGGGCGGGAGAGCGTGGCCGGGGCGCTGCTGGGGATCCTGATGATGCTGGTGGTGGTGCCCTGGTCGGCCTACGTCTCTCACAACTGGGTGGTGGCCGGGGCCGCGGGGATCAGCCTGGTGGCGATCACCACCCTGGCCGCCACCGCCGGGGCGGCCCTGCCGCTGCTGTTCGATCGCTTCGGCCTGGATCCGGCGCTGATGTCGGCGCCGTTCATCGCCACCGCCACCGACGTGGCCGGGGTGTTCATCTACCTCCAGACAGCCTCCTGGCTGTTGGTGCGTCTCGGCGGGGCCTGAGCCGCCGGCACCCCCTTCGGCAGGCTTTCCGGCACCGGATCGGCCCCGGATGAGAGGAATTCACACTTCTTCAGGTTAGGCTTTACACATCTTCAGATCTCAGGCCCGTGGTCGTCGCCCTCTCCCTCGATCCGGTCACCGATTCCGCTGCCCCCGAGGCCGCCCCCGAACCCGCTGCCGTTGCCGCCGTCGGCCGCCTGATGCCGTCGGTGGATGGCGATCTGGTCCGCTCCTACCTGCGGGACATCGGCCGGGTCCCCCTGCTCAGCCACGAGCAGGAGATCACCCTGGGCCGCCAGGTGCAGGAGCTGATGGCCCTCGAGGAGCTCGAGGCCGATCTCCAGACCCGCCTGGGCGCCGTTCCCAGTCACGAGCAGCTGGCTGAGGCCGCCGGCCTCACGCCCGCCCTGCTGCGCCGCCGTATCCAGGCGGGCCGCCGTGCGAAGGAGCGGATGGTGGCGGCGAACCTGCGGCTGGTGGTGAGCGTGGCGAAGAAGTACACCAAGCGGAACATGGAGCTCCTCGACCTGATCCAGGAGGGAACGATCGGCCTGGTGCGGGGCGTGGAGAAGTTCGACCCCACCCGGGGCTACAAGTTCTCCACGTATGCCTATTGGTGGATCCGTCAGGGGATCACGCGGGCGATCGCCGAGAAGAGCCGCACGATCCGGCTGCCGATCCACATCACCGAAACGCTGAACAAGCTGAAGAAGGGCCAGCGGGAGCTGAGCCAGGAGCTGGGTCGCACGCCCACGATCACGGAGCTGGCGGAGGCGGTGGAGCTGCCGGAGGAGGAGGTGAAGGATCTGCTGTGCCGGGCGCGCCAGCCGGTGAGCCTGGAGACGAAGGTGGGCGATGGGGAGGACACGGAGCTGCTGGATCTGCTGGCGGGCGATGGGGCGGGCCCGGAGGAGATGGTGGACGGGGAGTGCCTGAAGGGCGACCTGCGTTCGCTGCTGGACCAGCTGCCGGAGCTGCAGGGGAAGGTGCTGAGGATGCGGTACGGGATGGAGGGCGAGGAGCCGATGAGCCTCACCGGCATCGGCCGGATCCTGGGCATCAGTCGCGACCGGGTGCGCAACCTGGAGCGCGATGGTCTCGCCGGCCTGCGGCGTCTGAGCGATGCTGTCCAGGCCTACGTCGCCTGCTGAACGTTGCGCGCGGATTCCCCGCTCGACCTGCCCGCCCAAACGCCCTCCGATCCGCCCGCAGGCGGGGGCGGGGAGGCGGGAGCATCGCTGGAGATGCTGGAGCTCTTTCCGCGCTATCTGCTCAAGGGACGGCTGCCCTCGCTCCTGCTCGCCGAACTGATCAGCCTGGCGGAGGCCGTGGCGGCCGATCCCCTCAGCCGGCCCGACGCCTCAGCCAAGCTCGCCGGCCAGCTGGCCCTGCAGCGGGAGCTGGGCCCCGACCATCCCTCGGTGCGCGAGCTGTGCGAAGGCCAGATCCTGCCGGCCTGCGAGCGCTGGATCCGCCACGTGATCGATCGCCAGCCCCCCGGGGGCCGGGGGCCCTGGACTCCGGGTCGCTACGGGCTGCAGATGATCGACGTGTGGCTGAATGTGCAGCGCGCCGGCGACTACAACCCCACCCATACCCATGGCGGCAGCTTCTCCGGGGTGCTGTTCCTGAAGGTTCCGCCCCAGATCCGCGCCGACAGCTTCGACGGCCAGCTCTGCTTCCACGGCCCGGAGGAATGGCACATCCAGAGTTTCCGCACCGGCATGGCCCACTACGTGCTGCCGGTTGCAGGCGACTTCTACGTGTTTCCGGCCTGGCAGCCCCATTCGGTGGCCCCCTTCCGGGGGGACGGGGAGCGCTGGTCGATGGCCTTCAACGTGGTGGCCGTGCCCCGGCCGGCAGGTGCGGTGGCGCCGCCGCCTCGGACGGCGTTCTCGGTGAGCGGTGACCAGCCACCGGCCCCGGCCCCCTCTGCCGCTGGCCAGGTCGGCAACATCTCCCTTTCCAGCAACCGCCGCCGTCCCGGCGGTTTTCTCTGAGATCTGCGCCGGCGCCGTTTCAGCCTGCCGTCAGGGTTCTCAGGGCGCCCACCAGGGCCATCACCAGCAGCACGGCGCTGGCCAGGAAGGCGATGCCGAAGCCGGGACCCCGCTTCTTCGCCTCCTGCAGATAGCCCACGGCGTAGGCGATCCGGCCCCCCACCCAGAGGAAGCCCAGGGCGCCGTGGCGCACCCGGGCCCGGCCCACGTTGAGTGCCGTGGCCTGGTAGGTGATCAGGGCCAGCACGGTGACCAGGGCCGGCAGGCCGAGGGCGGGGGACATCAGGGGATCGGCGGTGGCGAAGGTTCGAGTCTGACCGGTTCGGATCGTCTGCTGAAGCCACAGGGTTCTCCCACCCGCCGCCGAAACGGGCAGGATCCCTCTCGCCCGTTCCTCCGTTCCCCCTCCGTGCCGCTTCCCCCTGGCCGGATCCGCTCCCCGCAGAGCGGCAGCGATCCAGTCGATGCCATCCAGGATCGGGTTCCAGCCCTGCGCCGCTCCCTGCTGGCCTGGTGGCAGCTGCACGGCCGCCACGCCATTCCCTGGAAGCTGAACCCGGCCGGGAGTCCTCCGGCGGAGGGAGAGCCTCTGGATCCCTACCCGATCTGGGTGGCCGAGGTGATGCTGCAGCAGACCCAGCTCGCCGTGGTGCTGCCCTACTGGCACCGCTGGATGGCGACCCTGACGGACCTGGGCGCCCTGGCGGCGGCCAGGGAGCAGGAGGTGCTGCTGCTCTGGCAGGGGCTGGGCTACTACGCCCGGGCCCGGCGGCTGCATCAGGGCGCCCGGCTGCTTTGGGACAGGGCGCAGGCCGGGGAGGGGAACCCCTGGCCGGGCGATCTCGAGGGCTGGCAGGCCCTCCCGGGGATCGGCCGCAGCACCGCCGCCAGCATCCTCTCGTCGGCCTACGACCGGCCTGCCGCACTTCTCGATGGCAATGCCCTGCGGGTGCTGGCGCGCCTCACGGCCCATCCGCTGCCGCCGCGGCGAGCGCACGCCGGGTTCTGGCGGCTGAGCGAGTCCCTGCTCGATCGGCGCCGGCCCCGGGCGTTCAACCAGGCCCTGATGGATCTGGGCGCCACGGTCTGCACCCCCCGCTCCCCGGCCTGTGGCGCCTGCCCCTGGAGCCGCAGCTGCGCTGCCTACGCTGCCGGCGATCCCGCCCGCTACCCCGTGAAGGACCAGCCCCGCCCCGCTCCCTTTGAGGTCATCGGCGTCGGGGTGGTGCTGAATGCAAGCGGCCAGGTACTGATCGATCAGCGCCTGCAGGAGGGGCTGCTGGGCGGACTGTGGGAGTTCCCCGGCGGCAAGCAGGAGCCGGGCGAGCCGATCGAGGCCACGATCCGGCGCGAACTTCAGGAGGAGCTGGCCATCGAGGTGGAGGTGGAGGAGGAGCTGGTGGTGGTGGAGCACGCCTACAGCCACAAGCGCCTGCGCTTCGTGGTGCACCTCTGCCGCTGGCTCTCCGGCGATCCCCGACCCCTGGCCTCCCAGCAGGTGCGCTGGGTGATGCCGGCCGATCTCGACGCCTACCCCTTCCCGGCGGCCAACGCCCGCATCATCGAGGCCCTGCGGCGTCGCCTCGACGCTGACGCCCCCGCGGGCCATCGCCACCCTGGGGAGAGCCGAGCGGCCGCCTGATGCCATCGCCCCGCGTTCTCTGCTTCGGCGAGGCGCTCGTCGATCGCCTGGGCCCGCCCGGAGGCGATCCATCCCTTCCCGCCACCGCGGACCATCCGGTGGAGGACCGGCTGGGGGGCGCCCCGGCGAATGCGGCCTGCGCCCTGGCCCGCCTGGGAACGCCTGTGGCCTTCCTGGGCCGCCTGGGCGAAGACGCGATCGGTGCCGCCTTTGCCGCGTTGTTCCAGGAGCGGGGGGTGGAGGTCTCCGCCCTCCAGTGGGATCCTGAGCGGCCCAGCCGCACGGTGCTGGTGCGGCGCGAGGTCGGCGGCGAGCGCCGTTTCGGTGGCTTCGCCGGGGACAGGGGTCTGGGGTTCGCCGATCAGGCCGTGGATGTGGCCCGGCTGTCCAGTGATGCGCCGCCGCTCCTGGCCGGGGCGCCCTGGGTGCTCGTGGGCACCCTGCCGCTGGCTAGTCCGGCCTCGGCGCAGGCCCTGGAGACGCTGGTGGCCCTTGCGGCCGAGCGGGGCGCTCCTCTGGCGCTGGATGTGAACTGGCGCCCCACGTTCTGGGGGCTCGATCCCGACGTCGATCCGCCGCCGCTGGTGCAGGGCCGGATACGTCCGCTGCTGGAGCAGGCCGCCCTGATCAAATGTGCCGCCGAGGAGGCCCTGGCCCTGTTCGGTACCACCGATCCTGTGGCGATCGCGGAATCCCTGCCGAGGCGGCCGGCGGTTCTGGTCACCGATGGGGCTGCCCCCCTGCGCTGGAGCCTGGCCGACCGCAGCGGCACCCTGCCGGCCTTCGCCGTGGACGCCGTCGACACCACCGGTGCCGGCGACGCCTTCACCGCCGGCCTGCTGCACGGCCTTGTCCACGGCCTGGTGAACGGCCCCCAGAGCGGAGAGGTCGCGGCCATGGATCCCGAGCATCTGGTTCGGCGTGCCGCCGCCTGCGGTGCCCTGGTGACCCTCGGGGCCGGGGCCATCGATCCCCAGCCGAGCACCCAGCAACTCGAGGCCTTCCTCAGGCGTCAGGGGGGATGAGGCGGGCGAGGCGGCCCTCGCCTTCGGCTTCCAGGACCAGGGTCCAGGCGCCGGGGGGATCGAGGCTCATCCGTTCGGGCCATTCCACCGCCATCAGCGCACCCAGCGCCTCGGCCTCCTCCCGTTCCTGGAGGAACAGTTCGTCGGCGGAGGCGGGAAGCTCGAGCCGGTAGAGGTCGAGATGCACCAGCGCCCGGCCGTCCGGGCCTCGGTAGTGCTGGGCCAGGGCGAAGGTGGGGCTGGTCACCGGTTCGGCGATGTCCAGGGCTGCCGCCAGGCCCTGCACCAGGCAGGTCTTGCCGGCCCCCAGGTTGCCGCGCAGCAGCAGCACATCACCGGCTGAGAGCTCGGCGGCCAGCCGGGCGCCGAGGGCCCGGGTGGCCCCGGCATCGGCCAGCTGGATCGTGCGGATCGCGGCGTTTGCGGGCATCGCTTTAGATTGGCCTTCACGCGAGCCCGAAGCCTCGGCGTCTCCGCAGATCTTCCCAGAGCGATCGTCCGCGCTTCCGGCCCCCTCCCCGTGGCCTGGCCGGCTTCCGATCGTTGATTCCGACCCATCCACGAGCCCATCCACGAGAGACCGCCATGGTGGCCACCCCCGCTTCAACCGCGCTGCAGAGCACATCCACGTATGTGATCGCCGATCTCGGCCTGGCCGACTTCGGCCGCAAGGAGATCGCCATCGCCGAGACCGAGATGCCCGGTCTGATGGCGCTGCGCTCCAGGTACGGAGCCGAGCAGCCCCTCAAGGGCGCCCGCATCGCGGGCTCCCTGCACATGACGATCCAGACGGCCGTTCTGATCGAGACCCTGGTGACCCTGGGCGCCGAGGTGCGCTGGGCGTCCTGCAACATCTTCTCCACCCAGGATCACGCCGCCGCCGCCATCGCCGCCGCCGGCATCCCGGTGTTCGCCTACAAGGGCGAAACCCTCGATGAGTACTGGGCCTTCACCCACCGCATCCTCGAGTGGGGCGATGGTGGCACCCCCAACATGATCCTCGATGACGGTGGCGATGCCACCGGTCTGGTGATGCTGGGCACCAAGGCCGAGAGCGATCCCTCGGTGCTCGACAACCCCTCCAACGAAGAGGAGACCGCCCTGTTCAACAGCATCCGCCAGAAGCTGGCGGCGGTGCCCGGCTTCTACTCCCGCATCAAGGCCCAGATCCAGGGTGTCACCGAGGAGACCACCACCGGTGTGGCCCGTCTCTATCAGATGCAGAAGAGCGGCGAGCTGCCCTTCCCGGCGATCAACGTCAACGACTCGGTGACCAAGAGCAAGTTCGACAACCTCTACGGCTGCCGCGAATCCCTGGTCGACAGCATCAAGCGCGCCACCGACGTGATGGTGGCCGGCAAGGTGGCGCTCGTTCTGGGCTACGGCGATGTCGGCAAGGGATCGGCCCAGTCGCTGCGTGGCCTCGGCGCCACGGTGATGATCGCCGAGATCGATCCGATCTGCGCCCTCCAGGCCGCCATGGAGGGTTACCGCGTGGTGCGTCTCGACGACGTGGTGCGCGATGTCGACATCTTCGTGACCGCCACCGGCAACTTCCGGGTGATCCGCCACGAGCACCTGATCCAGATGAAGGATCAGGCGATCGTGTGCAACATCGGCCACTTCGACAACGAGATCGATGTGGCTTCGCTGAAGCAGTACCCCTGGGAGAACATCAAGCCCCAGGTGGATCACATCGTGCTGCCGTCAGGCAACAGGATCATCCTGCTGGCCGAGGGGCGTCTGGTGAACCTGGGCTGCGCCACCGGCCACCCCAGCTTCGTGATGAGCAACTCCTTCACCAACCAGGTGCTGGCCCAGATCGAGCTGTTCACCAAGGGCGACCAGTACGCCAAGCAGGTGTATGTGCTGCCCAAGCACCTCGACGAGATGGTGGCCCGGCTCCACCTCGAGAAGATCGGCGCCAGGCTCACCGAACTCACCGCCGAGCAGGCCGCCTACATCAACGTGCCGGTGGAAGGGCCCTACAAGCTCGATCACTACCGCTACTGAGCCTTGTCCCAGGCCTGGGTGTCGGCCCTGCCGTCTCTGACGCTCTGCTGCCCCCTCGCCCCTGCATCCCTGGCCCGGCCTTTGCGCCGGGCTTTTCCGTGCCTGGTCGTTGCGATGTCCCGGCCATGGAAGACTTGCCCATCACCCTGGCAACCCTGCGATGGCGTTGGAACTGATCCAGAAGCTCCCCGAGATGATCGGCTCGGCCGTGGAGGCGAACCCGATGGCGGGCTATGGCGCCATCTTCTCGGCGATGTTCCTGGAGAATCTGTTCCCGCCGATCCCCTCGGAGCTGATCATGCCCCTGGGTGGCTTCTACGTGCAGCAGGGCAAGCTGGCCCTGATCCCCGTAGTGCTGGCCGGCCTGCTGGGCACCGTGCTGGGCGCCTTGCCCTGGTACGGCATCGGCCGGCTGGTGAACGAAGAGCGGATCGAGCACTGGCTTGAGCGCCACGGCCGCTGGATCGGCATCAGCCCACAGGAACTGCATCGCAGCCGCGACTGGTTCAATCGCCATGGCACGGCCCTGGTGTTCTGGGGACGCCTGATCCCCGGCATCCGCACCCTTATCTCAGTGCCGGCCGGCATCGAGATGATGCCCTTCGTGCCGTTCCTGATCTGGACCACGGCCGGCAGCCTGATCTGGACCCTGCTGCTGACCGTGGCCGGCCTGGTGCTGGGCGAGGGCTACAGCAACGTGGAGTTGTGGATCGAGCCGGTGGCCAAGGTGATCAAGGTGGTGCTGGTGGTGGCGGTGCTCGGCTTCGCGGTCTGGCTCGGCCTTCGCACCTGGAAGAAGCGCACCGATTCCCACTGAAGCGTCCCTGGGCGTCTGAGCGCCGGCACGCTGGCGCGACGCCGGTGCTCAGACGCCCAGGGACGCCATAAGCAGGGGGGATGGCACAGGCACGCCCGGATGGCTTGGCGCGGGGCCGGCATCCGACCTGCAAGGGCTCGCAGAGGGCGCTCGAGGGGCAGCGAGGGGCCGGCAGGTGTGCAGCAAAAAGGCGCCCCGTGGGGCGCCCTGGCTGGCTTCAGACGGTTGATAACCCGGCTGGGGTACTGGCACAAGCCCTCGCGGGGGAATCCGGGGCTGCCGCCGTGGTGCTCAGAACGGCACTTCCTCCTCGCTGGGCTCGCCGCCGCCGTAGCCACCGCCGAAGCTGCCGCCGCCCGATTCGGCGTCGCGCCTGCTGCCCAGCAGCTCCAGCCGGTCCACGCGGATCACCGGCTTGGTGCGCTCCTCGCCTGAGTTGCGGTCGGTCCAGCGGTCGAGCTTGAACGAGCCGATGATGCCCAGCAGGGAGCCCTTGCGGACGTAGTCGGCCGCCACCTGGGCCTGCTTGCCCCAGATCTCGAGGTTGAACCAGTCGGGCTCGTCGTCGCGGCTGCGGCGGTTCACCGCCAGGGTGAGGTTGGCCACCATGCTTCCGGACTCGAAGTAGCGGACTTCGGGGTCGCGGCCGGCCCGGCCGACGAGGGTGATGGAATTGACGCCCATGGCGCAGCTCCTGGTACGAATCGAACAATGATGCGGCACCCGGTCCGGGGGCCACGTTCCATCAGTTCCACCCCCTGTCCCGGTCGGCAGCCGCCGGGAAGGGGCCGCCGCAGGCCACCCCTATGATCCGCGGCAGCCCCGGCCACCCGCTGCTGATGTTTCGCCGCTTCCAGTTCTCCCGCGACATCGGCATCGATCTGGGCACGGCCAACACCCTGATGTACGTCTCGGGGAAGGGCATCGTGCTGCAGGAGCCCTCGGTGGTGGCGATCGACCTCCAGCGCAACGTGCCGCTGGCGGTGGGCGATGAGGCCAAGCTGATGCTCGGCCGCACGCCCGGCAACATCCGGGCGGTGCGGCCCCTGCGCGACGGCGTGATCGCCGACTTCGACGCCGCCGAGCAGATGATCAGGAGCTTCATCCAGAAGGGCAACGAGGGTCGGGGTGTGATCGCCCCTCGCCTGGTGATCGGCATCCCCAGCGGCGTCACCGGCGTGGAGCGCCGGGCCGTGCGGGAGGCGGGCCTGGCCGGGGCCCGCACCGTGCATCTGATCGACGAGCCGGTGGCTGCCGCCATCGGTGCCGGCCTGCCGGTCACCGAGCCCGTGGGCACGATGATCGTCGACATCGGCGGCGGCACCACCGAGGTGGCCGTGCTCAGCCTCGGCGGCACCGTGATCAGCGAGTCGGTGCGGGTGGCGGGCGATGAGCTCAGCGACGCGATCGGCGTGTATCTCAAGAAGGTGCACAACCTGGTGGTGGGCGAGCGCACGGCCGAGGACATCAAGATCCGGATCGGCTCGGCCTTCCCCGACGACGAGCACGACGAGACCTCGATCGACGTGCGCGGTCTGCACCTGCTCTCCGGCCTGCCCCGCACGGTGAACGTGCGTGCCGGCGACATCCGCGAGGCGATGGCCGAGCCCCTGAACGTGATCGTGGAGGCGGTGAAGCGCACCCTCGAGCGCACCCCTCCCGAACTGGCCGCCGACATCGTCGACCGGGGGATCATGCTCGCCGGCGGCGGCGCCCTGGTGCGGGGGATCTGCGACCTGATCAGCCACGAGACCGGCATCCTCACCCACGTGGCCGAAGATCCGCTCCTGTGCGTGGTCAACGGCTGCGGCATGGTGCTCGAGGACTATCAGCACCTCTCGCGCGTGCTCGATACCCCGGACTTCTCGCGCCCGGTCGCCTGAGTCGATGCCGGCAGCTCGCTGGCTGCGCCGCGCCACCGCCGCCTCCGCCCCCCGGGTTCCCCTCTGGCTGCTGCTGCTGGCCCTGGTGCTGCTGGGCATCCGCTTCACGCGTGGCGCCCTGCTCGCCGACGCCTACGCCCTGCTGAGCCGGCCCTTCTGGCCGGGCACGGCCCAGTCGGAATGGCTGCGCTCCGCCCGGCGCCTGGAGGATCAGGCCCGGCTCAGTCAGCTCGAGCGCGAGAACCAGCGCCTGCGCGGCCTGCTGGGGCTCCAGGGGGCCAGCGGAGAGCGGCGTGTGTCCGCCCCTGTGATCTCCCGGGAGCCCGGTGGCTGGTGGCAGCGGTTGATGCTCGGAGCCGGTTCGCTCCATGGCATCGCCAATGGCCAGGCGGTGCTGGCCCCCGGCGGTCTGATCGGTCGGGTCTCCTCCGTCACTCCCACCACGGCCACGGTCACCCTGCTCACCGATCCGGTGAGCAGGGTGGGCGTGTGGGTGGGCCGCAACCAGCGCCAGGGGCTGCTGAGCGGCATCGGCACCGATCGCCCCCTGCTGCGCTTCCTTGAGAAGGATCCCCAGGTGAGGGCGGGGGACGTGGTGCTCACCTCGCCCGCCAGCACCCTGGTGCCCCCCAACCTGCCGGTGGGCGTGATCCAGGCGGTGAACGAATCCGCCGATCCGGCGCCGGAGGCGATCGTGCAGCTGGCCGCCCCGGTGGGCGCGGTCGACTGGGTGCAGGTGCTGCTGCGCTGATGGCGGCTCTCTCGCGCCAGCCCTGGTGTGCCGCCACGGCCCTGCTGGTGCCGTTGCTCACCCTGGCGGCTCCGGCCTGGCTGCGGCTGGGGGGCGTTCCGCCGGCCTGGGCCGTGCTGTGGCTGCTGCCGTGGGCGCTGTGCGAGGGGCCCCGCTCGGGGGCGCTGGCGGGTGCGGCGCTCGGACTGCTGCTGGACGCGCTGCATCCCAACAGCGCCAGCCTGATCCCGGGACTGGTGCTGCTGGGCTGGTGGTGGGGGCGGCTGGCCCGCCGGGCGTCGCCGGTGCGCGGCTCCCTGGTGCTGGGGCTTCTCGCCCTGGTGGGCACCCTGGCGCTCGAACTCAGCCTCGTGCTGCAGTGGCTGCTGCAGGGCTGGTGGCGCAGCGCCGGGCTGATCGCCTCGCCGGAGAGCCCCTCCGGCGGCGCCGCGGTGCTCGATCCGGGGGTGCATCCAGGTCCCCTGGCCTTGCCTGGCTGGCACCTGAGCGATCTGCTCGGGGCCGGTCTGCACCTGGTGCTGGCCCAGACTCTGCTCACCGCCCTGCTGGCCCCGATGCTCTGCTCCCTGCAGCTTTTGCTCTGGCGCCAGCTGGGTGCCGGCTGGCGGAGCTAGGGCGATGCCGCTGTCCCGACGCCGTGTGCTGGGCCTCCTGGGGCTCACCCTCGCCGCCGCCGGCTGTTCCGTGCCGGCGGCGCGCCGACCCGCCTCGGGACCGCGGCAGCTGCAGGTGTGGACCCTGGATCTGGCCCCGCGGTTCAACCCCTTCCTCGAGCGGGTGATCGCCGCCTGGGAGGCCCGCCATCCCGGCGTGACGGTGCGCTGGACGGATGTGCCCTGGTCGTCGGTGGAGCGCAAGCTGCTGGCGGCCGTGTTCGCCCGCACGGCCCCCGATCTGGTCAATCTCAACCCACCCTTCGCCGCCAATCTCGCCAGCAAGGGCGGCCTGCGCGATCTCACCCCGCTGCTGCCCCCCGGAGCCGCGGCCACCTACCTGCCGCGCATCTGGGAGGCGGGCCAGGAGGGCGCTGCCCAGTTCGCCCTGCCCTGGTATCTCACCGCCCGGGTCACGATGGCCAACCGGCGCCTGCTGGAGCAGGCGGGTGCGGATCGGCCGCCGCTGCGCTGGGAGGAGGTGCCGGCCTATGCGGAGCGGGTGCGGCGGCGCACCGGTCGCTATGCCCTGTTCGTCACCGCCGTCCCCGACGACTCCGCCGAACTGCTGGAGGCGATGGTGCAGATGGGGGTGCGCCTTCTCGACGGCCGGCGCCGGGCGGCCTTCGCCAGCCCTGCGGGCCGCCGGGCCTTCGCCTTCTGGACCGACCTCTACCGCCGCGGCCTGCTGCCCCGTGAGGTGGTGAGTCAGGGCTATCGCCGTGCGATCGAACTGTTCCAGGCCGGCGATCTCGTTCAGGTGGCCACCGGGCCCGACTTCCTGCGCAACCTCCAGACCAACGCCCCCGGCATCGCCGCCGTCACCGCGCCGTTCCCGCCCCTCACCGGCGCCGACGGTGACGCCAACGTGGCGGTGATGAATCTGGTGGTGCCGAAGAGCAGCACCATGGCGCCGGAGGCGCTGAGTTTCGGCCTCTTCCTCACCGACGCCGTCAACCAGCTGGCCTTTGCCGAGGAGGCCCGGGTGCTGCCGTCGTCACGGGAGGCCCTGCGGCAGCTGGAGGCGCGTCTGGCCGCGCCGGGTGCGACGGAGCCGGGCGAGGCATTGGTGCGGCGTGCCCGGGCCCTTTCCGTGGCAACCCTCGAGCGGGCGCGGGTGCTGGTGCCCGCCACACCGGGCATCAAGCGGCTGCAGTCCATCGTCTACACCCAGCTGCAGCGGGCCATGCTCGGCGACCTCGACAGCGACGCCGCCCTGCTGGCCGCGGCCGAGGAGTGGAACCGCTACGCCGAAGCCCGCTGGCCATGAACGGGGACCCGCAGCTGAAGAAAGTGTGAAGACTGCCCAGATCGCAGCTGCCGGAGAGGGTCCGGGAGTCGCCCCGGGGACCGGGACCGCAGTATGGTTGCGATTCTTCACCCGGGTTCATCCGGAACGTTGCCCATGCACAGGCAGGCCGGCACCATGGAGGACACCCACGGGCAGGGGCCCGGCGCCGCCATGGGCAAGGCCGCCAAGGCCACGGTCCTGGTGGTCGACGACGAACCCGCCGTGCGCCGGGTGCTGGTGATGCGTCTCCAGCTGGCCGGCTACCGGGTGGTCTGCGCCGAGGACGGCGAGGAGGCCCTGGCCCTGTTCCACCAGGAACAGCCCGATCTGGTGGTCCTCGACGTGATGCTGCCGAAGCTCGACGGCTTCGCCGTCTGCCGGCGCCTGCGGGCCGAATCCTGCGTGCCGATCATCTTCCTCTCCGCCCTTGATGCCATCGCCGAACGGGTGGCCGGGCTGGATCTCGGCGCCGACGACTACCTGCCCAAGCCCTTCAGCCCCAAGGAGCTCGAGGCCCGCATCGCCACCATCCTGCGCCGCGTGGGCCGGGGGTCCGCCGCCAGCGAGCCGCGGGAAGCGGCCTCCGGCAGCGGTGTGCTGCGGGTGGGTGAGCTGGTGGTGGACACCAACCGCCGCCAGGTGACCCGCGAGGGCCAGCGCATCGCCCTCACCTACACCGAGTTCAGCCTCCTCGAACTGCTGTTCCGGGAGCCTGGCCGGGTGGTGCCGCGAGCCGAGATCCTCGAGCAGCTCTGGGGCTATCCGCCCCGGCGCGCCGCCGATCTGCGCGTGGTGGATGTCTACGTGGCGCGGCTGCGGGGCAAGCTCGAGCCCGACCCGCGCAACCCGGAGCTGATCCTCACCGTGCGCGGCACCGGCTACGCCTCCCAGCGCATGGGCGACGGCACCCTGGCCGCCGCGGGCTGAGCCGGGGGGGTAGGTGGGGCGTCCGGCGGTCCTGCAGGATGGCCCTCAACGTTTTCCCCGCCGCCTGCCTTGTCGGATCTGCGCGAGACCCGTCTGGAGAAGGCCAGGGCGCTCCAGGCCCATGGCCGGGCCCCCTATGCCCTGAGCTTTGCGCCCAGCCACCGCACCGCCGCGCTGCAGGAGGCCCATGCCGACCTGCCGAAGGGCGAGGAGCTGGCGGAGGAGGTGGCGGTGGCCGGGCGGATCATGACCCGCCGGGTGATGGGCAAGCTGGCCTTCTTCACCCTGGCCGACGAGTCGGGCACGATCCAGCTGTTCATCGACAAGGCCGCGCTGCAGGCCGCCCATCCCGAGGATCCGGAGGTGTTCGAGCGGTTCACCACGCTCACCGATGCCGGCGACTGGATCGGGGTGCACGGCACCCTGCGCCGCACCGACCGCGGCGAGCTCTCGGTGAAGGTGCGCGACTGGACGATGCTCACCAAGTCGCTGCAGCCTCTGCCGGACAAGTGGCACGGCCTGGCCGACGTGGAGAAGCGCTACCGCCAGCGCTACCTCGACCTGATCGTTTCGCCCCACACCCGCGAGACCTTCCGCCGCCGGGCCGTGCTGGTGAGCAGCATGCGCCGCTGGCTCGACGAGCGGGGCTTCCTGGAGATCGAGACCCCGGTGCTGCAGACGGAGGCCGGCGGCGCCGACGCCCGCCCGTTCACCACCCACCACAACGCCCTCGACCTGCCGCTCACCCTGCGGATCGCCACCGAACTGCACCTGAAGCGGCTGGTGGTGGGCGGCTTCGAGCGCGTCTACGAACTGGGCCGCATCTTCCGCAACGAAGGGGTGAGCACCCGCCACAACCCCGAGTTCACCTCGGTGGAGATCTACCAGGCCTTCGCCGACTACCACGACATGATGGCGCTCACCGAGCAGCTGATCGCCACGGCGGCCGAGCAGGTGTGCGGCGGCACTGTCATCACCTACCAGGGCGTGGAGGTGGATCTCACCCCCCCCTGGCGCCGGGCCACGATGCACGAGCTGGTGCAGCAGGCCACCGGGCTCGACTTCAACGCTTTCACCACCCGTGAGCAGGCGGCGGCGGCGATGGAAGCCGCCGATCTGGCGGTGCCGGAGACGGCCGACAGCGTGGGGCGTCTGCTGGTGGAAGCCTTCGAGCAGCGGGTGGAGGAGAGCCTGATCCAGCCCACCTTCGTGCTCGACTACCCGGTGGAGAATTCGCCGCTGGCCCGGGCCCACCGCGGCAAGCCCGGGCTGGTGGAGCGTTTCGAGCTGTTCATCGTGGGCCGGGAAACCGCCAACGCCTTCAGCGAGCTGATCGATCCGGTGGACCAGCGGGCCCGCCTGGAGCAGCAGCAGGAGCGGCGGCGGGCCGGCGATCCGGAGGCCCAGACCGTGGATGAGGATTTTCTGCACGCGCTGGAGATCGGCATGCCGCCCACCGGTGGTCTCGGCATCGGCATCGACCGCCTGGCGATGCTGCTCACCGACAGTCCTTCCATCCGCGACGTGATCGCCTTCCCCCTGCTGCGTCCCGAGCCCCGCCCAGGGGACGGAACCGGTGCAGTGGGATAATTGCCCCCGTAGGCAAATTCCCTCCCTGGGGTCCCCCTTGACATGAGCGGCGAGCGCGTCGGTTTTCGCTTCAAACACGCCGATCCCGTGGTGAAGCGCAACCCCCAGGGGCGATCGCGCCGCGGCTGGGTGATGGAGCCCGTCGAGCAGACCACCAGCCGCGGCACCAAGATGCCGGCCTACCGCATCCGCTGGCGCGACAGTGAGCGGCCTGAGATCGTGCTGCAGCACATGCTGATCGCCGATCCCGACCCCACGCCGCCGCCCGAGGGCGTCAGCCTGGTGCCGCCGGCCCCCAAGAAGTGAGCCGCGGCCCCGCCCCTCATTCCCAGCCGCGCCAGCGGTAGGCCAGCCGTCCCAGGTGCTCCTTCAGCATCTGGGTGGTGAGATCCAGCGCCGAGGCCGAGGGCAGCAGATCCAGGGCCACGCTGGCGAGGGTGGGCGTGCCGAAGGCGCCCCGGGCGGGCAGCAGGAAATCGGTGGCCACCGGTGTGATCCGCAGCCGGGTGCGGCGCTGGAAGGTGGCCAGCGAGCGCGGCAGGTGGCTGGCGCTGGTCACCAGCAGCAGGGAACGCCAGCCCCGGGAGCGGGCCAGCCGATCGATGGCCAGCGCTTCTTCGGCGGTGTTGCGGGGGTCTCCGCTGCGCACGATCCGGCCCGCGGGGATGCCGAGATCCCCAGCCAGCCGGGCGGCCGTCTCGGCCTCGGTCGGCGCCTGATCCCCGGCGGTGAACCCCACCCGGCCCCCGGAGACCACCAGCACGGGCGCCAGTCCGCGCCGCACCAGGGCGACCCCGGTGAGCAGCCGGTCGCCGGCCTCGTTCACCTCCACGCCGCGGCGGGGGGGCAGGGCCGGCCTCAGGCCTCCGCCCAGCACGAGCACCGCATCGGCCCGGGGCAGGGGATCCGGGGTCAGTCCGCTGGCCTGGTCCTCCAGCTGCCGGATCAGCTGCCGGGCCGTGAGCGGCATCGCCGCCAGCCAGAGCAGGGCGACGCCTGCTCCGCACAGCCAGATTCCACCCCGGCGCCGACCTGCCGCCAGTCCGGCGATCTGCAGCAGCAGCGCCAGGCCGAGGGGGTAGACCGCGATCGGCAGCAGCTTCGAGAGCAGGAACTCCATGGGCGCCGTTCAGCGCTGCAGGCGCCGGCGCAGCTCCTCCAGCTCCTGCTGCGCTTCGAAGCGGGCCCAGTCGGCATCGAGATGGCCTTCCGCGGCTGCCGCCGGGGCCGTTCCAGGGGTCTGGGCCTGGGTGCCTCGGCCCGTGCCGGCGGCCGGTGGTGCCGCAAGGTTGGCGAGCTCCCGCTCCACGGCCGCGAAGCGCTCCCCCAGTTCCCCCAGCGTCTGCCAGCGACTGCGGCCCTGCTCCATCAGGGTGGCCACGTGGTCGCCGGCGCGCCGGGCCAGATCGTCGGCGCCGGCCGCGCGGGCCCTTTCCACCCGCTCCTGCCACTGCCGGATCTCCCCGGCCAGCCGCAGCAGACCCTGGCGCTGCAGCTCGGCCTCCTGCCGCAGGTCGAGCCGGGAGCGCCGCAGGTTCCGCTGGCGTTCGCGGGCTTCCTCCTCGGCCAGCAGGGCCTCCTGGGCCGGGTTCGCGCGCAGGAACGACTGCAGGGTGGCGTCGAGCCGCGCCTCCAGTTCGTCGAGCCAGCTGCCGCCGCTCATGGGGCCGCCTCCCCCGGGGCGCGGGTGATCAGCGGGGCCTCGATCTCCTCCTGCAGCGGCGTGATCGCCGCCTCGCGGGAGCGCAGCAGCAGCTGGGTGAGGCGGGCGATGGCGCCCTCGCCCAGGTCCTGGTCGCCGATCCGGTCGAACGCCCGCCGGTAGAGCTCCTCCAGTTCCGCGATCAGACCCTCGCGCACCTCGCGCATGGCCCGCCTCTGGTCGTCCCTGCTCATCGCCCGTCCGGTACTGACTCCGAGTCTGCCTGCCGCAGCAGGTGCAGCGACAGATCCCCCGCCGGATCCGACCAGCGGGCGGCCCCGTGCCAGCCCGCCTCGCCCGCCAGCTGCAGAAAGGCCCCGGGCGTGTACTTGTAGCTGTGTTCGGTGATCAGGGGCTCACCCTCGGCGAACGTCCAGGTGCGGCCCGCCAGGGTCACCGGCTGGGCCCGCCGGCTCACCAGGGCCATCTCGATGCGGGAGCGATCCGGTTGCCAGCGGGCCCGGTACTGGAAGGCGGCCGGATCGAAGTCGCCGGCCAGATCCCGGTTTAGTCGCGCGAGCAGGTTGAGGGCGAAGGCCGCCGAGATGCCCGCCCGGTCGTCGTAGGCGGCCTCCAGGCGCTCCACCGCCTTGGGCTGGTCGATGCCGATCAGCAGCCCGCCGTCCGTGCCCAGCAGCCGGGCGAACTGCCGCAGCAGCGCGCGGGCCGCCGGCGGATCGAAGTTGCCCAGCGAGCCGCCGGGGTAGAAGCCCAGCCGCCGCTGCCCCTCCAGCAGGGGATGGGGGGGGAGTTCCTCCAGCCGGGTGTAGTCGCAGCAGATGCCGAGCACCGGCACAGCCGGATGCCGCTCCTGCAGGGCCCGGCAGGCCGCATCGAGGTGCTCGCCGCTGATGTCGAGAGCCACGTAGGCCGCGGGTCGCAGGGCCGTCAGCAGCGGCCCCACCTTGCGGGCATTGCCGGCGCCGAACTCCACCACCACCCCGGGCCCCAGCGCCGCCGCCAGCTCCGGTGCCCGCGCCTCCAGCAGGGCGGTTTCGATGCGGGTGAGGCCGTACTCCGGCTGCTCGCCGATCGCCTCGAACAGCCGGGAGCCTTCGGCGTCGTAGAGCAGCCAGGCCGGCAGCTGCTTGGGCGTGCGGGCCATGCCCTCGCCCACCAGCCTGGCCATGTCCGCCGGCTGCGGGTGCAGATCGATCAGCTGCTGCCGTCTCATCCCCGGGCCAGGCGCAGGCCGGCGGCCATCCAGCGGCTCGCGGGCGGGAAGAAGTTGCGGTAGGTGCTGCGGGCGTGATCCGGCGGCGTGAGGAAGCTGCTGCCGCGCAGCACGAACTGGGAGGTCATGAACTTGCCGTTGTATTCGCCCACCGCGCCGGGGGCCGGGGCGAAGCCCGGATAGGGACGGTAGGGACTGGCGGTCCACTGCCAGAGCAGGCCGAAGGCCATGGGCAGGTCCCCGGGGCCGCTGGCTGCCAGCTCCCATTCGGCCTCGCTCGGCAGCCGGGCCCCGGCCCAGCGGGCAAAGGCGTCGGCCTCGAACCAGCTCAGGTGCCGCACCGGCGCCCCGGGTGGCCGCGGTCGCAGGCCGGCCAGGGTGAACTCCGCATCGCCGCGCCAGTAGCGGGGAGCCTGCCAGCGGCGGGCCTGCACCACCGCCCAGCCCTCGCTCATCCACAGCTCCGGGCGCCGGTAGCCGCCGTCGGCGATGAACTCGGCCACCTCGGCGTTGGTCACCAGGCTCTCAGCCAGCTCGAACGGCTCGAGCCACACCCGGTGCCGGGGGGCTTCGTTGTCGAAGTGGAAGCACGGATCCTCCTGGTCATGGCCAATGGCCACCAGTCCCCCCGGGTGGCTCCGCCAGCCCCGGGCCGCAGCGTCGCCGCCGGTGCGCCGCGTCCACTCCGCCTCCGCCCCCTGCGGCCCGGAGTCCACCGCGGGCTCCAGGGGATTGCGGGAGAAGCCGTCGAGCAGATCCATCAGCAGCAGCTCCTGGTGCTGCTGCTCGTGCTGCAGTCCCAGCTCCAGCAGGGCGGCCAGGGCGCCCGCCTCGGCCGGGGGCCTGTGGGGCAGGTCGCCCACCAGGGCCGCCAGGCCCGCGTCGACCCGCCGCCGCCAGGCGAGCACCGCCGCGATCGGCGGGCGGGTCAGCAGGCCGCGCTGGGGGCGGGGGTGCCGCTCGCCGACGGCGTCGTAGTAGGAGTTGAACAGGTAGGCCCAGCGGCGATCCTCCACCTGCCAGCCGCTCAGATGGGGCTCCAGCAGGAAGGCCTCGAAGAACCAGGTGGTGTGCCCCAGATGCCACTTGGGTGGGCTGGCGTCGGCCATGCCCTGCAGGCAGAGATCCTCGGGCTCCAGGCCGGCGATCAGGGCCTCGGTCCGCTGCCGGACCCGTTGCAGGCGCTGGTGCAGCTGCTTGTGCGGGCCCTCCTGCAGGGGGGTGGGGCGCAGCCGAGGTTCCGCCGAGGGGCCCATCCCGCCGTCCTGACGCACGGGCCGACCTTAGTCAGGTTCCCTACGATCCGCCCACCCGACGCACCAGCAGGCCAGCGGCATGAGCGCCAGCACCGCAGCGATCCGCTCCGGCATCACCGAAGGTTTCACCGGTGCCGTGGGGAATACCCCCCTGATCCGGCTGAGGGCGCTCAGCGAGCTCACCGGCTGCGAGATCCTGGGCAAGGCCGAGTTCATGAATCCCGGCGGCTCCGTCAAGGACCGCGCCGCCCTCGGGATCCTCCAGGAGGCGGAGGCCTCCGGCGAACTCCGCCCGGGGGGCACGGTGGTGGAAGGCACCGCCGGCAACACCGGCATCGGCCTGGCCCACCTGTGCAATGCCCGCGGCTATCGCTGCCTGATCGTCATCCCCGACACCCAGTCGGCCGAGAAGATCGGCCTGCTGCGCAGCCTCGGCGCCGAGGTGCGCACGGTGCCGGCGGTGCCGTATGCCCACCCCGACAACTACGTGAAGCTCTCCGGGCGGATCGCGGCTGAAACCCCAGGAGCTGTGTGGGCCAACCAGTTCGACAACCTGGCCAACCGCCGGGCCCACTACGCCAGCACCGGGCCCGAAATCTGGGAGCAGTGTGAAGGGCGGCTGGACGCCTGGGTGGCGGCCACCGGCACCGGCGGCACCTACGCCGGCACGGCCCTGTTCCTCAAGGAGCGCAGCGAGCGGGTGCGCTGCGTGCTGGCCGACCCCCACGGCAGTGCGCTGCATTCCTGGGCCACCACCGGCCAGCTGGTGAGCGAGGGCAGTTCGGTGACCGAGGGCATCGGCAACAGCCGGGTCACGGCGAATCTGCAGGGGGCGCCGATCGACGACGCCGTGCGCATCGACGACCAGACCGCTCTCGACACGATCTATCGGCTGCTCTGGCAGGAGGGGCTGTTCATGGGGGGATCGGTGGGGATCAACGTGGCGGCGGCGGTGGAGACCGCCCGGCGGCTGGGCCCCGGTCACCGCATCGTCACCGTGCTCTGCGACGGGGGTGACCGCTACCGCTCCCGTCTGTACGACCACGACTGGCTGGCAGGCCGCGGGCTGAGCCAGCCCGAGCGCGTGGAGCAGGGCTGAGGTGAGCACCCCTTCAACGGCCGAACCCGGCCAGGTGGTTGGCGGTCGTTACCGGCTGGAGCGGCGGCTGGGGCAGACGGAGGATCAGGGCCCGCTCTGGCTCGCCCGCGACCTGCTGGCGGCTGAGACCCCGGTGGCCCTGCGCCGCGTCCCGCCCCAGCGCGACCAGGCCCGGGCCCGCGATCTCTGGGCCCGCCTCCAGGGGGTGCTCCATCCGCAGGTGCCCCGGATCGGTGCGGCCATCAGCGAAGGCGACGACCTCTGGCTGGTGCGCGACTGGCAGGCGGGCCGCACCTACGCCGAACTGCTGGACGCCCGTCGCGAGCGGCAGCTGGTGTTCGGGGCCGGCGAGGTGCTGCTGCTGCTGCGTCAGCTGCTGCCGGTGCTGGCGGCCCTCCACAGCCAGGATCTGCTCCATGGCGACCTGAGCCCGGCGAACCTGCTGCGGCGCGACAGCGACGGCCTGCCGGTGCTGCTCGATTTCGGTCTGGTGCGCGGCAGCGATGGCGCCGGGCCGCTGGGGGCCACGCCCGGCTATGCCCCGCCCGAACTCAGCCGCGGCGAACCGGCCCAGCCCTGGATGGACCTCCATGCCCTGGGGGTGGTGGCCCTGGTGCTGCTCAGCGGCGACGAGCCGGCGGCCCTGCTCGATCCCGTGTCCCTCGACTGGCGCTGGCCCACCGGCCTCGAGGACGAGCCGGCCCTGCGGGAGCGGATCCAACGGCTGCTGAGCTCCGATCCCTCCCGCCGCTTCGCGTCCGCCGGCCAGGCGCTGGTGGCGTTCCAGCAGCTGGAGATGCCGGAGAGCACCGGTCCGGTGCCGCGGGCCGATCGCACGGTGATGCTGGTGCCGCCCGCTCCGGCGGAGCAGCCGGCCGAGCAGCCGGGTCCAGGCCCAGTGCCGGAGCCGGTTGCCGAGGCCTCGCCCGAGCCCGTGCCGCCGCCGGCGGTGGAGCCCGAGTCGGCCCCAGAGGCCCCGGCTGCTCCGGCCCCGCCCGCACCTGCGACTGCCGCCCCCGCCCCGGTGGAGCCGCCAATGCTTCGTCCGCGCTACCTGGAGAAGGAGGAGGCCGCCGAGGGAGGGCTCTGGCCCGTGCTGATCGCCCTGGTGCTGTCGGCGATCGCCGGCACCGCCCTGGGCTGGTGGTGGCTGGGGCGGGGGCGTCCCCCGGAACCCGGCCCGCAGACCGCCACCGAGCTCCCCAGCAGCCTGCCGCCGGCGGAAGTCGACCAGCGTCAGCAGCTGCTGAATCGCCTGCGGGCGATGCAGATCGACCGCGCCTGGTTCCTGAGGCTGGTGGACGCCAGCCTGTTGGCCCAGTACCCCGAGCGGCGGGGACGGCTGCCCAGCGATGCCCTCGAGGACGCCCCCCTGCGCAAGGTGTGGAACGACCTGGCCGAGGAGTGGCTGGCCCGGGTGGAGCAGCTCCCCCTCTCCCTGCGCCAGCGGCTCGGAAGCTTCAGTTCCGCCGACTGGGACCGCCGCCGCCAGGCCCTCGAGGGCCAGGGCCTGAGCTCCGAGGTGCTGCGCCAGCTGGTCTCCGACAGCGCCAGCAACCTGCTGCCCGGTCGGCTGGAGGACTCCATGCCCGAGGAGCCCTTCCGCCAGCTCTGGTATGCCGCCGCCGACCAGATCCTCGCGAACGTGCGGATCGAATCCATCAACGTTCCCTCCCGCACCAACCAGCTGGTGTCCGCGGATGTGCCCGCCAGCGGGGCGCGCCTGTTCGCGATCCGCCTGCCCGCCGGCCACGCCCTGGCCCTGGGGGTGAACGGCACGCCGCTGCTGCAGATGAGTGTCTTCGCCGCCGATGGCAGCGCGCTCGAGGCCAAGGGCCCCCTGCGGGTGGTGAGCCTCGGGCCGCAGAAGGCTTCTCCGGTGCAGTTGCTGGTGGCCAATGAGGGGGTGGCGCCGGCCCGGATCAGCCTGTCGCTGCGGGCCGATCCGCCCGCTCCTCCGGCCGTTCCACCTCCCCCCGAGCCTGGCGAACCCCCGGCTCCACCGCCGGAGGGCGCGACAACGCCCTCTCCCGCCCCGAACGCCGACGCGACCCCTGCGCCGGCCGGCGAGCCCACGCCGCCCGCCTCGGCGCCCGAGGCCCCGAACCCGCCGAGCACCACGCCCTGAGGAGCGGCGGCGGCCCGGGGGTCAGAGCCGGGCGATGGCCGCCCGGGCGTCCTTCATCTCCTGCTTGCGCTTCTCCTCGTGGCGCTTGTCATGCAGCTTGCGGCCCTTGCCGAGTCCCAGGGTCACCTTGATCCAGGAGCCCTTGAGATGGAGGTTGAGGGGGATGAGGGTGAGGCCCTTCTGGTCGAGGGCGATGCGCAGCCGCTCGATCTCCTGGCGATGGGCCAGCAGCTTGCGCACCCGCAGCGGGTCGTGGTTGAAGAAGCGTCCGGCGTGGCTGTGGGGCGAGATGTGCACGTTGTGCAGCAGCAGTTCGCCGCCGCGGATCAGGCAGAAGCCGTCGCGCAGGTTCACCTGCCCCGCCCGGATCGACTTCACCTCGGTGCCCAGGAGCTCGATGCCGGTCTCCAGGGTTTCGAGAATCTCGTACTGGTGTCGGGCGAAGCGGTTGTCGGCCAGCAGCCGGTTCGCCGGATCGGTCTTCGCGCTGCCCCCCTTCCTGCCGGGCCCCTTCGCCATGTGTCGATTCCTTCGGCCGCAGGAAGGAGGCTACCCATCGCGCTTTCCCGTGCCCGCCCGTAAGGTTGGCCCCATGGCGATCGTTCCATCCGGCGAGCGGAGCGGCTCCGCCCCCAGGCGCCGCCCCTTTGCTGCCGAGGCCCCCCCGGCGTCCGGGTCGGCGCCCCGGCTGCTCGATCCCGCCGCCTCCGAACTCGACGGCGCCGAGGGCGATCCCGCCAGTGGCTCGGACCTGCCAGGTGGCCGGGAGGACACCCTCCGCCCCCGCCGGCTCGACGACTACATCGGCCAGCGGGAGCTGAAGCAGGTGCTGCGCATCGCCGTGGAGGCCACCCGCAGCCGCGGAGAGGCCCTCGATCACGTACTGCTCTACGGCCCCCCCGGCCTCGGCAAGACCACGATGGCCCTGGTGCTGGCGGAGGAGCTGGGGGTGCGCTGCCGCATCACCAGTGCCCCGGCCCTGGAGCGGCCCCGCGACATCGTGGGGCTGCTGGTCAACCTCCAGCCCCATGAGGTGCTGTTCATCGATGAGATCCACCGGCTGAACCGGGTGGCCGAGGAGATCCTCTATCCGGCGATGGAGGATTTCCGCCTCGATCTCACCGTGGGCCAGGGCGCCGGCGCCCGCACCCGCAGCCTGCCGATCGTGCCCTTCACCCTGGTGGGCGCCACCACCCGCGCCGGTTCCCTCAGTTCGCCCCTGCGCGATCGCTTCGGCCTGATCCAGCGGCTCGAGTTCTACGACCTGGAGGATCTGCAGGCGATCGTGCAGCGGGCCGCGTCGCTGCTCGCGATCGATCTGGAGCCCTCGGCCGCCCTCGAGGTGGCGCGGCGCTGCCGCGGCACCCCCCGCATCGCCAACCGCCTGCTGCGCCGCGTCCGCGACGTGGCCTCCGTGGCCGGCCACGGCCGGATCGGGCCGGAGCTGGTGGATGAGGCCCTGCGCCTGCATCGCGTCGATGGGCGCGGTCTCGATGCCAGCGACCGGCGCCTGCTCAGCCTGCTGCTCGAGGGTCATGGCGGCGGCCCGGTGGGCCTGGAGACCCTGGCGGCGGGCCTGGGGGAGGACCCGGCCACCCTGGAGAGCGTGGTGGAGCCCTTCCTGCTGCAGCTGGGGTTCCTGCAGCGCACCTCCCGCGGGCGCCTGCTCACGGCCGCCGGACGTGCCCATCTCGATGGCGACGGGGATGGCGATGGCGGGGCGCGGGCGGCATGAGGCGTCTGCTGGCCCTGCTGATGCTGGTGGTGGTTCTCGCTCTTCCGGCACCCGCCGTGGCGGCCACCATCGCCGCCGCCACGTCCGCCTCTGAGGCCCGGCTCCTGCAGAGGAGCTTCGAGGAGGCCCTCGCCGCCAGCCGCGAAGGGCGGTTCGGGGACGCCCTGCCGCTGTGGAATCAGGTGCTGGAGCTGGCACCGGAGGATGCCGCCGCCTGGAGCAACCGCGGCAACGTGCGTCTGGCCCTGGGCGATCCCGAGGGGGCGATCGCCGATCAGGGCCGGGCCATGGATCTCGCTCCGTCGAATCCTGATCCCCATCTCAACCGGGGCACCGCCGAAGAGGCTCTGGGCCTCTGGGAGGAGGCCCGCAATGACTACCTCTGGATCCTCGGGCGTGAGCCCGACAACGCTTCTGCGCTCTACAACCTCGGCAACGTCGAGGGCTCCCTGGGCCACTGGGCCGCCGCCCGCTGCCGCTTCGAAGCGGCAGCGGAGACCCGCCCGGGCTTCGCCATGGCCCGCTCCAGTGCGGCCCTTGCGGCCTATCAGCTGGGGGATCTGGCGGCGGCGGAGCAGCAGTTCCGCTCCCTGATCCGCCGCTATCCCCTGTTCGCCGATGCCCGCGCCGGCCTCACCGCCCTGCTGTGGGGCCGCGGCGCCGTCGGCGAGGCCGAGAGCAACTGGGCCGCGGCTTCCGGCCTCGATCCCCGCTACCGCCAACCAGAATGGCTCCTGCAGATACGGCGCTGGCCACCCCAGCCGGTGCAGGCTCTCCAGCAGTTCCTGGCCCTGGCCTCCTGAGGGCCCTCCGGCCCCATCCCGCCGCGACCTGATGACCCTGCGCTCCTCCCCCTCTCCGTCGCTGGCCCTGCCGCCTCTGCCCGAGGACTGGCAGCGGCAGGGGCTGGAGGCCCGCATCCAGGAGGTGCTGCCGGAACTGCGCCTGCTGCGCCGCCACATCCACCAGCATCCGGAACTGAGCGGCCACGAGCAGCAGACCGCCGCCCTGGTGGCGGGCGAACTGCGGCGCTGGGGCTGGCAGGTGCGCGAAGGGGTGGGGCGCACCGGCGTGGTGGCCGAGCTGGGGCCGGCCAACGGCCCCCTGGTGGCTCTGCGCGCCGACATGGACGCCCTGCCGATCGAGGAGCGGACGGGCCTGGACTACGCCTCCACCCGCCAGGGGCTGATGCATGCCTGCGGCCACGACATCCACACCACCGTGGGGCTGGGGGTGGCCTGCTTGCTGGGCGGCATGGCCGCGAGGCTCACCGCCCGGGTGCGGCTGCTGTTCCAGCCCGCCGAGGAGACGGCCCAGGGCGCGGCCTGGATGCGGGCCGACGGGGCGATGGAGGGGGTGCAGGCCCTGTTCGGCGTGCATGTGTTCCCCAGCCTGGCGGTGGGCACGGTGGGGGTGCGCAGCGGCAGCCTCACCGCCGCCGCCGGCGAACTGGAGATCGAGGTGCTGGGCGAGAGCGGGCATGGGGCCCGTCCCCACCAGAGCACGGATGCCATCTGGATCGCGGCCCGGGTGGTGAGCGGCCTGCAGGAGGCGATCAGCCGCCGGCTCGATCCCCTCCATCCGGTGGTGGTGAGCTTCGGGCGGATCGAGGGGGGCAAGGCCTTCAACGTGATCGCCGACCACGTGCGGCTGCTGGGCACGGTCCGCTGCCTCGATCTCGACGTTCACGACCGGTTGCCGGGCTGGATCGAGGACACGGTCCACGCCCTCTGCCGGGGACACGGCGGCGAGGCCCGCGTGCATTACCGCTGCATCTCACCGCCGGTCCACAACGATCCGCTGCTCACCCGGCTGGTGGCCGATGCCGCCTCCGACCTTCTGGGTCAGGAGCGGGTGGAGTGGCTGGAGCAGCCCTCCCTCGGCGCCGAGGACTTCGCCCAGCTCCTGGAGGGCACCCGCGGCACCATGTTCCGCCTGGGCGTCGCCGGCCCGGGGGGCTGCACGCCGCTGCACAGCAACACCTTCGATCCCCACGAGGACTGCCTGGAGGTGGGGGTGCGGGTGCTGACCCTGAGCCTGCTGCGCTGGATGGAGCGGCCGGTGTGAGCCCCGCCGCCCGCATTGCCGCAGGCGGACGTCCCGCCCGCCTGCGTTCGCCCCTGCTGGCCCTCTCCTCGCCGCTGCTGATCCTGCTGGCCCTGCTGGGCCTGCTGCACCGCACCGGCAGCGATCGGATCCAGGCGGTGCCGGCCCTGCTGATCGGTGTGGGACTGCTGCTCACCAGCATGGTGCTGCGCCGCCGCCGTCGCCGGGAGATCCTGCGGGCCCTGCGGCAGGAGCGGATTCCCGAGCCGGCGCCTGGTCCGCCGATGTCGTCATGATCGGTTCATTGCCCCGAGCCCATGACCTCTCCCGTTCCCGAGCCCGAGGCGCTGCGCGCTGCGATCACCTCCGGCGATCCCGCCCGCTCGATGCCGGCCCTGGCCGCCCTGCGTGAGGTGCCGGAGGAGCAGGCGGTTCCGCTGCTGCTGCTGGGTCTCGAGCAGTCCACCTTCCTGGTGCGCTCCCTGGCCTGCGCCGGCCTCGGGGTCAAGCGCAGCGAGGCCGGCTGGGAGGCCCTGCTGCAGGTTCTCCGCCACGACAGCGACGACAACGTGAGGGCGGAGGCCGCGAACGCCCTGGCCAGCTATGGGGCGGAGCGGGCCTGGCCGCCGTTGCGCGAGGCCTTCGCCGCCAACGAACACTGGTTGGTGCGCTGCAGCATTCTCTCGGCCCTGGCCGAGCATCCCGACATGAGCGCCGCCTGGTTGCTGGAGCTGGCCCGGATGGCCATCCCGTCGTCGGATGGCACCGTGCGGGTGGGGGGGGCCGAGATCCTGGGCCGGCTGGTGCGGGAGGGTTCGGCCGCCGGGGCCGGCGCCGAGGAGGCCGCGGCGGCCCGCTCCCTGCTCCAGGGCCTCCAGGCGGATGGGGATCACCGGGTGGTGGCGGCGGCCCTCGATGCCCTGCAGACCTGAGCGGCCGGGCCTCTCTTGCTAGGTTGCATGGGTCACTAGGGGTGCCCGCTCCGCAGGCGTTCAAGCCTTCGGGGCCAGGGCTGAGATCACACCCTCCGAACCTGATCCGGGTCATGCCGGCGCAGGGAAGTGCAGGAGAGCTCCGGTCCGCGCCCCATGCCGTCGCCCAGCGCCGGCCCCACGTTCTCCGCTTTTTTCGTCATGCGCAGCGCCTGGATCGAGAAGCGTCGCGGCACCATCGACGCCGGCGGCAACGTCACGCAGCTCCACTACGCCCGGCAGGGGGTGATCACCGAGGAGATGGCCCATGTGGCCAGGCGGGAGAACCTGCCCGAATCGCTGGTGATGGAGGAGGTGGCCCGCGGCCGCATGATCATCCCGGCCAACATCAATCACCCCGGCCTCGAGCCGATGGCGATCGGCATCGCCAGCACGTGCAAGGTGAACGCCAACATCGGCGCCTCCCCCAACGCCAGCGATGTGAGCGAAGAGCTGAAGAAGCTGGAGCTGGCGGTGAAGTACGGCGCCGACACGGTGATGGATCTCTCCACCGGAGGGGTGAACCTCGATGAGGTGCGCACCGCCATCATCAACGCCTCGCCGGTGCCGATCGGCACGGTGCCGGTGTATCAGGCGCTCGAGAGCGTGCACGGCTCGATCGAGAAGCTCTCGGAAGACGACTTCCTGCACATCATCGAGAAGCACTGCCAGCAGGGCGTTGACTACCAGACCATCCACGCCGGCCTGCTGATCGAGCACCTTCCCAAGGTGAAGGGCCGCCTCACCGGCATCGTGAGCCGCGGCGGCGGCATCCTGGCCCAGTGGATGCTGTACCACCACAAGCAGAATCCGCTCTACACGCGCTTCGACGACATCTGCGAGATCTTCAAGCGCTACGACTGCAGCTTCTCCCTCGGAGATTCGCTGCGGCCCGGCTGCCTGCACGATGCCTCCGATGAGGCCCAGCTGGCCGAACTGAAGACCCTGGGTGAACTCACGCGCCGCGCCTGGGCCCACGACGTGCAGGTGATGGTGGAGGGCCCTGGCCATGTGCCGATGGACCAGATCGAGTTCAACGTGAGGAAGCAGATGGAGGAGTGCGCCGAGGCGCCCTTCTATGTGCTCGGCCCCCTCGTCACCGACATCGCCCCCGGCTACGACCACATCACCAGCGCCATCGGTGCAGCCATGGCCGGCTGGTACGGCACGGCAATGCTCTGCTATGTGACCCCCAAGGAACACCTGGGCCTGCCCAATCCCGAGGACGTGCGCAATGGCCTGATCGCCTACAAGATCGCTGCCCACGCCGCCGACATCGCTCGCCATCGCCCCGGCGCCCGCGACCGCGACGACGAACTCAGCCGCGCCCGCTACGCCTTCGACTGGAACAAGCAGTTCGATCTCTCGCTGGATCCCGAACGGGCCCGCGAATATCACGACGAAACCCTGCCGGCCGACATCTACAAGCAGGCCGAGTTCTGCTCGATGTGCGGCCCCAAGCACTGCCCGATGCAGACCAAGATCACGGATGAGGATCTGGCTGGACTTGAGGAGGTGCTCTCACAGCAGGCAGCCGGGGCGGGCTGAGCACGCAGATACTCAGGTCGGCAATTATTTCCAGTGGGAATACTGTGCCATATCGCCAAAAAACAATAGCCCCCATGCGATAGTGCCAATGCCACAGAGCCAGGCCATTTTTTTGTAGCGAGGTTTATTCTGGCCAAGCTCCATGCTTCCAGAAAGCGGGATTACGATCAGCGGGGCAGCTATCTTTACAGCGTAGCGTAAGCGAAGATAGATCACGAGCCACGCAGGAACAATCACGCAAACCGATGCAATAAGACCGCCCCACAGCAAAAAGCGATTGCGCTGTATATTTTTCTGCCTAAAGAAGACAATTGCAATCGGTATGAGCATCAGCTTGAATGCATTAACGATATTCGGTAGGCTCCTGGCAGCCGACAGGCCCACAAAGTCGAGATACAGTGTGGGAAACTCTCTTACAATTTCTGGGAATGAGCTGGCGCCTCCGAAAATCTTTATACGCGCAATCTCCATGGAGGTGGATAATTCAGCTGGCAGAGATCCGGCAAACTGATGATGGGCAAAAAACTCTGTGTAAGCACTCATGAAGGCAATCATGCTTCGTCAACCTGCGAATGGACTGGCGCCTTGAACGACGAATCCCGGGAGCAGAAAGATGATCAGCCACAATAGAGTAAAGGCAAAACTATAAATATAATTCTTTTTGGCCTCACGGCGCTCCCACCAAGTCCAAAAGATGGCGAGCAAGAGAGCTGCCAAGATCATATCTACTTTACATAGACCAAATGCCGCGAGAAATAGCGAAGTTAGCAAGCGTGGCCACTTCTCGCCACCGAGATGAAGAAAAGACTTAACAATGTGCCTGCAAACAAGTCGCTCGAAGGCTGAAGCAACTGAAAGCCTGAAGAGGCTATGATCAAAAAAGCCAAGATCTCAACAGCGCGATCAGATATATATGTTCTGATCAGCATGAAAGTGCTGATCAGAAAAGTTGCCATTGCGAAAATACGAATGTGCCAGTTGAGATTCTCGAGATTTGTCGGCACCACAATCTTGTAAATACCTGCAATCAGGCTGGATGTAATCCCGCCACTATTTTGAAGGGATGGATACTGAAACGCCCATTTTCCACTCAGGTATCGCGGCGCAAGATTGACAGTTTCAACAAAATGTTGATCCATCGGAAAGCCCGGCACCACGCCGGTATCCATAAGGATGAAGCCTGCAGAAATCAGGATGGAAGCCACTAGAAGGGTTAGTGGGGCATATTTCAAAATCTTTTCGCCTGTTGCTTTTGATTGTTCGCTCGATCCTCTCTTCCTGTCAGCGAACGATGAGTTCATTGGCTGTGCAACTAGGCAAATCTTTGCGGAGTCTACTGCGCTCTGCCACGCTCGAGAGGCAAGCGGGGATCACCGCTGCAAGATCAAAGCATCTATGAGAAAAAGACACAGACTTGTGCTGTTGTCGTCTATGGATAAACCTGTTTCAGGAGCGAAAGCGGGTGCTGCCACTGAATAGATACAACAATAGATAGTTGATGACTGCCGGTAGCACTGGCAGAAGGATCAAAAATCCTCCCTTTGCCACGGATCCAATTCCGAATGCGGCTGTGGCATTGATCAGGAAGAGAATGAGTAATCCGGGGGCGTTCAGACGTTTTCCCTGCAGGCGATCGTTGAAGGTGAAGCGTTGCTGACCAGCCATGGAAACCATAAAAGCCACCACAAAGCCCATCAAATTGGCGTCTGATCGGGGCAGATTCAATCCAGCCTGCAGCAAGCTCAGGACCCCTGCATGAACCAGGGTGGCGACGACGCCAACACTGCAAAACCGACTGAGTCTGTGGTTGGTGATCCGTGGCAGAAAGCCCTGATCCATGGCTCAAACCCTGGCGATGCTTCGGATCAGGTAGTGGGGTCTACGCTTCGTTTCCAGATATGAGCGTCCTACGTATTCACCAAGAATTCCGATGCCGATCAGTTGGAGACCACCAAGAAAGGTTACGGCAAAGAAGAGTGAGGCATAACCTGGGACGTCAATACCGAAGAAAATCACCCGGATCGCCGCGGTAAGGCCAACGATGAACGCTCCGGCAGTGACGATAAGGCCGACATAGCTCCATATCCGCAATGGCGCAGTGGAAAAACTGAAGATGCCATCCAGAGCATAGTTCCAGAGTTTCCAGCTTCCCCATTTACTCTGGCCCGAACGACGAGCAGGGCGCTTGAAGTAGATATTCTTCTGCCTGAAACCAACCCAAGCGAAGAACCCCTTGGAAAACCTTACCCTTTCTTGGCATGAAACAATAGCTTCTATCGCAACTCTGTCCAGCAAACGGAAGTCAGATGCGTTGAACTGCACCTCAAGCTTGCTAAGGCGCAAGAACAGTGAATAGAAACCTTCTGAACTGATTCTTTTCATCAAGCTGTCACTTGAGCGGTCATTGCGTACAGCATTCACCACCTCATGTCCATCCAGCCAAGCGGAGATCATTGGCCCGATCAGACTAGGGGGATCCTGTAGATCTGCATCCATGATGATGCAGGCATCCGCCAGGCAATGAGACAGGCCGGCTAAGATAGCAGCCTCTTTGCCGAAGTTGCGGCTGAGGCGGATAATTATTCCCTCGTCAAGATACGGGGATTCATGGATCAGTTTTTCAAACTGCAGGCAGGTATCATCGGTACTTCCATCATCCACGATGATCATCTTGAAGTGGATGCCTTCAGAATTAGGACAGATCGTCTGCTGCACTTCATTGATGGTGCTGTTGATGGCTGTAATAAGCTCTCCAGCCCCTTCAGCTTCGTTGTGGCAGGGCACCAGCAGAGCAATCGATCTCACGCCCGTTCGTGTAGAGTATTGATCAATTTTAGTATGGCACATTCGCAAGGCAAGCCAACACTTATTCTGTTTTCAGGACGCTTGGCTCTCCAAACTTCACAAGTACAACCTCGCCCTTCACAGCAATGGATCCAGGTTGTGGCCATATCTGCATACGCTTGAAATCACTCGAATAATTTTTCATCTCATTCGCTGGGATGGCCGCGAGTGTGTCTAAGCCCATTGCCTTGAGCCATCTAATCATGCGTTCGTTGTTGCCATTGTCCCAGTTGAAAAACGAGGAGCCTGCTGTAGAATACCATGCTACTCTATAGGGTGACTCACGTTTGAGTGCTCCTTGGCTGCCAAACCTTTTGACTGGCGGCACGTTTGATTCTCCGGAGTTATTGATCGTGGCTGCGATGGTGGCTGCAACAAGTTGATCACTGCGATTGTTGAATGATCGGGCTGCGTAGTAGTTAGAACTGCACACCAAAAACTGAAAAATAAGGATCGTAGACAATATGGCTCCTATTTTGAGGAATTGACCATTTAGGCGCGATCGCCTAGTTTGAAGCCACAAACAGGAAGCAAGCCATGCAACATACGGTAATGCCATCAGTGCACGCATTGGTATGCGATACGGCATGGAGATGATGTTGAGTGACAGTGGGATAGCTAGCAATAAAAGCGTTAGGACAAAGGTGATCTGGAGCTTTTCGGGCGTGGGAGGATGATATGCGGATGTTGAGCTTTTGCTCTGAGATGGCGCTATTGGTGAGCCGAGCAGGGCGATAATGGGGACGCCCAACAGAAGAGCGGCAAAAGCCCACAGGCTGTGCCCATAAAAAATGCCTGGTGTAAAGTATGTCTGAAAAAACTGCTCTATATTTCCTCTGACATAATCTAGTGGCTGGGTTCTCAGCATGAAGTAGGGACTTCTGAAATATCGGTCAATTTGATGAACTTGGACATCGCCCAGGCTGAGATATAGTTTGTAAATTATGGTGTGCAGTGCAACCGCTGCTACGGCTTGGCCGAACCACACGGCAAGAATGCGCGTGAGGTAGCGGCCTTGACAGCACTCTGATTTGTTCAGTGTGCCAGATGAAAGTAGTCGAAGCAGCAGGGATCCCGGTCCAATTGCCAGGTATACTGTTATCAGAGATTGAAAGCCTCCAATTGCAATGGCAAGGCAAATAACTGAGGTCAGCGAAAACGACGAAAGGTCAACTTTAGGCGACTCTCTTATCTTGTTGGACGTGATCCATGCCGCCAAGATCGAGAGGAAGAGCCCGACCGCAAATCCGGGAACGTTTATCACAAATTCCTGGGACAGCCAGTTCGTTGGAAATAGAATAAAGATCAAATAGCCGATAAGAGTTTTCCAGCCATGCTGGAGCTCGTGCAGCGATAGAAGCAGGATATAGCTGGCCACATAGGAGCAGGCCAGCAGGAGATAGGGGAAGAAGGGTGTTACCTGTTGGGGGATGACGAGCTGGATGAGCCCAATCAGAAAACGCCCCTGGCCAAACCAAGGTATACCACTATTCCCTTCGGGAAACAAAGAAAACTCGTCATCAATGCCGAGGGTATGGCCGAAAATAAAGCCACCCATCGAGATCACTGCCAACACAAACAACGCCAGTGTGACCTCTGGCGTTGTGCGGGTCTGCTGCAGAACCTTGTGGAGAATGGGGCCTGCCGCAGACCAGGGATGCGCTGGCACCCGCGCAGCCATCAGAGCCTCACCCCAGCGCTTTCGCCTTCGCCACCACATTGTCCACGGTGAAGCCGAACTTCTCGAGGCAGAGGGGGCCGGGGGCGGAGGCACCGAAGCGGTCGATCGAGACGGTGTCGCCTTCGAAGCCGGTGTACTTGTGCCAGCCGAAGGAGCTGGAGGCCTCGATCACCAGGCGCTTGCGCACCGAGGCGGGCAGCACGCTCTCGCGGTAGGCCTCATCCTGCTCCTCGAACAGCTCCACGCAGGGCATCGACACCACCCGCACATTGCGGCCTTCGGCGCGCAGCACGGCGGCGGCCTTGGTGGCCAGTTCCAGCTCGGTGCCGCTGGCGATCAGGATCAGGTCCGGGGTGCCGTTGCTGTCCTCGAGGATGTAGCCGCCCTTGGCCACGGCGGCGGCGCTGGAGTTTGCCTGGTTGGCCATCGCCTGGCGGCTGAGGGCCAGCACCGTGGGGCGCTTTCGGTTGGCCACGGCCACCTGGTAGGCGCCGCTGGTTTCGTTGCCGTCGCCGGGGCGGATCACCAGAAGATTGGGGATCGCGCGCAGGTTGGCCAAGGTTTCGATCGGCTGGTGGGTGGGGCCGTCTTCGCCCAGACCGATCGAGTCGTGGGTGAACACGTAGATCACGCCCAGCTCGCTCAGGGCCGAGAGGCGGATGGCGCCGAGGGCGTAGCCGGCGAACACGAGGAAGGTGCCGCCGTAGGGCACAAGGCCGCTGCCGTGATAGGCGAGGCCGTTGAGGATGGCCGCCATGGCGTGCTCGCGCACGCCGAAGTGGAGGTAGCGGTTCGCTTCGGCACCCTTCTGGAACCCCTTCTCGCCCTTGATGTCGGTGAGGTTGGAGTGGGTGAGGTCGGCGGAGCCGCCGATCAGCTCAGGCAGGTTGGGGCCGATGGCGTTGAGGCAGTTGTAGGAGTGCTGGCGGGTGGCCAGGCCCTTGTCCTCGGCGCCGTAGCTGGGCAGGTTGGCGTCCCAGCCGGAGGGAAGTTCGCCCCGCAGGCGGCGCTCGAATTCGGCGGCCTCGGCGGGGTACTTGGCGCGGTAGTCGGCCAGGGCGGCGTTCCACTCGGCCTCGGCGGCGGCACCGCGGCTCACGGCCTGGCGCCAGTGGTCGTAGGCGTCCTGGGGCACTTCAAAGTCGCCGTAGCTCCAGCCCAGGGCCTCACGGGTGAGGGCCGCTTCCTCGGCCCCCAGGGCCGCGCCGTGCACGCCGGCGGTGTCGGCCTTGTTGGGGGAGCCGTAGCCGATGGTGGTGGTGACCTTGATCAGGCTGGGCTTGTCGGTGACCGCCTTGGCGGCCTCGATCGCGCGGGCGATCGCTTCCACGTCAGTGTTGCCGTTAGCCACGTGCTGCACGTGCCAGCCGTAGGCCTCATAGCGCTTGAGCACATCCTCGGTGAAGGAAACGTTGGTGTTTCCGTCGATGGTGATGTGGTTGTCGTCGTAGAGGGCGATCAGCTTGCCCAGGCCCAGGTGGCCGGCCAGGGAGGCGGCCTCGCCGCTCACGCCTTCCTGGTGGCAGCCGTCACCCATGATCACGTAAGTGTAGTGATCAACGAGCTTCACGTCGGGCTTGTTGAAGCGGGCGGCCAGATGGGCCTCGGCCATCGCCAGACCCACGGCATTGGCGATGCCCTGACCCAGGGGGCCGGTGGTGACCTCGACGCCGGGGGTTTCGAACGTTTCGGGGTGACCCGGGGTGCGGCTGCCCCACTGGCGGAACTGCTTGATGTCGTCGAGGGTCACCGAGTCGTAGCCGGTGAGGTGCAGCAGGGCGTAGAGCAGCATGCAGCCGTGCCCGGCCGAGAGCACGAAGCGGTCGCGGTTGAACCACTTGGGGTTCTTGGGGTTGTGGCGAAGGATCCTGTCCCACAGGGCATAGGCCATGGGGGCCGCCCCCATCGGCAGGCCGGGGTGGCCCGAGTTGCTCTTGTTGATCGCGTCGATCGCCAGGAAGCGGATGCTGTTGACACAGAGCGTGTCGATCGAGGTGGTGGGGGCGACGACCATGGCGTGGCGCGGGGGTTGGGGACTAAGGAGTAAGGAAGGGGTTCCCGGGGAGGGGAGGAAGGGCCGGAGGCCGGGGCCTCGGATCAAGCCTCAGATCATCCGTCGGAACGCGAGGCAGACGTTGTGACCGCCGAACCCGAAGGAGTTGGAGAGCACCACGTTCACCGCGTGCTCCCGGGCCTGGTTGGGGACGACGTCCAGGTCACAGGCCGGATCCGGGGTGCTGTAGTTGATCGTAGGCGGTACCAGGTTGTGGCCGATCGCCAGCACCGCCGCCACGGCCTCGATGCCACCGCTGCCGCCGAGCAGGTGCCCGGTCATCGACTTGGTGGAACTGACCGGGATCCGGTGGGCGTGGGCGCCGAGGGCCGACTTGATCGCGGCCGTCTCGTTGCTGTCGTTGGCCTGGGTGCTGGTGCCGTGGGCGTTGACGTAGTCCACGGCCTCGGGCTCCAGTCGGGCATCCACCAGGGCCAGGCGCATGGCCTCGGCCCCACCGGTGCCGCCTGGGGAGGGGGCGGTGATGTGGTGGGCGTCGCAGGTGGTGCCGTAGCCCACCACCTCCGCCAGCACGGTGGCGCCGCGGGCCTGGGCATGCTCGAGGCTCTCGAGCACCAGCACCCCGGCCCCTTCGCCGATCACGAAGCCGTTGCGGTCCTTGTCGAACGGACGGCTGGCCGTGGCCGGGTCGTCGTTGCGGAAGGAGAGGGCCTTGGCGCTGGCGAAGCCGGCCACCCCGAGGGGGGTGATCGCCGATTCGGCGCCGCCGCACACCATGGCATCGGCCAGGCCGAGCTGGATGGTGCGGAAGGCGTCGCCGATGGCATTGGAGCCGGCGGCGCAGGCGGTGGCCACGGCGCTGCTGGGCCCGCGGGCACCGAGGGCGATCGCCGCCAGGCCGGTGGCCATGTTGGGGATCATCATCGGCACGCAGAACGGACTGACGCGATCGGGACCGCGATCCGCCAGCACGTGGGCCTGGGTCTCCATCATCAGCAGGCCGCCCACGCCGGAGCCGATCGACACCCCGATGCGATGGCGGTTGGTGTCGTCGATGGTGAGGCCGGCATCGGCGACAGCCTGCTTGGCCGCCACCACGCCGAACTGGCAGAAGCGATCCCAGCGCTTCGCCTCCTTCGGCTCCAGCCAGCCGGCGGGATCGAAGTCCTTGACTTCGGCGGCAAAGCGACAGGCATGCCGCGAGGCATCGAACAGGGTGATGGGCGCGACGCCGTTGCGGCCGCTGCTCAGACCCTCCCAGTAGGTGCCGACGTCGTTGCCGATCGGTGTGACCGCGCCCATGCCGGTGACGACGACGCGGCGGAGACCCTCCACCATGGACGCCTCAGGCCTGCTTCTCTTGGATGTACTTGACGGCATCTCCCACGGTGGCGATGCCTTCGGCGGCCTCGTCGGGGATCTCGATGTCGAAGGATTCCTCCAGGGCCATCACCAGTTCCACGGTGTCCAGCGAGTCAGCGCCCAGGTCGTTCTGGAAGTTCGACTCCGGCTTCACTTCGGCTGCATCGACGCTGAGCTGCTCGGCAACGATCGAGCGGACTTTCTCGAAGATCGCTTCCTGGGACATGGCCGTGGTGAGGGAGGGGCGCATCCTACGGGTCGGCCTCTTCCGGGCCCCCGGGACGTATGAACAAGGGTGACGGCCAGACGCGGCCTGGACCAGCCTTCCGTTCACCGCCGGTACGTTGGGCACCACGCCGACCGTCAACCGGCAACGCCTGCCCCCCAGGACCTGAAAGGACCATGTCCCACGCCGTCAAGATCTACGACACCTGCATCGGCTGCACCCAGTGCGTGCGCGCCTGCCCCCTCGACGTGCTCGAGATGGTGCCCTGGGACGGCTGCAAGGCCGGCCAGATCGCTTCCTCCCCCCGCACCGAAGATTGCGTGGGCTGCAAGCGCTGTGAAACCGCCTGCCCCACCGACTTCCTCAGCATCCGGGTGTATCTGGGCGACGAGACCAGCCGCTCGATGGGTCTGGCCTACTGAATCCCGGTCCGTCTGCCCATAAGCTCGTGCCCGGCCCAGTGCCGGGCTTTTTCGTGCCTTCCTGTCTATGTGCGGCATCGTTGCCCTGATCGGTTCCCGTGAGGCCGCGCCGCAGCTGCTGGAGGGCCTGCGCCAGCTGGAGTACCGCGGCTACGACTCCGCCGGCATCGCCACGGTGGAGGCCGAAGGCCCCCCTGGTGCCCCGGGACGCCTGCACTGCCTGCGGGCCGAGGGCAAGCTGGTGAACCTCACCGCTCGCTGGGAGGCGGAGGGGGCGCAGGGCCAGTGCGGCATCGGCCACACCCGCTGGGCCACCCACGGCAAGCCGGAGGAGCGCAACGCCCATCCCCACCTCGATGGCAGCGGCCGGCTGGCGGTGGTGCAGAACGGCATCATCGAGAACCATCGCAGCCTGCGGGAGGCGCTGCAGGCCGAGGGGGTGACTTTCCTCTCGGACACCGACACCGAGGTGATCCCGCACCTGGTGGCCCGGCGGCTCGGGGAGCTGCGGGCGGAGGGCCGTGCCGCCGATGCGGCCCTGCTGCTGCGGGCGGTGCAGGACGTACTGCCGCTGCTAACTGGGGCCTATGCCCTGGCGGTGGTGTGGGCCGATGTGCCCGGAGCCCTGGTGGTGGCGCGCCGCCAGGCGCCGCTGCTGATCGGCCTGGGGGAAGGGGAGTTTCTGTGCGCCAGCGACACCCCGGCCCTGGCGGGTTTCACGCGCACGATCCTGCCTTTGGAGGATGGCGAGGTGGCCCTGCTCACGCCGCTGGGCATCGAGCTCTACGACGCCGCCGGAGCGCGGGTGCAGCGCACCCCGAGCCTGCTCAGCGGCACCGAGCACGTGGCGGACAAGCGCAGCTTCCGCCACTTCATGCTCAAGGAGATCCACGAGCAGCCGGAAACGGCGGCCCTGTGGGTGGCGCGCCATCTGCCCGCCGAGGCGCTGGTGGCCCTGCCCCTGGATGAAGCGTTCTACGCGGGGGTGGAGCGGATCGAGATCCTGGCCTGCGGCACCAGCCGCCACGCGGCCCAGGTGGGGGCCTTTCTGCTGGAGCAGCTGGCCGGCATCCCCACCAATGTGTTCTATGCCAGCGAGTTCCGCTACGCGCCGCCGCCGCTGGTGCCGGGCATGCTCACGATCGGCGTGACGCAGTCGGGCGAGACGGCCGACACCCTGGCGGCGCTGGCGATGGAACAGGAGCGGCGGCTCGCCCATGGCGACCCGGCCTACGCCCCGAAGCTGCTCGGGATCACCAACCGGCCGGAGAGCTCCCTGAGCCGCATGGTGCCCCACCTGCTTGATATCGGCGCCGGCATCGAGGTGGGCGTGGCCGCCACCAAGACCTTCCTGGGCCAGCTGCTGGCCTTCTACGGCCTGGCGCTGGCCTTCGCCGAACGGCGCCTGGCGGCCGGGGCCGCGCTGGGCCGCGACCGGCAGGGGCTGGAGCGCCTGGTGGCTGAGCTGCGGGGCCTGCCCCAGCTGCTGCAGCGGCTGGTGGACGACCACGACCGGCGCTGCATGGAGCTGGCCCACCTGTTCGCCGACACCCAGGACGTGATCTTCCTGGGGCGGGGCATCAACTATCCGATCGCGATGGAGGGGGCGCTGAAGCTTAAGGAGATCAGCTACATCCACGCCGAGGGCTATCCGGCCGGCGAGATGAAGCACGGCCCGATCGCCCTGCTCGATGCCCGCGTGCCGGTGGTGTCGATCGCGATGCCGGGCACCGTGTTCGACAAGGTGCTCTCCAACGCCCAGGAGGCCAAGGCGCGCGATGCCCAGCTGATCGGCGTGGCCCCCGCCGGACCGGACACGGAGCTGTTCGATACGCTGCTGCCGGTGCCGGAGGTCGACGAACTGCTGAGCCCCCTGCTCACGGTGATCCCGATGCAGCTGCTCAGCTATCACATCGCCGCCCATCGGGGGCTGGATGTGGATCAGCCGCGGAATCTGGCGAAGAGTGTCACCGTCGAGTGAGTGTCGTCGCTCCCCCTGGGGGCGGCAGCGCTCGCGTTGCTCGCTTGACGCCGCCCCCAGGGGGAGCGACGACACGGCCAGCAGGGGAGCAGGGGCACGCCGACGAGGGGGGCATGCCGTTCATCGCCGGCATCACTGCGTTCTGCCGCCCCGCACGCATGAGAAGCGGCAGGAGGCAGCGGAGGCCTGGGCTCAGCTGGGCTGGGGTTGGGTGCCGGATGCCACGGGGGTTTCGGTGCGGCCGTAGCGATCTTCGAAGCGGACGATGTCGTCCTCGCCGAGATAGGGGCCGCTCTGGACTTCGATCATCTCCACGGGGATCTTGCCCGGGTTGCTGAGGCGGTGTTTGGCGCCCAGCGGGATGTAGGTGCTCTGGTTCTCGCCCACCAGCTCTTCGATGCCGTCTTTTTCCACCACGGCGGTGCCCTTCACCACGATCCAGTGCTCGGCGCGGTGGTGGTGCTTCTGCAGCGAAAGGCTGGCGCCGGGTTTCACCAGGATCTTCTTCACCTGCCAGCGCTCCCCCTCCACCACGCCGTCGTAGTGGCCCCAGGGGCGGTAGATGCGGCGGTGGGCGCGGCTCTCGGGGGCGCCCTCGGCCTCCAGGCGGCCCACCACCGCCTTGATCTCCTGGGCCCGGTCGCGGTGGGCCACCAGCACCACGTCGTCGGTTTCGACCACCACCAGATCCTCAACGCCGAGGCCCACCACCAGGCGGTGCTCGCTGCGCAGGTAGCAGTTGCGCACCCCCTCGCCGATCACACGGCCGCGCAGCACGTTGCCGGAGCTGTCCTGGTCGGCGGTCTCCCAGAGGGCGCTCCAGCTGCCCACGTCACTCCAGCCGGCCTCCAGCGGCAGCACGCTGCCGAGGTGGGTGCGCTCCATCACCGCCACATCCAGGGCCACATCGGGGCAGGTGGCGAAGGCCTCGCGCTCGAGTCGGCGGAATTCGAGGTCGGGGCTGTCGTGCTCGAGGGCGGCGCGGCAGGCGCTCACCACCTCGGGCGCCAGCCGCTCCAGTTCCGCCAGGATGGCGCTGGCGCGGAACAGGAACATGCCGCTGTTCCAGGTGAAGCGTCCGCTGGCCAGGAAACCCTCGGCGGTGGCGCGGTCGGGTTTCTCCACGAACCGGGCGATCGGCACGGGCTTGGCGCTGTTGCTGTCGGCCGGCGGCAGAGGCGCGGCCGCCTCGATGTAGCCATAGCCGGTTTCCGGCGCCGTGGGCACGATGCCGAAGGTGACGAGGCGCCCCTCGCGGGCGGCAGGCAGGCCGGCTTCCACCGTGGCCCGGAAGCGGGCGGCGTCACGGATCACGTGATCGGCGGCCAGCACGAGCAGCAGCGGATCCTCGCCGCCGGCGGTGGCCTGCAGGGCCGCCACGGCCACGGCCGGGGCGGTGTTGCGGCCCATGGGCTCCAGCAGGATCGCCGCCGGTTCCACGCCGATCTGGCGCATCTGTTCGGCCACGATGAAGCGGTGGTCCTCGTTGCAGATCAGCAGCGGCGGGCCCAGATCGGGCAGTCCGCGCAGGCGCAGCTGGGTCTGTTGCAGCAGGGTGTCGTCGCTGGTGCCGGCCAGGGGCCAGTACTGCTTGGGGTAGCTGGCGCGGGAGAGGGGCCACAGGCGGGTGCCGGTGCCGCCGCAGAGGATCACCGGGAGGAGAGGGATGGATGCCATGGCCAGGGCCGTTCGCTGCCGCGCCGGAGGGAGCTCCATTCAACCGGAAGGGGCCGGCCAGGGCGGTGTTTCAGAGATCGAGCAGGCCGGGGGGCGGGGTGAGGCCGATCCAGCCCTCGGCGAGTCGCACCTCGGGCACGATCGCCTGCACGAAGGGAATCAGCACCCGGGGGGCGCCGGGCTGGGTGAGTTCCACCTCGAGCAGGTCGTTGCCGGCGTGGATCAGGTCGCTGACGCGGCCGATCGCAGGGCCGGCGGATTCCGGGCGGGCCTGGTCGGCCAGCAGCCGCACCTCGAGTCCCACCAGATCGAGCAGGTGGAACTCGCCCGGGCCCAGGGGCGGGCGATCGCTGGCCTCCACCAGCAGCTCGTGGCCCACCAGGGCCTCGGCGCCGCTGCGGTCGTCGATGCCGCTGAGCCGCACCACGAACAGCTCCTTGCCGGGCAGCTGGCGCCCGGCCTCCAGGGACACCGCCCGGGCGGGCCCGCCGGGGGCCTGGAGCCAGCGGGGGCCGGGGCGGGTGAAGCGCTCGGGGAAATCGCTGAGGGGCAGCACCCGAAGCTCCCCCTTGAGGCCCTGGGCGGCCACCAGGCGGCCCACCACGAGCAGCTCGGGGGGGGTGTCGGTCATGGCGTGGCTGGCTCCGCGGCTGGCCCTGGGTTCCGATCATCGCCCGCGACGAGCCGCGCCCCCACCGGCGCTGAAATGCGCGAGGATTGCCGCGCGCCCCTGCCCCCCGTGATGGCCTCCGCTCCGATCCTCCCCGGCTCCACGGTGGTGGTGCGCGACATCACCTCCATCTACGACGGCTACAAGGGCTTCGTGCAGCGGATCAGTGGCCGGAAGGCGGCGGTGCTGTTCGAGGGCGGCAACTGGGACAAGCTGGTGACCCTGCCGCTCAGCACCCTGCAGGCGGCCTGAGCTGCCCCAGGGCGGCGCGGGCCGCCTGCTGCTCGGCCTCCCGGCGCGAGCCACCCCAGCCTTCGCCCGCCAGCGGCCCCACGTGCACCTGGCACTGGAAGCGGCGGGGATCGCCGTGGCTGCGGCTGCGTTCCTCGCAGCGGTAGGAGGGCAGGCCCAGCCCCTGGCCCTGGCTCCATTCCTGCAGGGCTGTCTTCCAGTTGTGGCGGTGGGGATCGGCGAGCAGTTCGCTGGCGGCCCGGCGCCAGTGGGGCGTGAGCCAGGTGTGCACGGCGGCCAGGCCGGCGGAACCGCCGCCCCAGGCTTCGTAGAGGCCACCCACGAGGGCCTCGGCGCATTCCGCCCGCAGAGTGGCGCGGCCGGCCCGGTCGCCGCCGGCGATGGCCCCGATCCTCAGGGCGGGTTCGAGAGCGCAGGTTTCGGCCAGTTCCGCCAGCCAGCGGTCGCTCACCAGCTGGGCGCGCAGGGCTGAGCGGCGGCCCACGCCCAGCTGGGGATGCTCGCGCTCGAGGAACTCGGCGGCCGCCAGGCGCAGCACCGCATCGCCGAGGAATTCGAGCCGTTCGTGATCGCGGGCCAGGCCGGCGGAGGTGTGGGTGAGGGCCTCATCGATCGGGTTCAGCTCAGCCGGGGGATCGACGCCGAGGCCCTGAAGAAGGGCGATGAGCTGCTGGCGGCGGGCGGTGTCCATGGGGGGAAAGCAGGACGTAAGCCGGGTTCTGTTCCCCGCTGCCGCCGGCCGGGCCGTTGGGCGCGGGGCGGAAGCGGGGGGTGATCATCTGTCTGGGACCGCCGTTACCGGCGGCCTCGAGCGGCTCGCTTGAAACGGGACGGGGAAGATGGCCAACCGTTGTCCCTGGGCCTTGCTCCCGGCCGGGGTTTACCGAGCCGGCACCTCTCGATGCCGCTGGTGCGCTCTTACCGCACCCTTGCACCCTTGCCTGTGCACCGGGCGAGGCGAACCTCCCACGGGGCCATCGGCGGTGTGTTTCTGTGGCACTGTCCTCACGGTCGCCCGCACCGGGCGTTACCCGGCAGGCCTGGCCATTGGGGAGCCCGGACTTTCCTCAACCGGACCCGGCGGACGGCCCGAAGACCGCCGCCGCTCCGATCGCGATCACCTCGCCTGCTTTCCTCAGAGGAGATTAGCCGCTGCGCGGTTTGCGCCTGGCTTCAGCGACGGCCAGGTTGGATCCGATGGACTGGCCGGCGAGCGGACTCAGGGCAGAGCCTCCTGCCAGCTGCGGATCACCCGCAGGCCTTCCACCTGAAGGACGTGGGCATCGGCATCGGCGGTGTCGGTGGACATCCGTGGGCTCTCGACGGTGTTGGTGTCAAGGGCGATGGGGCGCATGGATCAGACCCAGGGATCCGGGTCCACTTGCTCGAGGGGGCGATCGCGATAGTGAAGGCCTCGGCTTCCTCGGCAGACCAAGAACCGGCCAGCGCATCGAGATCGCCATGGGGCCGGCGGGGCTGCGGGGAATCCCCAGTCAGTCGTTGCTGAACAAGCAAGTTCAGGCTGATGCCCATACGGCTGGCCTCGCTTTTCAGCTGTTCCAGCTGCTCTCAGGGGGCCATGGCAACGCCAGGTTGGTAGGCTTGTTCCGGGATGGAGGTCCAAGGGGGAAGGGATCGGGAAAGCGCCCAACCGCTAGCCCTGGCCTTGCTCCCGGCCGCGGTTTACCGAGCCGGCACCTCTCGATGCCGCTGGTGCGCCCTTACCGCACCCTTGGCTCTGCCGCCGGGCAAGGCCGGACGGCCATCGGCGGTGCGTTTCTGAGGCGCTGTCCTCACGGTCGCCCGCACCGGGCGTTATGCGGCAGGCCTGATCCTTGGGGAGCCCGGACTTTCCTCAGCCGGTTGCCCCCCCGATGGGGATGGAGCACACCGTCCGCGATCACCTCGCCTCCCTTCCACAATCACAGCAGCTGCAGAAGGCATGGCGCCATTCGGATCGCGTAAGGCGATCGGGATCAGGGGATGAGGTTGTTGAATAGGCCCGGCCCGTCTAAAGGCGTCCCCCGCTTAGCAACGGCAGAAAATCCTGCGGCAAGGAGCAAGGATTGAATGCTGTTGCGAATGGCTTCAATCAGAAAGTTCTGCAGGCGCTCAGAGCGAGCTTTTTCTAGTTGGGTGTCACGAGCTGCGAATTTCGAATCGGTATAACTGATCAACTCCTCCTTCACCTTGGCCAAGGGGAGATCAAACTTCTCGGGAAGGGGTGGAAGCTCGGGCAGGCGACCAAGGAGTTCACGCAACTGGGCTTCCGTCTCCGTGGCCTGGATGCGACCGCGTAATTGTCTCCACAGGACGATTGGCTGTTTCTCGGCCTCAGCCCTCTCGCCGAGAAACCTAAACCCAGCTGTGACCTGAGCAGGGATAAGGATGATGTAACCGATAGCGGCCCAAACCGCCAATTTGCGAATCAACCTTGCCTGAGTAGCCATGGAACTGGCCCGGTAACTGAGGCCACGTTCGGAGATGGCAACCATAAGCACACCGATCAGCGCGGTGGCGCCAAAAGAGAGAAAGGTGCCAGCCATTCGCAACTGCCAGTCGGGACGGAGCAGTTGCAGGGGAAATGAAGAAAAGACCAGGGTGTTGGCAAAGGTGGCTATTAACACAATTCCACCGATGAACACAGCCTGGGCTGTGCTGCTTTCCATTGACTTCAGCCTGCTTAAAGCAATGGAAGAATCTTCAGGGGGCATATCAGGGATGCATGAAATTCATAATGTCAAATCATTTTACCATCATGGGCCTGGATTTCTGATGGCAACCACAAGGCCAAAAAATAGCCCCCTTGAAGGGGGCTGAGAGACACTCTTCTGATATATGAGGCCACAAAAGAGGAGAGGTGAGCAAGAAAAATCAAGCCGCTTGCTTGATCCTACGGCGCATCTTCCGAGAGAAACCGAAGGCAGCTCCAGCGCCAAGAATAGAGAGAGGCCCGGGGGTTTTGTCAAGCTGCGTTTGGGTAATGTCGTCCGTAAAGACCTGCGCCACCCCGCCTGTCACGGTGAGTGTGGAGGTGAAGATAGCGTCCTTGACGCCAGGAGAGAAGGTGGCAAGGGGGCTTGGGTTGGGTCCACCAGGGAAGAAAGCTGTCGCGGGGCCAGTGGTGACGGGCCCGGCAGATTCAGCTGAGAGGGTCTTGGAGAAAGTGTTCGGGCCAGGAATAGCCGAAGAAGAGCCACTGGTAGAAATGGAACCAAATTCGCGGTTGATTGCATTTGGTCCAACGACCTGCATCCTATAGCTAAATGAGTAGGTACCTGTGCTGAAGGATCCGCTACCAGTCAGCGAGTGGCTGGGGTCGTTGTCAGCAATTGTATATGAGCCGTCAAACAGCCGGTTACCCGGGTCCTCAATAATAGTGAACTCTGAGTAGAGCTTGTCGCCGGCTAAGCAGGTGTAGCCGGCGCCAAACATAGCCGACCCAAGGGGGTTACATGAAACGGCGGCGTGACTGGGAGAGGCTAGGGCCACAGTGAGGCCTGCGCCCATCAGGGCGGCAGTGCTCGCGGTCTTGAGGATGCGCAGGGACATGGAGAGTCTGTAAAGCTCTACTTGATTACCCAGCTCGCTCCGCGCACGGGCAGACGCAGCCGTAGACTGGTACACAGATACCAGTCAAGTCATGGCCCGCAGCGCGATCCAGTTCCAGAAAGGCCTCTCACTGCGCCAGTTCCTGCGCCTCTATGGCACTGAGGAGCACTGTGAGGCTGCGTTGGAGAAGGCTCGCTGGCCAGATGGGTTCCGCTGCCCACGCTGCGATGGCCATGAGCATGGACTCGTTTATGGGCGACGGCTCAAGCGTTATCGGTGCCGCACCTGTGGCCATCAGGCCACTCTTACGGCCGGCACGATCATGCAGGCCACCAAGTTGCCCCTCACCACTTGGTTTCAGGCCTTCTATTTGATCGGGCAGGCCAAAACCGGCATTTCGTCTTTAGAGCTTAGCCGCCATCTGGGAGTGAACTATGACACGGCCTGGCTACTTCACAACAAGATTCTGAGGGCCATGAGCGATCGGGATGATGCCTACGTGCTGCGGGGAAAGATCCAGATCGATGATGCATATCTCGGCGGAGAACGCCCGGGTGGCAAGGCAGGTCGCGGATCGGAGAACAAGATACCCATTGTCGCAGCCGTTTCAGTGAACGAGGCAGGTCGCCCGGTCCACGCCAAAATCACTCCGGTGGCTGGCTTCAGTTCCGAGGCGATCGCCACCTGGGCCAGGGATCACCTGGCTCCCGGCAGCGCCGTTCTCTCTGATGGCCTGGCCTGCTTTCGCTCGGTCACCGCGGCAGGTTGCAGCCACGAGGTCATCGTCACCGGTGGCAGGCACCCCAAAGATGTTCCTCAGTTTCGCTGGATCAACACGGTGCTTGGCAACCTCAAGACCAGCCTCAACGGCACTTTCCACGCCTTCAACTTTGACAAGTACGCCAGGCGGTACCTCGGCGGCCACTGCTTCCGCTTCAACCGGCGCTTCTCGCTGGCGGAGATAACGGAGCGAATCGCTAACGCCGTCTGCTGCTGCAAGCCTTGCACGGCAAGGAGTCTCAGGGTAGCGGAGGCTTATGGGTAATCAAGAAGCTCTATGCCACGCAACTCTACAGAAGGCGGTCGCTGGCGTCAACGATCCTTGTGGTTGGGATTCGCTGACCATAGCCGGTTGCCAGATTGGCACTCGCTCTGGCGGGCGGGTCCCGCTGCGCTCGTCCATACTGAAGCTTTGTGGGGCTGTAGCTCAGCCGGATAGAGCGACGGTTTCCTAAACCGTAGGTCGTGGGTTCGAGTCCCGCCAGCCCCGTTCCGCATCAATGCTGCTGCAGTAATGGTTCTTGGGGGGTGGCTGGGGCGGAGGCAGCCCTGCCTGGCATCCTCGCCGAGGGCCACTCCGCAGCCGAAGCCAGCGTCGTCTTGAGGCCGCCAGCTGTCAGGCGACTCGCCTTACAGTTGGTTGATGGACGCCGTCACGCTCCGCCCCAAGGGTCAGCTCACCATTCCCAGGCAGCTGCGTGATGCCCTGGGCCTGGCTCCAGGCTGCAGGCGAGCATTGACCTGCAGGGCCGGCTGATGCTGTGCCCGCGAAAGACGAGCCCGAGGATCTTTACTGTGATCGGCCGGCAGTCCGGCGAACGCTGAGCCTCGAGAATATGGAGCGCGCCATTGCCTCCGCCGTTGGCCATGAGGACCCTTGACACCAGCAGGGTGGTGCGGCTTCTGATCGGCGACGACCCGCAGCGGACGCCGATCGCTGAACGGGCCTTCCACGATGCCATCGCCGCGGGTGGCGTGGTCATCCCCGATGCGGTGATCGCTGAGGTGGCCTGGGTTCTGCGGTCAGTGACAGCAGCACGATCGAGACCTTCCCGCCGATCACCCCTGCCCTGCAGTCGGCCTGTTGCTGCTCCACAGCGTCCACAACGTCGGGGTCAATGCCGCTGAGTGCTTGCAGCAGAGCCTGGCCGTCCTGGCTGGGGCAGGGGTGAATGAGCAGATCACCGTTCGGGGTGCGGCTGATCTGCACTCACGCGCTCCCCCGCGCTGCCCTCAGAGCCCCAGCGCCCCCACCGGCACCACGGCGATGCCATCGGGCCGCACAGAGCTATGGGGGTCGCTCCTGGCACCGCCGAAGAAGCCGTGGTGCGTACCTTCGACAGACGCGGGGATCGCCCCTAGGCTGAGGACTCACGAAACGTAAGTCCGGCCTTGCTGGCACGCCTGCCATGACTGCCGTCCCTTACCGCGTCACGCCGGCCCGGATCGGCAACTCCTCTGGTTTGCGGTTGCCGGCCGCCTTTTACCGTGATCACCCCCAGTTCGCCAGCGCCGCTGGCCATGTGGAGGTCTTGAACGACACCACCTTGCTGCTGCGGATGGAGCCGCCTGCACAGTCGGAGGGTGAGGCTGAGGACGACAGCCTGATGCTCGGGCTCTTCCTCGATTTCCTCAGCCGCCAGGCGCTCACGGCCGATGACGGCCCTGTGCCTTACACCGAGGCGATGGCCGCCGAGGACGACGACCTGCTCGCCGGGGTCACCGTCGATTTCGGTGAGGAGGCAACGGGGGCATGAGCCCGCCTTTCGTGCGCCATGGCTGGGAGAGCCTGCAGCGCGAGATCGACGCCGGCTGAGCTGGCACCACGCTTCGATGTGGCCCGATCAGCCAGCCGCCGCTCGGGGCTGGCGCCCAGGGCCGCCGCCGTTCCTGGTCATGAAACCAGGCGACATGCTGAGCTCAGCCGCAGCTCCTAGAGTTCAGATGGTTTTTGGGTGGCCATGCGTCTCATCGACCTGCTGGCTCAGGCTCCAAAGATCAAGGCCATCGCTGCCGCACACGGCGCCACCAATCTGGCGGCGTTTGGGTCCGTGGTCCGTGATCAGGCCGGGCCCGACAGCGATCTTGATCTCCTCGTGGACCTGCCCCCCCACACCGGCCTTCTGGAGCGCATTGCCCTGAAGCTGGCCCTGGAGGACACCCTGCACTGCCGCGTTGACCTGATTCGCCGGCGCAACCTCAAGCCAACAGTTCTGGCCTCTGCTGAACGGGATGCGATTCCCCTGTGATGGAGCCAAGGGACCGTGATGCCCTCGCCGACATCCTGACGGCCATCCGCCGGGTTGAGGGCTTTGCCGTCCCCGATCGCGAGACGTTCCTGTTCAGCGAGGTTCTCCAAGACGCTGTGGTACGCAATCTCGAGATCATTGGTGAAGCCACGAAGCGGCTCAGCGACAGCTGTCGCCAGAAACATCCCCAGATCCCCTGGCGTGACATGGCCGGGATGCGGGATGTCCTGATCCACGCTTACGACCGGGTGGACCTCGAGGAGGTTTGGATCACCCTCAGCGAGCAGTTGCCAGTGCTTCTGGCACGCAGCTCGAGCTTCTGATCAGCGAGTGATCAGGTCCTTTCAGAAGCCCTGATCGCAGCCCTGAAAGCAGGGGGAAGCCCACCGGTGCGGCCACCTGCAGAAGGTTGACATCTGCTTCAGATCGCAGCTGCTACCAGAGCACCTGGCAGGGGAAGGGTTGCAGCGCTGGATCCAGGCTCACCAGGGTGAGGTTGGACAGTTCCGCCTGGGCGGCAAGCAGGCGATCGAAAGGATCCCGGTGCGCCATCGGGTAGCCGCCGGCGCGCAGGCCGTGCTGCAACTGAATCGGCAGCAGCTCGAAGCCCTGGCTTGCCAGCAGCTCCGGTAGACCGGTGAGCAGCTCAACCGCGGCAGGCAGTTTGCCCAGGCGCACCTTGGTGGCGATCTCCCAGCCGGAGGCTGCACTCACGACGACACGAGCGGTGGGATCGGCCATGGCGGCATAGGCTGCCTCTGAGAGGCGATCAGGTTCGGCCAGCCACCAGAGCAGGGCGTGAGTGTCGAGCAGATACTCCGCTCTCACGGCAGGGGCTGCTCCAACGCGGCGAGTTCCTCCTCCGGTAGCGGCTCCAGCAGCGCCTTGGGCGGCGGCAAGGGGATGCGGCCGGCCAGGACGCCCGGCTGTCGCTGGGGCATGGGCTGCTCAAGCGGCATCAGCCGCGCCCAAGGCCGCCCGCCTTTGGCGACCACGATCGTTTCGCCCGCATGGGCGGCATCGATCAGGCGGGAGAAGTGCGTCTTGGCCTCGTGCACGTTCACGGTTCGAGGGGAGGGGATGTCCATGGCGCAGGAACGGGCCGAGCACCCCTGAGATTAGTCCGCTTGTGGACCAACAGGAGGAGGTTCCGGCCGTTTGAGGTCGTTGTGTAAGGCGAGTCGCCTTACAATCGCCGGATAGAAATTGTCACGCTCAGCTCCAAGGGTCAGCTCACGATTCCCAGGCGGCTGCGCCATGCCCTGGGTCTGGCGCCTGGCACCAGGCTGCAGGCAAGCACTGACCCGCAGGGTCGGCTTGTGCTTGTGCCCGCGAGATACGAGCCCGAAGACCTGTTCCGTAATCGGCCAGCCGTGCGGCGGACGATGAGCCGGGAGGACATGGAGCACGCCATTGCCTCCGCCGTTGGCCATGAGGACCCTTGACACCAACGTGGCGGTGCGGCTGCTGATCGGCGACGACCCGCAGCAGACGCCGATCGCCGAACGGGCTTTCCTCGATGCCATCGCCACAGGTGGCGTGTATCTGCCGGACGTGGTGCTCGCGGAGGTGGCCTGGGTGCTGCTGGGATATGAGCTGGAGCGCCCTTGCCGTTTTCAGCTTCTCGAGAAACTGGTGCGTACCCGTGGCGTTGTGGTGGATGACATCGATGCGGTGATTGATGCGTTGGAGCACTTCCGCCAGGGCGGCGACCTGGCGGATCACCTGATCCTGGCCCGTGCTTCCCGGGCGGGGGCGCTGCCGGTGCTGAGCTTTGACCAGCGCTTCTCCACCGGGGTGGGTGTGCAGCTGCTGCCCATGGCTCACCGTGGCGGCTGAGGCGGCAGCTGCCACCGGCCATCAGCCCCACGATCGTCCCCACCGTGTCCGGCAACGACGCAGGCGGGCGCCTATCTCATCGTCGCCGGACAGATCAGCCCGGCAGCCGTGCCGAGAGATCCTCAGGCACCTTGAAGATGTCTCGCCGTCCATCCTTACCGGGAAGCAGCAACCCACGGGCTGCCAGCTTCTGCAGGTCGCTGCGGGCGGTCTGATGACTCACCCCATGGCTGTTCTGGTGGGAGAGCACCGTGTAGCGGAAGCCGGAATGCCGAAGGGCATGGCGCAGCAGGGCCAGTTGGCGGTGGTTCAGCCCGTCCATCCCCTCCAGCCGCTGCTGCACAGCCCCCACCTCACCGGCCTTGCGTTCCAGATAGGCATGCAGATTGGCGATGGCCTGCTGGATCACCTTCACCTGGGCCAGCAGGAAATAGGTGAGGTCGTTGTCGTCGCTCTCACTGAGCAGGAACGAGCGCTCGTACTGCCCCCTGGCCCTGTTGATCACCGAGGAAATCGAGACGAACTCGAACAGCCAGTAGCCCTGATGCAGCACCGCCCAGTAGAAGAGTGCCCGGGCGGTTCGGCCGTTGCCATCGCAGAAGGGATGGTCGTAGGCCAGCCAGAAGTGCAGCGCAATGGCCCGCACCACCGGGTGGATGAACACCTTCGGGGTCTCGCCATTGGCAAAGCGGCAGAGCGCCTCCAGTCGCTCAGGCAATTCCTCAGCCGGTGGTGGCACATGGAACACGGTGCCGTAGGCGTCATCCACCACCACTTCCTTGCCGGCTGGGCGCAGCCGGCCGGCATCGGCAGGGTCATCCAGCGTGTCCTCGCTCACCAGCCGGTGCAGATCCAGCACCAGCTGCGGTGTCAAGGGCTGCTTCTGGAGCTCCTGGATGCGCTGCATCGTCAGGAAGTTGTTGAGGATCATCCGCTCGGAGCGGTCCCGGGGCGGCCGGCGACTGCGGATCATCGTCTTGGCCACATCCCGCGTCGTGGCGGCGCCTTCCATCTGCGAGGAGGTGATCGCCTCCTCCATCAGCGAACTGAACAGATAGCGATCCCTGGTGGAGCGGGTGGTGACAGCCTCGGGAGCCACGAAGCCTGCACCGGCCTGCAGGTCGATCTGATGCAGCCCCTGCAGCAGCACCGAAGGATGCGAGAACCAGAAGGCTTGGCCGTCACTTGCCAGCAGCGGCAGCGGGGTGGGCCGGCGGGAGAGCTTCTCGGCCAGCCACCACTGTTCATGGTTGAGCCCCTCCGGCGGGGGGCGATGACGCAGCTCATCCCAGTGCAGGTAGCGATCTCCCTCCGCTGCGGTGGCCAGGCAGGAGAGCATCGGCAGCGTCTCCTGCAGCCCGCCGCAGCGCTCCAGCAGTTCCTGGAGAGGAGGGGGCTTGCGGGGCAGCCGGGCGGACAAGTGCGATGAACTTCAAACCTGCTTCAAATTAGAAGATGGCTTGGCTTTGCGCTCAGGCCCTCGCCAGTCATGCATCTCCTGAGATCTTCAAGGCTTTTCAGTGGCCATGTTTCTCATCGACCTCCCGGTGGATCTGACCTGAAGAACGGGGCCCGAAGCCCTCAACCCTCAGAAGGGCTGCAGCATGAGGTCGACGAGCGCTGGCCCAAGTGTGGAGGCAAAGGCTGGCGGGGGCTCTGGCCTCTGGCCGATTCAGGCGGCCCAGTCGACCAGCTGCAGACCATCGATCCGGCTGAACTCACCGACGTTGTGGCTGACCAAGGTGGCGCCGATCGCCAGGGCCTGACGGGCGATCCAGAGATCGTTGGCGCCCATGGGCGTGGCACGGCGCTTCAAGGCGTTGGCTTGAACGGCATCGTGCTGGCAGATGCCCGGCCCCTGCGGATATAGCACCGGCACAAGCCGCATCAGGCCTTCCAGCTGCTGCAGGGTGGCTTTCCGGCGCTGGCTGACTTCCGCGCCGCGTAACAGCTCGGCCCAGGTGATGAACGACATGGCCAGGGTGTCGTCGTCGCTGAGGGCTCGCAGCAGAGCCTGGCCTCGCTGGCTGGGGCAGGTGTGAATGAGCAGATCACCGTTCGCGGTGCCCTCAGAGCCCCAGCGCCCCCACCGGCACCACGTCGATGCCATCGGGCCGGCGATACCCGTAGCCCTTGCCGCACACCACCGCCAGAAAGGCGGGTGCGCCTGTGCGCTCCAGGTTGAGCTGCTTCTGAAAGCGCAGCAGTGCCGCGGCTGCGCTTTCCACCTGGCCTTCGCCAAGCTTGATCTCGATCGCGCCCCAGCGGCCGTCGCGCAGCTGCACGATCGCGTCCACCTCAACGCCGTAGTTGTCGCGGTAGTGGAACACTTCGCCATCGAGTGCCTGCGCCAGCACACGCAGGTCGCGGATCACCAGCGATTCGAACAGCTGGCCCATCCACGCCAGCTCCGTCAGCAGCCGCTCGGGGCTGGCCCCCAGGGCTGCCACCGCCAGTGAGGGGTCGCAGAAATGGCGCCTGGGTGCCTGGCGCATCGCTGCCTTCGAGCGCAGATGGGGCCGCCAGGCCGGCTGGTGCTCCAGCACCATGAGCCGCTCCAGCGCCTGCAGATGGTGGGCCACGGTGCGCGGATCTAGGGGCCCATCGCCGCCGCCGGCATCCGCCGCCAGCGTGTTGAGCGATGCCTCGGTGGCCACGCTGCGGGCCAGCGCACGCAGCAGAGCGCCCAGCCGCTGCGGATCGCGGCGGTGCTGTTCCAGTCGCTGCACATCCACCTGTCGCACCTGCTCCAGGTAGTCGCGGGCGGCCCGGCAGGCGGCCTTCAGGGGGCTGGTGCGCTGGCCCGGCCAGCCTCCGCGGCACACCAGCTCGGCCAGATCAGCCACGCTCAGACCCGGATCCGCGCACTGGGGCGGCTCCCCGCCCAGCAGCGCCGCCAGCGACACCCCGCCCCGGCCTGCGCCGCCTTCGATCAGGGTCATCGGTCGCAGCCGCACAAAGGAAAAGCGCCCCGCTCCCGTGTGCCGTGCGGCGTCATCCGCCGGCACCGCCGAACCCGTGAGCAGAAACTGACCCGGCGCCGCCGCCGCATCCACGGCGCGCCGCACCTGGTTCCACAGCTGAGGCTCCACCTGCCATTCATCCAGCAGCCGGGGCCGTGGGCCCTGCAGCACCAGCGCCGGATCCACGGCCAGCGCCTGCCGCGCCGCCAGGTCCACATCCAGCAGCACCGTGGACGCGGCCCGCTGCTGGGCCATGCGGGTTTTGCCGCAGGCCTTGGGGCCCTCGATCACCACGGCGCCCGCGGCGCCCAGGGCAGCGGCCAGCTCGGCATCGGCGATGCGCGGGATGTAGGGGGCAGAGGCCAAGTGGGCGCAGCGATGCGGTGAATGGCGGCAGGCTAGTGCGGCATTCATTGCGTGGTTGATGCTGCAAACGTCGGACCTGTGATGTCGCCAACGGTGTCCTGTCAGCGCCGTGCGGCCTCACGTGGCTTCAGGCCACCCTCAAGTCCAGGTGGTCCACGTTGGGCCGGAAGTCGCGGTCACTGAACAGGAGCGGCAGATCGGCTTCCATACAGGCCATGGCCCTGTCGCCGTCGGCCTGGAGATCCTTCGGGTTCCGGCCGACTTCTGCAAGAAGCCCATGGGCTCGCGGAGCTTACCGCGTTGGGATGAGCTTAGAGTGCACCGGTGTATTCAGGTGACTGCATGGCCACCACCGTGAGGCTGGAGCCTGAGATCGAGGAGCGCCTCAATCACCTGGCCGAGGCCACCGGCCGAACCAAGGCGTTCTACCTGCGCGTCCTGATCGAGCATGGCCTCGAAGAGCTTGAGGACGTTTACCTCGGTGCAGCTGTGGCAGAGAGGGTCCGCCTGGGCCAGGAGCGAACGTACGGCCTCGATGAGGTGGTGGCTGACCTTGGCCTGGACCCTGCTGATCTCTGAGACGGCGAAACGACAGCTCAAGAAGCTGGATCGCTCAACCGCTCAGACCCTGTTGCGCTACCTGAGCCGACTGCTGCAGTAGGCCGAGGATCCACGGGGTCGTGGCAAACCACTGACTGCGAATCTCGCAGGCCTCAGGCCCTACCGGGTTGGGGACTACCGGATGATCTGCCGGATCGAGGACGATCGGCTGGTGCTGTTGGTGCTCCAGATCGGCCATCGCCGTGAGGTTTATCGGTCCTGACGCCTCAGGCCTTTCGACGCATGGCCCCGGATGGGAACAACGGCTTGCCATCGGCAGCAGCCGGAGCGTTCCGTTCCGGTAGCGGGCACTACGGATGGCGGCTTTTGGATTTCGGGCACCGCCGCTAGCGTGGGTCCAGTCGTCGCCGCCCGGATGACCCAGCTTCACGACCTGCGCCTGCGGCTGCTGGTGCAGCAGGAAAGCGAGCGCATCGCCGACAGCCAGCCCGATGAGCTCGACCTTTCGGTGGTGCAGGCCCGCTGCCTCTGCTGGCTCGCCCTGCTGGCCGAAGCCCACGAGGAGCAGGCCACCGACGCCGAGCGCCGCGGGGATGTGGAGCAGGCGATGGGCTGGTTCGCCGATTCGATGCGGCTGCGCGATGTGATTCACGTGGTGAGTTCGATCGAGATCCCCCTGCCCGATGCGGCCGGGATCGACGACGAAGGCCTCCCCCCCCAGGCCGGCGCCGGGCCCCTGGCGGCCTGAGGGCGCGCGCAGGCAAGTTGCACACGCGAGTGAATATGCCCGATAGGTTCGTGCCTGTTTCGGAGATGCCCTCCCTGCAGATTTGCGATCTTCCTGCCGCTGTGTACAACCACCTGTTGCGGCGAGCTCAGTTGCATCGACGCAGCCTTGCCCAGCAGGCGATCGTCGATCTCACCTCTGTGGCGCAGGCTGATCGGGTGGAGTGCCGGCGCGCCGCCCTCGCCCACTGGCGGGCCCGGCTTGATCGCCCTTCCGTCGTGCTTGAGCAGAGTCCCGAGGACATGATTCGTGCGGTCCGTGACCGCTGAGCGTCTGGTTCTCGATGCATCGGCTGCCGTGCGTTTCCTGTTGGATCAGGAGGGGGTGGATCAGGTGGCAGATCGGCTCGAAGAGGCAGGGCAGGTTCTGGCTCCGGCGTTCCAGATGGTGGAGGTGGCCGACGTTCTCTGAAAGGTGGCCCGCTCAGGGGCTCTCACCGCTGCGGAAGCCTGGGAGCGTCTATGGACTGAACCGGGACTCAGGCAGCCGGACCCGTTTCAATGCCATGATGGGAGTTGATCGGAGAAGGGAACGCGGTGCCCGAAGAGCCCTGCCAATGCCCTGACTGCCAGCGCTTCTATCGGGAACACGACCGATTGATCCGCGAGAATCCCAGCCTGCGTCAGCAGCAGGAGCTCAACTGGGCGGCCCTGCAATCGTTCCGCACCCTGGCCGGGCGCGTGCTTGAGGAGCTGCAGAAGCAGTACGGCGACGCCCCCGAGGGCCCTGCAGGCGCAGCGCCTGCCGATGCGGGCTCCGCCGCCGCCACAGCCGAGTCGGAGCCGATCCAGCAGGCCATGGCCGATCTGGAGAACATCAACGCCCACCTGTTCTCGATCGAAGCCCTGATGGAGCGCGTCTTCGACGTGCGCGTTCCCGACGAGGTGGAGCAGAAGTTCCGCGAGCTGGCCGGCGAACTGGCCCCCGATCCCCTCAACGCCGATCGGTTGCGCCTCAACCGCCTCCTGCACCAGACGCCCGATCTGCCCGATCACCGCCCCTGAACCCTGAGGGGCCCCGGGGCCTGAGCGGTGGGCCCGGGGGTCAGTCGAGTTCGCAGGTGATGGTCACCGGGAACTCTTCGGCCCGCCAGATCCGCTGCGCGTATTCGCGGATCGAGCGGTCGGAGGAGAAGAAGCCGGTGCGGGCGGTGTTCAGCAGCGACATGCGGTTCCAGCGCGGCCGGTCGGCCCAGGCCCGGTTCACCGCCTCCTGGGCCCGCAGGTAGTCGGCGAAGTCAGCCAGCACGAAGAAGGGATCCTGGCCGGTGAGGTTCTGCAGCAGCGGCCGGAACAGGTCGCCGTCGCCGTTGCTGAAATGGCCCTGCTCCACCAGCCGCAGCACCTGGGGCAGTTCCGGGATCGAGGCGATCAGCTCCCACGGCCGGTAGCCCTCGGCATGCAGCGTGGCGATCTCCTCGGTGGTGCGGCCGAACAGGAAGAAGTTGTCGGCCCCCACCTGCTCGCGGATCTCCACGTTGGCACCGTCGAGGGTGCCGATCGTGAGGGCCCCGTTCATGGCGAACTTCATGTTGCCGGTGCCCGAGGCCTCCTTACCCGCCGTGGAGATCTGCTCGGAGAGGTCGGCGGCCGGATACACCCGCTCGCCCAGTTTCACGTTGTAGTCCGGCAGGAACACCACCCGCAGCCGGCCGTCCATGTCGGGGTCGGAGTTCACGGTTTCGGCGATGCCGTTGATGAAGCGGATGATCAGCTTGGCCATGTAGTAGCCCGGCGCGGCCTTGCCGCCGAAGATCACCGTGCGCGGGGCCATGCCCTCGGCCTGGCCGTTCTTGATGCGCAGGTACTGGGCGATCACCTGCAGGGCATTGAGGTGCTGGCGCTTGTACTCATGGATGCGCTTCACCTGCACGTCGAACATCGAGGCCGGATCCACCAGCACGCCCGTGTGGCTGTGGATGTAGTGCGTGAGATGGCGCTTCACCGACAGCTTGGTGGCGCCCCAGCGCTCCAGGAAGGCGGGATCGTCGGCGAAGCGCTCCAGCTGGCGCAGCTGATCGAGATCGGTGATCCAGCCCTCGCCCACCGCTTCGGTGAGCAGGGCCGAGAGCTGGGGATTGGCCAGCGCCACCCAGCGCCGGGGGGTGACGCCATTGGTGACGTTGGTGAACTTGTTGGGCCAGAGGGCGGCGAACTCCGGGAACAGATCGCTGGTGACCAGCTGGCTGTGCAGGGCCGCCACGCCGTTCACGTGGTGGGAGGCCACGGTGGCCAGGTGGGCCATGCGCACGGCCTTGCCGCCGTCGTCGTCGATGATCGAAACCTTGCGCAGGATCTGGTCGTTGCCCGGATAGCGCAGGCGCACCTGCTGCAGGAAGCGGCGGTTGATCTCGTAGATCAGCTCCAGGTGGCGGGGCAGCAGCGAGCCGAACAGATCCAGCCCCCACTTCTCCAGAGCCTCCGGGAGCAGGGTGTGGTTGGTGTAGGAGATGCAGCGGGTGGTGATGTCCCAGGCCTGCTCCCACTCCAGGTGCTTGTCGTCGAGCAGCAGCCGCATCAGCTCGGCCACAGCGATCGAAGGGTGGGTGTCGTTGAGCTGCACCGCCCAGTGGTCGGGAAACTCCTGGATCGGGATGCCGCGCTGATCCAGGCTGCGGATCATGTCCTGCAGCGAGCAACTCACGAAGAAGTGCTGCTGCTTGAGGCGCAGCCGGCGGCCCTCGTCGGTGCCGTCGTTGGGATAGAGCACCTTGGAGAGGGTTTCGCTGCCCACCTTCTCCTCCACGGCGCCGTAGTAATCGCCGATGTTGAAGGCGTAGAAGTCGAACGATTCGGTGGCGTCCGCCCGCCATAGCCGCAGCCGGTCGCAGGTGTTCACCCGGTAGCCCAGCACCGGCACGTCGTGGGGCACACCGATGGCGTGTTCATCGGGTATCCAGCGCACCCGGTAGGCGCCTCGCTCGTCGCGGTAGCTCTCGGTGCGGCCGCCGAAGCCCACGAAGCAGGCCTGGTCGGGATGGGGAATCTCCCAGGGCCAGCCGGCCTTGAGCCACTTGTCGGTGATCTCCACCTGCCAGCCGTCGCGGATCAGCTGGTCGAAGATGCCGAACTCGTAGCGGATGCCGTAGCCGGTGGCCGGGATCTGCAGCGAGGCCAGCGACTCCAGGAAGCAGGCCGCCAGCCGGCCGAGGCCGCCGTTGCCCAGCCCCGGCTCCTCCTCCACGTCGAGGATCTCCTCGAGGTCGGCGATGCCGAAGCGGCGCAGGGCCTCGGCCGCGGCGTCGCGGATGCCGAGCATCAGCAGGTTGTTGCTGAGCTGGGGCCCGATCAGGAATTCGGCCGACAGGTAGGCCACCACCCGGGTGGGGGTCGCGGAGAGGGCCTCGATGCCCGCCAGGTAGCGGGTCATCAGCCGGTCGCGCACCGCGTAGCTCAGCGCCATGTAGAGGTCGTGGCGGCTGGCGGCCGGGGCCAGCTTGCCGAGCGTGTAGAAGAGGTGCTCGGTCATGCCGTCGAACACATCGTCGGCGGCCAGTCCGCTGCGGTCGGGGTCGGCGTAGCAGCCCGGGGTGGGAAGTCGCAGGGCGCGGGGCTGGTGCTCGGTCATGGCGTTGTTCGGCGTCTCCTGCGGTCGGGCGGCACGCCGGACGGCGCTTGGGGCGTGGTGGTTCGCCCGCTCCTTTCATGGAACGCCCCTTGGAACCGTAGCGGTCGCAGCCGTTTTGCGCTCTGCCGTCTTGGCGTGATCAGCAACCGAACACCCTGACCGGTTGGGGTTAACGTCCCGCGATCCCGGCGCACTGCTCCCTTTCCATGACCCTCGCGCCGCTGCTGCTCGCCATCGGCAACCATCAGGTGGAGGTGGTGGAAACCCTCCTGCAGGTGGGTCGCTTCCTGATCATCTTCCTGGCGGCCCGCGCCCTGGCCGAGGTGATGGTGCGGCTGGAGCTGCCCACCATCCTGGGCGAGCTCGTGGCCGGGGTGATCATCGGCGTCTCCGGCTTTCACCTGATCCTGCCGCCGGAGGTGCACGCCCAGCTCAACCACGGGCTGCTGGCCCTGGTGGGTTCCCTGGCCGATGTGACCCCCGAGGTGGTTCAGGACATCTACGAGGAGACCTTCCCCAACCTCAAGGCCGTGTCCCAGCTCGGGCTCTACGCCCTGCTGTTCCTCACCGGTCTGGAGAGCGAACTCGATGAGCTGGTGGCGGTGGGGATGCAGGCCACCACCGTGGCAGTGACCGGGGTGGTGCTGCCCTTCGCCCTGGGCACCGCCGGTCTGGTGGTCCTGTTTCACGTGCCCCTGTTCCCGGCGATCTTCGCCGGGGCCGCCATGACCGCCACCAGCATCGGCATCACCGCCAGCGTGTTCGGCGAGCTGAAGTACCTCAAGACCCGCGAGGGGCAGACGGTGATCGGCGCCGCCGTGCTCGACGACATCCTCGGCATCGTGATCCTGGCGGTGGTGGTGGCCCTGGCCGGCGGCGGCTCCTTCTCCGTGGGTCCGATCCTCAAGCTGGTGATGGCGGCCCTGGTGTTCGTGGCCGCCGCCCTGTTCCTCAGCCGCACCGCCGCCCCGGCCTTCGACTGGGTGCTCGATCAGCTGCGGGCTCCGGGCGAGGTGGTGGTGGCCGGCTTCGTGGTGCTCACCCTCTGCTGCTTCGCCGCCCAGGCCATCGGCCTCGAGGCCGCCCTCGGGGCATTCGCCGCCGGCCTGATCCTCAGCGCCAGCCGCCACACCGAGGCGATCCAGGAAACGGTGAAGCCCCTGGTGGCCCTGTTCGCCACCGTGTTCTTCGTGCTGATCGGCACCGGCATGGACCTCTCGGTGCTCAACCCGCTCGACCCCGACAACCGCCAGGGCCTGGTGCTGGCCGCCTTCCTGCTGGTGGTGGCGATCGCCGGCAAGGTGGCGGCGGGCTGGAGCTACTGGAGCAAGGAGAAGACCAATCGCCTGGTGGTGGGGCTGGGAATGATGCCGCGGGGCGAGGTGGGCCTGATCTTCCTGGGCCTGGGCAGCCAGGCCGGGATCCTCAGCCCGGCCCTCGAGGCCGCCATCCTGCTGATGGTGATCGGTACCACCTTCCTGGCGCCGATCCTGCTCAGACTGGTGCTCTCCCGCCAGGGCGACCTTGTCGAGCAACCCTCCTGATGGCACGGCCGGGCTGCTGGCGCGCTGGGGCTTCAGCCGCGCCGGCTGGCTCGACAACCGCCGCGGCGAATGGTGGCTGGCGGCCCAGCTGCTGCTGATCGCCGCGCTGCTGCTGCCCCCCCTGCCGCCGCCGGCCGCCCTGGGCCTGGCCTGGCCCATGGCGCTGCGGCTGCTGGGGGCCGCGCTGGTGGCGCTGGCCCTGCTGCTGGCCTTGCAGTCGTTCCTGCGGCTGGGCTCCAGCCTCACCCCCCTGCCCGATCCGATCCCCGGCGCCCCGCTCGTGACGGAGGGGCCCTACGCCCATTGCCGCCATCCCCTCTACCGGGCGGTCCTGATCGGCGCCCTCGGCATGGCGGTGCTGCTCGGCAGCCTGCTGCACCTGCTGCTGCTGCTGGCCCTGGCGGGCGTGCTCGGCGGCAAGGCCCGGCGCGAGGAGGAGGGCCTGGCCGCGGCCCATCCCGGCTACGCCGCCTACCGCGCGGCCACCCCGGCGATCGTTCCCTTCCTGCCCTGGCTCGACTGGCGGTGATCACGCCCCAGGCGGCTCTCCCCGCCCCGGACGCGCTGCCTAGCATCGCGCCACCCTTTGCTTCCCCGCTGTGACCGACGCCCCCGGGACTCCGGCCGCCTGGAGCTTCCAGGGTCATCCGGTGCACAGCCTGCGGCGGGCTCCCGCCGATCCCGTGGGGCCCGCCGTGTTGCTGGTGCACGGCTTCGGGGCCTCCACCGACCACTGGCGCCACAACGTGCCGGTGCTGGCCGGCCGCCATGAGGTGCACGCCGTGGATCTGCTTGGCTTCGGCCGCAGCGCCAAGCCCGCCGGCCTGCCCTACGGCGGCGCCCTCTGGCGCGACCAGCTGGCCGCCTACGTGAACGAGCGCATCGGCCGGCCCACGGTGCTGGTGGGCAACTCCCTGGGCGGCTACGCGGCCCTGGCCGCCGGGGCCGCCCTGGGCACGCAGGCCGCCGGGGTGGTGCTGCTCAATGCCGCCGGTCCGTTCAGCGAGGAGCAGGCGCCGCCCAGCGGCTGGGGGGCGATCGCCCGCCGCACCATCGGCGGGGCCCTGCTCAGGAGCGTGGTGGTGCAGCGGCTGCTGTTCGAGAACCTGCGCCGGCCCGCCACGATCCGCCGCACCCTCCAGCGGGTGTACGTGGACCAGACGAACGTGGACGAGGAGCTGGTGCAGGCGATCCGCCGCCCCTCCCTCGATCCCGGCGCCTTCGGGGTGTTCCGCACCGTGTTCGACATCCCTCGCGGCGAGCCCCTCGACGCCCTGTTCAGTCAGCTGCAGGCGCCGCTGCTGCTGCTGTGGGGCCAGCGCGACCCCTGGATCGATGCCGCCGGTCGCCGGCAGCGCTTCCTGCGCCACGCCCCCGCCGCCACCAGCGAGGTGGTGCTCGACGCAGGCCACTGCCCCCACGACGAGGTGCCCGAGCGGGTGAACGCCGAGCTGCTGGCCTGGATCGCCGAGCAGGCTGCCCCGGCGGGCGCCGCTACGGTCGGGGCCGCCAGCGAGAGCCCCGATGCCGTTGCGGCCCTGCCCTGATCCCTACCCCCACCACCTGTTCGAGGACAGCCGCGGCGACCAGTTGCGGATCGTGCCCGAGCGGGGCGGCCTGGTGAGCGGCTGGCGCTGCGGCGGCCGGGAGATCCTCTACTTCGACGCCGTGCGCTTCGCCGATCCGGCGGCCTCGGTGCGGGGCGGCATCCCGATCCTGTTCCCGATCTGCGGGGGGCTCCCGGGCGGGCTGCTGCCCCTGCCCCAGGGCAGCTTCTCCCTGCCCCAGCACGGCTTCGCCCGCGATCGCCCCTGGCGCCTGGAGCCCCTGCCCGCCGATGCCGGCGTGCGGCTCACGCTGGAGGACGATGCCGTGACCCGGGCCTGCTTCCCCTTCGCCTTCCGCTTCGAGCTGGAGCTGCGCACCGAGCCGGGGGCCCTGGCGATCGAGGCCCGCGTGCTGAATCGGAGCGAGGCGGGAAGCCCGCCGCTGCCCTTCAGCCTCGGCCTTCACCCCTATCTGGCGGTGCAGGACCCGGCGCGGGTGCGGCTGGAGGGGCTGCCGCCCACCTGCCTGGATCAGGCGGCGATGGCGCCGGCCCGCACGGCCGAGCGGCTGGAGCACCTGGGGGAAGGGGTGGATCTGCTGGCCGAGGCCACCGCGTCGGTGCGGCTGGTGGATCCGCTGGCAGGCCGGGCGGTGACGCTGGACACCCGCGCGCCGATGGACCGGGTGGTGGTGTGGACCGATCCGCCGCGGCCGATGGTGTGCCTGGAGCCCTGGAGCGGCCCCCGCGGGGCCCTGGTGAGCGGCGAAGGACGGCTGGAGCTGGAGCCCGGGGCGCAGCTGAGCCTGGGGTGCCGCTACCGGGTGGAGGAGATGTGACGCGCTGCCGCCGGGATTAGCCGAAGGGTGTGGCCACCCCGGGCAGACGGCCGGGGGCGAGCTGGTTCAGGGGATCGAACTGACGCTTGACGGCCTCGATCAGCGGCCTTGAGGGCGCGTCCTCCCAGGCCGGCAGGGACGAGCCCTCGGGTTGCGACAGCACCGTGAGATGGCCGCCCAGCTCCCGGCAGAGATCGCGCAGGCCCTGGATCGCATCCGCCGCCGCCGCCGGCGGCCCCGGTGGGCTCCAGGCCAGTCCGAGCCCGCTGCCGGCGGCGATCGAACTCCGCAGGTTCCCCCAGGCGGGGGCGGCCAGCAGGCGATCGACCTGCTCGGGGGCCACGCCCACCCTCAGCAGCCAGCCCTCCTTGGGGAGGCCGGCCACGCCGCCCCGGGCCTCGGCCTGCAGACGCTCCAGGTCGGCCGCGTCGAGGCGCCGGGCCGCCCGATCGGTGTGCCCCGCGATGCACACGATCTGCTCCTCGAGGGTGGCGGCCTGCACGCTGGCCAGGCCGATCAGCAGCAGGGGTTCGGCGGCCAGACCGGCGGCCGCGGCCAGGTCGGCGCTCCACCAGTCGATCCGCTCGGGGCTGAGGCTGGAGCCCAGCAGCCAGCGGGCCAGGCAGGCGAGCTCCGCCAGCGGGCCCTGGACCAGCAGGCCCCGGCGCTGGGGCGGCAGGGGCAGGGTGCGCAGGGTGAGCTCGGTGATCAGCCCCAGCGAGCCCCAGCTGCCGCAGAACAGCCGCATCAGGTCGTAGCCGGCCACGTTCTTCACCACCTTGCCGCCGGCGCGGGCGGCCACCCCGTCGCTGCGGAGCAGGCTGATGCCGATGATCTGGTCGCGCACGCCGAGGTAGCGCTGGCGGTAACCGCCGGCCATGCCCCGGGCCACCAGGCCGCCGATGCTGCCCGCTCCGAGGGGCCCGTCGCCCCAGGGGGAATCGAGCGCCAGCCACTGGCCCTCGGCGGCCAGGGCCGCCTGCACCGCCTCCAGGGAGGCCCCGGCCTCCACGGTGATCGTGAAGTCGCCGGGGTTGTGCTCGAGGATCCGATCCAGCGCGGCCACGCTCAGCACCCGGTGGGGCTTGCTCAGCCGCGGGCCCCAGTCCAGTCGGCTGGCGCGGCCGGCCGGCAGCCAGGGGGTTCCCTCCTCGTGCAGGGCGCGCACCACCTGGGCCAGCTCCTCACGGCCGGGGCTCAGCATCCCGGAGATGGAGGGGGAGATCGGGGGAGGGGAGACGATCACCAGGGAACGCTAGGGGCGAGACTTCAGGCGAGGGCGTCCTGGATGCCCTCCCACCAGGTGTCGGCCATCCTGCGGTAGCCAGTGGCATCGGGATGGAGGCCATCGATCAGGGAGCTCCCCACCGCCGCCCGCTGGTCAACCGGCGTGATCGTGATGTTGCGCAGGGCCATAGCGCCGGAGCGCTCACGGATCCATTGATTCACCTCCACAGCCTCCTGCTGCATCACGGAACTGATCGGATCCTTCAACCGGCTGGCGTTCCAGTAGTTGTTGAACCTCGGGATGGTTCCCAGCACCACCTTCAGTTTCAGTTCCGCGCGCCCAGCCAACCGGTCGACCCGGTTCAGAAAGGCCTTCAGCCGGTCGATCGTGGCCTCGCCGATGCGGTTCTGCTGTTCGCCCCTGCCGTTGTTGCCGCGATCGCCGGCGGGCCGGGCACCATCGCGCCGCTCCACCACCTGGTGCAGCACGTCGTTGGTGCCCATCATCAGCAGCAACAGATTGTCGACCCCGGGCGAAGTGGAGAAGTAGCGCGGGGAGATGGCCGCCTCCAGGTCGGCCCACAGGCCGGGTCGCCGGGCTCCCTGGGGCCCCTCGTTGGCCTGGAGCGACACGTAGCGGCGACCATCGATCACGGCGTCGGTGTCGGTGATGCCCCAGCCGGGCCGGCCCCAGTGGTCCTGGTCAGAGGAGGTGTCCCCCGGCTGGCGCTGGCTGCCGACGAAATCCACGCTCCAGCCCTGGCCGGTGATCCGGTCGCGGAGGGGAGCCCGGTAGCCGCCTGGAACCTGATCGCCGGCGGTGATGGAGTCGCCCATCGGCATGACCCGCAGGGATCGTGCTGCCGACGAAGTGCTCATCGCTGGGGAGAAAAAATCGGCACCAAGCTACCTGCCCCCGCCCGCTGGCTCACCATGGGGGGTGCGGCGCTTCTCCTGCCCTTGAAGATCGTCGTGATCGACGATGACCCCACCGGCTCCCAGACGGTGCACGGCTGCCCCCTGCTGCTGCGCTGGGACCCGGCCACCCTGGATGCGGGCCTCGCGCATCCATCCCCCCTGCTGTTCCTGCTGGCCAACACCCGGGCCCTCGGCCCCGCCGAGGCCCGGGCACGGATGCGGGAGCTGGCGGCGGCGCTGGGCGCTGCCCTGGCACGGGCCCGGGAGGGCGGCCTTCTCGATGGCTGGCTGCTGGTGAGCCGGGGGGATTCCACCCTGCGGGGCCACTTCCCCCTGGAGGTGGAGGAGCTGGCGGCGGCCCTGGGGCCCTTCGATGCCACCCTGCTCGTGCCCGCCTTCCTGGAGGGCGGCCGCACCACGGTGGAGGGTGTGCACCGGCTCCATGGCCAACCGGTGCATCAGAGCGACTTCGCCCGCGACGGACTGTTCGGCTACAACACCAGCTACCTGCCCGACTGGGTGGAGGAGCGCAGCGGCGGTCGCCTCAGCGCGGCCGGCGTGCAGCTGCTGGGCCTGGCGGACCTGGAGGGCGATCCGGCGCGGCTGCGGCAGCGCCTGGCGGCTCCTGCGAACCAGCAGCTGGTGGCGGTGGACGCCGAGCGGCCGGAGCACCTGGCCGCCCTGGCCGCCGCCCTGCGGGATCTCTCCGCCACCTCCGGCGACAGCGAGGCCTCCGCCGGCCGCCGTCCCCGCCGTTTCCTGGCCCAGAGCGCGGCCGGTCTGCCGGCCGCCCTGGCGGCCCTGCCCCCCCAGCCGTTGGATGCCGCCGGCCTGGCCGGCCTGCGGCGCCAGTCCGCCGACGGCTGCCCCCTGCCCGGGCTGGTGCTGGTGGGCTCCCACGTGCCCCTGGCCGATGCCCAGCTGGAGCGGCTGCTGGCGGAGCCGCTCTGCCGGGGCATCGAGCTGCCGGTGGCGCGGCTGCACCGGGTGCTGGAGGGTCCCCTGCCCGAGCGGATGCTGGCCTCGCTGGAGGCGGACTGGCGGCAGCAGCTGCAGGCGGTGCTCGCCGAAGGCCGCACGCCGGTGCTGTTCACCAGCCGGGGGGAGCTGCGCTGCCGCCATGCCGCCGAGCGCCGCGCCCTGGGCCTGGCCCTGGCGGGGCTGATGGCCCGGCTCGGGGCCGCCCTTGCTCCCGACCTGGGCTACCTGATCAGCAAGGGGGGCATCACCACCCACACCCTGCTGGCCGATGGCCTGGGCCTCGATCGGGTGGACCTGCAGGGGCAGCTGCTGCCGGGGCTGTCCCTGGTGCTGGCGCCCGTGGAGGGGGGCGCCGTGGCGGGGGGGGCCGGGCTGCCGGTGCTCACCTTCCCGGGGAACCTGGGCGAGGCCGACACCCTCCGGCAGGCCTGGGCCTGGATGGAGCGGGGCGGACCGGGCTGATGGCGGGCCCGGCGCTCAGCGGCGGGCGGCTGCCGCAAGCGGCGTCTCGAACCGTTCGGCCAGTCGGGCGCCGAAGGTCTGGATCTCCGGATCGAGGCCCATCCACAGCTCGTCGCAGGCGTGCACGTGCCGCCACACCGCCGGATCCTCCTCCAGGCGCCAGTAGTCGTGGCGCAGGCCATCGCAGGGGGCCAGGGCCTCCTGTTCCAGGGCCCGTTCGGCGAGGGGGCGCAGCCGCTCCCGCAGCGCGCCCATCGCTTCAAGGCGATCGTCGATCAGCAGCTGCGACAGGGGCAGCCCCGAACCCAGCCGCGGCAGGCGCAGCCGCGAGCGGGCCTCGACCGAGGCGTTCAGCACCAGCACCTGCTGCTCGAGACCCATCCAGAACAGCCGCAGCGACTTGGCTTCCAGGTTCTGCAGGGTGACGTCGCGGCGAAGGGGATCGGGCTGGCCCTTGCCGTAGAAGTGGCTGCGCTCCCCTTCGTACACCATGTCGCAGGCGAAGAAGGAGAGCTGGGCGAAGGGGAAGTTCGCCAGCACCCAGTAGGCGGCGTTGAAGGCCATGGTGCCGCCGCCGTGGAGCACGCCGCCGAACCGCTGCTGGGCTGGGCCGTAGTGGGGGCTGGAGCGGCCGATCACCGCGCAGCGGGCCGGCTTGTCCGCCGCGGGCAGGTCGTCGCTGTAGAGGCAGAAATCCAGGCGCGACACCGCCCGGTGGGCGTTGTTGAGCGCCACCACGATCGTGTCGTCGCCCAGGTGCTCATCGAGCCGGGGCGCACTGGGGGCGCTGCCCACGATCACCACGTTCTTGAGCCACTCCGTGCCTTCGAGTCGCCAGCGGATCAGCTGCTGGAAGGCCGGATCGTGGAGCAGGTCGCCGCCGGGGCCGGCGGCCGTGCCATCGCCGGACGGGACCTGCATGGAGTGGGAGGAGCGGGAGTGGCTGTGATGGTATCGGCCCCGCTCCGTCGCGGTGGGCACATTCAGTCACCGGCCGCACTGCGGGCCAGCAGCTGCACCGGATGCAGCACCGGCAGCCGGCGGCCGCTCTCCTGGAGATGGCGGCGGATCTGCAGGCTGCAGCCGATGTTGGTGCTCACGGCGATGGCCGCACCGGTGCCGGCCAGATCGGCGGCCTTGATCCGTCCCAGTTCGGCGGCCTCCTCGGGCTGGACCAGGTTGTAGATGCCGGCGCTGCCGCAGCACACCCCGGCTTCGGTGGCCTCCCGCAGGCGCACGTGGGGAATCCGGCGCAGCAGGGAGCGGGGCGGCTCCCTGAGGCCCTGGCCATGGAGCATGTGGCAGGCGTCGTGGTAGGCCAGCTCCAACGGCCGCTCGGCCGTGGCCGGCTGGCCGTCGGCGTGGCGCAGCGGCCTGAGCGAGGCGGCGAAGCTCTCGCTCAGGCCCACGCGATCGAGGTACTCCTGGATGTCGGCCACCTGGGCGGCGAAGGTCCCCCCCGACTCCTCCTCGAGGATCGATCCGTAGTGCTTGAGGGTGTGGCCGCAGCCGGAGGCGGCCACCAGCACGGCGTCGAGGGGCTCCGGCCCCGCCGGCCGGCCCGGGCCGATCACCGCCTCGAAGCGGGCGATCAGATCGCGGGCCAGGGTCCGGGTGTGCTCCAGTTCCCCCTGGTGATGGGTGACGGCGCCGCAGCAGCCCTGCTCCGGCGGGATCACCACCTCGATGCCGTTGGCGCTCAGCACCTCCAGGGCCGCGGCGTTCACGGCCGGATCGAACAGGCGCTGCACGCAGCCCAGCACCAGCCCCACCCGCTGGCGGCGTTCGCCCCGTGCCGGCAGCACCACGGGCAGGTCGTCGTGGAAGGCTTCCGGGGCCAGGGGCGGCAGCAGGCGCTCCATCGCCTCGATCTGCGGCCCGAGCAGGCGGGTGAGCCCGGTGCGCCGGGCCAGGGCCTGCAAGGGGGTGCCGGCGTAGCCCCGCAGCGGCGCCAGCACCGCCCGCAGCCGGCTGGGGTAGGGCAGCAGGGCGAACAGGGCGCGGCGGACGGCGCGCTGGAACGGGCTGCGCAGCTCGGGGGCGTTCAGCTGGGGCCGGGCCGCCTCGATCAGCTGGTCGTAGCGGACGCCGGAGGGGCAGGCGCTGACGCAGGCGAAGCAGCCCAGGCAGCTGTCGAAATGGCTCGCCACCGTGGCGTCGAGTTCCAGTTCGCCGGCCTCGATGGCCTTGAGGGCGTGGATGCGGCCCCGGGGCGAATCCATCTCCGTGGCCAGCACCCGGTAGCTGGCGCAGGTGGGCAGGCAGAAGCCGCAGTGCACGCACGGATCGGTGATGCCGGCGGGGACCAGGGCGTGCTGGGCCGTCGAGCTGGCGGCGGGTTGGGCGGGGAGACTGCCGGTCGCCGGTCTCATGGGGCCTTGCGTTCCCTGGCATTGTGGCGTGGCGACGAGCCGGTCGCCGCCCGCAGGCGCCGCGCAGGAGCGAAGCCGGATTCAGGTGTGAAAGACGTCGAAGTGATCAGGGTGCCCGTCGGCTTCGATGAAGATCAGCGGCCGGCACATCGGCAGCCGTGACCGAAGCGTGACGTAGCCACTGATGCCCTCAAGGCGGCAGCAGCGCAGTCCACGGCCCGGCACGGACAACCGCGACAGGACCGGCAGCTCCGATCGGCTGAGGGCCTGTCCCGAGGGCGTTGCCTGCATCACGGTGATCCGCTCGCGCTGCCGACAGGGGTTGAGCAGGTAGAGCGACACCTTCTGATCGGCGGCGAAGCGGATCTGGGGCGTGTAGAGAAACCAGCCCCTCCGCCTTGCCAGATGGCGTGTCCGGCCGGCGGCCCCCCATCCGGCCAGCCGGATGCCGCCGACGTTTCCGTGCACGGCGGCATACACGGAGCGCCCACTGCGGCGATAGAGGGCATAGCCGCGATGCAGACGCCGGAGATTCGCCGCAGTGGGATGGGCAGCGCAGAAGGCGCGCAGGATGTCGGGCCCGTAGTGGCTGGTGTGGATGTAGCTTGCCAGCTCAGCACCGGGATCGGCGACATCGATGGCCGTGAACAGGCGACTGCTGGGGGTGTCCTGGTGGCCGAGGAACTGCCCTTCCACATCGAAGAAGCTCAGCCTGTGCGTGACCGGCACCGCTTCTCCACTGAGCAGGGCGAGGGTGTTCTCGGCCACGAAGCGATGGCCCGCCAGATCGCCGCGATAGAGAAACTGGTCGGAGAAGGAAGCGTCGCCGGGACGCAGAGGCAGGCTCGTGTAGGGCAGGCTGCGGCGATGGACAATGCGGCCGAGCGTGCTGCGCAGGGGTTTGATCACGGACATTGCAGGCTCGCTCCCAGCCAGGTGGTCTTGAGGGCACGGCTGCCGGCGATCCGGTCCTGCTCCCAGAACAGCTCGGTCGGTGGGTGCGTGTGCTCGACGCTCATCGAGGCCGGGCCATCGGCGCCGGAGATCGTGATGAAGATCGGGATGCCCACGGCATCGGTGCTCCGGAAGACGAGTTCCCCATCAGGCTCCAACCCATCGGGCAACGCGAGCAGAGCGCAGCCGTTGCGCCGCCAGGACACCTCTCGCAGCAGCCGGCGGCTGTGGGCCTCGAAGACCTCCAGACGCAGTGGCGTCGGATCATCGCGGCGACTGATGTTGACCAGACAGACCAGCGTGAGCGCCCCTGGAACAGAAGCGTGCAGCAACGGATCGAAGCTCACCATCGTGCCGCGGGACAGCTCCGCCATGCGCAGCGGGAACTCCCCCTGATACGAGCTGTTGATGCCTCGCCAGTGGAAGGCAAGGCTGCAACGCTCGGCCACGGGGGCACGATCCACCCGCTTGCTGGCCGGCAGGGGCAAGAGAGCCGCTTGCGGCTCGCTCCGGGCCTCCTGGGATACAGGCACCGCCACCAGCAGATCACCGGGCCCGAGGCTGTAGTCCTCGGAGCGGGCAACGATGTCACCGCAGGCGTCGGGCGAGAGCCGGTCGACAAGGAGCCAGGGGGTGGCACCCTCAGGCCTGCGATACAGGGCGAGATCCAGACGATGGCGCTGGGGAGCCCGCAGGGCGCCGGTGGCTTCGTTGAGCGTGAACACGCTGTAGGTAAGGCTGGAGCCGATCCCCTGGGAGAGACCCGGGAGTGGGTAGTAACAGGTCATTCCACCGCAGCAGTGATCGCTGTGATCCAGCCAGGCCGGCCGCTGGGCCGGCTCAGCCGCCGAAGTGGCGGACCACCGCCTCGGCGAAGCCGCTGCAGCTCACCGGCTCCACGGGGGGCTCCATCAGCCGGGCCAGGTCGTAGGTGACCTCCCCGTTGGCGATGGCGGCGCTCAGGCCGGCGGTGATCAGGTCGGCCGCTTCCTGCCAGCCCATGAACTCCAGCATCATCACGCCGCTCAGGATCACCGAGCCGGGGTTGATGCGATCGAGGCCGGCGTGCTTGGGAGCGGTGCCGTGGGTGGCCTCGAAGATGGCGGCGTTGTCGCCGATGTTGGCGCCCGGCGCCATGCCCAGACCGCCCACCACGGCGGCGGCGGCATCGGAGATGTAGTCGCCGTTGAGGTTGAGGGTGGCCAGGATCGAATACTCCTGGGGCCGCGTCTGGATCTGCTGGAAGATGCTGTCGGCGATCCGGTCGTCGACCATCACCATCTGCTTCCAGCGGCCCTCGCCGTGGCTGGTGCCGATCGCGTCCAGCACCCCGCGCACCTCGTTGCAGACCGCGGCCTGCTTCTCGGGGGTGAGGGCGTCGTAGCCGGGATCGATCATGCGGGCGTTGGCCTCGATGCTCAGCCCCGGGTTGCGGGCCACGTTGTCGAGAATCCAGCTCTCCCGCTCGGTGACGCACACGTCGCGGAATTCGCTGGTGGCCAGTTCATAGCCCCAGTCGCGGAAGGCGCCCTCGGTGAACTTCATGATGTTCCCCTTGTGCACCAGGGTCACGTGGCGCTTGCCGCCCTCGAGCCGCAGGGCGTGCTGGATCGCCTTGCGGATGTGGCGCTGGCTGCCGTGCTTGCTCACCGGCTTGATGCCGATGCCCGAGCCCTCCGGGATCTGGCGGTTGCCGAGCTTGCCGTTGGCCGGGATCACCACCTCGTTGAGATGGCGGCGCAGTTCGATGCCCACCGGATCGCTGGCCTCCCATTCGATCCCCATATAGATGTCTTCGGTGTTCTCCCGGTAGACGATCACATCGAGATCCTGCGGGCGCTTGTGGGGGCTCGGGGTGCCCTCGTAGTAGCGGCACGGGCGCACGCAGCAGTAGAGATCGAAGATCTGGCGCAGGGCCACGTTCAGGGAGCGGATGCCGCCGCCGATCGGCGTGGTGAGGGGGCCCTTGATGGCCACCCCGTACTGCTCGATCGCCGTGAGGGTGTCCTGGGGCAGGTACTGATAGGTGCCGTACAGCTCGCAGGCTTCATCGCCCGCATACACCTTGAACCACTCGATCCGGCGCTCGCCGCCGTAGGCCTTCGCCACCGCCGCATCCAGCACCCGCTGGGTGGCGGGCCAGATGTCCACGCCCGTGCCGTCGCCGCGGATGAAGGGGATGATCGGGTCGTGGGGCACGACCGGCTGGCCGTTCTCGAAGCGGATGGCCGTGCCGCTGCTGGGGGGGGTGAGCTTCTCGTAGGTGGCCATGGCGGGAACGCGGAACGGTGCGGCGGGCGCGTGGCTGAGCCTATGGCGCGCGCTGCGCGGCAAAGGTTTGCCGTGATCGTCCGTCAGGCCCCTGATGTGGTTAAGCGGCCCTGGCGGGCCTCCGCCGGTGATGGCAGCGATCGTGACGGCGAATCCGGCGATTTCGCCTCAGGATGGGTGCCATGAATGCAGCAGAGCAGGCCCAGTCCCTGGATCTCGCCCAGGCCATCGCCTCGGTGGTCACCCTGTTCCGTTCCCGCTTCCCGGCAGCCCGGGCCAACCTCACCCCCTGGCGCGACGATCCCCAGACTCGCGCCTTCCAGGAGCGCGAATCGCTCGATCTCTCCTTCCACTTCCCCGGCTGGAGCCCACGGCTGCAGTGCCGCTCCCTGCTGGTGCAGCTGCGCCTCGAGCGACCGGCGGCCGCCGGCGACCGCCGCCCGCGCCTGCTGGGGGTCACGATCCGCGGGCTCACCTACGAATCCGAGCGCTGGCGCCTGGCCACCGTGGGCGACTGGCGGCTCTCGGGCAGCCATCTGCCGCAGCCGGAGGTGGGCGACAGCCTGCGCCAGGTCTGCCGGGATCTGTTCGCCCTGTTCGACGGGCAGGCGGCCGGGGCTGCGGACGAGGAGGCGGCGTGAGGGCGCGGCCTGGGGCGCCCGTGCTGCGATCCGCCCACGTAATCCTTCGCAACCTTGGCGTCTGCCGCCGCGGCGCCCCTCTTACGGTGGCTCCCTTGCCCGTGTCGTCCGAGGACCGATGCCCGTCGCCCTGGCTTCCCAGCTCCGTGAGGGAACCAAGAAAGCCCACACCATGGCCGAGAACACCGGCTTCGTGAGCTGCTTCCTCAAGGGAGTGGTCGACAAGGCCAGCTACCGCACCCTGGTGGCCGACCTCTGGCACGTCTACAGCGCCATGGAGGAGGAGATCGGCCGCCTCGCCGATCATCCCGTGGTGGGTCCGATCGCCTTCCCCGAGCTCAACCGCCGCGAATCGCTCGAGCAGGATCTGGCCTTCTACTTCGGCTCCGACTGGCGCCAGAAGGCCACCGCCACGCCCGGTGCCCAGGCCTACGTGGCCCGCATCCGCCAGGTGGCGAAGGAATCGCCCGAGCTGCTGGTGGGTCACCACTACACCCGCTACATCGGCGATCTCTCCGGCGGCCAGATCCTCAAGAACATCGCCCAGAAGGCCATGAACCTGGGCGAACACGATGGCCTGCGCTTCTACGAGTTCGACGCCATTCCCGATGAGAAGGGCTTCAAGGCCAACTACCGCGCCACCCTGGATGCCCTGCCGATCGATCAGGCCACGGCCGATCGCATCGTGGAGGAGGCCAACCAGGCCTTCCACTGCAACATGAAGATGTTCCAGGAGCTGGAGGGCAACCTGATCGCCGCCATCGGCAAGGTGCTCTTCGGCTTCCTCACCCGTCGCCAGCGGGCGGGCAGCACCGAGGCGGTGGCGGCCTGAGCGTTCCCGGTCTGAACCCCATCCGCTTCCTGGTTCCAGGCACCGGCAGCAGGTTCCGCGGCGGCGGTCTGCTGGTGGAGCTGCAGACCGCCCGGCTGGTCGCTCAGCTGCGGCCCACCGAGGTGGTCACCTACCGGCAGCGGGAGCCGGGCACCCCTTTCCTGGACGATCTGCTGCGCCGCGAGCCCGCCCCGGGGGTGGCCCTGTGGGTGGTGAGCTGGGGCTTTGATGTGCCGCGGCTGCTGCGCCGGTTGCGCGGTCGGCCCGTGGCCTATCACGCCCACAGCAGCGGCTATGGCTTCGACCTTCCCCCCGGGGTGCCCGTGCTGGCGGTGAGCCGCAACACACTCGGCTACTGGGGCGATCGCGCCCCACGCCATCCCCTTTTCCTGGTGCCGAACGCCCTGGAGCCGATGTGGCTGGAGCGGGGAGCCCGCGGCTGGGGCGAAGGTGCTCCGGCCCCTCGCCGCCCCATCGATGTGCTGGTGCAGCTGCGCAAGACCAGTGCCTACGTTCTGGATCAGCTGGTGCCGGAACTGCGCCGGGCCGGACTGCGGGTGGAGGTGCAGAGCGGCTGGGTCGACGATCTGGTGGATCTGTTCAACAGCGCCGCGGTGGTGCTGTACGACTCCGCCGATTACTGGCGCGGCCGCGGTGTGAGCGAGGGCTTCGGGCTGCCGCCGCTCGAGGCCCTGGCCTGCGGCTGCGTGGTGTTCAGCAGCTTCAACCACGCCCTGGCCGACAGCCTCGACCCGGGCCTGGTGGGCCACCAGATCGGCTGCGGCACCCTGGCCGGCGATCTGGAGCGGATCCGCGCCGCCGTGGCCCGGCCGACGGCCTGGCTGCCCCCGGCGGACCGCCTGACCTCCCTGCTGGACGCCTGTTCCGAACCGGTGCTGCTGGAGCGCTGGCGCGACGCGCTCGAGGCGATCGACGCGCACTGGCGGCTGAGGCTCGCCGGTGAGCCGGCCCTGCGCACCCCGGCGCGCTGGCGGGTGCGCGCCGCTCAGCTGCGGGGGCGGCTCAGGCGCTGGCTGGCGCGGGGGTGATGCGGGAGGGGTTTCCCATAGCGTTGATCCATGGGTTCAAGACCATTACGCCTAAGGCCCCTCTCCAGGATTTTCGCCAGGAGCCGCACCGCCCGCCAGCTGAGGGCCCTGATGGCCTATCTGCCGCCGGAACGGCTGCGGCAGCTGCGCCGGGTGGTGGCCTTCTCGGTGATTCCCGGCATCATCGATCTGGCCTCGGTGGCGGTGATCGCCCGGCTGATGGGCTCACTGGTGGGCTCCGACCTCGAGGACCGGCTGCCGGGGGTGAAGGTGTTCGGCGGGGATGCGGTTGATCAGAGCCTGTGGCTGATCCTGATCTTCGTGATCCTTTCCTGGCTGGCTTCCTTCGTGAAGTTCGGCCTGCAATTTTTGCAGCAACGCCTGACGGCACGGGTGTGGATCGATCTCTCCAACATGATCCACGCCAATGTTCTGGCGCAGGGCTATGAGTATCACCTGACGAAAAGCACCGCCAAGTTGTCAACGATGGTGCTCAGTCATATCAAGAAAACCTCCAATTCCGTTGTCAATCCGCTGCTCAAGATGGTGGGCAGCATTTTCTCGATCGCCCTGCTCTCCATCGGCATCCTGGTGATCGGGCGCTGGTCGGCCGTGCTGCTGATCTCAGCGCTCGTGGGTGCCTATCTGCTGATCTCCCAGCTGATCACCCCCTACCTGCGCCATGCCTCCAAGCAGAAGCTGCGGCTGGAATCCCGCACGGCCCACATCCTGCTGGAATCCCTCGGCTCGATCCGCGACATCAAGCTCACCGCCTCCGAAGACCATTTCCGCAAGGCCTTCGTGCGCACCGGCGAGCGGGCCAAGAGCCACACCTGGGTCACCGAGCTCCTGCCCACGATCCCCCGGGTGCTGATCGAGCCGCTGGGGATCACCCTGATCTTCGCCGTCGGTGCCGTGCCGCCCCTGCTCAGCGGCGACCGCTCCGACATCCGCAGCATCCTGCCCTTCCTGGCCTCCCTCGCCGTGGCGGCCCTGCGGCTCACGCCGCCCCTGCAGGACTTCTTCGCCTCGATGAACCAGCTGCGGGGAGGGCTGCCGGTGATCGACACCACCCTCGACTACCTGCGCCTGCCCACCGGTCGGCCGGTGCTGGGCGATCCCGGCGTCCCCAGTCCCCAGGGCGTCTTCCCCAGTCGCTCGATCGGTCTGCGCGACGTCTGGTACGCCTATCCCGGATCCGCCGACTGGGTGCTCAAGGGGATCGATCTCACCATCCCGATCGGCTCCCGGGTGGCCTTTGTGGGCACCACCGGCAGCGGCAAGACCACCACGGCCCAGCTGCTGCTGGCCCTGCTCGAACCCGGCAGGGGCCATCTCACCCTCGACGGTATCCCGGTGTCCGATCAGGATCTGCCCGCCTGGCAGGCGTGCTGCTCCCAGGTGCCGCAGTTCATCAATCTGCTCGATGCGAGCGTGCTCGAGAACGTGGCCTTCGGCAAGGACGAGGAGGAGGTGGATCAGGATGCCGTCTGGACGGCCCTGGAGGCGGCGCAGCTCGCTGAATTCGTGGCGGAGCTCCCCTACGGCCTGCACACCCCGATCGGGGAGAACGGCCTGCAGCTCTCAGGCGGCCAGCGCCAGCGCCTGGCCCTGGCGCGTTCCTTCTATCGCGGCTCGCAGTTCCTGCTGCTGGATGAAGCCACCAGCGCTCTCGATAATCGCACCGAAAATGAGATCATTCAGTCCCTCGAAGTGATCGGCCGGCGCTGCACCACCGTGGTGATCGCCCACCGCCTCTCCACGGTGATGCGTTGTGATCGCATTTACGAATTCGAGCAGGGCCGCATCAAGGCCTGGGGAAGCTTCGAGGAACTGCAGCAGCGCTCCGAAAGCTTCCGCGACCTGGCCTCGCTCGAGCGCCGGCTGGTGAGCTGAACCAGCAGAGCCCTAGGATCTGCAGATGATGCCACCAGTGCTGAGCCCATGCCCTTCACGCTGATTGCAGGCCCCTGTGTGATCGAGAGCGAAGACCTTGTGTTCTCGATCGCCGAGCAGGTGAAGGCGATCACTGATCGGCTGGGCATCGATTACATCTTCAAGGCCAGCTTCGACAAGGCCAATCGCAGTTCCGGCCGCTCCTTCCGCGGCCCGGGGGTCAATGCCGGCCTCGAGGTGCTCGCCGAGGTGAAGCGGCGCTTCGGCCTGCGCGTGCTCACCGACATCCACGAGAGCCAGCAGGCCGCGCCGGTGGCCGAGGTGGTGGACGTGCTGCAGATCCCCGCCTTCCTCTGCCGCCAGAGCGATCTGCTGCTGGCCGCCGCTGAGGCCACCCGCGGCACCGACAAGGCGATCAACGTGAAGAAGGGGCAGTTTCTCGCCCCCTGGGACATGGCCCAGGTGGTGACCAAGCTGCGTGATGCCGGCGCCGGCGAAGTTCTGCTCACCGAGCGGGGCAACAGCTTCGGCTACAACACGCTGGTGGTCGACTACCGCAGCCTGCCCCAGCTGCACGATCTGGGCTGCCCGGTGATCTTCGATGCCACCCATTCGGTGCAGCAACCGGGGGGGAGGGGCACCTCCAGCGGCGGCCAGCGTGAGTTCGTCGCCCCCCTCGCCCGCGCCGCCGTGGCGGTGGGCGTGGACGGCCTGTTCATGGAGGTGCATCCCGATCCCGAGAACGCCCTCAGCGACGGCCCCAACATGGTGCCGCTGCATCGGCTCGAACCCCTGCTCGAGCAGCTCATGGCGATCCGCGCCCCCCTGGCCGGGGGCGCAGCCGTGAGCACCCTCTGAAGATCCCGTGCTGCGAACGCTCCACCGACGCTGGCGCCATCGCCGCGGCCGGGCCCGCTGCCGAGCCCAGCTGGGGGGGCTGCGCCTGCTGGTGCTCGACGTGGACGGGGTGCTCACCGACGGCGGCCTCTGGACCACCGAATCCGGAGAGGTGCTGAAGCGCTTCGACGTGCGCGACGGCCTCGGCATCCGCCTCCTCCAGCAGGCCGGACTGGAGGTGGCCTGGCTGAGCGGCGGCAAGAGCGGGGCCACCGAACAGCGGGCCCGCTATCTGGGCATCCGCCATGTGCTCACCGGCGTGAAGGACAAGCCCGCCGCCCTGCGCGATCTGCAGGAGCTGCTGGGGGTGCAGCGATCCGAGAGTGCCTTCGTGGGCGACGACCTCAACGATCTGGCGGTGCGTCCGGCGATCGGGCTGCTGCTGTGCACCGCCGATGCGGTGGCGCCGCTGCGCCATCGGGCCGACTGGGTGCTCGATCGCGACGGCGGCGACGGGGCGGTGCGGCGCCTGGCCGAGGAGATCCTGCGGGCCCGTGGCGCCTGGAGCGACCTTGCGGAGGCCGGCTGGCGGGATCGCAATGACTGATCCCCTCCACACGTTTCGCGACCGCCTGCGGATCCGCCTGCACCGGGCCCTGCGGGAGGGTCGTCTGGGCCCGCTGCCGCTGACGCCCCTCACCTGGGCGGCCCGGGCCGACAGCGACCAGTGGCAGGGGCTGGCGGCCTACAGGGGCCTGGTGCACCAGGCCTTCGCCGCCCGGCCCCTGGCGCCGCAGGTGTGCGCCGACCTCTGGGACCGGGGCGCCTTCCATCCCTCGGCCGGTCGCAAGCCGTTCTTCAGCCCGGCGCATCGCGAGCTGGAGAACTCCTCCCACCACTACGGCCACGATGTGCAGCTCAAGCGCCACGCCGGCCTGCCCCTGATCGGCCCGCCGCTGCCGTGGCTGCTGGAGCATGGGCTCAAGGTGAGCCGCACCGCCACCTTCGAGAGCCCCCGCCCCTGGACCCGGGGCTATCTGTGCATGGGCGAACGGCGGGCCGCCTGGCTGGAGGAACGCTTCGGCCTGCCGGCGGTGCCGATCGGCCCCTGGATCGCCTATGCGCGGCCCGTGCTCGAGGCGGCGGAGATCCAACGGCTGCGGGAGCGGCTGGGGCAGACCCTGCTGGTGGTGCTGGCCCACAGCTGGGACCAGGTGGAGCGGCGCATGGACGCGCGCGCCTGCATCGAGGCGGTGGCGGAGGCCGCACGGGCGGGCGGCTACCGCAGCGTGATCTGGCTGCGGCACTGGAAGGATCCGGAGCTCACGGAGCTGCCGCCGGAGTGGATCGTGGCCTGCAACGGCCATCGCTCCAATCCCTGGTTCCTCGACGCCATGCGCACCCTGGTGGAACTGAGCGACGGCCTGGCCAGCAATGCCTTCGGCACCCACCTCGGCTATGGCGTCGCCCTCGGCCTGCGGCCGCACTGGATCGCGGTGCAGGCGGAGCAGGACCTCTCGGCCCTGGCGGGCGACAAGGCGCAGGAGGAGGCCGCCGAATGGTCGGAACGGCAGCGGCTCAGCGCCGCCCTGCAGCAGGCCCTGGCCCTGCCCCAGGGATACTCCGCCGCCGCCGTGCGTGAGCTGCTCGATCCCTACTGGGGCTTCGAGCGCGTGCGCGAGGGGGCTGCCTTACGACACCTGCTGCGGGACCCTCCGGATCCGACGTCCTGACGCCGGCGATGCTGCCCTTCCCCACGCGCGCCCCTTACCGGATCGACCAGGTGACTGCGGCGCCCCTGGGGGTGACGCTGCTGACCCTGGCCCTGCTGGCGACGGCGGTGGTGATGACCCTGGCGGCCCAGGACGGCCGCCGGCGCGTCTGGGCTGCGGGGGCGATCCTGGTGCCGCTGCTCGTGACCGTGCTGTTCGGTCTCGGCTCCTGGGGCACCAGCGACGTCACCAAGCTCAGCCACTTCTTCGCCCTCGACCGCGGTGGCGGCACCCGCGGGGAACTGTTCTGGTGGCTGGTCGGGCCGATGATCCCGGCCCTGCCCTACCGGATGGCCCTGGTCCACGGGCTGGTGGCCGGGGCCTACGCCCTGCTGCCGATCCTGCTCGCCCGGCGCTGGGAGGCCCGCGCCTGGGCAGGCTGGTGGGCCCTGCTGGTGGTGTTCAGTCCGCTGCTGCGCACCTTTCTCCAGAACGGAGTCAGCCGGCAGGCCCTGATGACGCTGCTGCTGGTGCCCCTGCTGCTCTGGGCCGGTCGCCTGGCCCCGGTGCGGTGGGGGTGGGCGGCCGCCGCCGCGATTGTTGCGGCCGGCATCCACACCACCTTCGTCCCCACGCTGGTCCTGGCGGTGATGCCCCGGCTTCTGGCGGGACCCGGGGCTGAGGCGAGGCCAAGGGAACCGGCAGGGCAACCGCCGAAGGTGCGAAGGCGGATCGGGATCGGGGCCCTGGTGATCGGCCTGGCCTGCCTGCTGGTACTCGCCGCGCCGATGGCCTGGATGAAGTTTCAGACCTACGCCCTGCAGGAAAGCTTCTTCAACAGCTATGCCCTCACCCTGCCGATGGCCCGGCTGGAGCTGGCGATGGTCGTCGGCGCTGCCATGGTGTGCTGGCAACGGCGGCTCGGCTGGCGGCAGCTTCTGGGATGCGGCCACTCCCGGCAGCTGGCCGGTTTCTTTCTGCTGCTCCTGCTGATGCAGGAATCGCTGCGCCAGGGGTGGGTGCCCTCGATCACCAGCCGGCTGGCGGATACCGCCGGCCTGTTCCTGCTGATCGTGTGGCTGGCCTGGCTCGAACACCACCGGGCCCGCTGGGCGGTGCTGCCCACCCTGCTGGTCACCCTCAACTACTGGCTGCTGGAGCGGCTCCCCGAGAGCCTCACGCTGAGTTGCGGCCGCAACGACTCCTTCTTCTGCCTGCCGGATCGCTGGCCCTGGCAGATCCGCTGGGGTGGGGGCCCATGACCCTGCCGATCCGGCGCGCCCCGGCCTCCCATCCGACACCACTCCCAGCCTGCTCACCCCCAGCCTCCCCCGCAGGATGACCCTCCCGGCCTTCCCTCTCGCTGCCCCCTTCCGGATCGATCAGGTCACCCAGGCGCCGGCGCTGCTGGTGAGTCTGTTCGTGGCGGAGGGTCTGCTGGCGATCCTGATCCATTGGGCCGCCGTGCGGGGCCGACAGAGGATCTGGTGGGGAGCGCTGGCGGGGCTGCTGGCGCTGGTGTGCGTGTTCTTCACCCTCGCCAGCTGGGGCAACAGCGACACCACCCGCTTCTCCCACTACCTGCAATGGGAGCCGGAACGGGCGCCCCCCGAGCCTCTGTGGCGGCTCCTCGGGCCTCTGATCCTGCTGCTGCCCTACCGGATGGCGGCGGTGCAGGGGCTGGTGGCGACCGGTTTCGCGGCCGCCCCGGCGCTGCTGGCCCGGGCCTGGGGGGTGCCGGCCTGGGCCGGCTGGTGGGCCCTGCTGATCACCTGCAGCCCGATCCTGCGCGGCTTCCTGCAGAACGCCCACACCCGCCAGGCGCTGGCCACCCTGCTGCTGCTGCCCCTGCTGCTGCAGACGGCCCGGCTGGTGCGGCTGCCCTGGCGCTGGCTGGGGCTGGGGGTGGGACTCTCCGCCCTCACCCACAACACCTTCGTGCTCAACCTCCCCCTGAGCCTCTCGCCCCTGCTGCTGCGGCTGCCGGAGCTGGCCGCCCGGCTGGGAGGATCCCCCCCAGCGGGGTCGACGGCAGCGGCCACGGGCCCTTTCCGGGGCCGCCTGGCCATCTGGGGCCTGCTGCTGGCCTGTCTGATCCTGTTCCTGCTGGTAGCCCCGATCGCTCTCGATCGCTTCGTCGACTACGCCCAGGACGAGTACTTCAACCGCTATCCGCTGCGCAGCGTCGTGGGCCGGCTGCAGCGGGCCCTGTTCTTCGGCTTGGTGCTGGGTTGTCTGCAGCGACGGCTGACACCTCTGCAACTCTTGCGCTGTCCCCTCACCCTGCTGCTGCTGCTGTTCGGCCTCCTCTACATCGGGGTGCAGCAGTCGATCGCCCACCTCTGGCTGCCCCAGATCACCAGCCGGGTGGCGGACGCGGTGGCCTTCTATCTGCTGATCCTCTACCTTGCCTGGCTGCAGCGTTACCGGGCTACGTGGTGTCTGCTGCCGGCGCTCTACATCACGCTCCAGTACTGGCTGGAGGGACGGCTGCTCCCCTCCGGCACCCTGCTCTGCGGCCGTAACGACGAATTCCTCTGCATCCCTGATCGCTGGCCCTGGCAGGTGCGCTTCTGACTCCTAACCGGAGCGGGTGATCCACGCCATCCGCGCCACCCGCAGCCAGCGGTGCAGGAACTCCAGGGGCCTGCGGCGGTAGAGGGGATTGCCCCGCCAGAGCGGGGCCAGATCCAGCCACACCACCTCGGCGCCGGTGAGCCGGCGGACGCCATAGAGCGCCGAGGTGAGACCGGCCACCACCACCGGTCGGCCGCTCCGGCTGCGGATCAGCAGCTCCACCAGCACCTCCAGCGCCACCGGCATGCGCAGGGGGCCGGCCAGCCAGGGTTCGTGGCGGGGGCCGAAGCTGCCCTGGGGCGGCGCCTTGGGATGGTCGATCAGCACCAGGCGGTCGCAGGCCGGATCGAAGCCGTGGCGCCGTTCCAGCTGCCGCCGCCAGGGTTCGAGCACCGCCATCGGGATGCGGCCGTCGGGGAACTGGTGAGCCAGGTTCGGCACCGAGCACAGCCACAGGGGCCGCCCCGGCGGCGCACCCTCGGCCGCCGCCAGGCAGGCCTGCACGGCCGGCGCGGCGCCCACCTCCTGGCTGGCCACCAGGGTCTCGAACAGTTCCAGCCGGCGCCGTTCCGGCGGCAGCTGCGCGGGAACGGGGGGGCGGTGCCAGAGCGGTTGGCGGCCGCTCAGCACGTAGCGCACGCGCCGCCCGGGTTCCGGGATCGGCCGGTTCAGCAAGCTCGGCAGCAGGGCCCGCAGCTCACGGGCGCAGCGGTAGTAGATCCCCAGGCCATCCCCGCAGACCACCCAGTCGCGCAGGTCGAGCCGCTCGATCACGCTGCGCTGGCCCTGCAGCCACTGGTTGTTGAGGCAGACGATCGACCAGCGTTCGGCCGCGGCGGCGCTCTCGTCGGGCAGCAGGTGCAGGCCGCCGAAGGCCTCGGGATCCCGCAGGCGCAGCAGGTCGAGCCAGCGCTCGATCGCCCCGTGCAGCCCGGTCAGGGCCACCGGATCGCGTCGCAGCACCCCGGTGATCAGCACGCCGATCGGTGGCGGCAGGGCCGGCTCCCCATCGCTCGGTGCCGCGGTCAGCTCGGGAAGCTCGCGCACCACCGCCAGCTGGTGCACCAGGTGGATCAGGCCGCCGGTGAGCACCAGCACCGCCGGAGCCTGCCGAGGACCGTTCAAGCGCTGCCGCCCGGGATCGGTTCGATCGGCGCTAGCCGCGGATCGAGGATCTTGGGCCCCATGCCCTCGAACTTCACCGCGATCGACACCTTCTCGCCGCTGCCGAACAGGTGGGTGACGTGGCCCTCGCCGAAGGCGGCGTGGCGCAGCCGATCGCCCACGGCCCAGGGGCGCGCGGCGGCACGGCGGCGCACCGCATTGGCGGGGACGCCGCCCTCACCACCGCTCTGCACCCGCCGGCTCTCCGCCCGGTCGACGCGGGTGAGCCGCTCGAGGCGCTGCTCCCGGCGGATCGCGGCGCCGCCGCTTCCGGGCACGTCGCCCTGCAGCAGATCAGCGGGCAGCTCCGACAGAAACACCGAGGGCACCGCCGGTTCGCGCATGCCCCCCCACAGCCGCCGCTCGCTGGCGTGGGAGAGGAACAGGCGCTCCTTGGCCCGGGTCACGCCCACGTAGCAGAGGCGGCGCTCCTCCTCCAGGGCGGCCGGATCGTCGAGGGAGCGGTAGCTCGGGAACAGGCCCTGCTCCAGCCCCACCAGGAACACCACCGGGAACTCCAGCCCCTTGCTGGCATGGAGCGTCATCAGCGTCACCCGGTCGGACTCCGTGTCCTTGGAATCGGCGTCGCTGGCCAGGGCGGCGGAAGCGAGGAAGCCCTCCAGCGATCCCTCCTCGTTCTCCTCCTGGTACTGCAGGGCGGCGTTGACCAGTTCGTTGAGGTTGCGGCGCCGGTCCTCCGACTCGTCGGTGCCATCGGCGATCAGCTCCGCCAGGTAGCCGCTCTGCTCCATCACCCGCTGCACCAGCTCCGAGGGTGGGGCGTCCTGGGCGCGACGCTGCAGATCGTTGATCAGTTCACAGAACTGCAGCAGCCCCTTGGCCGAGCGACCCCCCAGGGAGCGCACCGCCTCGGCATCGCTCACCACCTCCCACAGCGGCAGGCCCAGCTGGCCCGCGGCATCGGTGAGCCTTTCGATCGTGGTCTTGCCGATGCCGCGCCGCGGCACGTTCAGCACCCGCAGCAGGCTCACGGTGTCGGCCGGATTCACCAGCAGGCGCAGGTAGGCCAGGATGTCCTTGATCTCCCGCCGGTCGTAGAAGCGCAGGCCGCCCACCACGAGGTAGGGAATGCCCCAGCGCACCAGCGATTCCTCCATCGCCCGGCTCTGGGCGTTGGTGCGGTAGAGCACCGCCATGTCGCCCCAGCGCAGGTCGGGGTGGGCCGCGTCGAGCATGCGCATGCGGTGCACCACCGCCTCGGCCTCGGCGATCTCGTCGTCGCAGCGGGTGAGGGTGATCGGCTCGCCTTCGCCGCGGGTGGGGCGCAGGATCTTGTCGATGCGCTCGCTGTTGTGGGCGATCAGCGCATTGGCCGCCGCCAGGATCGTGGCGGTGGAGCGGTAGTTCTCCTCCAGCTTCACCATCGTGCGGGTGGCCTCGTCGGTCGCGCCGTCGCCGAAGTCGTCCTGGAAGCCCATCAGGATGCGGAAGTCGGCGGCCCGGAAGCTGTAGATGCTCTGGTCGGCGTCGCCGACCACGAACACCGAGCGGCCCTGCCAGTCGGCGAACTCGGCCGGGTCGCGGCCGTCGGCCACCAGCAGCTTGATCAGGTCGTACTGGGTGCGGTTGGTGTCCTGATACTCATCCACCAGCACGTGGCGGAAGCGGCGGTGCCAGTAGCTGCGGATCTGCTCGTTCTGGCGCAGCAGCTGCACCGGCAGCAGCAGCAGGTCGTCGAAGTCGAGGGCGTTGTTGGCCGCCAGGGCGCGGCGGTAGAGCCGGTAGGCCTCGGCCTCCTTGCGTCCGCGCTGGCCCTCGGCCTTGGCCTCCATCTCCTCCGGCAGCCAGCCCTGGTTCTTGGCGTTGCTGATCGCCCAGCGCACCTTTTTGGGCTCGAAGCGCTTGGGATCGAGGCCCAGCTCCTGGGTCACGATCTCCTTCACCAGCGTCTGGGCGTCGCTCTCGTCGTAGATCGAGAACTGGCGGGTCCAGCTGAGGCCCTCCGGGTCGCGCAGCTTGTCGATGTCGAAGCGCAGCAGGCGGGCGAACAGGGCGTGGAAGGTGCCGATCCAGAGGTCCTTGATCACCTCGCGGTAGATGCGGCTGCGCAGCTGCTTCTGCTCGTGCGGGGACAGGGTGGCCAGGGGCTGGCCGAACTGGCTCTGGGCCAGCCGCTGGGCCAGCAGCAGCTCCAGCCGCTCCTTCATCTCGCGGGCCGCCTTGTTGGTGAAGGTGACCGCCAGCAGCTCGTTCGGATCGACGCCGTGGTGGCCGATCAGGTGGCCGATGCGATGGGTGAGGGCGCGGGTCTTGCCGCTGCCGGCGCCCGCCACCACGAGCAGGGGCCCGTCGCGATGATCCACCGCCCGGCGCTGGGCGTCGTTGAGGCCGGCCAGGAAGCTCATGCCCTCGCACTGTAACGGTGCTGTTCCTTGCCTTTGACACAATGGCTCCGGTGCGGCGACGGTGCCGGGGGCCGCACGGGGCCCGCGTAAATTGCCCGCAGCGCCTGACGCCGATGGAACCTTCCGCCGCACCGATCCGGATCTTCATCGGCTACGACCCCCGCGAGCGGGCGGCCACCAATGTGCTGATCGACAGCCTGTACCAGCACAGCAGCCTGCCGCTGGCGATCACGCCCCTGGTCACGCCCCAGCTGGAGAACCAGGGTCTGTACCGCAGGGAACGGGATCCGAAGCAGAGCACGGCCTTCTCCTTCACCCGCTTCCTGGTGCCTCACCTCTGCAGCTACGGCGGCTGGGCGATCTTCATGGACTGCGACATGCTCTGCCGCGGCGATATCGCCGAGCTGTGGCAGGCGCGCGATGCGGCCTATGCCGTGCAATGCGTCCAGCACGAGCACGTGCCGGGCGAGACCGTGAAGTTCCTCGGCGAGGTGCAGAGCGCCTATCCCAAGAAGAACTGGAGCTCGCTGATGCTGCTGAACTGCGAGCGCTGCACCGCCCTTACCCCCGACTACGTGAACACGGCCACCGGCCTGGAGCTGCATCGCTTCCACTGGCTGGCGGGCGACCACGAGATCGGCGCCCTGCCCGACCGCTGGAACCATCTGGTGGACGTGCAGCCCGCTCCGGACGCCAGCGCTGAGCAGGGGGGACCGACCCTGCTGCACTGGACCCTGGGCGGACCCTGGTTCCGGGAGCAGTTCGCCATGGGCGGCGTGCTGGCGGCGGAGTGGTACCGCGCACGCGACGATGCCATGGGTCTGTGGGACTGAGTGTCGTCACCGTCTGCATGAACCGGCGCGAGCACCTGCTCGCCACCGCGCCCCGCCTGGCCGCCTGGCCCCACCATCACGAGCACCTGATCGTCGACTGGAGCAGCCGCGAGCCGCTGCTCCGCGAGGATCTGCCGCCTGATCCGCGCCTGCGGCTGCTGCGGGTGGAGGGGGAGGGCCGCTGGAACCTCTGCCGTGCCTACAACTTCGCCCTGGCGCGGGCCCGGGGCAAGCGAGTGCTGAAGCTCGATGCCGACGCCTGGCCGACGGAGCGCTTCGACCCGGACGATCCGGCGCTGCGGCTGCCCGGCAGCGGCCTGCTCTGCGCGTTCGGCAGCGGCCCGGAGGGCCGCAAGGGCCAGCTGCTCCTGGATGCGGCGCTGGTGGCGGCGGTGGGGGGCTTCGACGAGCTGATGGTGGGCTACGGCTTCGACGACAAGGACCTGCAGGCCCGGCTGCGGCTGCGCACCGGCCACGACCCGGCCGTGATCCCCCCCGACTGGCTGGCGGTGATCGAGCACGGCGATGAGGAGCGCGCCGGGCAGGGGAGGGCCGCCCGACGCAGCGGCCTGGAGGCGGCCCGCGGTCAGGCGGCGATGCGGGCCACCCGGATGGCCAACCGGCTGGTGGCGGCCCACTGCCCGTGGTCCGCGGACAGCCCCCGATCGCGCTACCGGGAGACGGCGCCGGATCTTTGGCGGCTGGAGCCGGAGTCCCTGCCGCGGCCGCCGGCCGAGGTGGCGGCGGAACTGGAGCACGTGCGGCGCATGACCTTCTGGGGGGCGTTCCTGGTGATTCCCGAGGTGGGACTGGAAGCGATGCCGTACAGCCTGTTCCCACCGGAGCGGGGAGGGCGCTGGCCGGTGCGCTGGTGGCACCGGCTCTGGTGGCACACCGGCCGCCGCCTGGTGCTGCTGCCGGTGCAGGCCCTGGCGGGGGCTCAGGCCCTGCTCACGGCCGGGCGGAGGCGGGCGCCATGAGCGAGCGGCCGCGTCTGAGCGTCGTCACCGTCTGCATGAACCGTCGCGAGCACCTGCTGGCCACCGCGCCACGGGTGGCCGCCTGGCCCCACCACGACGAGCACCTGATCGTGGACTGGAGCAGCCGGGAGCCCCTGCGCCGCGAGGAGTTGCCGCCCGATCCGCGCCTGCGGCTGCTGCGGGTGGAGGGGGAGCCCCGCTGGAATCCCTCCCGCGCCTACAACTTCGCCCTGGGCCAGGCGAGCGGCCTTTGGCTGATGCGGATGGACGCCGACTGCTGGCCCACCGAGGCGCTGGATCCGGGGGCGCTGCTGGCGGCGGGGCCGGTGTGGGTGGGCCAGGGCGGCGAGGGCCGCTACGGCCAGTTCCTGATGGAGCGGGACACCTTCGCCGCCGTGGGCGGCTTCAACGAGTTCCTGCGCGGCTGGGGCTTCGAGGACAAGGATCTGCGCGCCCGGCTGGAGGTGCAGCAGGGCTGGACGCTCGGCCCGATCCCGGAGGGGGCGATCGGGGTGATCGAGCACTCCAACGAGGAGCGCATGGGCCAGCCGCGGGCCGGCGAAGGCCAGGCCCTGCGCCGCAGCCTGGGCCTGGCGACGATGCGCTCCTCGCGGCTGGGCAACCGCCTGCTCGCGGCCCACAACCCCTGGGGCGCGCGCACCCCCGCCAGCGTCTACGAGCAGACGGCGCCGGGAGTCTGGCGGGTGGTCGGCGCTTCCGTGCCGCGCCCCTCCGCCGAGACGGCCGACGAGATCGACCATGCCCGACGCATGGCCTTCTGGAGCTGCTTCCTGGCCATCCCGGAGGTGTTCCTCTCGGAGCTGCCCCCCAAGCTCGTGCCCCCCTCGCGGCAGGGGCGCTGGGCAGTGCGCTGGTGGCACCGCCTCTGGTGGCGCACGGGCCGCCAGCTGCTGCACCTGCCGGTGCTGGTGCTGGGCCTGGGCCGGGGACGCCTGGAGGGGATGCGGCGCTCGCTGGGCCAGCGGTGATCCGTCTGACGCTGGCGAGCAACGCCCTGCATCTGGAGGCGGCGCGGCGGCTGCGGCGCCGGCCGGCGGAGGCCGGCGATGGCGGGCTGGAGCTGCTGATCTGGGAGCCGCGGCGCATGCGACTGGGCCCGGAGGATCGCCGGTTCTGGCCCCTGCGACTGCCGGTGCATCCCCTCACCCTGGCGCTGCTGGTGCCGCTGGCGCTGGCGGGAGCGGTGCGGGAGCTGCGGCTGGCCCATCTCCGCAACGCCGGTCGGGCCCTGCGCCGGATCGCCGCTCGCTCCCGCCGGCTGGTGCTGCTCGACGATGGCCTGGATCAGTACCGCGATGCGCCCCGGGCGGTCGATCCCCGGGCGTTCCCGGAGGGGATCGACTACTGGCTGTTCTCGGACGCCCCGCACTGGCGGGCCCCCTGGTGCGCGCGCTTCCGCTGCCGCGACCTGGGACCCCTGTTTGATCGTCCCGCAGAGGCTCCGGAAGCCGCTCGGGAGGTCCCGCTGCCGCCGCCGCGGGGGACCCTGATCATCGATTCCCCCGGGGTCGAGCGGCTGCAGCAGGAGGCCGCGGCCCTGCCGCGGCCCTGGTGGCTGATCCCTCATCCGGTGGAGGCCAAGCGCTCCTGGACCCTGCCGCTGGCCGCGGGGGACCGCTGCCTGCGCATCCCCCCCGAACAGGTGCTGCCGTCCTGGCGGGGAACGGTGGTGGTGGGGGAGAGCCTGATGCTGCTGGCGGCCCTGCGCTGGCGCAGAACCGGAACGGTGGTGAGGGTGGCCCTGCCCAGGGGTGTCGATCAACGCCTCCACGCCTCCGTGCGTACCGAAGCCCGGACCGACCCCGGTGTGATCGGCTGCGACTGAGAGCGACCGGGATCCGCTCGGCGCCGGAACGGTTCCGGTGCGTAATCTCAGCCACAACTCGATGAATGTTCGAGCACACCTCGAGGAGATCCATGGCGCCGAGGGCTCTGGTCAGTCGCATCGACCGCCTGGTGATCTGCGCCTCGCCCAAGGCCTCCTGCCGCAGTGTCGCTGATTTCGCCTGGGAGGTGGAGCAGAGCCGGACCCGGCCCGTGGACCGGCAGCGGCTGATCGTGTTCCGCAACCCGCTGCGGCGCCTGGTGAGCGCCTACCTCAACAAGTATGTGGAGCACAGCCGCTACCGGGAGGCCTCGCTGCGACTGTGTCCCGATGCCCGGCTCGAGACCTTCGCCGATTTCGTCGACGAACTCGACCGCCACGGGTTCCGCTGTGTGGACAAGGTCCACTTCCATCCCCAGCGCCGTCGCTACCGCTGGTGGCGGTTCGATCGGGTGTTCGATGCCGACGACCTCGAACCGCTGCGCGAGCACGTGAACGGGCTCTGCGGCACCCAGGTGGCGATGCCGTTCCGGGTTCGCGGCAACCGGCCGGCGGCGGCCCGGGCGGAGGCCGAACCCCCGGCGGCGGACCCTGCCCTGCTCGCTCGCGAGGACCTCAGGGCACTCATCGAGAGCGGTCACTGTCCCCCCTACGCCTGCTTCTACAACCCGGAGCTGGAAGCCAGGGCCCGCCGCATCTACCGCGCCGATTACCGCTTCCTCGATCATTCGCTGCGGCGTGGATGCCTGGGGCCGGAGCTGCACAGCCGACTCAGCGCCCTCTGACGCAGGCCTCCAGCACCGCCGTGACCTGGGCGGCGGTGGCCTGCCAGCGGAAGCCGGCGGCCCGGGCCGGTCCCGCGGCGGCCAGCTGACGGGCCAGGGCCCCATCGCGGCCGAGGTCGGAGAGAGCGGCGGCGATGGCGGCCGGATCGCGCGGATCCACCAGCAGCCCCGCCTCGCCCACCACCTCGGGCAGGGCGCCGGCGCGGGCGGCGATCACCGGGGCGCCGCAGGCCATCGCCTCCAGCGCCGGCAGGCCGAAGCCCTCCCACAGGCTCACCAGCAGCAGGCCGCGGCAGCGGTTGAGCAGCTCCAGGCGTTCGGCGTCGCTCACCCAAGGCAGCCAGTCGCAGCGGCCGGCGATGCCCAGCTCGGCGGCGAGGCGCTGCAGGCGGGGGGTGGTGCGGCGGTCGTGCGGGCCCACCAGCTTGAGGCGCAGGTCTCCCTGCGGATCGGGCACGGCCGCAAAGGCCCGCAGCGCCCGCTCCAGGTTCTTGTGGGGGTCGTGGCGGCCCAGCACCAGGAAGAAGGGCTGCCGCTCCAGGCCCAGGGGCCGCAGAAGGCCCGGATCGAAGCCCAGCCGGATCGGCTCCAGGCGCCGGGCTGGAACGCCGAGCCGGCCATGCACTTCCCGCGCGGTGGCCTCGGAGTTGCAGAGCACCCTTACGGCCCGGTGCAGCACCAGCGGCACGTAGGCCAGGTGGTAGGCCAGCAGGGGCGTGAGCTGGGGATAGCGCAGCGGCAGCAGGTCGTGGGCCAGCACCACCGAGCGCACCCCCTTCAGCAGCGGCGCCTCGGGCAGGGGCGAGAGCAGCAGGGGGACGCCGTGGCGGCGCAGCAGCTTCGGCAGTTCGTTCTGGGTCCAGACCAGCCGATTCCAGTGGCCGCGGCGACCGTGGTCGGGCGAGAGGGTGTCGGGGATCGGCAGGCTGCCGGGCCGGCCGAGGCCGAGGGGATCGAGCAGCGGCACCAGGGCGGGATCGAGGGCGGAGACCAGATCGCGGGCCACCACCCCGATGCCGGTGGGGCGGCGGCTGAGGTAGCTGCCGTTGAACAGGGCCAGGGGAGTGGAACCGGACATCGCGACCTCAGGCGGGCTGGCCCCGCAGGGCTTCGGTGAGCACGGTGGCACCCGCCGCCAGGGCGGCCAGGCTGCGGCGGGGCCGCAGCGGCAGGCGCAGCAGGCTGAGCAGCAGCAGCCGCGCCGTGCGCAACGCGAACACCCACGGCGGGCAATGGCGCCGCAGGAACCGCAGGTACCCGAGCGTGGAGAGCCGGACCCGGCGCGGACCGGGGGCGGCGCTGCCGGTGCCGCGCCGGTGGAGCACCGTGGGCGTCGGCAGCCACAGCACCGGCGCCCCCCGGCGCCCCAGGCGCAGGCAGAGGTCCATGTCCTCGTAGTAGAGGGGGAAGCTGGAATCGAAGCGGGCCGGCGGCTGGTGGGCGCTGGGCCGAAGCACCAGGTTGCAGCCGCTCAGCCAGTCCAGCGCCAGGGGCTGGCGCCCCGGCCGGTGGGCGGCCCCGAGGCAGCGGCGGCGGAAGGCCAGGCCGGGGTCGATCCAGCCGCCGCTGGCCTCGGTGCCGCCATGGCCGTCGTCCACGGCCGTGCCCACCAGGGCGGTGTCCGGCAGCCCCGCCAGCGCCTCCAGCAGTTGGGCCAGCTCTTCGCCGCGGGGCAGGGCGGTGTCGGGGTTGAGCAGCCACACCCAACCCCGCCAGCCTTCGGCCTCGAGCCGATCGAGGGCGCGGTTGCAGCCGGCGCCGAATCCATCCCCCTCGCCGCCGGCGAGGCGGTGAACCGCCAGAGGGGGGATCGCCAGGGTCTCCAGGCGGAGCGGAGCGCTCAGCGGGCTGTTGTCCACCACCAGCCAGGCCCGGGGTGGCCGCGACTGCCGCGCCAGGTCGGCGGCGAGGGCGGGCAGAACGGCACCGCTGTCGTAGGCCACGGTCACCACCACCAGACCGGCGTCGCTGGCTGAGGGGTCGGCGGGGGGAGAGATGGGCGCGGCCGGGGCTGGGTCAAGCTTGGCGCATGGCCGAGTCCTCCCCCTGCGGCGTCTGCCGCATCCACGCCGGTGCCCCCGGGGCCGAGATGGAGATCCACCGCGCCGGTCTCTGGCTGCTGCGCCACCATCCCCTACCGGCGCCGCTGCCGGGCTGGCTGGTGCTCGACAGCCTGCGCCATGTGGGCGGGCCGGCGGATTTCGACGCGGCGGAATGCGCGGGCCTGGGCCCGATGCTGCAGCGCTGCAGCGCCTTGGTGCGCGATCTGAGCGGCTGTGAGCGGGTGTATGCGATCGCCTTCGGGGAGGGGGCGCGCCACTTCCACCTGCACCTGATCCCCCGCCACGGGGCCGATGCCGCCACCGAGAGCTGGCGGGTGGCCGACCTCTACCGCCAGGTCGCCGCCGGCGAGCGCCCGGCCGCCGAGCCGGAGGCGGTGGCCGCCCTGGTGGCGCGCGCCCGGGAGCGCACGGCTGGCTGGTGATCAGGGGAGAGCCGTAGGCTCCGCCCAGATTGGCGGCAGGAAGCATGCGGTTCGTCGTGGCGGTGCCGGCGCGGCTGGAGTCTTCGCGCCTGCCGGGCAAGGTGATGGCCGACATCGGTGGCCGGCCGATGCTGCGGCGGGTGCTGGAGCGCTGTCGTGAGGCCGGCTGCCCTGCGGCGGTGGTGCTCTGCACCGACAGCGACGAGCTGATCGCCGCCGCGGCGGACTGGGGCTTCGAGGCCCTGGCCACCAGCCCCGCCTGCGCCTCCGGCAGCGAGCGCATCGCCTCGGTGGTGGAGCCGATCGTGGCGCTGGCCGGCGCCCCGGCCGACGAGACGGTGATCCTCAACGTGCAGGGCGACCAGCCGTTCATCGATCCGGCGGTGATCGATGCGATGGCGGCGGAGTTCGAGCGGCGTGGGCCGGCCACGGAGGTGCTGACGCCCGTGTATCGGATGGGCGCCGACAAGGTGCACAACCCCAACGTGGTCAAGACCCTGGTGTCGGCCGATGGGAGGGCGCTCTACTTCTCGCGCTCGGCGATCCCCCATGTGCGCGGTGTGGATCCTGCCGAGTGGCACGCCCATGCGCCCTACTGGGGTCATGTGGGCATCTACGGCTACCGGGCCGACGTGCTGGCCCGCTGGAACCAACTGCCGGCCTCGCCCCTGGAGGACATCGAGAAGCTGGAGCAGCTGCGTCTGCTGGAGGCGGGCATCGGCATCGGCACGTTCGCGGTGGAGGGGGAATCCCTGTCGGTGGATACGGCCGAGCAGCTGGAGGAGGCCCGCCGGATCGCCGCGGCCGCGGCGGACTGATCCAGGCGCCTCCGGCAAGGGGGCGAAGGGCCGGCAGTCCCTTCAGACTTGCCGCATAACGGCAGCGCAGTAGGCTGATCACGGCGACCCTCCGCCGCCTGCAGCTTCTCCATGGCCCTGCCCATTCCCGTGTTCATCGGCTACGACCCCCATGAGCGGGCGGCTGTGAACGTGCTGATCGACAGCCTCTACCAGCACAGCTCCCTGCCCCTGGCGCTCACTCCGATCGTGGCCCGCCAGCTCGAGGGCACCTACCGGCGCGAGCGGGATCCTCGCCAGAGCACCGAGTTCTCGTTCAGCCGCTTCCTGGTGCCTTACCTGATGGAGTACAAGGGCTGGGCCATCTTCATGGACTGCGACATGCTCGCCCGCGGCGACATCGCCGAGCTCTGGGCCCTGCGGGATGAGCGCTACGCCCTGCAGTGCGTGCAGCACGAGCATGTTCCCAACGAGGACGTGAAGTTTCTCGGGGCGCTCCAGACCCGCTACGAGAAGAAGAACTGGAGCTCGCTGATGCTGTTCAACTGCGCCCGCTGCACCGCCCTCACCCCCGACTACGTCAACACGGCCACGGGCCTGCAGCTGCACCGCATGGAATGGCTCGCCGGCGACCACGAGATCGGCGCCCTGCCGATCGAGCGCTGGAACCATCTGATCGACGTGCAGCCTCCCCGGCCGGAGCCCGCCTCCGAGGGGGGGCCGGCCCTGGTGCACTGGACCCTGGGCGGCCCCTGGTTCCGCGACTACCGCACCGGCGGCGGCGTGCTGGCGGCCGAGTGGTTCGCCGCCCGCGATGAGGCCTTCAGGCTCTGGTCGTAGAGGCACTGCCCCCACAAGGTGATTACCACCACCAGGGGCATCCCCAGAGCGAGAAGGATCAGCAGCAGGGGCCAGGGCTGGGGCGCACCCAGGCCCACGGCCGTGTCCGTCACGACCCTGAGGATCGGGCGATGGAACAGGTACATGAAGTAGCTGGCGTAGCTCACGGCCTGCATCCACCCGGGCAGGTTCAGGCCGTGCCAGCGGCGGGTGGCGGCGAGCACCATCAGGGCCGGCAGGATCGTTGCCATCGGCAGTGAGCGCAGGCTGGTTTCGAAATCACGGCCCTCGACGCCGAGGGTGAAGGCCACGGCAGCCACCGCCAAAACCGTCAGGATCACCCGCTGGAGGCGGCTGAGGGCCCCGCGCTGAGGGTCGAGCAGGGGGTTGGCCAGCAGAAGTCCGGTGGCGAAGGCCGGGAAGTAAAGGGTGAAGCGGGGATCCAGACCGGGGCAGAGCCGCACCAGCAGGGCCAGGGCGACGACGCTGCAGCCGGCCACCACGGCCAGCGCCCACCCCCGGCCGACCCCGGCGGCGAGCAGCCGGTGGCGCAGGAGCAGCAGCAGGGGGGCCAGCAGGTAGCCCACCACCAGCACGTTCACGAACCAGAGCGTGCGCAGCGGCTGGCCATCGAATGCCGGCAGCAGCAACAGGCCCCTGCCCACATCCGGCCACTGCAGCAGCCCGGTGGGAACGAACAGCACCAGGGCTAGGGCGTAGGGCGGCAGGATGCGTATCGCGCGGGCCCTGTAGTACTTGAGGAGATCAGAAAACCCCCGAACCTCCCGCCGGCCGGCCAGGCAACCGGCCATCAGGGTGAACAGGCCAAGAACGGCAATGGTGAGCGGATAGGTGACGGCGTTCTTGTAGCCATCGATGCCGTCGACATAACCCAGCAGGTGCCAGAAGCCCACGATGTAGAGCATGCTGCCGCCGCGCAGCAGATCGATCGCGGCATTGCGCCCGGCAGGCGACTTGGCGCCTTTCCCGGCGTCGGCCGCCGCAGCGACCGCAGGATCCACCCTGTCGTCGATCCTCACCATCGCCAATGGTCTCTCAGGTGGTCAGACCCGCCTGCACCAGATCGTGCAGGCGCAGCAGGCCGAGCATCCTCCGCTCGCCCGCCACCACCGGCAGGACACCGATCGCCTTGCGGCGGTTGCGCTCCATCTGGGCGAGGGCCTCGATCGCCAGGGTGTCCTCCCCGATCGTGATCGGATCGGCGGTCATCAGGTCGGCGGCGGTGAGGCGGCTCCAGGTCTCCGGCCCATGGGTCTGGAGGGCCCGCCGCAGGTCGCCGTCGGTGATCAGGCCGTGCAGCCGATCCGCGGCACCCTCACGGGCCACCCAGCAGGCGCCGACCCCATCGGCGGTGAGGTGGGCGATCACCTCCGGCAGCGGCGTGCCGGCCCGCAGCGGCGCCAGCCGCGCCACCGGCACCATCAGGTCGGCGGCGGTGAGGGTGAGCTGCTTGCCCAGCGAGCCGGCCGGGTGGTTGAGGGCGAAGTCCTGGGGAGAGATGCCGCGCCGCTCCATCCACACGGCCGCCAGGGCGTCGCCGATGGCCATGGCCACGGCCGTGCTGGCGGTGGGCGCCAGGTTGAGGGGGCAGACCTCCCGGTCCACCGAGCCGTCGAGCACCACGTCGCAGCCGCGCGCCAGGCTCGATTCCACCCGTCCCACCAGCGCGATGCGGCCGGTGCCGCGGCGCTTCAGGTGCGGCAGGATCTCGAGCAGCTCCTGGGTCTCGCCGCTGTTGGAGAGCAGCAGGGTCACGTCGTCGGGCGCCACCACCCCGAGATCGCCGTGCAGGGCGTCGAGGGGATTGAGATAGATCGCCATCAGGCCGATCGAGGAGAAGGTGGCGGCGATCTTGCGCGCCACGATCCCGCTCTTGCCCACGCCGGTGATCACCAGCTTCGCCCGCCCGTCGGCGCAGCGCTCGAGCAGCTGCAGGGCCGCCTCCACCTGGTGCGGATCGAGGCGCTGGGCGCTGGCGGCGATGGCAGCGGCCTCCTCCTCCAGGCAGCGGGTCAGTGCAGACAAGGAACGGCTCCGGGATGATGCGGCCATTCTCACCTTGCTGGGCCCTTGACCCGCCCGATCCCGCCCACCGTGGAGGCGCTGCCGGGGTTGCCGCCCTCCCTGCTGCCGTTGCTGCGCGCCGCGGCCGGCGACGACAGGCTGGCCCTGGTGGGGGGCGCCGTGCGGGATCTGCTGCTGCACCGGGTGCACAACGACCCCTGGCTCGGGGTGCCCGATCTCGACCTCGTGGTGGAGCCCGCAGCCTGCGGGGGCGACGACGCGGCGGCTGACGAGGGGGTGGCGCCGGCCCAGCGCCTGGCCCACCGGCTCTGCCGGGCGGTGGGCCCCGATGGGGTGCTCTATCTGCAGGAGCATGGGGCCTACGGCACGGTGGAGCTGGAACTGCAGCTGCCGGAGGGCCCCCTGCTGCTGGATCTGGCCAGCGCCCGCCGCGAGACCTACCCCCAGCCAGGGGAGAACCCGGTGGTGAGCTTCGGCCGTCTGGGCGAAGACCTGGCCCGGCGCGACTTCACGATCAACGCCATCGCCCTGCAGCTCGGCGGCGAGGCCGACGGCGCCCTGGCGGATCCGCACGCCGGCCTGGCGGATCTGGCAGCGCGGCGCCTGCGCTTCCTGCATGGGGCCAGCGTCCGCGACGATCCCACCCGGGTGGTGCGCGGAGCCCGCTACGCCGCCCGGCTGGGGTTCGAACTCGCGGATGACTCCAGGGCCCAGATCGCGGCAACGCTGGCTGCCTGGCCCTGGGCCTGGCGGCCCGGCGATCCCCCGGCCCAGGCACCCCCGGCTCTGGCCACCCGTCTGCGGACGGAGCTGGAGCTGCTGCTGGAGCGGGAGTCCTGGATCCTGGCCCTGGCGGCGCTGCAGCGCTGGGGCGGGCTGCTGCTGCTGGATCCGGCCCTGCAGTCCGACCGTCACTGGCGCCGGCGGCTGCGGCGGGCCGCCCGGCTCGGGCTGCCCCTGCTGCCGGCGCTGCTGGCGGTCGCCGCCGAGCCGCTGGCCGTGGCCGAGCGCCTCCAGCTCCCCCACCGCCAGCACCGGCTGCTGATGCGTTTCCTGGCGCTGCGGCAGCGGCTGGCCGCCCTGCCGCCGGAGGCCACCGGCGGCCGCCAGGCTCCCGGGAGCTGGACGGCGGCCCGCTGGTGTGACCTGCTGGAGGAACCGGGAGCCGCGCCGGAGGCGGTGGCCCTGGCCCTGGCGGCCGGGGTGGGTCCGCCCCGGCCCCTGCTGCGCTGGTGGCTGCGCTGGCGCCATCTGGGGGCCGGGGTCAGCGCGGCGGAGCTGATGGCCGCCGAGGGTCTGCGGCCCGGTCCGGAGCTGGGGCGGCGCCTCAGGCAACGGCGCCGGGAACGGCTGGAGAGGGAGACCACCTGAGCAGGTGAGAGGGCCGGAGCTCATCGGGGCGGGGCTGTCGGCATCCATGAGCACACCGCCAGGTATCCCTGGGCGGGGGCCGGTAGGCTGCCGCAACCCTACGGGTGCTGCTTTGATCGAGTCGCCAGCCAGGGTCCGCGGCTCTCAGGCATTCGACCTGGTCCTGCCTCGGCTCCTGCGCTGGACGCTCTGGTGGCTGATCGCGGCGGGTCTGCTGGTGCGCATCCTTCGCCAGCCCACGATCGCCGGCACCTACGACGGGCGGCTCGACGAACTGCTCTATGCCGGCCAGCGACTGCTGGAGGGGCAGTGGCTCTACGACGGGCTGGTGAACGGCAGCCAGCCCCTGGCCCAGCTCCTGTACGCCCCGTCAGCCTGGCTCGGAAGCCTGACGGCCCACCGCCTCGTGATCCTGGCGGTGAACCTACTGGGCGCCGTTCTGCTTGCCAGGGCCCTGCGCCAGCTCGGCGCCGCCGGCCTGATCCATCTGCGCCCCGACTCCCTGGTGCCCCTGCTGGGCGGCGCGCTCTTCCTGGTGCTCGGGCAGATGTTCCCGGGCGGGCTGTCCGGCCAACCGGTGCAGTTCGCGAACACCTTCCTGGTGCTGGCGCTCCATGGCGTCAGCCGCCTGCTGCTGCAGCGGCCCCACCCTTCATCCCGCCGGGACGTGGTGGAGCTGGCGATGGTGGGGGCCGCCCTTGGTCTGGCCGTGGCCTGCGCCCAGTCCCTGGTGTCGCCGCTGCTGATGGTGGTCGTGCTGGTGCTGCTGCTGGTGCCCCGTCCCCTGGTGCGGCTGGTTCCGCTTCTGGCCGGCGGTCTGGCCGCAGCGGCCCTTGCCTTCCTGCCCTATGGGGTCCTGCCGGGCGGCGTGGCCCAGGCCTGGGCCGGAGCGGTCCAGCTGCCCTTGGAGCTGGCGGGGCGTCGGGCCCCTGAAGGCGACCGCCTGCTGCCCCTGGTGGGCGATGTCCTGGCCACGAACGTTGCCGGCCTGCCGATCTGGCTGCTGGTGGTGGTGCCGGCCCTCGGGCTCCTCAACCTGGCCGCGCGGCAGTGGCGCCAGCCGTTCCAGCAGGTGGAGCGGGTGCTGTGGCTGCCAGCCCTGGCCCTGATCTTCGTGCTCGAACTCTTGCTCTCCCTGCAGCGGGCAGCTCTCGAGAAGGGCGACCTCCAGCTGGTGGTGCTGCCGCTGCTGCTGATCATGATCTGCGGTTTCGGGGACATGGAGGGGCGCCCCCGCACCATCCGCCGGATCGCCCGGGTGGCGATGGTGGCGCTGCTGCTGGTCGTCCTGAACAACACCTTCGTGGCCAGCCTGCTGAACGCGCCGCGCCGTCCCAAGGCACCGGTGCTGGCCGTCGAGGCCGATCGAGCGGTCGCCCGTCGCTATCTGGCCGGCCTCGCCCCCTCCGAGCGCCGCTTCACCGCCCCCCAGGACGTCGCCCTGCAGCGCCAGCTCCGGCAGCCGGCCACAACGGTCGGCATCGGCCCCCAATGGAGCCTCAATCAGCAGGAGCTCACGGCCAGCTGGGCCACGCGCCGGCTCGGCCTGCCCACAAGCATCAAGAGCGCCTGCCACCAGCTTATGGATCCGGCCAACCGCCACATCGTCTGGATGCGCACCGACCCGGTCGGTCCCAACACCGCCGTCTTCCTGCGCGGCTGCCTCGAGCGACAGCCCGGGCAGTGGCAGGAGATCAGCGAGGAGCTGGGGCTGCGCAGCGGTCAGTACCGGGTGTTCCGGCGTCAGTCGCCGTAGCCGTGGGGGTTGGCCTGCTGCCAGGCCCAGCCATCGCGGCAGCACTCGTCCAGGGAGCGGCTGGCTCGCCAGTCCAGCCGCCGTTGCGCTGCGCTGGCATCGGCGATGCTCACGGCCGAATCACCGGGACGCCGGGGAGCCGCCTGCCAGGGCACGGGCCGGCCACTGGCCGCTTCGAAGGCCCGCACCAGCTCCAGCACCGAGTGGCCGCGTCCGCTGCCGAGGTTGAGGGTGAGGAACTGGGGCGATTCCTGCTCCAGCAGGGCCAGGGCGGCGCGATGACCCTCGGCCAGATCCATCACGTGGATGTAGTCGCGGATGCCGGTGCCGTCGGCGGTGGGCCAGTCACAGCCGTAGACCTGCAACTGGGGCAGGCGTCCCACCGCCACCTGGCTCACCAGCGGGAAGAGGTTGTTGGGCAGGCCGCTGGGATCCTCGCCGATGCGGCCGCTGGGATGGGCGCCCACCGGATTGAAGTAGCGCAGACAGGCGATCCGCCAGCCCGGCTCGCTGGCGGCGGCGTCGGCCAGGAGGCGCTCCACGGCGGCCTTGGTGCTGCCATAGGGGTTGATCGGCTGGACCGGCGCGCTCTCGCTGATGGGCACCTGCTCGCAGAGTCCGTACAGGGTGGCGCTGCTGCTGAACACCAGGGTCCGGCAGCCGTGCGCCGTCATCGCCTCCAGCAGCCGCAGGCTGCCGCCCACGTTCACCTGCCAGTAGCGCAGGGGTTGGCGCACGGATTCGGCCACCGCCTTCAGGCCGGCGAAATGCAGCACCGCCCCGATCGGGGCCTGGGCGAAGGCCGCCTCCAGGTCGCCGACTCGACGCACGTCGCCGGTGACCACCTGCAGCGAGACCCCCGTCGACGGGCCGGCCCGCCATTGGCCGGGCGCCGTGGCGGTCCACCCGTCCAGCCCCGCCAGGGCCGCCACCCGGCGCAGGGCCTCCGGTCGGCTGTTGCTGAAGTCGTCGAGCACCACCACCGACCGGCCGGCCTCCAGCAGAACGAGCGTGGCGTGACTTCCGAGGAAACCCGCTCCGCCCGTGATCAGCACCGTGGAGTCGGCTTCCTGTTCCATCGCGTCGTGACTGCCGTTCCCGCTCCCGACACTACGGAGGCGCTTCCCAAGGGTCCAACTGGAGCTTCCGCTGGAAGTGGCGGTAGCCTCCCCGCCAGACAACCCAGATCTCACCTGACCATGGTTACCGCCCCAGCGCCGGTCCGCTCCATCTGCTGCATCGGAGCCGGTTACGTGGGCGGCCCCACCATGGCGGTCATCGCCGACCGCTGTCCCGGGATCCAGGTCACCGTGGTGGATCTCAACGAGCAGCGGATCGCCGCCTGGAACGACGCCGATCTCAGCAGGCTGCCGGTTTATGAGCCGGGGCTGGATGCGGTGGTGGGCCGCTCCCGCGGACGCAACCTCCACTTCAGCACCGAGGTGGATGCGGCCATCGCCGCCGCCGACATGGTGTTTCTGGCGGTGAACACGCCCACCAAGACCAGGGGCCTCGGGGCCGGCCAGGCCAGCGACCTGCGCTGGATCGAGGCCTCGGCGCGCCAGGTGGCCACCGCCGCCCGGGGGCACACGATCGTGGTCGAGAAGAGCACCCTGCCGGTGCGCACGGCCGAGACCGTGACCGCCATCCTGGGCGCCGCCCAGGCGGATGGTGGCGGCAAGACCTTCTCGGTGCTCTCCAATCCCGAGTTCCTGGCGGAGGGCACGGCCATCACCGATCTCGAGAACCCCGACCGGGTGCTGATCGGCGGTGAGGACGCCGGGGCGATCGAGGCCCTGGCCGGCGTCTATGGCCAGTGGGTGCCCCAGGAGCGCATCCTGCGCACCAACGTCTGGAGCAGCGAGCTCTCCAAGCTCACGGCCAACGCCTTCCTGGCCCAGCGCATCTCCTCGATCAACGCCATCGCCGCCCTCTGCGAGGCCACCGGTGCCAACGTGCGGGAGGTGGCCCGGGCAATCGGCACCGATTCGCGCATCGGCCCGAAGTTCCTGCAGGCCAGCCCCGGCTTCGGGGGCAGCTGCTTCCAGAAGGACATCCTCAACCTCGTGTACCTCTGCCGCCACTACGGCCTCGAGGAGCCGGCCGCCTACTGGGAGCAGGTGGTGAAGCTCAACAGCTGGCAGCAGCACCGGATCGCCCGGCTGGCGGTGCGCAACCTGTTCGGCACCGTCACCGGCAAGCGCCTGGCGGTGCTGGGCTTCGCCTTCAAGGCCGACACCAACGACACCCGCGAAGCACCGGCGATCCGCATCTGCCGCGACCTGATCGAGGAGGGCGCGACCCTGGCGATCGTGGATCCCAAGGTGGAGCCGGAGCAGATCGCCCGCGACCTGGGCTGTTCACCGGGGGGGGCGGCTTCATTGAGCGGGGAGGGGGGCTGGGTGCCGGCCGCCAGTCCGGAGGAGGCCGCCCGCGGGGCCGATGCGGTGCTGATCCTCACCGAATGGGGGGTCTATCGCCAGCTCGACTGGGCAGCGATCGCCGCGGTCATGCGCCATCCCGCCTGGCTGTTCGATGCCCGTGCCGTGGCCGATGCCGAGGCGGCCCGCGCCGCCGGCCTCAACGTCTGGCGCGTGGGGGAGGGCTGAGCTGATGGGCGCACATCGCAACCTGGTCACCGGTGGCGCCGGTTTCCTCGGCTCCCATCTGATCGACCGGCTGATGAACGCCGGCGAGGAGGTGATCTGCCTCGACAACTACTACACCGGCCGCAAGGACAACATCCGCCACTGGCTGGGCCATGCCAACTTCGAGCTCATCCGCCACGACGTCACCGATCCGATCCGCCTGGAGGTGGACCGGATCTGGCACCTGGCCTGCCCTGCCTCGCCGGTGCACTACCAGTTCAACCCGATCAAGACCGCCAAGACCAGTTTCCTGGGCACCTACAACATGCTGGGCCTGGCCCGAAGGGTGGGGGCTCGCCTGCTGCTGGCCAGCACCAGCGAGGTGTACGGCGATCCCGAGGTTCACCCCCAGCCGGAGAGCTACCGCGGCTGCGTGAACACCATCGGCATCCGCTCCTGTTACGACGAGGGCAAGCGCATCGCCGAGACCCTGTGTTTCGACTACCAGCGCATGCACGGCACCGAGATCCGGGTGATGCGCATCTTCAACACCTACGGCCCGCGCATGCTGCCCGACGACGGGCGGGTGGTGAGCAACTTCATCGTGCAGGCGCTCAAGGGCGAGCCCCTCACCCTCTACGGCGACGGCAGCCAGACCCGATCCTTCTGCTACGCGGATGATCTGATCGAGGGCATGATCCGCCTGATGAACGGCAACCACGCCGGTCCGATCAACATCGGTAATCCCGGTGAGTTCACCATTCGCCAGCTGGCCGAACTGGTGCGCGATCGCATCGATCCCTCCCTGCCGCTCACCACCCGCCCCCTGCCCCAGGACGATCCGCTGCAGCGTCAGCCGGTGATCGACCTGGCCCGCCGCGAGCTTGGCTGGGAGCCGAAGGTGTCCCTGGAGCAGGGGCTGGAGCCCACGATCGCCTACTTCCGCCAGCGACTGCAGCAGGGGCTTTGAGGTGAGCGGCTCGGTCCTTGTCACTGGCGCCGCCGGCTTCATCGGGGCGGAAGTGGCCCTGCGGCTGCTGGCCCGCGGTGAGCGGGTGCTGGGCATCGATGATCTGAACGCCTACTACGACCCAGCCCTCAAGCAGGCCCGCCTGCGGCGGCTTGAGGCGATGGCGCCGCCGGGAGCGTTCCGCTTCCAGCGGTTGGATGTGGCTGACGGTCCCGCCATGGAGAGCCTGTTTCGCGTGGAGCGGCCCTCCCGGGTGGTGCATCTGGCTGCCCAGGCCGGGGTGCGCTATTCGCTCGAGAATCCGTCGGTCTACGTCCAGAGCAATCTGGTGGGCTTCGGCCACATCCTCGAGGGCTGCCGCCACCACGGGGTGGAGCATCTGGTGTACGCCTCCAGCAGCTCGGTGTACGGCGGCAACCGGCAGATGCCGTTCTCGGAGCAGCACCCGGTGAACCATCCGGTGAGCCTCTATGCCGCCACCAAGAAGGCCAACGAACTGATGGCCCACACCTACAGCCATCTCTACGGTCTGCCGGCCACGGGCCTGCGCTTCTACACCGTCTACGGACCCTGGGGCCGGCCCGACATGGCCCCGATGCTGTTCGCCCGCGCTATCCTGGCCGGCGAGCCGATCCGGGTGTTCAACCATGGGCGGATGGAGCGGGATTTTACCTATATCGACGACATCGCCGAGGGTGTGATCCGCTGCCTCGACAAGCCGGCCACCGCCGATCCCGGCTTCGACCCGCTGACCCCCAATCCGGCCACCGCCGCCGTGCCCCACCGGCTGTTCAACATCGGCAACAGCCGGCCGATTCCCCTGCTGCGCTTCATCGAGGTGCTGGAGCAGGCCCTGGGCCGCGAGGCGATCCGCGATCTGCAGCCGATGCAGCCCGGCGATGTGCCCGCCACCGCCGCCGACACCAGCGCCCTGGAGGCCTGGACCGGCTTCCGCCCCACCACTCCGATCGAGACCGGCGTGGCGCGCTTCGCCCACTGGTACCGCGATTACCACGCCCAGACCTGACGGCCGCCGGGCGAACCCTGCCCTGCCACGCGGCACACTGGGGCGTTCACGCCAACCCTGATCCCTTGGAACCGCTCCAGAGCCTGCGGGGCATGGTCGATCTGCTGCCCTCGGCCACCGCCACCTGGCAGCGGATCGAAGCCACCGCCCGCGAGCACTTCCGCCGCGCCGGCGTGAGCGAGATCCGCACGCCGCTGCTGGAGGTCACCGAGCTGTTCGCCCGCGGCATCGGCGAGGCCACCGATGTGGTGGGCAAGGAGATGTACACCTTCCTCGATCGCGGCGAGCGCAGCTGCACCCTGCGGCCCGAGGGCACGGCCTCGGTGGTGCGGGCGGCGATCCAGCACGGCCTGCTGAACCAGGGGCCCCAGCGCCTCTGGTACGGCGGCCCGATGTTCCGCTACGAGCGTCCCCAGGCGGGCCGCCAGAGGCAGTTCCACCAGATCGGCGTGGAGCTGCTGGGGGTGGCCGATGCCGAGAGCGATGCCGAGGCGATCGCCGTGGCCTGGGATCTGCTCGCCGAGCTGGGCGTGGGCGGCCTGCAGCTCGAGCTCAACTCGCTCGGCACTCCGGACGACAGGGTCCGCTACCGGGCCGAACTGGTGGCCTGGCTGGAGGCTCACCGCGAGCAGCTCGATTCCGACTCGCAGCAGCGCATCACCACCAACCCGCTGCGGGTGCTCGACAGCAAGAACCCCGCCACCCAGGCCCTGCTGGCCGGCGCTCCCACCCTCGCCGACGCCCTGGCCGGCGAGAGCCACGAGCGCTTCGCGCGGGTGCGCCTGGCCCTGGAGGCGCTGGAGATTCCGTTCGTGCTCAACCCGCGCCTGGTGCGGGGCCTCGACTACTACAGCCACACCGCCTTCGAGATCACCAGCAACCAGCTCGGCGCCCAGGCCACGGTCTGCGGCGGTGGCCGCTACGACGGCCTGGTGCAGCAGCTCGGGGGGCCGGCCACCCCGGCGGTGGGCTGGGCGATCGGCCTGGAGCGGCTGGTGCTGCTGCTCAGCCAGGCGGAGGCCGGTGAGGCCGCAGCGGCTGCGACGCCGCTTCTCTATGTGATCAGCCGCGGCGAGCTGGCGGAGCGCCAGGCTCTTCTGCTCACGTGCCGGGCCCGCCAGGCGGGCCTGATCGCCGAGCGCGACAGCAGCGGCGCCGCCTTCGGCAAGCAGTTCAAGCGGGCCGATCGCAGCGGTGCCCCCTGGGCGGCCGTGATCGGCGAGCGCGAGGCGGCCGACGGTGTGGTGGTGCTCAAGGATCTGCGCGGGGATGGCCCTGAGCAGCGGCTGGCCGCCGGGGAGGCGCTGAGCTGGCTGGTGGAACTGACGACCTAAGGAGAAGTCGCCTTAGCCTCAGCCCATGGGTGACGTCCACGCCAGCATCGCCCTTGGCAATCCGCGCCGGCCCGAGTTGGCACCGCTGCCGGTTTCGGCCCGCGCCGACAGCGGCTCCCTGATGCTGTGCATCCCAGCCAGCCTGGCGGCTGCTCTCCAGCTTGAGCAGGAGTCGCTGAGGGAGGTGAGCGTGGCAGACGGCCGGCGGCTCCAGGTTCCCTATGTGGGGCCGCTGCGGGTTGATTTCCAGGATCGCTGCTGCTTTGTGGGTGCCCTTGTGCTGGGGGACGAGGTGCTGATCGGGGCGGTGCCCATGGAGGACATGGATCTGGTCGTCAATCCCGCTCTGCAGCGTCTTGAGGCGGATCCCCGCAGTCCCCACCTTCCGCACGCCCGGGTCTGAAGCAGGCGCAAAAAAAGCGGACCATGGGGCCCGCTTCGTTGGGTGAGGGGGTGCTGGGGGGCGATCAGGCCGAACCCACGCCCACGTAGGAGCCGTAGAAGAACAGGCCCACCACGAAGATCACGGCCATGCCGCCGGCGGTGGCCACGAGCCAGAGGGGCAGGACGCCTTCGGTCCAGCGGCTCTTCCAGGCCACGGCCGGGCGGCCGTCGGGGAGGCGATCGGGGATCCGGCCGTCAGGCAGGGTGGATTTCTTGCCGCTCATGGTGACGATCTCCCGATTCAGTTGAAGAAGTAGCTGGTGAACAGCACGCCGATCACGAAGATGAACAGCAGGCCCAGATAGAGGCTGGTGCGGTTCAGTTCGACCGGCAGGTTGTTCGGGTTTGGATTGCGTTGCAGGCCCATGATCTCAGCGGCGGACGAACTGCATGGCGGCCAGGGCTCCCAGGAAGAACACCGTGGGAATGCCGAGGGCGTGAACGGACAGCCAGCGCACCGTGAAGATCGGATAGTTGCGTGGCGTGGTGGGGGCTGGGGTCTGGGTCATGGCTTATTTCAGGCGCAGGTCGAGCTGGCTCTTGCCCTCATAGCGCTGGCTCACGACGGGCGCCTTGCTCTCCTGGGCCTGGAAATAGGCGTCGGGGCGCGGCGTGCCGAAGGCGTCGTAGGCGAGGCCCGTGGACACGAACAGAAAACCTGCCAGGAAGATGGCGGGGAGGGTCACGGCGTGGATGACCCAGTAACGGATGCTCGTGATGATCTCGAAGAACGGGCGTTCTCCGGTGGAGCCGGCAGCCATGGCAACAAGCGTTCAGCCCGGCGATCCTAGGGGTCAGCGAGGGCCCTCCGCCCCTGCCTCCGAAAGTTGGTAACAGAGGGACGCAGAGCGACTGAGCAGAGTCGGCCACCAGAGTGGCTCAGCCCACCCAGCGCAGCAGGGTGCCCCGCTCGCCCAGCACGAAGCCCTTGCCGCCGGGCAGGAAGGCGATGCGGGTGAAGTTGGAGGGCTGGGCCGCGGCCACCGGATCCCGGGTCCACTGGCTGCCGCCGTCGCTGCTGCTGAGCAGGGTGCCGCTGCCGCCGCCGGTCCAGATGTCGCCGCGCGGATCCCAGGCCATGTCGAGGTAGCCGTAGCCGTTGGTGATCGGGATCACCGGCTTGCTCCAGTCCTCGGGATTGCCGGCCTCAGGGTTGAAGCGCAGCTGGGCGCCGCGGGCCACCATCCACAGCCGGCCGTCGGGCTGGAAGCCCATGGCCTGCAGGCGCTGGCTGCTCACCCGCTGGTGCACCTGCCAGGTCTCCTGGCCGGGCGTCCAGGTGGCGAAGAAGTTGCCCAGGCTGCTCACGCTCACGTAGGAGCCGTCGGCGGCGCGGCGCAGGTCGCGCACGGCGCCGGCGGCGTCGGTGACCAGGGCCTGCCAGCTGGCTCCGGCGTCGGCCGTGCGGTACACCGCCCCCACGTTGGTAGCGAGTTCGGCGGTCCTGGGGCCGAGGGCGGTCACCAGGTAGGGCTCGCCGGGCAGCTTGGTGTCGAGGAACAGCCGGCTCCAGCTCTGGCCCGCGTCGGTGCTGTGGAGCAAGAGGCCGGGCTGGCCCACGATCCAGCCCTCCTTGCCGTTGAAATCGATGCTGATCAGCCGGAAGTTCTCCTCCTCCGGCAGGTCGAGGGCCCGCTCCAGCCAGCTGGCACCGCCGTCGGCGGTTTCCATGATCAGGCGGTTGCTGCCCACCAGGAAGCCGTGGGTGCCGTCGGTGAAGGCGACATCGAGGGGATTGGAGCGGGTGGCGAGGGGCACCGGCTGCCAGGGGCTCGCCTCGGCGGTGGGCAGGCCGGTGGTGACGCAGCCGCCCAGGCCGAAGGCGAGCACGAGCACGAGGGCCAGCGGCAGCAGGGGGGCGACCAGGCGTCGCAGGCGCGGGGGCAGCATCAGCGGAGGGAGTAGAGGGAGAGGAAGAAGGCGATCGCCAGGGCGAAGGCGCTGAAGATCAGCACGTTCTTCTGGCCCGGGGTGAGGCGGTTGACGCCGAGGCCGAAATCGAGGTTCTCCTCGAAGCCGCTGGGTTTGTTGCGCGGACCGATGTCCTTGAAGGCCCCCACCTTGCTGCGGCACACCGGGCAGCGGAAGCTGGCGGGATCGAGCTCGACGAAGGGGGTGCCGGGTTCGATGCTCAGCTTGCGCACGCCTTCCTCCGGGTCATAGACGAAGCCGCAGCTGCGGCACTCGAACCGGTGGGTGGCCGGGTCGACCGGCGCCGGTTCGGCCTGTAGCGCTGGGGACTCCAGGGAGGCTGGCGCCTCGGAAGCGATGGGGGTGTCGTCGCCCGCGGATTCCGCAGGATCGGTCGGAGCGTCGATGCTCATCCAGGGACCGGGCAGGGGCGGTCGAACTCTATCGAGAGCGCGCCTGCAGCCCGCGGCCGCTGCCCGACCCATTGCCCTGCGGCAGATGCCAGACTGCGCCGCAGCCTGGGCCTGTCCCGCATGTTCGTGCTCTCCGGCTACGACGCCTTCCTGGGGTTCCTGCTGATTTCGGCAGCGGTCCCGGTGCTGGCGCTGGTGGCCAACAAGCTGCTGTCCCCGAAGAGCCGGCAGGGCGAGCGGGAACTCACCTATGAGTCCGGGATGGAGCCGATCGGCGGCGCCTGGATCCAGTTCAACATCCGCTACTACATGTTTGCCCTGGTCTTCGTCATCTTCGATGTCGAGACCGTGTTCCTCTATCCCTGGGCGGTGGCCTTCCACCGCCTGGGCCTGCTGGCGTTCATCGAGGCCCTGATCTTCATTTTCATCCTCGTGGTCGCCCTGGCCTACGCCTGGCGCAAGGGCGCCCTCGAGTGGAGCTGATCCCCGCCGCACCATGACCATCACCCCGTCCGAATCCCCCTCCGTCGCCGCCCTGCGCGACCTGCGGGCTGCCAGCTGCGCTCCGGTGGGGGCGCCCACGGTCACCTCCGACCTTTCGGAGAACGTGATCCTCACCAGCCTCGACGACCTGCACAACTGGGCGCGCCTCAGCAGCCTGTGGCCACTGCTCTATGGAACGGCCTGCTGCTTCATCGAGTTCGCCGCCCTGATCGGCTCCCGCTTCGATTTCGACCGCTTCGGCCTGGTGCCCCGCTCCAGCCCGAGGCAGGCAGATCTGATCATCGTGGCCGGCACGGTCACGATGAAGATGGCGCCGGCCCTTGTGCGTCTGTATGAGCAGATGCCTGAGCCCAAGTACGTGATCGCCATGGGCGCCTGCACGATCACCGGCGGCATGTTCTCGGCCGACTCCACCACCGCCGTGCGCGGCGTTGACAAGCTGATCCCGGTGGATCTCTATCTGCCGGGCTGCCCGCCGCGCCCCGAAGCGATCTTCGATGCGGTGATCAAGCTGCGCAAGAAGGTGGGCAACGAAACCCTGGCCGAGCGTGGAGTCCGCCTGCCCACCCACCGCTACTTCACCGTGGAGCACCAGCTCAAGGCGGTGGAGCCGATCATCGACGGCCGCTACCTGCGGGCCGAAACCCAGAAGGCCGCCCTGGCTGCCGCCGCGGGCCTGCCGGTGGCGGGCACCACCGCAGCCCCTGAAGCCGTGTCGGCCGCCCCTTCTCCCGCCGCTCCCACCACCGATGCCTGAGGAAACCCCCGCCACCGCTGCGGCGTCCACCGGCGCCATCGAGGCACCCGCTGGTCCCGGTCCGGTGAGCACCTGGCTCACCTCCCAGGGTTTCGAGCATGAGGTGCTGCCCTCCGATCACCTCGGGGTGGAGGTGCTTGGGGTGGAGCCGGCCTTCCTGCCCCTTGTGGCCACGGCCCTGAAAGCCACAGGCTTTGATTATCTGCAGTGCCAGGGCGGCTACGACGAGGGTCCAGGCGGCCGGCTGGTGAGCTTCTACCACCTGGTGAAGCTGGCGGTTCTCGCAGACCGTGTGGCACCGGCCAGCGCTCCTGCCGGCAGCGGTCAGAGCCTGCCCGCCGAAGCGCGGCCCGAGGAGGTGCGGCTGAAGGTGTTCCTTCCCCGCGACGGCTCCCTTTCGATCCCGAGCCTCTACGGCCTGTTCCGCGGCGCCGACTGGCAGGAGCGTGAAACATTCGACATGTTCGGCATCGTCTACGAGGGTCATCCCCATCCCAAGCGTCTGCTGATGCCGGAGGACTGGAAGGGGTGGCCTCTGCGCAAGGATTACGTGCAGCCTGATTTTTATGAGATGCAGGATGCTTATTAGGGATTAGCGGCTGCTCTGATCGCCTGAAGCTAAGGGCTATTGATCCGACTCCGGCTTCGCTAAGCCTGAGGTTTGAGTTGCTCTTTCACCAAGCCCTTGAGCTTGGCCAGGCGAGTTGAGAACCGTTGGCGCAGCCGCAGGGAATCCCAGGGCAGCGAGCGCCTATAACCGGCCTTCAGCAGTGGTGAGAGCTTGGACAATCGCACCCCGTGCAGGCCTTTGATCGGAAAGTGGGGTTTAGATGTGGCCTGCAGCTGCCGCACAAGTGCCAACCATTGCCGGTGGCAGTGATCACTGCTGAAGCGCTCCTTCACAAGCTGGCGCGAGGCGGCTGAGCAGCGTTGCCAGAAGGCGGGATCATCGGCAAGTAACCCAAGGGCTGCGGCGGCCTGCTCGGGGTCGTCGCTCACCAAGAGCCCGGTGTCTCGATGCCGCACCACCTCGGGAATGCCGCTGGGAATCGCACGCACCACGGGCACCACACCAGCGGCCATCGCCTCCAGCAGCGCCACCGGCAGGCCTTCAAAATCTGACATCAGCAAAATCGCCTGGCTCTGCAGCAGGATCTTCTGCACCCCGGCAAAGGGCAGGCGGCCGCTAAAGCTGATGCGATCGGCAAGGCCGGCATCCAGCACCTGCTGCTCACAGGCCTGGCGGCTATAGCCATCCCCGATCAAAGTGGCTTTGATCGCTTCGGATCGTTGGCAGGCCCGGATCAGCGACTCCACCACAAGGCTGGCCCGTTTCTGGTGTTCCCAGAGCCGGCCGCTGTAGACCACACGGAAGGGATGGGTGCTGTAGTGCGTTGTCGTGGCTGGGATTGAAACGCCACAGGGAATCACCACAGCTTGAGATTCACCGCCCTTTTTGGATAGTTCAGCTTGTATGTGCTTGGAAATGCAAATGGTTTGGCCTCCATGCTTCTGGGGCGAGAGGCTTTCCGCAATGGCCCAGTAATCAGGGTCGTCGCTGTGCAGGGTGAAGCCCCAGGGGAGGCCGCAGCGGCCGGCGATCGCCGCCGCCACAAAGTGAGGAGCTTTGCACTGGGGCAGGAATACATCCGGCCGCCAGGTATTGAGGAAGGCCAGGGTTGCGTTTACGTCCTTGTGAAGGCTGCCTGTGGGTGGAGATTTGAAGATCTCAATTCCGCCTTGCCGTAGGGCAAGCTCTAAAGGGCTGGTTTCGCCAGGCTCGCAGAGATCCAGCAGAAGGATGGCCACGCTGCAGCCCTCGCCTTTGAGATAGAGGGCCAGTTGGATCAGCCAGGAGGTCACCCCGCTGATGTCGTCGGCGGAGCTGTAGTGGGCGAAGGCGATGCGCATGGATGGTCAGCCGATGACTTGCTTAAGGCGATGTTTGAACTGCGCAATTCGAAGGCGGCATTCTTGGGTCAGCCTTTGCTTTCGTTGGGGCAGCGTCCAGAGAAAATCTATGGAGGCTGCCTTGAGCTTGGTGGTGATGGGCAGCGGCGGTTGCTGAATGGGGTATTGAGGTGTTGAGGTTGCCTGAAGATCGTTGATCAGATTGTTCCACTGCTGGAGGGTTTGGGGCTGGCCGTAGGCCCGGCGCACCAGGTCACGACTAGCGCTGCTGCAGTGCCGCCAGAGCTGGGGATCCTTCGCCAAGCGCAGGATGGCCGCAGCTGCCTCAGTGGGATCGTCGGATACCAGCAATCCTGTTTGCTCGTGATGCACCAGTTCGGGAATACCACTAGCAATCGATCGCGCCACCGGCACCACGCCAGCGGCCATCGCCTCCAGCAGCGCTACCGGCAGGCCTTCAAAGTCCGACATCAGCAGGATCGCGTGGGCATCAGCGAGGAGCTGTTGCACGTTGGGAGGTGAAAGCCTGCCGGTGAAGTGGATGGCTTCTGCAAGGCCTGCATCATGCACCTGCTGCTGGCAATCCTGTAACGCTGCCCCAGCTCCGATGATCGTTGCGCGGATGTGCGGGGAGGCTTGGCAGGCAAGGATCAGGCTTGTAACAACTAGGGAGATGCGTTTTTGCAATTCCACGACCCGGCCGCTGTACACCACATGAAAATGATTGGGATTATGCTCCACTTGTTGGCTTGACAAGGGAACGCCACAGGGAATCACCAGAGGATCGGAATCAAAGCCCCTGCGCTTCACTTCGCCCGCCAGGTAATGCGATACGCATACCGTGGAACCACCAGCTTGCCCCGGCCGAATCACCCGTAGAATTGACCAATACTGGGGATCATCGGAATGCACGGTCATGGCCCAAGGGAGACCTTGTCGCCCAGCGATCACTGCGGCAATGTAGTGAACTGGCAGGCATTGTGGTAGAAATACCGTGGGCTGGCACTCGTTGAGAAAGCCCAAAGTCTGGAGCACCGCGTCATTGGCGGAACTCAGTTGGGGTTGCAGAACAACCTCCACGTCGGCGGCGCGCAGGGCAGCAGCGATAGTGCTCCGCTCAGGATGATTGCCACTGTGGGGGAGAAGCACCGCTACCGGCCAGCCCTGATGGCGGAGATCGGCGGCCAAACGGATCAGCCAGGAGCTGGCACCGCCGATGTCGTCTTCGGTGCTGTAGTGGGCGAAGGCGATGCGCATCATCGGCCATGAATGAGGGTCATTCTTTATGAGATAACACTATAGATTTCGCGAGACAAATTGTGTGCAATGATTTCCCAATTCAGGTTTTGTTCGGCAAATTGCCTTGCTTCCAATTGAGCATTGCTAAGTCGTTCGGGGTTGTCCAGCCAGCTTAAGACAGCCTTGGCGTGGGCTTCGGCATCGTCTGGAGAGCATAGTTCACCAAAATCAGCATGCACATACTCCGGTATGCCTCCCACCGCGGACGAGATGATCGGGAGTCCACAGGCACAGGCCTCAACGATTGCATTGTTGGCTGTGGCATCAACGAGGGGCAGAAAAAGTAGGGTTGAGGCTTGGTAAAGACTGAGGAGCTTTTCGGGAGAAAGATCACAATGCCAGCGCACGTTGCTGTGTCGAGCTAAGCGGATCAGTGGCTCCGAATTCCGTGCTGAACGCGGAATCACACAATCCAATTCGATGTCTGGTCTAATCTTGTTGATGATTGAGAATGCTCGTTCAAGCGTTTCAAAATCCCGGAGCCACTGCCCCACCATCAGTAGCCTGGGCGGATTGGTTGGCGATGGGGTAGGTGCTGGTTGGAAGAAGTCGAGTGCCACCCCATGGCGGATCTTGAACACTGGATCTGGCGTGATCGATCGCAGGTAGTCAGCTGCCTCGTTACTAAGGCACACAATGGCGCCCAGCCCTTGCAGGGTTGCGTTGTCAAGCCAGTGAAGCTTGTGCCATGAAGGTGGTTGATGCAGGCAAACAACTAAGCGTTGGCGTAATGCAGGGCCGCCAGCCGCAAGGCCGCCAACATATTGATTCTCGCCAAAAGTCAAAAATGCCTTTAAGCCAGGTTGACGACTTAGCTTCTCCTGCAAGACAACTCCGATTAAGTTGTGTAGCTTGGTATTGAATAAGGAGGTTGGTGGTGCATCAGCAGTGAGGGACGACTGCTGCGTACGAAAAGAATGAAGGCGTCTTCCAAGACTTTCGCGCAGTGACCGTGATGGCTGAGCTAGCGACTTGTAATCAACGTGAAGACTTTCTGTTTGCGGAATAAGCTTTGCAAGTTCTTCACTCAGTGGATCAAAGCCACTCACCGCACTCATGTGCGAAAAACCCTCACGGACCAGAATCAAGCGGCCCATCATTTGTCGCATAGGGCTTGATGGCATGCATCCAGATAGCTTCGGCCATGTAACTGGGATGGCTCAAGTGTATTGCCTTCTGCCCATTCATTCCAAGACTTGATGAAGAGCAGTCGCTGTTGCTCTGGCCGATCTTGTAGCTTTTGAACCGTTGCCACCAGAAGTGAGTGGAAGAGGTCGGCAGATGATTCTAAAAGGATGTAGGCCCTCTTCTGTAGTCTGGGGCTTGAATCCCAGTTTGGATAGACAACAGGATACTCATTGAGTTCTAGACCTTCACGGATCGCTTTCTGCACGTAATCCGCATAGGGAGCATGCTTGATTGTGGGTGGTGGATAAGGAGGCAAAGGGTCTTGATCGGCCAGTAGCTTCTTTGCAAGCTTGCTTTTGAGGCGTTGAGGTAAATCCAGTTTACTAATCCTTTGCTCGGTCATCAGATTTTCAATGACAACCGAAAGCCGATTGTATGCCCAGCCACTCATTCCATTGAGACTGCACCACTCAGCACCCTGATAGCCATTGGAGATAAAATGAAATCCAGGTAGCCCTTTTTTCAGGGCCAGGGTATTCCACAGAGCGCAGAAATCGACACAACTCGGCAATGAGTCAGGACGATAGATAATAAAGATAGGCTTGCCGTCCACCCTCATGTACCTCTTGTCGTGAAATGCTGGGAGAAGGCAATTAAAATGCTCGGTATAGTCAGTGATACCGGGATACTTTTGCTCAAAGATAACTTCGTTCTCCAGGCCATGCCACTTCCCTGTCCAGCTTTCGTTGGCCCATCCCAGGCAGAAGGGAAAATCAGGCGATCCCGTTGCAACGACGTCGTGAAAGATTTTTTCGAGGACTCGTTCGCCATTGCCAAACCAGTAGTGCCAATAACAAAAGCCTTCAATACCAGCTTCTTTTGCGAGCTGTGCTTGTTGTTCGCGCACTTCTGGAACTCGGAGGTCATAAAAACCGAGATCGCTAGGAAGGAAAGGTTGTTGGTGGCCTCGAAAAAGGGATCTGGCTTTAGTGACGTTGGTCCACTCGGTAAATCCTTTGCCCCAAAAAGAATCATTCGCAGCGACAGGATGATACTGGGGAAGATAAAAAGCGATTGCTCTGGCTTTCATGGTTTAGAAATGAATCCAATGAATGGGCAGCGTTGCTGAACGACCGAGTTGGGGTGTGAAATTAGGGTAAGCAACTATCATATTCTTGCTAGCAGGTGCTGTTCGAGTCGATCAATCGCGTCTTCGACTCCCCAATGCTTTATCACGTGCCCGCGTGCCTGATCCCCCATGCGTTTGGCATACTCAAGATCAGAGGTGAAACGTAGGATCAGCTCACCAAGAATTTGTGGATCATTGTCGATCGAAACAAAGCCGTTGACCCCATCGCGAATTGTTTCCCTGATACCGCCTTCCCCAATGGCGACAACAGCAGTTCCACAAGCGTTTGCTTCCAGTGGGGTAAGGCCAAACGGCTCAAGTTGAGGGGTGTAGATAAAGCAGGCGGCCTCGCTCATCGCATGTTGAAGATCTTGATCGCTAACCAGCACCTTCACCTCCAGGCTCACCTCTTGCTGCTGAGCAAGCTGGGTGATGTAACGCTTGTACCAATCATCGGCAAAATTTCCAATCCACAGAAATCGTGGTCTCACAGGCTTTGGAATCGATGCGATCGCCATGATCGAGGATTCCAAGCGTTTGCCATGGTAAATTGAGCCTACGCCCAACACGAAGCTGGTTTTAGCGCGTGTGACTGGCCTGAATTGTTCACTATCGATGCCGAGATAGCAGACATGGGAATCTAATCCATAAGCTCTCAAGATGCTCTCGCGGCTGAATTGAGAGTTGCAGAGGATGCTGTCGTAGGAGTTTGCCCAGTTCAGCTCTTCTGTTGCCTGAACACGGTGGGCATGGTTGTGATGAAGTTCTCTGCTGCACTCCATTAAGCGTTTGAGTGGATTTCGAGGATGCGCTGAGGCCGCTGCCGGTAGAAGCCAAGGTAATCGAGGACTGGCTTCGTAGAAAAAACGGTTTGGCTCTTGAAGGTAGCATAAAGAGGGCAGTTGAACGAAAGTCCCTATTGGAGAATTGAAGGTATTGATACTTGAATTTGCAAATAAAAGATCACACCCATCCTTTTCGATCATCGCTGCGCTCTGCTGGCAAACCAGTTTCATCTGCTGAACCATTCCGATTCTTGCTTCGGCTGGTTCTGATCGAAAATCCCTGGGGATCAATCGACTCGCAAGGCTTTTGTGAGTCTTCGGCATTGCCGGAATAGTGAGAATGGTCTCTGATTCCGCGAAGGGTGCAAGCGGCAGGAAGTGATGCGCTGCGGCATTGGTGGAGTAGATACGGAGGCGGTGTCCACGGGCATGAAGACCTTTCACATGCATGTGAAGAGCACGCTTGCCGCCACCGGTTGGGAGATTATGCCAAACGGCTATTCGAAGGCTCGTCACGGTATGGAAGGGGCTTCTATTTTGGCTTGTTTTTCCAGTGTTTGCTGCTTCCATAGCCCGGAGTAGATACCTTGCTTTTCCAGTAATTGTTGATGATTTCCTTGCTCTACAATCTGCCCCTTATCCAGCACGCAGATCAGATCAGCCTTCACGATCGTGCTGAGCCTGTGGGCAATCACCAGCACGGTGAACTGCCGTTCGAATTGATCGATCGCCTGCTGCACCAGTCTTTCGCTCTTGGTATCGAGTGCGCTGGTAGCTTCATCGAGGATCAGCAGTTCGGGATCGCGAAGGATCGCGCGTGCCAGCGAAAGCCTTTGGCGCTGGCCGCCGCTGAGGCGGTAGCCCCTTTCTCCGATCAGGGTGTCGAAGCCCTTAGGGAGATCGGAGATGAAGCCGGCGGCTTGGGCCTTTTCCGCAGCGGCGAGGATCTGTGCCCTGGTGGCGTTTGGAGTGCCGAAGCTGATGTTATCAGCGATGCTGGCGTTGAACAGAAACGTGTCCTGACTCACCACGCCGAGGCGCTGCTGCCAGGAGATCAGGTCGATCTGCTCCAGTGGGGTGTTGTCAATCAGGATCTCGCCTTGGTTTGTGGTGTAGAGGCCGCAGAGCAGATCCGCGATCGAGCTCTTGCCCGCCCCGCTGCTGCCCACCAGCGCCACGGTGCTGCCTCGCGGCAGATCCAGATCGATGCCGCTGAGGGCGGGGGGGAGATCGGGGGTGTATTGGAGGCTCACATTGCGCAGCGCAATCCCTTGACGCAACTCCTGGAAGGGAATGCCGCCGCGGCTACGAAACTCCTTATCGGAGGGTTCCAGCAGTTTGTTCAGCAGATCGAGGGGTGCCGCGTTGGCATTCAGTGAGCCGAGGGCACCAGAAATGTTGCCGAAGCTTCCGTTCAGGCGCTGCAGGGCCAGCACGAAGGTCACGAGACTGGGCAGAATGCCGGAATTGCGATTACTGAATAGCAGCAGGCTAAGGCCGGCAATTGCCGCGATCATCAGGATCGGCAGGAATATGGTGACCGGGCCTGTGATCGAAGCGACCCGGCTGGCGGCCCTGGAGTTGGCTTCGATCGAGATGGAGCGGGAGAGCACATCCCGATCGGCTTGATCCAGCTGACCGCTGGTATGGAGCAGGCGCAGGCCCTGGATGTTTTCGGTGATGCGGCTGGAGAGCTCCCGGTTCAGCTCGGTGCCGAGGAAGGAATAGCTGCGTAAGCGGGGCAGGATCTGTTGCTGCACCAAGGCAAGGATTCCCCCCATGATTAGAGCTGCAACCAGCAGCCAGGGGGAGAGGGTCAGTAGCACCACCAGATAGGTGATAGCCATCAGGATCGTAAGAACGAGGCCACTAACCGCTTTGATCTCGGTCATCACCGCGCCGGGACCGCTGCCGCCCACAAATAGCAGGTCGCCCACGCGATAGCGGCTGGAGCAAGGGAAGCTGAGGCTGAGGATGAACGAGTGGATCATCGCCTGGAGCCGCGAAGATGTGCGGGCGCCGTAATAGCCCATCCCCACCGAGCCCAGGTACATGGCCACGCTTTGCAGCAGCTTCAACAGAACCGCAAGCCCCAGAAGCAACAGAAAGAGTTCGTTGCGCGGCAAGGCATTGAGGCCGGCCGTGAGCTGGGGCACTGAACCCAGAAACCCCTTGCTGGTCCAGTCGATCGTTTGGCCTGCCGGTTTGGAGAGCAGGTCCACGGCGAGGAACACCACCCCGAGGGTGGCCCCTTCTGCGGCAGCCTGGAGCAAGTTGCAGAGCATGCTGAAGCTCAGGATCTTCCACTCCTTGCGGGCTGTCTGGCGGATCAGCCGCGAGGCGGGCCGCGGATCGCGGAGGGGCGCCAGGCCGTGGCGAAGGAGGCGGCGCAGCAGTCGGATCGGGTGGGCCAAGCGGAAGAGGGTGGAGACTGGGATTTCAAACAACCATACCCTTTATACATCAGGTTCCTGGCCTCCTGGAACCGCCGCGGCCGGCCCATTGGCCGCACTCAGTCAGCTGTTGGACCGGCAGCTGGCCTTAGGCTCACCCACAATGGGTAGGCCAGAATGGCTTGCCTTTTGAAATGCCAAGCCAGAAGCCCCGTCCATGAAGGCCGTGATTCTGGCCGGTGGGCTGGGCACCCGCATCAGCGCGGAAACCCACCTCAAGCCCAAACCGATGGTGGAAATCGGTGGCCGGCCAATTCCCTGGCACATCTTAAAGATCTATAGCGGCTTCGGGATCAATGAATTTGTGATCTGCTGTGGTTATAAGGGCTATGTGATCAACGAGTATTTCGCCAATTACTTCCTGCACATGAGTGATGTGACCTTTCATATGCGGACCAATTCGATGGAGGTGCATCAAAAAAACGCCGAGCCCTGGGAAGTCACCCCGGTGGATACCGGTGCAGCCACCCTCACCGGCGGCCGCCTGAAGCGGGTTCAGCGCTATGTGGGCGATGAAACCTTCTGCTTCACCTATGGCGATGGCGTGTCCGATGTCGACATCAGCGTTGCCATTGCCACCCACCGTGCCGCCGGAAAACTGGCCACCCTCACGGCGGTTCAGCCCCCTGGTCGCTATGGGGCATTGAAGCTCGTAGAGGGTGATCAGGTGGCCGGGTTTCAGGAAAAACCGCAGGGCGAGGGCGGCTGGATCAACGGCGGCTTTTTTGTGCTCGAACCTGGCGTCTTTGATTACATCCACTCTGATTCCACCACGTGGGAGGCCGAGCCTTTGCAGCGGTTAGCCGTCGAAGGGCAACTCTGGGCCCACCGGCACCACGGCTTCTGGCAACCGTTGGACACCCTGCGGTTGCCCGACGACAATTAGCTAGGCGGGATCGCGCAACTACATAGGCGGGTCTCAGGACGCGACAACAAGGCTCCGATTCCGGTCTGGAGCCCCTCGATGCCCGCCCCTCTGTCGTTAAGGATCAAGGAGCGGTACATGGCTAAACGGGCCAGTGGCCTCAGCCAGCAGGTCGCTGCTGATTCGGTCGGGATCTCGGTGCGCAGCGCCCAGCGGATCGATCGGTGTGAGCTCCAACCCGAGGGGCAGCAGCAGCGGCGGGGCCGGCACTGGCGCACCCGCGCCGATCCGCTGGCGGAGGTCTGGGACAGCGTGCTGGTGCCGTTGCTCGAGAAAGCGCCGCAACTGGAACCCCAGACGTTGCTGCTGCATCTGGAGCAGGCCTTCCCAGGCCAGGAGTGGTATCGCCGCAAACGCACCATCCAGCGCCGTGTCGAGCAGTGGAAGGCCCAATACGGCCCAGCGCGAGAGGTGATGTTCCTGCAGCACCACCAGCCGGGCGTACTCGGCATCTCGGATTTCACCCTGCTCAAGGGCGAACCGATCACCGTGGCGGGCC
>JANWUS010000020.1 GCA_024958715.1 Cyanobium sp. FGCU52 | reverse complement strand
AGATCCGCCTTGGGCGCGCCGGAAAAGCCCGCAAACGTAATTCAGCAAGCCCTAACTATGTCTCCCTCAAGCAGAGAGTAGGCTGACAGCCTTTCCGCTGTCTCTCTGTCGAGAAATTCATTGGTCGCAAGATGAAAGCGCCTGTTTACATGCTTGATGCCCCACAAGGGAACCCCGGACTCCTTGAACTCGTGCTGCTTTAGCTGCGTTCCGAATGGCCCGCACTTGATATCATCAGGGGTCGAGCAGAGGTCGATCAGCGGAACCCGCGGGAAGTCACGTGGATTCAAGACTGGATCACCAATTATCTCATAAAAGAAGGAAGCATTTAACTCGTCTTCGATCTGGATCGCCCTTGTGATGTTAATGGATAGCTCGGATGCCTTATCCAGAATCGCCGCAATGCGCCGCTGCTCCTCCAGTGGGGGGAGGGGGATTTCTAGGCTTTCAAGGTACTTTGTCTTCCGGTCATAGCCAGTCATTGGAAGTCGAGCTGTTTGCAAGAAATGCCAGACAAACTTTGCGTCCAGACTCTCGGTTCTTGGTCTGAAGAGCTTCGTTCCGTCGGCGCCCCGAGCAAAAGGATGATCTATGAACTTGAAAGCCGCGGTATGGTCGCCGAAGAGAATGACTGGTAAGTCGCCTCGAAATACCAGACCTGAGTCATTCGTAAATCCCTCTACCAATTGTTTTCCTTGACCAATGACAGGGAAATCGCCTTCGTGCAGGCATGAAGCCTGTGGAACTTTTCCCGCAAGTCGAGAGCAGTCTTCGAGGGCTTCGTAGAACGGGAGATACTTCATCGCAGCATCCCCTCCAGCTCCTCGATCCCTTGCAGGATCTCCTGCTCGATCTGGCGCAGCTCAGCCAGGATCTCCAAAGGCGGGCGGTGTTCCACCTCTTCGTGCACCAGCTCCTTGGTGCGGTTGAGGCTGAGGTCGTCGCCCTGGGAGGCGGAGCGCCCCGGCCAGAGCGGCTTAGGATGACATGTAACCGCAGCTGAAACCGCCATGGATGCGGAAGCCGCCCCAGAAGTGGATCGCCAGGCCGCCCGCCGTGCCGCCAATCGCCGCAAGGTGGCGGAGCACCGGCAGCGCCTGCGGGCCCAGGGGATGCGGCCGATCCAGATCTGGGTGCCGGATGTGCATTCGCCGGAGTTCGCCGCCGAGGCGCGGCGGCAGAGTCTGCTGGCCAACGCCAGCCCTGAAGAGGCCGACATCCAGGCCTTCATCGATTCGGTGACCGAGTGGCCTGATGATGAGTACACCCAATGAAGCGGGGTGAGATCTGGATCATGGCCAGTTGAGGGGTACTTCACGACTCCTCTCACATCGCTACCTGCAGATCGGTGTGGCTGAAATCGTTGCCGACGAACAGCAGCGGTACCTGCAGTCGTTTGGCCAGCGCATAGGAAAAGCAATCGCCGAAGGCATGGCGCCCCTTGCCGAAACGTTGAAACGCCTGTGCGGAGGCATCGGCCAGCTCCTGATCCCAACCCACCGTGAGGATCGCCTGCCGTTCGAGGAACTCTCTGGCTCGCTCCTGGCCGACTTCGCCCAGCTTCACCAGCGCCACCAACAGGATCTCGGTCCGGGTCGGTGCCGCGACGGCCGGTTGGCTCGCCCTGCAGAGTCGCTCCAAGACTCCATCCCAACGGGGCTCCCGCAGCAACACCGCCAGCACGGCGCTGGTGTCGACGGCAAGGTCGATCACCAGGCCACCCTCAGCCGCAGAGACCGTCATCGCCATAGCCCAGGATCTCTTCGGCGCTGCGCCCATCCAGCACCGGCAGCGACCACACCTGTTCTTCCAGCCAGCGGCGGCTCTCTTCCATGGTCGGGCGCTCCGCCACCGGTTCCCCAGGCAAACCGGCCTCCAGCGCCAGGATGGCCTCCTGGTTCATCGAGCGTCGGTGGGCGGCGGCCACGGCTTTGAGCCGGCGATACAGGGTGTCCGGCACCTGCCGCAGGACCAGGGTGTTCATCGGACCTGTCCGCCGATCTGTTAGCAAAATGCTAGTTGGATGTCCCCGTGAACACCGTCTCATCGCAGCATCCCCTCCAGCTCCTCGATCCCCTGCAGGATCTCCTGCTCGATCGCTCGCCGTTCCAACCGGAACTCCAGCGGCGGGCGTTGCTCCACCTCTTCGTGCACAAGCTCCTTGGTGCGGTTGAGGCGGAGGTCGTCGCTCTGGGATGCGGAGCGACCCTGCCCGTGCGGCCTAGGATGACATGTAACTGCAGCTGAAGCCGCCATGGACGCGGAAGCCGCCCCAGGCGTGGATCCCCAGGCCGCCCGCCGTGCCGCCAACCGCCGCAAGGTGGCGGAGCACCGTCAGCGTCTGCGGGCCCAGGGGATGCGGCCGATCCAGATCTGGGTGCCGGATGTGCATGCGCCGGAGTTCGCCGCTGAGGCGCGGCGGCAGAGTCTGCTGGTGGCGCAGAGCCCAGAGGAGGCCGACATCCAGGCCTTCATCGATTCGGTGTACGAATGGCCCGATGATGAGTACAGCCAGTGAAGCGCGGTGAGATCTGGACTATAGCTGGTGTTCCTGGCTACGCCAGCAAGCCCAGGCCGGCCGTGATCATTCAGGACGACTGCTTCTCGGAAACGCTCTCGATCGCGGTGTGTCCACTGACCAGTGAACCGGTTGAGGCCCTGATCCTTCGCCTCCTGGTGGAGCCGACGCCCGAAAACGGGCTCCGAAACACCAGCCGCCTGATGGTCGACAAGGTCACCACCGTGCCAAAGAGCCGTCTCGGTCAACGCATCGGATGCCTGGCCGATGACGACCTGCTGCGGCTCAACCGCTCGTTGCTGGTGTTTCTGGGCCTGGCCCGTTGAACCGTGTTTGCGGCACCTCATCGCAGCATCCCCTCCAGCTCCTCGATCCCCTGCAGGATCTCCTGCTCGATCGCCCGCAGTTCCGCCAGGATTTCCAGCGGTGGGCGGTGCTCCACCTCCTCGTGCACCAGCTCCTTGTAGCGGTTGAGGCTGAGGTCGTAACCCTGGGCGGCGATCTCCTCCTTGGGCACGCAGAAGCTCTGCGCGGTGCGCTCACGCTCTCTCTCTGAATCCTTGCGCTGCCGCCAGCGGGCCAGGCAGTCGGGCAGGTTGTTCTTCTCGTGTTCGCCCTCGACCAGAGCTTCCTTCGGAACGGGCCCGAGTTTCTCCAGCGGCAGCAGCGGGTTGCGCTTGTCGTCGAGGCTCCAGCCGTCGGCCGTCATGTCGTAGAACCACACCTGATCGGTGCCGCCACGGCCGGTCTTGGTGAACAGCAGGATCGCCGTGCTGACGCCGGCATAGGGGCGGAACACGCCACTCGGCAGGGACACAACGCCCTCCAAGAAGTGTTCTTCCACCAATGTGCGGCGCAGCTCCTTGTGCGCCTTGCTGGAGCCGAACAGCACGCCATCGGGCACGATCACCGCCGCCCGGCCGCCGGGCTTGAGCAGCTGCAGAAACAGCGCCATGAACAGCAGCTCGGTTTTCTTTGTCTTCACCACCCGCTGCAGCTTGGCGCTGGTGCTCTCGTAGTCGAGTGACCCCGCAAAGGGGGGATTGGCCAGGATCAGGGTGTACCTGTTCTCCTCAGTCGCGCCGTCTTCCGAGAGCGAATCTCGGTAGCTCACCGCAGGGTTCTCCACCCCGTGGAGCAGCATGTTCATCGCGCCGATACGCAGCATCGTGTTGTCGAAGTCGAAGCCATGGAACAAGCCATGGTTGAAGTGCTCGCGGAGCTGCGGATCGCTGAAAATCTCCGGGTTGTGCTTGCGCAGGTACTCGCCCACCGCCACCGGAAAGCCGCAGGTGCCGCAGGCTGGATCGGCCATCACATCGGTGGGCACCGGCTCGGTCATCGCCACCATCAGCTCGATGATGTGCCGCGGCGTGCGGAACTGGCCGTTGGTGCCGGCGGTGGCCAGCTTGCCGAGCATGTACTCGTAGATGTCGCCCTTGGTGTCGCGGTCGGCCATCGGCACCGCGTCGAGCAGGTCGACCACCTTGGCGAGCAGCTCCGCCGTCGGGATCGTGAAGCGGGCATCCTTCATGTGGCTGGCATAGGCCGAGCCATCACTGCCCAGGGTGCGCAGGAAGGGGAACACGCTCTCGCCCACCAGGGCGAACATCTCGCCAGCGGCAAGGTGCTTGAACCGGCTCCAGCGCAGCTGCTCGTAGGGGCGCTTGTGGACATCTTCACCCTCCGGAAACAGGCGCCGCGTCATCGGTTGGCCGGTGCGCTGGGCCTTGCGCTCCTCCAGGGTCTCCAACTCATCCAGGCGCCGGATGAACAGCAGGTAGGTGAGCTGCTCCAGCACCTCCAGGGGATTGGCGATGCCACCGCTCCAGAAGGCATCCCAGATCCGGTCGATCTGGTTCCGCAGCTCGCCGGTGAGCACCGAGGCGGCCGTGGTGCCGGGGGCGATCGAGGGCTGAGGGCTGGGAGCGACGCCATTGCCGTTTCGGCGGCTGCGGCCGTTGCCCGCCGGGGATGCCGCCCTCGGGGGTGGGCTCACGCCGGGTGCTTTGAGGCCGCCGCCCGGGCCGCGGGCCTTCTCGGCTTCGCCCATCGCCACCACATGGTCCTTGGCGGCTTCGAACTCCTCGTCGCTGAAGGGTTCATCAGCCAGATCCAACAGCTCGGCGCGCAGCTCGGCGTTGCTGACGCGGCTGCCGTCTTCCGGGATCAGGGCCAGCAGGGCGTCGGTGAGGTCGGTGCGGGTGGGCATCGGCGGGACGGCGCAGACACGGGGGAGGAGGGGCAGCCGCTCCGTGCCGTCGGAGTCTGGCAAGCCTCAGCAAGGGCCCCATGGTGGCCAGGAACACCCCCGTTGGGCCCCTTGGACGTGCGAAGAACCAGGGGGGCTCAGGTCGTTGGCAGCAGCCAGATGCCTGGCTTGAGGCTGTGACCCACAAAGCAGGCGGAAGCCCCCATCCCCAACCCGTTTATTCAAGGCAGCGCCATTCTCGTCGAATAAGCCGTGGCGGTATTCAAGGTTCGACACTGCGGGGCTCCATGCGGCGCAAGGCCACGGACCACTTCGAGGTCACCAGCATCCTCAAGCCGCAGGAGCTCAGGAGCATGTGCTTCTTCACCGCCAGCCAGCAAAGCCCCAGACGCTGGCAGACCTCGGCATCGCCCGGGAGATCAACAGGGGCCGGCGGAACCGGCTGTTCACCTACGACGGCGCCCTGGCAATCCTGAGGGTGGGTGCCGAGCCTCTCTGACCAGCCTCAGCCACCCACCGGGCTGCCACTAACTCCCGGGGCCTTCCCCTGCCCCAAGCCACTGAGCGTCCAGTCCCAGCTGTTGGGCTGCCGCCACAAACGGTGCGTCCAGGCTGCAGAGGGTGGCGCCACGGCCGCTGGCGATGGCCAGGTGCAGGGCATCGCCAGCGCGCAAGCTCGATCTCCAGCCACGCAGACACGCATTGGTATTGCGGAAGTCCTGGGACTCCAGCCCCAGCTCCAGCAGACCTGGCGCCAGGCTGCGCTCGAAGCCCTGCAGCACCGCTTCTGCCTGCGACGCGCTCAGGGCCTTGGTGCGCACCTTGAGGCCGAGGGCGGAATGGAGTTCGGTGATGCTCCAGGAGCTGATTGCCAGCGGTGCAGTGGCCTGCTCAAGAAAGGCCTCCGCTGTGGCAGAGTGCGCTTCAGGAATCAGCACCGCCAGCAGCACACAGGTGTCGATGTAGAGCATCAGACGCGGGATTCGTCCCGGAGCGCCCGCATGGTCTCCACGCCGCTGGCCTGCTGCTCGGGCAGCGCATCGCGCAGGGCCTGGAGCTGGGGCAGCAGATCACGCACGGCACACCGAGGCACCAGCTCGGCGATGGGCTTGCCGCGGCGCGTGATCACCACGGCCTGGCCGGCCTCCACAGCATCCAGAAGACTGGACAGCCGGCTCTTGGCTTCCGCCACCGTCACCTGCAGCATGGCCGTTGACCATCTGGATGACCAACTCTAGGGCGGCAGGGCAGGAGGGGAAATCCGACCGCGGAGCGGCTGCCTGCCATCAGCTGAGAAAAGGAAGCGGGCGGCGGGAATCGAACCCGCATCATCAGCTTGGAAGGCTGAGGTTTTACCACTAAACTACGCCCGCGGCAGTACGGATGTACCGGCCGGGAACGCCTGTGCGAACAGGCGTGGCTGCAGCATTATGGCCTCCGCCGGGACAGCCAGGGCTTGACCTCCCAACCCTCCACCCTTCCCCCCACCGGCTCCGGGCCGGCGGCAGGCGGGGAAGGCCCCCTCGACCCGGCCTTCCAGTCGCCCGGCCGTCGCCGCAGGCTGCTGGTGAGTTACGGCCTGGGCGATGCCGGCACCGGCATGGCGGCCTCGCTGATCGGCTTCTACCTCTTCCTCTTCTACACCTCGGCCGCAGGCCTGCCGGCCTGGATGGCGGGCCTGGTGCTGATGCTGGCCCGCCTCTGGGACGCCATCAACGACCCCCTGGTGGGCTGGCTCAGCGACAAGACCCGCAGCCCCTGGGGGCCGCGCCTGCCCTGGCTCCTCTGGAGCGCCGTGCCCCTGGGGGTGGCGATGGCCCTGATGTGGTGGCTGCCCCCGGGGAGCACCTGGGTGAAGTTCGCCGTGTTCGTGGCGATCTCGGTGGTGGCCAACAGCCTTTATACCTGCGTCAACCTCCCCTACTCCGCCCTGGCGGCCGAGCTCACCACCGACGTGTCGATGCGCACCCGGCTGAACACGGCCCGCTTCACCGGCTCGATCATTGCGGGCCTGATCGGCATCGTGCTCGGGGGCCTGCTGCTGCGCGACCACAGCGATCCCGGCAGCTATCTCAAGGTGGGCATGCTCTCCGGGGCGATCATCACCACCTCCACCCTGCTCTGCGCCTGGGGGATCGCCCCCACGGCCCGCCACTGCCAGCAGCCGGTGGCGAGCACCGGCACCACCCGGCGCCTGCTGCGGCGCGTGACCGGAAACGGCCGCTTCCTGATGGTGCTGGGGCTCTACCTGCTGCTCTGGTGCGCCCTGCAGATCATGCAGACGGCCGCGCTGATCTACCTGCCGGTGGTGATGCGGGTGCCGGAGGGCTGGAGCAACTGGATCCTGCTGCCCTTCCAGATCAGCACCCTGGTGGGCCTGCAGATCTGGAACCGGGTCTCCCATCACCGCGGCCGGGTGCAGGCGCTGCACTGGGGCACCTGGCTGTGGATCGGCGCCTGCCTGCTGGCGATGGTGCTGCCGCCCCTGGATGCGGCCCTGGCCCCCTTCGGCTCCTTCGCCAATGGCCTGCGCCTCGCCCTGCTGGTGCTGGCGATCCTGATCGTGGGGCTGGGGGCCTCCACGGCCTATCTGATCCCCTGGTCGCTGCTGCCCGATGCCATCGACGCCGATCCGGAGAAGCCGGCCGGGCAGTACAGCGCCTGGATGGTGTTCACCCAGAAGATCTGCATCAGCTTCGCCCTGTTCTTCTTCGGCAACCTGATGAGCCTCAGCGGCTACCAGGCCGCCCGGGGCATCGATCAGCCCGACTCCGCCCTGCTGGCCATCCGCCTGTGCATGGGGCTGATCCCCGCGGTGCTGGTGGTGCTGGGGCTGATCGTGATGCGCCGCTGGCCCGAGCGCAGGCTCCCGCCCCAGCCCTCGCCGGCATGAGGAGGCCCGTCGCATGAAACTGCGCGCCCCCCGCTGGCTCCGGCGCCTCGGCGCCAGCCTGATGATCGGCGGTCAGTCGGTGAGCGCCATCGCCCGGGGCCGCATCAGCCCCAACGACCTGATGCAGGAGCTGCTGGAGGCCGGGCCCGGCAGCTTCCTGATCGTGCTGATCACGGGCCTTGCCGCCGGCACGGTGTTCAACATCCAGGTGGCGGCGGAACTCTCGCGCCAGGGGGCGAGCGCCGCCGTGGGCGGCCTGCTGGCCCTCGGGCTCTCGCGCGAGATCGCGCCCCTGCTCACCGCCACCCTGCTCACCGGCAAGGTGGCCACGGCTTATGCCGCCCAGCTGGGCAGCATGAAGGTCACCGAGCAGATCGACGCGATCACGATGCTGCGCACCGACCCGGTGGAGTATCTGGTGGTGCCGCGGGTGCTGGCGATGGTGGTGATGGCGCCCGTGCAGTGCCTGCTGTTCTTCTGGGTCGCCCTCTGGTCGGGGCAAACGAGCAGCACCCTGCTCTACGGCATCCCGCCGGCGGTGTTCTGGAACTCGGTGCGCACCTGGATGGAGCCCGACGACCTGCCCTCGATGCTGGTCAAGGCGGTGGTGTTCGGCCTGCAGATCGCCGTGCTCGCCTGCGGCTGGGGCCTCACCACCCGGGGCGGCCCCAAGGAGGTGGGCACCAGCACCACCGGTGCCGTGGTCATGATTCTGGTGACCGTGGCCCTGGTGGACGTGGTGCTCACCCAGATCCTGTTCGGCTGATGTCCCTCCCTGAACCCATCCCCTCCCCCGCTGCCGACGCCAGCCCGGCTGAAGCCCCGGGGGTGGTGACCCTCGAACCGCGCTATGGCGTGCCCCTGGGGGTGACCCTGCTGGGCCCCCTGCTGATCCCGCTGCAGGGCCTGTGGGGCGGCAGCCGCTGGCTGATCCTGGCCCTGGTGCTGTTCGGCGGTTTCCTGCTGCTGCAGACGGCCCTGCTGCGGCTGCGCTTCGAGGCCGAGGCCCTGGTGGTGCTGCGCTCCAACCAGGAGATCCGCCGCTTCCCCTACGCCGAGTGGATCGGCTGGCGCCTGTTCTGGCCGGCGCTGCCGGTGCTGTTCTATTTCCGGGAGCAGCGCAGCCCCCACCTGCTGCCGATGCTCTTCGACGCCGCCGAGCTGCAGCGCCAGCTCGAGCAGCGCATCCCCTCCCAGGCCGCCGCCGCGCCGCAATGACCGAGACCCCTCCCCCCCTCGACGCGACCGTCGAGGCCCCTGCCGACGTTCCGGCACTTCCCGAGCCGCAGACTCCCGAGCCCCCGGCACCCGGTGCCATGGCCACCGGCCCCCAGGAGGAGCTGCTCAGCCTGGCCCTGGCGGAACTCAGGACCCGGCGCGATCAGCTGCAGCAGGAGATCAGCGAGCTGGAGCAGAGACGGGCCCAGCTGGAAGGGGAGCTCACCGCGGGCTTCACCGGCCAGTCGGATGCGATTGCCCGCCGGGTGCGGGGCTTCCAGGAGTACCTGGTGGGCGCGCTCCAGGATCTGGCCGCCTCGGCCGAGCAGATGGACCTTGTGGTCCAGCCGGTGGTGGTGCAGCCCTCCCCGCTCGATCGCACCACCGGCGGCGAGAGCGCCCCTCCGGCAGCGCCGCCTGCCGCCGCGGGCCTGTTCAGCGCCGATGAGGAGCTGATCCGCGCCCGGCTGAAGCGCTTCCAGGGCCAGCCCGATTTCCAGGCCGACCCCTGGCAGCTGCGCCGCACCCTGGAGGCCGCTGGGGCGGCCCTGCTCGACGACTGGTTCCTGGGCCAGGGGGGGCGGGGCGCCCAGCCCAGCAGCGGCAGCCGCTCCCGCAACGCTCTGGTGACGGCGGCAGCGATCGCCATCCTGGGCGAGCTCTACGGCGAGAGCTTCCAGACGCTTGTGCTGGCGGGGCAGCCCGAGCGGCTGGGCGAGTGGCGTCGCGGCCTGCAGGACTGCCTGGGCCTCACCCGCGACGACTTCGGCCCCAGCAGCGGCATCGTGCTGTTCGAGCGGCCCGACGCCCTGATCGAACGGGCCGACCGGCTCGAGGAGCGGGGGGAGCTGCCCTTCATCGTGATCGATGCGGCCGAGCGGGCGATCGACATCCCCGTGCTCCAGTTCCCCCTCTGGCTGGCCTTCGCAGCCGGCCCCGACGAACTCGCCCTCGACGACGACCTCCTCTGACATGACCCTGCTGCTCCCCCCGCTGCTGCTGCTCACCGGCTATCTGCTGGGCTCGATCCCCAGCGGCTGGCTGGCTGGCCGATGGCTGGCGGGCATCGACATCCGCACCCAGGGCTCCGGCTCTACCGGCGCCACCAACGTGCTGCGGGTGGTGGGCAAGGGTCCGGCCCTGGTGGTGTTCCTGGTGGATGTGCTCAAGGGCACCGCGGCGGTGGTGCTGGCCCGCTGGCTGCTCACGCCGGCCGGCCTCCACGCGCCCGACTGGGGCGTGGACGGCTGGGTGGTGGCCGCCGGCATGGCCGCCCTGGCCGGCCACATCTGGCCGGTGTGGCTCGGCTGGAAGGGGGGCAAGGCCGTGGCCACCGGACTGGGGATGCTGCTGGGCCTCGCCTGGCCGGTGGGCCTGGCCTGCTTCGGCATCTTCCTCACCGTGCTCACCGTCACACGCATCGTCTCCCTCTCGAGCGTGGTGGCGGCGCTCTCCCTGCCCCTGCTGATGCTCGGCTGGTTCGGCAGCGGCGGCCTGCGGCCCGCCTACCTGGCCCTGGCCGTGCTCACCACCGTGCTGGTGGTCTGGCGCCATCGCAGCAACCTCCAGCGCCTGCTGGCCGGCACCGAACCCCGGCTGGGGGAGAAGCGCGAAGCGGCCTGAGGGCGGGGGCGTCGGGGAGGGGGAGCCTCAGGCCAGCTCCCGGCTGCGTTCGGCCGCAGCCAGCACCGCCTCAAGCAGGGCGGAGCGCAGCCCCGCCCGCTCCAGCTGGCGCAGCCCGGCGATCGTGGTGCCGGCCGGGCTGCTCACCATGTCCTTCAGCTGGCCAGGGTGGAGCTCCTGCTCCTGCAGCAGCGCCGCCGTGCCGGCCAGGGTGCGGTGGGCCAGGTGATGGGCCAGGGCACGGGGCAGGCCCGCGGCGACCGCCCCATCGGCCATGGCCTCGGCCACCAGCGCCACGAACGCCGGGCCAGAGGAGGTGAGGGCCAGAAACGCATCCAGCTGGGATTCGGGCAGCACCAGCACCTCGCCCACGCGGGCGAACAACCGGCTCACCCATTCGCGCGGGCCGGCGGCCACCCCCTCACCCCAGGCCAGGCCCGTAAGGCCGGCGCGCACCAGGCAGGGGGTGTTGGGCACAGCCCGCACACAGGCCCTGCCGGGGAACAGGCGCTGCAGCCGCTCCAGTCCAACCCCCGCCAACACCGAGATCAACAGGGCATCGGCGGGCGCGGGTCCGGCGACAGCGGCCACCACCTCGAGCTGCTGGGGCTTGACCGCCAGCAGCACCACCGGCGACGCCCAGGCTTCCGCCGGATCGGTGCTCACCGTGAGCTGGGGCCGCTCGGCAGCCAGATCGCGAACCGTGGCCTTGCTGGCGACGCAGGCCCGGACCGTGCTGGGCTCGATCAGCCCCTCATCGATCAGGGGAAACAGAAGGGCCCGGGCCATCCGGCCCAGCCCCACCACGCCGAGCCGCTCGGGCCCTGCCGCCTCAGACCAGGGCATCCGTGCGGCCCCAGGCCGGACTCGGGGCCGCCTCCTGCTCCTCGCTCACCAGACCACCGCCGCGGTTGGTGGTCACCACCGTGGGCGAGGCGGCCTCCTCGCCGCCGGCGGTGGTGACCGTGACACAGCTGGGGGCGAACAGGAAGATGCTCTCCCCCACCCGCTCCTGGTGGCCGTCGATGGCGAAGGTACCGCCGGCCACGAAATCCACGGCGCGCTGGGCCTGATCCGGCTCCATCATCGTGAGATTGAGGATCACGGTCTTGCGCTCGCGCAGGGCCTGGATCGCGCGGGGCATCTCATCGAAGCTGCGCGGCTCCATCAGATACACCTCGGCCACGGCGCTGGAGAGGCCGGGCAGGCCGATCACGTTGGTGCCGGCGAAGGGATCGTCGGCGCTGAACTCGCTGCCCAGCGCCAGGGGAGCGGCGGCGGTGCGGGAGGCGGAGGCCTGACTCATGCTGCTGGTCTCGCTGATCTCGCCCGTGTCGTACTCGAGTTCGTCGTCGTACTCGCCGTCGAGATAGTCATCTCCTGAGACGACAGCACGCAGGCGAGAGAACAACGACACAGGGACAGCCTCGGGGTGAATGCTTTGCACTTGAATAGCGTCTCACGCAATGGGGTGCAACCTTTCATGCCGGGGTCGTCGGCCCGGCCGTCCCCGCAGCGGCAGCGGGCCGCTCACCGAACAGGGCGGTGCCGAGGCGCACCCAGGTGCTGCCGGCCGCCACCGCCTCGGGCCAGTCGCCGCTCATGCCCATCGACAGTTCATCCAGCCCCAGATCGGCCGCCAGCCCGGCGCAGTCCCGGAACAGCTCCTCCCGCTCGCCGGCCGTCAGCCCGAGAGGGGCGATGGTCATCAGGCCATCGATGCGCACCGCGGGCAGGGCGCGAAGCCGGGGCCAGGCCGCCCGCAGGTCGTCGGGGCTGAAGCCGGTCTTGGCGGGATCGGGCCGCAGCTTCACCTGCAGCAGCAGGCTGGGCCGCAGGCCCTCCTCGGCGGCGATCCGTGCCAGCCGCTCGGCCAGCTCCGGGCTGTCGACCGAATGGATGGTGCCGAAGTGGCGCAGCACGCCGCGGGCCTTGTTGGCCTGAAGGCGGCCGATGAAGTGCCAGTCGAGCGGGCCCAGGTCGGCCAGTTCGGCCTGCTTGGCCACCGCCTCCTGCAGACGGCTTTCGCCGAAACTGTGCTGGCCAAGGGCCGCCGCGCGCCGGATCACCGCAGCCGGCTGGCCCTTGCTCACCGCCAGCAGCCTGGCCCGGGGGGGGAGCCGGCGGCGGAAGTCGGCCAGGCGGGTGGCGAGCGGATCGTCCGCTCCGGGCGGCATCATCCGGGAGCGCTCAGAGGAAGGTCTGATCGAACAGCTGGCGCCAGCGGGCATGAACCTCGGCCCCTTCCCGGCGGGCCCGGGCCAGGTTCTGCTCGGCATAGTGACGGGCATCCATCTGGGGGATCACCTCGAAGGTGGCGCCCCGGGTCTGCAGGGTGACCAGAAAGAAGATCCGCTGGGCATAGAGCGTGGCATAGAGATCCCGGCTGTCAGCGACAGGGGCCACGCGGTAGAGGAGGCCGAACGTGGGGTGATTGAGGTAACGCTCTGCGCTCACGTGGCCTGATGGGCTGGGGCCATTAAAGAGCACCGACTCGCCAGCGCAGAGCGAGCAGCAGGATCAGAAACCCGCCCGCCAGGGGGCCGGCAACCCCTGCTCCACCGGGCGGCCGGGGCAGCCGATCGGGCGGCAGCCAGCGCCCGCCGCGGGCGATCAGCGCCTCGGCCCCCTGCTCGGCTCGCAGCAGCACATTGGCCAGCAACCGTTCGCCAAGGGCCAGCACCAGGGCGAGAGAAGCCTTCCAGCCCAGGGCCTTGAGGTTGAGGGAGCGGGTGGCCACCGAGCGCAGCAGGTTCTGCAGTTCCTCCTGCACCAGGGGGAGGAAGCGCAGGGACAGCAGCAGCGTGAAACCGATGCGCTCGACCGGCCAGCCCAGGGCGCCGAAGGGCCGCAGGAACCAGCCGATCGCCCAGACCAGTTCCTCCGGCGTGGTGGTGAGCAGCAACAGGTTGGCGCTGTGGATGAGGGTGAACAGCAGGGTGGCGCCGTTGAGCCCCAGCTGGGCCGACTTGCGGGTCACCACCAGCGGGCCCAGGTTCACGGGGCCCAGGGAGAGGGGCCCCACGTTCAGCAGCTCCCAGGGGAGCCCGGCCCGCGCCGGCGGCGGTGTGCCTGCGGGGCCGGGCTCGAGCCGCAGCTCCTCCGACGGGCGCTGCAGGGTGCCGGGGGCACCCCCGCCGGCCGGCAATAAGGCCGCCAGCAGGCCCACCGCCAGGGCCAGGGCCAGCAGCAGCGGCACACCCCGCTTCCACAGCCGCAGCGGCAGGCCGCTGACCAGGGTGATCAGCAGCAGCAGGCCCACCAGGGAAAGTCGCCAGATCGGCCCGGCCAACACCGGAGTGACGAGGAAGGCCAGGGTCCAGGCGAACTTGAGCCGGGGATCCAGACGCCGCAGCCAGCTGCCGCCCTCACCCTCCCCCTCATCCACGTACTGCCCGATGGGCAGCTGCCTCAGCCAGTCCATGCCGCTCAGCGACCGCGCGTCTGCTGGCGGGCCAGATCCCGTTCGGCGTCGCGCTGCTGCTTGCCGCGCCAGAACAGCCGGACCGGCGTGCCCTCGAAGCCGAGTCCTTCGCGGATCTGGCGTTCCACGTAGCGGCGGTAGGTGTCGCCGAACAGCTTGGGATCGTTCACGAACAGGGTGAAGCTGGGCGGCCCGCTCGCCACCTGGGTGCCGTAGTACAGGCGCCCCTGCCGTCCGCCGCGGGTGGTGGGCGGCGTACGCCAGCGCAGGGCCTCCTGCAGCACCTCATTCACCACCGAAGTGCTGACCCGCCGGCGGTGCTGCTCCACCGCCATCTTCGCCAGCGGGAAGATCGCCGTCACCCGCTGACCGGAGAGGGCGGAGGTGAACAGCATCGGCGCCCAGTCGAGGAAGTAGAGCTTGGCGCGCAGCTCCTTCTCCATCGCCGGCATGGTGTGGCTGTCCTTCTCGATGGCGTCCCACTTGTTGACCACCACCACACAGGCGCGGCCGTCCTCCTCGATCCGTCCCGCCAGGCGCTGATCCTGCTCGGTGACGCCGTCGAGGGCATCGATCACCAGCACGCACACATCGGAGCGCTCGATCGCCTTGAAGCTGCGGTTGATGCCGAAGAATTCCGGCCCGTAATCCACGCTGCGACGACGGCGGATGCCGGCGGTGTCGAGCAGCTTCCAGGTGTGGCCCTCCCGCTCGATCGTGGTGTCGATCGTGTCGCGGGTGGTGCCGCGGATCGGGCTCACGATCGCCCGGTTCTCGCCGCAGATTGCGTTGAGCAGGCTCGACTTGCCCACGTTGGGGCGGCCGATGATCGCCAGCTGGATCGGCGGCTCCCCCTCCTCCTCCGGCGTGGCCGGCAGAAAGCTCACCACCTTGTCGAGCAGGTCGCCGGTGCCGGCCCCGTGGATCGCCGAGATCGGGAAGGGCTCGCCCAGGCCGAGGCTCCAGAACTCCGCCGCCATCGCCAGCCCCTGGTCCGGCGACTCGCACTTGTTCACTGCCAGCAGCACCGGCACGGTCTGGAAGCGCAGCCACTCGGCGATCGACTCGTCGGCGGCGGTCAGTCCCTGCTGGCCATCGACGATCACCACGGCCACGGCGGCCTCCGCCAGGGCCAGGTTGGCCTGCTCGCGGATCTCCGGCAGGAATTCACTGTCGTCGTCGAACACCAGCCCGCCGGTGTCCACCACCCGGAAGGTACGGTCGGCCCAGAAGCCTTCCTGGTAGGTACGGTCGCGGGTGACGCCCGGTTCATCGTGCACGATCGCCTCACGGCTGCTGCACAGACGATTGACAAGGGTGGATTTGCCCACGTTGGGGCGGCCGATCACGGCGACGACGGGCAGAGCCAAGAGGCCTTATTCCTTTCACGGCGGTTCCTGATTCGACCCTACCGCGCGCCCCTCCAGCCGGCTTCAGCCCACCGGCGGGTCGCCGGGATGGCCCTTCACCGGATCGGCGGGCACCGGCAGCAGCTCCGGCAACACCCCGGCCTCGGGCAGGCTCTCCCCCCGCTCCGCCAGATGGGCCAGCAGCCAGTTCACCGCGGTGGCCCGGCGGGTGCGCCGGGGGTAGAGCTCACCGATGCGATAGCCGGCGAAGCCCAGCTGTTCCTTGAGCAGCTGTTTGTAGACCTTGGGAATGGAACGGGTGAGGGCGACGCTGGCAGGCCGCTCGGCGATCACCTGGGGAGCCAGGTGGAAGGCCTGCCGCCATTCCTGAGGCGTCCCGGGGCCGGCGCACCAGACGTCCCCCTCGGGATCGGGGCCGTAACCCAGCCTGCACCAGATCAGTTCGCACACGAAGCGGTCGCTGAGCCGATCGGCCAGCACCGCCTCCAGCAGGGCGCGGCTGAGGGGAAAGGGGGACGCAGCGGCGGCAGTCGACACGGGGGAGGGGCCCTCGGATCCGAGAATGGCCTCTCCATGATCAGCACCTCCCCCCCCTCCCGCCTGCTGACCCCCCTGACCCTCGCGGGCAACGGGGTGGCCCGCCGGCTGCGCTGCCGCGTGCTGCAGTCGCCCCTGGCGGGGGTGAGCGACCGCATCTTCCGCGGCCTGGTGCGGCGCTGGGCGCCGGATGCGCTGCTGTTCACCGAAATGGTGAACGCCACCAGCCTGGAACTGGGCTTCGGCCGGGGCAAGGTGGAGGAACTGGGCGGGGAGTGCGGGCTGATCGGCGTGCAGCTGTTCGATCACCGTCCGGCGGCGATGACGGAGGCCGCCCGCCGCGCCGAGGCCGAGGGCGCCTTCCTGATCGACATCAACATGGGCTGCCCGGTGCGCAAGATCGCCCGCAAGGGCGGCGGCAGCGGCCTGCTGCGCGATCCCGAGCTGGCGGCCCGCATCGTGGCGGCAGTGGCCGCGGCGGTGCAGGTGCCCGTCACCGTGAAGACGCGCCTGGGCTGGTGCCACGACTCCGCCGATGCCATCGGCTTCGCCCGCACCCTCCAGGATGCCGGCGCCCAGTTGCTCACCCTGCACGGGCGCACCCGCGAGCAGGGCTTCAGCGGCCGGGCCGACTGGCAGGCCATTGGCAGGGTGCGGCAGGCCCTCTCCATTCCGGTGATCGCCAACGGCGACATCCACACCCCCGAGGACGCCCTGCAGGCCCTGGAGGTGACCGGGGCCGAGGGGGTGATGGTGGGCCGGGGCACCATGGGTCACCCCTGGCTGGTGGGGCGGATCGACGCAGCCCTCAGCGGCCGGCCGGTTCCGCCCGAGCCGCCGGCGGCCGAGCGGATCGCCCTGGCGGCCGAGCAGCTGCGGGCGCTGGTGGCGGCCAAGGGCGACCACGGGCTGCTGATCGCCCGCAAGCACATGGGCTGGACCTGCCAGGGGTTCGAAGGTGCCGCCCGCCTGCGCCACGCGCTGATGCGTGCCCCCACGCCGGCCGAAGCGCTGGATCTGCTGCAGCGGGCCGGGGAGGCCGTGGCGCCCTAGGACGCCACCGACATCTGCAGCAGGTCGCGGGTGCCGGTGATCGCCGCCACCGCCAGCAGCACCGCCGTGAGCACTGCCGCAGCCACATGCAGCCGCCGAATCCGGGGGATCCGCTGGATCTCGGGCCTGGCCGCCATCGCGAACAGCAGCAGCCCGCACAGCAGCACGCCGTTCCAGTAGTGGGAACTCCAGAACGCCCCGCTCAGGGGGTTGTCGCCCAGGCGCCACACCTCGGGCTGGCTGCCGAGGGCCAGCAGGCCCGCCCAGCAGAGCAGGCAGAAGGCGGCCCGCAGGCCCGCCGCCTTCACCCGCCAGAGCAGCAGACAGCTGGCCAGGGTGCCGGCGGCCACCAGCAGCAGCGGCGCCAGCCGCGAGGCGCCCCCCTGGAACGGGTCCGCGGGATCGCCCCAGTGGTGGGCGAACGACCAGAGCAGGGCGATCAGCACCGCCACGACGGCACCGGTGGTCACCCAGCGACCGTGGTCCACATGCTCGATGCCCACCCGCGGCGGCAGCGGCGTGATCTCGAGCCGCCGCTCCCGCACCAGGATCCCCAGCCGGATCGTCGCGCCCACCACCGGGTAAACGAACAGGATCATCAGCACCGGGTGGAGCAGGGAGAACCAGTCGATCGCGCCCATCAGAAGCCGCAGAACTGAGGCGGATTCATGGAAGCACCGCCGCACACCCCTGCCGCACCAGCAGAAGGGAGAAGTAGGGAACGGCCTCGGGCTCCACCGCCGCCGCCGCCATCACCTGCTGGTCGGGCCATCCCACCCGCCGGGCGAACAGGGCCTCCGCCAGCAGCCCCCGGCGCTCCAGCAGGGGCCGCACCCAGGGCCAGCGCCGGCCCAGCTTGAGGAGGGCCAGCACCCAGCCCTCCGCCGCGGCCCGCTCCAGCAGGGCCTCGAGGGCCTCGGGCTCCTCCGGGGTCGGCAGGATCAGCAGCCCTTCCCGCTGCAGGGCCAGCGGCCAGCCGCCCGCCGCCGCCGCCGCCGCCACCGCCGGGATTCCCGGGATCAGGCGCACCGGGCAGCCGGGATGGCGAGCCCGCAGGGCGAGCAGCACATAGCTGGCGGTGGCGAACAGCGACACGTCGCCCTCGCACAGCAGCACCACGGGCCGGCCGGCCGCCACCTCCGCCGCCAGCCGGTCGGCCGCCTCTTGCCAGGCCCGCCGCCGGGCGTCGGCGTCGTCCACCATCGGGAACACCAACGGCAGGCGGCGCTGCTCCGGGGCCATCCAGGGGGCGGCGATGGCGGCCGCCATGCCCTCGCCCCCCTCGCGGGCCACCGGATAGGCCACGGTGGCGGCGGCGCGGATCGCCCGAACAGCGGCCACGGTGAGCAGCTCGGGATCCCCTGGCCCCACGCCCACCAGGGTCAATCCCGGTGGCGCCGGGGGATGGGCCTGGGACAACGGGACGATGGCCGGCGATGCGAGCGACCCTTTCTAGGCTGAAGCCCAGCCGTTGCCACCCGTAGGCCCCCCACGATGACCCTGCTGCTGGTTCACGCCGAAACGCCTTCAGACGCGCCCTCAGACACGCCGGAGGGCGGCGCCGGCGCGCCGCTGCTGCAGACCACCGATGCCGAGCGCATCGCCGCCGAACTCGAACGGCGGGGGCTGCGGTTCCAGCGCTGGCCCGACCGGGCCACCCTGCCCGCCGGTGCCGATCAGGCCGCGATCCTCGCCGCCTACGCCGCGGAGATCGAGCGGGTGCAGGACGAGGGGAGCTACCCCACCGTGGACGCGATCCGCCTCACCCCCGACCATCCCGATCGGGTGGCCCTGCGGGAGAAGTTCCTGGCCGAACACACCCACGGCGAGGACGAGGTGCGCTTCTTCGTGGAGGGCTGCGGCCTGTTCTGCCTCCACCTCGAAGGCGAGGTGCTGCAGGTGCTGTGCGAGAGCGGCGACTGGATCGCCGTGCCGGCCGGCACCCGCCACTGGTTCGACATGGGCCCGGAGCCCTCCTTCTGCGCCCTGCGCTTCTTCGACAACCCCGAGGGCTGGGTGGCCCGCTTCACCGGCGACCCGATCGCCGAGCGCTACCCCCGCCTCGACGCCCTGCTCACCGCCGCCTGAGCCCGCCCGGGGGGCTCAGCTGTGCATGCGGGGCTCCCGGTGGAGCGCCGCCAGCTGGGCCGCCTCGAACGCCGCCAGCTCCTCCAGCCGGGCCACCACCTGCGCGCGGGGCCAGCGCTGCTCGCACAGCACCCAGTAGAGGCCGAAGTGACGCGCCTCACTGGCCAGCAGATCGCCGTAGAGCTCCCGCAGCTCCGGATCCGGGCTGTGGGCCGCCAGCAGCCCCATCCGCTCGTGGCTGCGGGCCTCGATCAGGCCCGCCACCAGCAGGCTGTCGAGCATGCGGGCCGGCTCCTGCTTCCGCACCCGGCCCGCCAGGGCCCCCCCGTAGGGCGGGGCCGCCAGGGGGCGCAGGCCGATGCCCCGGCGCTCCAGCAGGGCCTGCACCCGCTCGAAGTGCTCCAGCTCCTCCCGGGCCAGCGGACTGAGCGCGGCCGCCAGCGGGCCGTCGGAGGGGTAGCGGAACATCAGCTGCAAGGCCACGCCGGCTGCCTTGCGTTCGCAGTGGGCGTGATCGATCAGCAGCAGATCGGGATGGGCCACGGCCTGCTCCAGCCAGGCCGGCGAGCTCGGGGCCGCCAGCCACTTCACCCGGGCCGGCGGCGATCCCGCCCCACACCGCTCGATCGTGGATCCGCTCATGCGGCCACTCAAACAGCCACGGCCCGCAGTTGGCCCACCAGCCCCTCGAGGGCCAGGTCGTAGCTGGCGGGGCCGAAGCCGCAGATCACGGCCAGGGCCTTGTCGGCGAGAAAGGAGTGGTGGCGGAAGGGCTCGCGGGCGTGGACGTTGCTCAGATGCACCTCCACGAACGGCACGGCCACGCCGAGCAGGGCATCGCGCAGCGCCACCGAGGTGTGGGTGAAGGCGCCGGCGTTGATGAGGATCCCATCCACCCCAACGGCGGCCTGGTGAATCCGATCCACCAGGGCCCCCTCGTGGTTGCTCTGGAAGCTCTCCAGGCCCACCCCCAGACCCCGGGCCCTGTCCGCCAGGGCGGCGTCGATCTCCGCCAGGGTGCGGGCGCCGTAGAGGCCGGGCTCCCGACGTCCCAGCAGGTTGAGGTTCGGTCCGTGCAGGACGAGCAGATGCATGGGGCGTTGAGGGTGGGCAGTGACAGGTAGCGGGAGGGTCGACTGGTAAGGTTTCGGGGTGTGGTTCGGGTCGGTGCCCGAGTGGTTAATGGGGGCGGACTGTAAATCCGCTGGCTCTGCCTACGTTGGTTCAAATCCAACCCGGCCCACCTTCCACATGCCCTTGTAGCTCAGCGGTAGAGCACTCCCTTGGTAAGGGAGAGGTCACGAGTTCAAGTCTCGTCAAGGGCTTCTATACGCGGATGCCCGCGCTGCTGATCCAGGGGCTGCGTTTCCGGGATCTCCTTGCTCCCACTCCAGTGGTCTGTCCATGGTGCCGAGCCTTTCCCGTGCGCTGCTGATCGCCGCGGTGGTGCCCCTGCTGCTGGCGGTGACGCCGGGATCAGGCTCCGGGGTTGGCGACCTCAACCTGTGCCTGCTCGCCCCCCATGCCGACACGGAGGCCGGTGGGCGGGTGCGGGCCCTTCTGCCCCTGGCCCGGCCCACGATCTTCGTCGCCGATCCGCTGGCGGAGGTGCGCCTCGAGCAGGGCGGCCGCCGGCTGTGGGTACGGCAGGCAGCGCTGCTGGAGCCGATCCAGGGCCCGCTGCCCTGGCCCCTGCCTCCCCTGCGCCCCGGCGAGCGGATGCTGCTGCAACTGCGGCCGATGGGAGAGCCCGAGAACCACGTGGCCACCATCGAGCTGCAAGCGGGGGCGGCCGAGGTGCTGGCACGCAACGAAGCCCTGCGGGCCACCCTTGGCAGCAACGGTGACCTGTGGCTGCGGGCGGTGGAACAGGCCCTGGCACGGCGGGACGCTGCCCTGGCCGCCGCCCTGCTGTTCGCCTTCGAGGGCCCCAGCACCCCCGCCCTCGACAGCCTCCGCCGTACGGCCTACGCGCAGGACTGCCGCACGACCGGATCTGCCAGCGTGGACACCGGTCCCTCCCCAGCACCGTGAACGCTCCCGTGGTCCCCAGCGAAGCCGCACCGTTGCTGACGGTGTCCCCGGAGGCGATGCGAGAGCCGGTGACCAGGGGCGACACCCGGCCCCTGGCCTGGCGGCGGGCCCAGCTCGCGCGGCTGGAGGCGCTGCTGGCCGATGCGGAAGCGGTGCTGCCCCAGGCCCTGGCAGGCGACCTGGGCAAGCCGACGCTGGAGGCCTGGGTGGAAGGGGTGAGCGTGCGGCATGAGCTGCGCCACACCCGCCGCCATCTGGCCCACTGGGCCAGGCCCCGGCCGGCTTCCCTGCCCCTGTGGATGCTGCCGGGCCAGGGGGCGGTGCACCTCGAGCCCCTCGGCTGCGTGCTGATCGTGGGGCCGTGGAACTACCCCTTCCAGCTGTGCCTGCGGCCGCTGGTGAGCGCCCTGGCGGCAGGCAACACCGCCGTGCTCAAGCCGTCGGAGCACGCCCCTCGCACCGCCGAGACGATCGCCGCCCTGGTGCAGCGCCACTTCCCCCCCGAGGTGGTTCAGGTGGTGACGGGCGATGCGGAGGTGGGCGCGCGCCTGCTGGAGGAGCGGTTCGACCACATCTTCTTCACCGGCTCCACCCGGGTGGGCCGGCTGGTGATGGCGGCCGCGGCCCGCCATCTCACCCCGGTGACCCTCGAACTCGGGGGCAAGAGTCCCGTGATCGTGCTCGACGACGCCGACGTGATTCCCACCGCCCGGCGGCTGGTGTGGGGAAAGGGGATGAATGCCGGCCAGACCTGCCTGGCCCCCGACCACCTGCTGGTGCAGCCCGGCATCCGCGGGCGCCTGCTGGAGGCGATGGTCCAGGAGGGCCGGCGCCTCTACGGCGACGATCCCCTGGCCTCGCCCGATCTGGCCCGCATCGTCGACGGGCGGCAGTTCGAGCGGCTGGAGGGCCTGCTCCAGGCGCCCCGGCAGGAGGGTCGCATCCTGATGGGCGGCCGCAGCGATGCGGCCGGGCGCCGCATCGAACCCACCCTGATCCGGGTGGACCGCCCCGACGAGGATCCCCTGATGCAGGAGGAACTCTTCGGCCCCCTGCTGCCGGTGATCGAGGTGACGGACCTCGACGCTGCCCTGGCCCAGGTGCGCCGGCGGCCCAGCCCGCTGGCCATCTATCTCTTCGGTGGTGGACCCTCCGAGCGGCGGCGCCTGCTCCAGGGAAGCCGCTCGGGCAGCGTCGTCTTCGGCGACGTGATCCTGCAGGCGGCGGCGCCCGGGCTCCCCTTTGGCGGGGTCGGGGAGAGCGGCATGGGCGGCACCCACGGGGAAGCCGGCTTCCGCACCTTCTCCCAGGTGCGCAGCGTGCTGAACCATCCCACCTGGCTCGACCTGCCGCTGCGCTATCCGCCCTACGAGGGCCGGCTGGGCTGGATGCAGCGCCTGATGGGATGAAGGCGGCGGGGGGGGCTGGGCGAGAGCGGATCCGCTCCTTAACGTGCCGCCAGCCCCTCAATTTCCTCCCCCATGCGCCGCACCCTCGTCACACTGGCCCTGGCCGTGGTGCTGCCATGGCCGGCGCTGGCGGCCCAGGTCACGGTCCGCCCCGGCGAAACCCTCTCCGAGATCGCCGATCGGCATGGCATCAGCGTGACGCGGCTGATGCAGATCAATGGCCTCAAGAACGCCGATCACGTGGAGGCCGGCATGCGGCTCACGGTGCCCGGAAGCGGTGGGGGTGGCGGCGCGGCGGGCTCGGGCACGGTGAAGGTGCGCTCCGGCGAGACCCTCTCCGAGATCGCCGAGCGCAACGGCATCAGCCTGGCCACGCTGATGAAGATCAACGGCATCAGCGACCCCGACCACGTGGAGGTGGGCCAGAGCCTGAAGCTGTCCGGGGCTGCCAAGGGGAGCTCCGGCAGCGGATCCCGGCCCTTCCGCTACGACCGCTCGGCGAGCGTGCACGTGGTGCGCCCGGGTGAAAGCCTCTCGGGCATCGCCGATGGCTACGGCGTGCCCGTGAGCAAGCTGGTGGCCATCAACGCCCTCAGCAACCCCAACCACGTGGAGGCGGGCATGCGGCTGAAGCTCAAGGGCAGTCCCGCCGCCGCTCCGGCTCCCCGGCCCGAGCCGCGTCCGGCCGCCGCGGCCGCCAGCAACCCAGTCACCAGCACCCCGGCCCCCACCCCCAGGGCCACCATGTCGCCCGCCGTCGCCCGGGCCAGCAGCCCGGCGCGTCCGGCCACCGGAACCACGGCCACGCAGCCGGAGCCCACCCGCGCGCCGGCCCCCCGGGCCACGGCCGCAGCCGCAGCCACCGCCACGCCCGCCGCCACGACGGCGACGGCCGCCGCGGCCCGCACCGACTGGCGCACCTACGGCCCGCTGCAGGTGGACTGGGCAAACTGGCAGCCGATGGGCGGCAGCCTGGTGGCCCCCTCGCTGAACAGCAAGGGACAGTCGCTCTACCTGGCGATCAACTGCAGTGCCCGCAAGCTCAACGCCACCTCCCGGGAGGGTCAGTGGAGCACCTGGGACGATCCCAAGCTCGACTTCGAGCGCCAGCTGGTGACCGATCTCTGCAAGGCCCGCAGCTGAACGCTCCTCAGGCCGCCCAGTGCAGCGGCCAGGGCGAGCGCAGGTAGTGGCGTCCGCTGGAGCGCAGCCAGAGCCTCTGGGCTCCGTCATCGCTCTCGCTCACCAGTTCCTCCTGGACCAGGCGACGGGCCAGCCAGCTCCAGCGCTCCTCCTCACTGCCGTGACGGCTGCACAGCTCCTCCGCCAGGCTGCGCAGATCCCGGCCGCTGCGCTCCTCGAGCGCCTCGAGCACCCGGGCAGCCTGAGCGGACCAGTCGCGCCGCTGCTGCGCCCGGCAGCAGTTGTCGCATCTGCCGCAGGGCGCCACCAGTTCGCCCACCGCCAGCAGCAGGGCCTGCTCGCGGCAGTCCTCCCCCTCGGCCACCGCCTCGATCCGCCGCAGCTGCCGCTGGGCCAGCTCCCTCCGCTCCATCTCCCGCTGGCGTTCGCCCTCCGAAACCGGTACCCCGGCCGAGCGGATCGCCCAGCCCAGGCTCACCCGGTCCACCGGGTCGAACAGCACCAGACAGCGCGCCGGCAGACCGTCGCGGCCGGCCCGGCCCGATTCCTGCAGATAGCCCTCGGCACTGGCCGGCAGGTCGAGATGCAGCACCAGACCCACGTCCGGCCGATCCACCCCCATGCCGAAGGCCACCGTCGCCACCAGCACCGGTGACGGGTGGTCCTGGAAGTGGGCCAGGGCCAGCTGACGGCTGGCGGGGTCCATGCCGGCGTGATAAGCGATCGCCTCCACGCCGGCGGCGAAGAGCCGGGCCGCCCAGTCCTCCACCGAGCGGCGGGTGCGGGCGTAGATCAGCACCGCGCCGCGCGCCTCGGCCACGGCATCGAGCACCAGGGGCAGGGGATCCTCCGGCCGGCGGCGCATCGCATAGGTGAGGTTGATGCGACGGGCGGAGCGCACCTGCAGGAGCGGTCGCCGCAGCTGAAGCAGGCGGATGATGTCCGCCCGCACCTGGGGAGCCGCGGTGGCGCTGAGGGCCACCAGCGGCACACCGGGACAGAGGGAGCGCAGCTGGCCCAGCCGCCGGTAGTCCGGCCGGAAATCGTGCCCCCAAGCGCTGATGCAGTGAGCCTCATCCACCGCGACGGCCACCAGGCGGCCCGAGTCGAGCAGCTCCTCCAGCAGACGCCGGGTGGCCTCGGCCTGCAGCCGCTCGGGAGCCAGGTAGAGGAGCCTCAGCCGATCGTCCCGGAGCCGGCGCTGCAGCTGGGCGCGCTCGGACGGCTCCAGGCCCCGATGCAGGCAGGCGGCCGGAATCCCCCGGCGCTGAAGCTGGTGCACCTGATCCTGCATCAGGGCCACGAGCGGCGAGATCACCAGCACCAGCCCTTCGCGCACCAGGGCCGGGAGCTGAAAACAGAGCGACTTGCCGGCGCCGGTGGGCAGCACCGCCAGGCAGTCGCGCCCCGCCAGCAGGGCCTCCACCACAGGCCGCTGGCCGGGCCGGAAGTCGTCCCAACCGAAGTGGCGACCCAGTGCCTGCTGCAGCGGATCGTCCACCCCCTTCACCCCAGCGCTGGCGCCCCCGACCTTACCGCCCACCAGATATGGAGCACACCGCTCCGCCCGCCCGCGGCTCCCGGGTCAGGGCAGCACCGGAGCGTCGAGCTGCTCCGGTGACTCCTCCACCAGCTGCAGCCGCACCCGCTTGCCCCCGGCCAGCTCGCCGAGGGACACCCGCAGCGTGGTGCCGCTGAGGGTCTGCAGGGCGGTGATCAGTTCGCGCAGATGGGGGGTGCTGCTGCCGCTCTCCACCCACAGCCGCTCCTGCAGTCCGCCCAGTCGCCGCCAGCTGGTGTGGAGCTTGAGCACGGCGCTCTCCACCTGCTGGGCCTGGTAGACGGCATCGGACAGAATCCCCAGGGCGTCGAGCCGCTGGGCCTCGTGGATCGCCTTCTCCAGATCGAGATCGCCCTGCTGGAAGGCCCGTACCGACACGCCGGCCTCGGAGGCCTTGCTCAGCCAGCGGGCCGTGAGGGTCACGTCGCGTACCCGGTCGAGTTCCGGCTCATCCCGCAGCACCTGTCGCAGGTCCTCCTGCTGGGCCTCGGGCAACCGGGCGAGCTCCCGCACCAGCGGCGCCACGGCCCGGGGAGGCAGCAGGTTGTCGGCGGTGCGCTGGCGGATCTCCTCCGGCAGCAGCGGACTGGTGGCGGCGGTGAACTCATCGGCCAGGCGCTTCACCTGCTTGCGGGTGATCTGCTGGCCCTCGTTGGCGGCCTCACTGATCATCTGCTGCACCTCGGGATCCGCCTGGGCGGTCTCGAGGAAGGCCCGCTTGGAGAAGTTGTTCACGCTCTCGTGCTCCAGCAGCCCGCCCCCCACCAGCGCCTCGGCCGATTCCGCCAGCTGGATCAGGGTGTAGGCGCGGGTCTTGCTGATCTCCCGTTCACGCAGCCACTGCAGGAAGCCGGTGCCCCGACCCTCGCCGCCACGCTTCTCCCGGTCCCGCACGGCACAGAGGATGCGGCCCCGCCAGATCTCGGTCTGGAGGTCGAAGCGGTCGCACACCGCCCATGCCTCCTCGAGGCGGGCGAGGAACTCCATCGTGCTGATGTCCTCCCTCTCCGGATCGGGCAGATCGAGGCTGAGCGCGGGCGGCTCGGGAACAGCCATCGGCGGGCCGGCAACGGGGAGTGGATGCTGCCACGCGACCCGGCGACGAATCGTGACACCCATCTCCGGGCGCCGCCGCATCGCGGGTAACGTCTCCCTGAAAGCCACCCGATCCCTCAGCGCAGCGATGGCCATCTCCCGCGGCGACAAAGTGCGCATCAAGCGCCCCGAGTCCTACTGGTTCAACGAGGTCGGCACGGTGGCCTCGATCGACACCTCCGGCATCCGCTACCCCGTCGTGGTGCGCTTCGACAAGGTCAACTACAACGGCTTCAGCGGCTCCGAGGGCGGCATCAACACCAACAACTTCGCCGAGAGCGAGCTCGACAAGGCCTGAGGCCTGCAGCCCCAGGCGCGTGCCCGAACTGCCGGAAGTCGAAACCGTACGCCGCGGCCTGGATCAGCAGGTCCGCGGCGTTCGTCTTGAGAAGGTGGAGGTGCTGCGGGAACGGGCCATCGCCTCCCCTGCCGATCCCGAGCTGTTCCGCTTCGCCCTGGAGGGGTGCGAAGTGGGGGCCTGGGAACGACGCGGCAAGTATCTGCTGGCCACCCTCCTGAACGACGACGGCAGTGACGCCGGCCGCTGGGGCGTGCATCTGCGCATGACCGGCCAGTTTCTCTGGTTCGACACGCCAGCGCCCCCGTGCCGCCATACCCGCGTCCGCCTGCACACCACGCAGGGGGCAGAACTGCGCTTCGTCGACACCCGCAGCTTCGGGCAGATGTGGTGGGTGCCGCCCGGCGTCGCCGACCAGGAGGTGATCACCGGCCTCAGTCGCCTGGGCCCGGAGCCGCTGGAGGCGGATTTCGACGCCGCCCATCTGGAACGCGCGCTGTGGGGATCGAGGCGGGCGATCAAGTCGGCCCTGCTCGATCAGTCGCTGGTGGCCGGTGTCGGCAATATCTATGCCGATGAATCCCTGTTCGCGGCCGGAATCCATCCCCAGACCCCGGCCGGCGATCTGAAGCCGGCCCAACTGGCCCGCATCCGCGACGCCCTGGTCAGTGTTCTGGAGATGAGCATCGGCGCCGGCGGAACCACCTTCAGCGACTTCCGCGATCTGAAGGGGACCAACGGCAACTACGGGGGGATGGCCTGGGTCTATCGGCGCACCGGCGAGCCCTGCCGGCGCTGCGGCACGGCGATCCGGCGCGAGAGAGTGGGAGGCCGCAGCAGCCACTGGTGTCCCACCTGCCAGCCGTGACTCCACCCCCATCTCCCCTCGCAGAAGGCAACAGCGGCACGTTGAGCGCCCCCGCCCGCGAGCTCACAGCCTGCATGGCCGAGATCCATCGCCGCGGCTGGTGCGACGGCACCGGCGGCAACTTCAGCTGCGTGCTCTCCCACGCACCGCTGCGGCTGCTGATGGCCCCCAGCGGCGTGGACAAGGGCCGGGTGGCCCCGGAGGATCTGATCGAGGTGGACGGCCAGGGGGCCGTTGTTCGAGGCCAGGGGCGCGCCAGCGCCGAAACCCTGCTGCATCTGGCGATCGTGGAAACCACGCAGGCCGGAGCCGTGCTGCACACCCACTCCCAGAGCGGCACCCTGCTCTCGGCACACCACGCCCCCCCGCCGGGAGCTTCCGCAGAGGAGGGCGCCGCGGTAGGCCATCTGGCCTTCAGCGACCTTGAGATGCTCAAGGGGCTGGAAGGCATCACCACCCATGCCGCACAGGTGCAACTGCCGGTCCTGGCCAACGACCAGAACCTGGCGGCCCTGAGCGAGCAGGCGCGGCCCTATCTGGGATCGGCCCCCCACGGGCTGCTGATCGCCGGCCACGGGCTCTATGCCTGGGGCCGGGATCTGGCCCTGGCGATGCGCCATCTCGAGATCCTCGAGTTCCTGCTCGAGCAGCAATGGCGCCGGATGCTGCTGACGGCACTCACGGAGGGCAGGCGATGAACGAACCCAGCCCTTCCCCCTCCGGGGCCGCTGCACGTCCGGCCATCCCCTCGCGAGCAGCTGAGCCGAACACCGGCCTGATCACCGTCGAGGGCATCGACTGGCTGGTGCTCGACATCGAAGGCACCACCTGTCCGGTGTCGTTCGTGGCGGCCACCCTGTTCCCCTATGCCAGCGAGCACCTGGAGAGCTTCCTCAAGGATTCCGCCGAACAGCCCGAGGTTCAGACCCTCCTCCAGGAAGTCGCCGATGCCTGGGAAGCCGATCCCGATCCCACAGTCTCCCTGCTGCGGGATCAGCACCAAAGCGGGGCGGGGCCCCTGGCAACCCTCCCCTATCTGCAGTGGTTGATCCGTGAGGATCGCAAGCTGGCGCCCCTCAAGGAGTTGCAGGGGCTGGTGTGGGAGCGGGGATACGCCCGAGGGGAACTGCTCGCGCCTCTCTACCCCGATGTACCGGAGGCCCTGCACCGATGGAAGGCCAGCGGCCTCGGGCTGGCCGTGTATTCCTCAGGGTCGGTGGCGGCCCAGCAGATGCTCTACGCCCACACCCCCGCAGGCGATCTGCGCACCCTGTTCAGTCATTGGTTCGACACCCGCACAGGAGCAAAGAAGGAACCCGTCAGTTACACAGCGATCGCCAGGGAGCTGGGCAGCGAGGTGGGCCGCATCCTGTTCATCAGCGATGCCCTGGCCGAGTTGAAGGCTGCGGATGCCGCAGGAATGCAGGTGCTCTTCAGCGACCGTGAAGGCAATCCCGAACGCGACCCAGGCCCCTATAGGGTGATTCATTCCTACGCACAGTTAAACACCAAGCCATGAGCGCAGCAACGCGGGATCAGGAGATCCTCGATCGCAACCAAGCCATGCTCGAAAGTGTGGTGAGAGGAGACTGGAGCGCCTATGCCAGTTTCTGTCACACCGATCTGAGTTGCTTTGAAGCTGAAACCGAAGGGCTGCTCGCCGAGGGCCTTGCGTTTCATCGCTTCTATTTCCAGCAGCCTGACTCCGCGATCGATGCGCCTGCCCCCAAGGCCCCGGCCCCAAAGGCCCAGGTGACGATGGCCCGCCCCCATCTGCGCTGGCTTGGCGACGATGCCGTGGTGCTGAGCTACACCCGACTCACCCAGCATTGGCACGATGGAACCCCCCAGACATCGCGCTGCTGTGAAACCAGGATCTGGCAGAGGCTCGAAGGTGAATGGCTGCAGGTGCACGTGCACCGCTCCTGAGATGGCCTTCGGGCCATGTCTGGGATGCCATGGAGCAGTATCCCGAAAAAGCAGCCAACAAAAAAGCCACCCCAGCGGGTGGCTTCCT
>JANWUS010000019.1 GCA_024958715.1 Cyanobium sp. FGCU52 | reverse complement strand
TTCAGCAGGGGGGAAGTTCGCGGTGTGCCGTCCCGTCCCCTGAATGGGTACGAAAGTTCTTTTGTCGATCTTGCTGGTGAAGAACCAAGCAATGATGCGTCTCATCGATTGGAGAAGCAGGAAAAAGAGGATGATGCGAATGATGCGCTGGATCAGGCCAACACCCGTCGCAGTTGGTTTCCCTCCTCTCTAGGTTTGAGTTTCATCGTAGAGAAGGGCGTCATCCTGGAGGCCACAATCACTTGGGGTGATTACAGCGCTCCCTCCGATGGCGACGAAGAAAAGATCTGGATCCGAACACCTCAGCGTCAGACCATCAGCCTGAAGATTGATGGCCCCGGCACCAGCCTTGACATCCCGCTGGAAGTGAATCCCCAGGGCCTGTGCCTTCGCTGGATCGCCCGGTTGGCTCCCAGCAAGCTTGGCTACCAAAGCAACCAGCTCTCCGTCTCGCTCTTTCTGCTCAACAAACGCGAGCCTCCCCAGACCTATCAGATCCGCTATCGCGATCCGGTTTCTGCCTTCCAGGTGGAGCTGAGCCTCCACTGTATCCAGGGCTTTCCTCCCCGTCGCGATGCGCTGCAGCAGGCCGCAAAAGATCCCGATGAACGCCTCGCAGCTCTTCAATACAGGCGGGACTACTGCTTTGCCAACGGCCACAACGTCGCCGTGATCGCCTCCGACATCCCAGACGACAACCCCGCCCGCTGCCGCACACTGACCACCACCTGGTTGCCCACGGCGCGCGTCTTTCGCACCCTTCCGGAACCCCCCCCCGGCACCAACGTGCCAATGGGTATGGAGGCCTTGGCTGATCTGGCCCGCAGCGACCGCATCGGCCAGCAGTTGATGCCGATGGTGACCGCCTACCGAGCGTGGATCACCCAGCAACCCAAACACCCCATCAGTGACAACGAGCAGAACGAAACCGCGAAGCAGCTACGGGCCCAGGCGGAAGACTGCGCCAAGCGCATTGAGAACGGCATCAAGCTGCTCACTGACCCCTTAGTGAGGGAAGCCTTCCGCACCATGAACGTGGTGATGGCAAGAGCCCAGCGTCAGCGCAGTGCCTTCAGTGCAAAGGTCTCCCCCGATCAGATTGGACTTGCTCCGAACACCCGAACCCCCAACTGGCGCTTTTTTCAGCTGGCCTTCGTGCTGATGAATTTGCCTGGCCTGGCAACTCCTGAGACACCCGATGGCCAGCTGGATCGTGAAACAGTGGAGCTGCTGTTCTTCCCCACAGGTGGCGGCAAGACGGAGGCTTACCTCGGCCTGGCCGCCTTCACGCTGGTGCACCGGCGCTTGTTGAGCCCAGGGATCGAATCAGCCGGCATCACGGTGCTGATGCGCTACACCCTGCGGCTGCTCACCCTCGATCAGCTTGGCCGTGCCGCCACTTTGATCTGCGCCCTCGAGCTTGAACGCCTGAAGCGAATCGAGAAGAGCGACCCTTACCTGCTCGGTGAATGGCCCTTCGAGATCGGCATGTGGGTGGGCAAGGCCGCCACCCCCAACAAGCTCGGCGGACCTGGCGATAGCGATCAGCAGTCCACCCATGCGGTTCTGACCAAGTGGAAAGCAGGCAAGCGCGATCGGCCAATCCCGATCGAAACCTGCCCCTGGTGCAACCGCCCCCTCCAGCCGGATGGCTTTCACCTGTTGCCTCCACGAAGTCCCGATCGCCTCGAGATCTACTGCCGTGAACCTCGCTCTCCTGAAGCCAAGCAGGAATTCGCTCACATGGGGCCATGCCCCTTCCACAAGGGCACGCCATTGCCGGTGCTTGCGGTTGACGAACAGATCTACCGCCGCCTGCCCTGCTTCCTGATCTCAACGATCGACAAATTCGCCGCCCTTCCCTGGGTCGGGAAAACATCCTCACTGTTCGGCAACGTCAGCACCTATCAGCTCCCCAATGGGAGTGGAGCTGCCGGTTTCTGGGGGCCGGCGGAAAAGGCCTCAGGTGGCCTCAAGATTCCCCATGGCCGCCTGCTGCCACCAGAACTCGTCATCCAGGACGAACTCCACCTGATCAGTGGTCCCCTTGGCACTCTCGCTGGCCTCTATGAATCGGTGATCGAGGGCCTGATGCGGCCGGATGCCGCCACCCCGCCTCCCAAGATCATTGCCTCCACCGCCACCGTGCGCCGGGCCGAAGCCCAGATCAAGGCCCTGTTCGCACGCAGTCAGGTGCGGATCTTCCCGCCACCGGAGCCAGAGCGCGATGACAACTTCTTCTCCCGCACGATCCCCGATCCAGACCAGGCTCGTCTCTACGTGGGTCTCTCAGCGCCTGGCCGAAATCTCAAGGGTGTCTTGCTGCGCTCTTACCTCGGCCTGATGGCTGCGGCTCAGAAGGCCTGGAACGACAACAAGGATATGGGTGCCAACAACCCGGCCGACCCATACATGACCCTGCTGGGCTATTTCTCCAACCTCAAAGAGCTGGGCGTGACCCGCAGCATCCTGGAAGACGAACTCGGTGCCCAGTTAGAGCAATTCGCCAAAAACCGATCCCTCCCCATGGAGGGTTTTGAGAATCCGTTCGCGAGCCGCAAACGGCCATACGAACCGGAAGAGCTCACCTCAAGGGTCAACACCGCCAAGATCAGCAGCACCAAAGACCGCCTTTCCAAGCCCTACATCGACAAGGATCACCTCGACGTGACTCTGGCCACCAACATGATTTCGGTAGGCCTCGACATTTCCCGCCTGGGGCTGATGGTGGTGCTCAACCAACCCAAGACTGCGGCGGAATACATCCAGGCCACCAGCCGTGTTGGCCGTCAGCTCAGCGACAACCCTGAGCAAAACAAACCCGGGCTGGTTCTGGTGCTGCTCAATCCAAACCGTCCAAGGGATCGCTCCCATTTCGAGCTCTTCCCCTACTGGCACCAGACCTTCTACCGCCATGTGGAGGCCACCAGTTGCACCCCCTTCGCCAGTCGGGCTCTTGATCGCGGTCTGCCGGGGGTGGTGGTGGCGATGGCTCGCCATGGCGATCCAGCCCTGGCAGGGGCAAAGGGCGCCATGGCCGCAGACGCCCTGCAGCGCATCAAGGCGCAGATCGCCAAGGCGCTGCAGGATCGCTGCATCGCCACCGGTGCCGCCGATGACAGCCTCGACGAACACCTCCCCAACGAAGTGCGCGATCACGTGATCGATCTGCTGGAAGCCTGGTGGAAGCTGACCCAGGAGCCGGAAGCCAAGCTGCAGTACTGGACCCATGAAGAGAAGGGGGCTGGTGCCGGCTTCCTTCACACCGCCCTCGACAACGACCCGATCTACCAAGCCGAGGGCTACAAGCAATTCACCACCAACTGGAGCCTCCGCGACGTGGAACCCTCCGCGCCGATTCGGATGGTGAATTTCAAGGAAGAGATCACCACTGACGACTGAGCCCGGTAGCCATCACCCCAATGCCTCCAGCCAACCGCCGAAAAGTTGCGCCACCTCCCCTCGGTGAGGCCCGTCAGAGCCAGGTGCTCCAGCTCTACGGTCCCGGGGCGATGGTCGATCTGCCCGACTACTCGCTTTTGATCGGTGGTCTGGATTTCTGGAATGACCGTGGCTGCGATCTGATCCACGAACCGCGGCTGCTCAATCTTGTTCGTCAGGCCACCGGGGTGGCCCGCGTCGACCTGCGCACCCCGCCTAAAGAGGTGGATCCGCTCAAGAACATCAGCGGTTCGATCAAGGCTCTGCGCTTCCCTGAGTGGTCGGTGGCGCAGAAGGTGAGCGAGCGAATGGCTTTCGGGATCCCTTGCAGGGCCAGGCCCCTGGTGCATTTCAACGACGGCTGCATCTCCGACTGGCGCACCTATCAGGACGACGAAGGCAAGTACCCACTGGTACCGGTTCGCTTCGTGATGGCTTGCCCTCACGGCCATCTCAGCGATATCCGCTGGCGCGACTTCTGCTTCCGCCAGTTCGGTTGCAAGAACACGGAACGCCTCTACCTCCTGGAAGCCGGCACCGGCAACGACTTCACCCAGATCTATGTGCAGTCGGAAGGCGGGACAACCCGCAAGCTTGCCGATGCCCTGGTCACAGAGATGAGTCCTCTAGGACTCTGTCAGGGGCAAACGCCCTGGCTGGGCCGCAACACCCGTGATCCTGAAAAGTGCCAGACCGATGGCGAGCCCACCAAGAACCGTCTCCTGGTGCGTTCAGCCACCAACGCTTATTTCACCGAGACAATCTCGGTGATCTCGCTTCCTGAGGAAGCCAACTCCCTGAGCAAACGCGTTACCGAACTCAAGGATGACCTCGCCTTGATTGAGGCGGAAGCCGATGTAGCCGCAGCCATCAAGTTCAACCCACGTCTCAAGAGCGCCTTCGCCGGGGTGGATCCAGCGTTTCTCTGGCAGACGATCGAGGCCCAGCGTGACGGATCCGCGGGCCAGCTCGCCCAGCCCAAGGATGAGGAACTGAGCCTGCTGATCGGTCCGATGGATGGGGTCTCCAGTTCAGCCGAGGGGAGCTTGTTCGATGCTGATGTGTGGCAGCCCCCCAACGCACCCGCCTGGTTCCGCAAGGCCATCAAGCGAGTGCTGCTGGTCCACCGCCTGCGGGAGGTTCAGGCCCTGGTGGGGTTTACCCGCTTCACGGCCCGTACCAGCAGCCTGGGTGGACTACCGATCGACACCACCAAAGTGAACCGCCGGGCACCGCTGGCCAACGACTTGCGTTGGGTGCCGGCGAGTGAGAACAAGGGGGAAGGGATCTTCATCGAATTCGATCCCGCCACAATCAAGGACTGGGCTGGTTCTGATCCGGTGGTGATGCGCGCCAGCCAGTTCACCAAGGCTTTCGAGAACGAATGGCTCGCGTCCCGGGGCCTCGACGAAGCCCAGTTCCCGTTCCCTGGAGCCCCTTACCTCCTGCTGCACAGCCTCAGCCACCTGTTGATTACCGAGATGGCCCTGGAGTGCGGCTATGGCGCCAGCTCGATCCGCGAGCGCATCTACGCCAATAGTGAGATCGGCTACGGCATCCTGCTGTTCACCAGCAGCTCCGGCTCAGAGGGCACCTTGGGTGGCCTTGTCGGAGCCGGGAAGCGGATCGTCTCTTACCTGGAGAAAGCATTTGAGCGCGGTCAGCTTTGCAGTAATGATCCCTTCTGCTCTGAACACGACCCCAACCACCCCTTCGATATCCGCCCGACCCATGGCGCCGCTTGTCATGGCTGCGAGCTCATCGCCGAAACCTCCTGCGAAATGCGCAATGAGTTCCTGGATCGAGCACTGGTGAGCCCCACCGTTTCGGCAAGCCGCGAAATCGGCGATCCATCCTTCTGGGAGTTCATCAACGCATGAGCCTCACGCTGCCAGCTCAGACATTGCGGGCAGTCGCCACCGATCTACGGCGTCTGAACTACACGCCCACCAGCTGGCAGGGTTTGCTCTCCACTCACAGCGAAGCGATCCGCCTTCAGCTCGAACCTCTGCTGGTGGAGATGGTGCGGGAGGGAGCCCATCCCCGCCTGATGGCCCTGCTGCTGGATCGCCTCGCCGATGCCCAGGACGCTCTCCAAAGCGAGCGAAACGCCTGGAGTTTTGTCTGGTCTGGCCCAGATCCTCTTCATGCCAAAACCGCCGACACGTTTGCCACGGTGGATCAACTCATCAGCGAGGCGCAATGCAGCCTATTAATCGCCACATACAACATCGGGCTCAGTAGCGAGTTTCGCGAACTGTTTGCCTCCATTGCCGATCGCCTGGCCCTTGATCAACTGAACCGGGTCGACTTGTTCTTTCATCCCAAGCAGATTGAGGACCGCCTGGGCTCTGATCCGCTGGCAACCATCACAACATGGTTTAACCAAGAAGTCTGGCCTTGGCCCGCCAAGCCCCATGCCTATGTAGACAGCCGCCTGATTATTGGATCCAGTGAGCGCTGCTACCAGCATGCCAAGGTAGTGATTGCTGATGTGGATTTGCCAGGGGCCAAGGCCCTGGTTACTAGCGCCAACTTTAGTGAGACTGCGCAGCGGTATAACTATGAGGCCGGCTGGCTTACAACATCTGTTCAAAGGGCACGCGAGATCCACAAGCAGTTTGCCCTGTTAGTCGATCAAGGGCTATTCCTACCCCTGCGCACTTGTACCTAGTCATGAAGAGCAATAAGCAAAACAAGCATCTTGGCTACATCCAAAAGGCGTTTGCGACCATAAAGGAGAAGAACAAGCCACTCAATCCCATGACCGTAATGAGTGACGGGATGATTGAATGCTCGAATGGAAGCGAACGCTATGTCATTTCAGGCGCAGAAGCTGTAGCGACGTTTCGGGGGCTTACATCGAACATTCAATCCCAGCCTGAATGGCACGGTAAATTCTCTGAGAAATACATCTCAACCGAGCTCAGAAAGATCTTGGCAGGATTGTCTGTCGGGGCGCCCGAAACCCTGGACTCTCGCCTGGAGGATTTTATGAAAAGCCTTCAGGAATTTAACGAGGTTCGCGAATTGGTGACGCCGATTCAAGGCCTGAAACTCGAAGTGGAAGCCTTTCGCCTTGGTGGAGTCACATTTAGACCCACGGACCAGAGCCAGATTAATCAGCTCAAATGGAGAGCCGAGCAAACGATCGAATCCCTGAAGCACGCAGATGAAGACAAAGCGTACTTCCGTGAGCATTATCGAAAAGTGATCGAAGAAAGACTAGGAGCCTTTGACGCACTGGCTTTTTCTGAAACAGTTGCCGAGGCCGATCAAGCACGCATCAATGCGTTGCAGAATATCAATATGGCATTAAACGTCTTGAGATTCCTGACTCCTTACACCCAGGAACTGCCAGAATATGTGGGCCTAGGACTGCCAGGGCATTTTACTGCGGCCGCTTACAGCAGTATCGTCTTTTCCGAAGATGGTTCATTCAATACTGACTTTCCATTGGCGGGTCGCTTTCTCCCATTCAAGGTTGATCATCAATTCCTTCAGCGCCATAGAGAGTCATTGGAGAGCCTGAGCGAGATCATCGTGAGTCCGTCTCGCTCGGAACTAGAGGAACGCATCCTGGTCGCCATTCAATGGGCTGGAAGAGCACATTCAGATTCGCAGCCTCAACAGCAGGTTCTTTCGCTCATGACAGCACTTGAATGTCTCCTGAATCCCACAAATGGGAAACCACTTCGCATTGGGGTTTCGGAGAGTGCGGTATTTCTTGTTGGCTCCGAGGATCTTGAGGAAAGGCTCAAGCTGTTCCAGTTCCTTGGTTCAATGTATGATGCTCGAAGCAGTATAATTCATGGCGGATCTGCGGAGCCATCGAATTCTGATATCGCAAATCTCCAGCGGGTTGTCGGCGCAGTGATTAAGCGGGTAGTCGGAATCCGGCACAAATACGCCACGAGAAAAACGCTAGAGGCCCATCTTGAGCGCGCACGGCTTAGTGCCAAGGCAGATCTGTAAAGGCCTAAGCTCTGCTCCTCGCCGTGCGGCCGAGCCTTGAATACTTCTTTTCGACTTTCGGCGTGCGATAGCTGAGATCGGTCGTGAAGTAACAACCACTTTTCTGGTCTGGCGATCACGCCACCCGTCTTGCCCCGGCTTGCGCACCGCGCAAGGGCTGACGCGAGTCGCTACGCGCCCCTTGCGCGGTGCAGGCGGCGCCGGGGCGTGTCGGTGGTGTCGTTCGCCAGCCCAGCCATGGCCGCCACTTCCCTCAGCCACTCCTGCCCGATCCGCATCATCTCGGTGCATCTCCTTGATGCCGCCGGCCAGCTGCTGCGGGTGCTGTTCCTCGATCGCGAGGGCCACATCAGCGCCCAGCCGCACTACGTGCCCCGGGAAGAGGCCCTGATCCTGGCCTCCAATCAGCAGCGGGTGCTCGGTCCTCAGGCCGAGGTGCGGGTGCTCTGAGCTCCCCAGGCCGGGGGCGGTCCCGCCTCCGGCTTTCTGGCGCGGACCCTGAGGGCCTGGCTGTTCCGGGCTGGACCTTTGCAGCACCGGCAGGGGGGAGGTGGTTGGCCACCAGGGCCGGCGCACACCCACCGCATCCCTCGGCCAGTCCTCACGCCGCGTCAAGGATCGGGCCAGGCGCCCCCAAGGGGGGCGTCCTTGCCGTGGCGCTGCGGCCGGCCGGTGGGGGTGGGGTTCTCCGCCGTCCCCAGATGGCTTCCTCCGCTTCCTCCCTCAGCCGCTCGGACCTGCGGGCCCGCAAGGCCCGGACAGGCTGATTAGATCGCTTCCGCTGCTGCCCGGCCGTCTCGGCATGAGACACCCCTTGATCGAGAGGCAGAAGCGCCGTTGGGCATTGAGTTTTTAATGGTGGTCATCGCCTTTGCTGCCACCATTTGCCACACTGCTGCCACTGATGCTCTTGTAGCTCCCACCTCCGTGGCCAGCGCCGACCAGGTCAAAGCTTTGATCCGGAGCCACGCCGATGGTGATGACACGCGTTTTTACGCTGTCGCAATCCAGGTCGCGGCACAAGCAGCTCGCAACGGCCATGGAAAGTTCTCCCAAGAACTTCGCGATTTAGTCGACCAGGTGAAGGCACGGGCTAAGGCCCTCGAGCCCTCGCGTGGTCCCAAACCAGTCCCGCTCGCTCAACCCCGCGGAGAGCTGGCTGGGCTGCTCACAGCCTGCTACCCAAAGACGCTTCTGGCCGACATGGCCCTCCCTGGCCTTCTCCGCTCCCGCCTCGAGAGGGTGCTATTGGAGCAGCGGGAACGCGGCCGTCTCCGAGAACACGGGTTCTCGCCCATTCGGAAGCTCCTCCTGGTGGGCCCACCAGGTACAGGCAAGACGATGACCGCGTCAGCGCTTGCTGGTGAGCTGGGTCTGCCCCTCTTCAGCATCCAGCTTGATGGGCTCATCACGAAATACATGGGCGAGACCGCAGCCAAGCTCCGGCTCGTATTCGACGCGATCCAGTCCACGCGCGGGGTCTACCTGTTCGATGAGTTTGACGCGCTCGGAGTCGAGCGAAGCTCCACGAACGACGTCGGCGAGATTCGCAGGGTGCTCAATTCATTCCTTCAGTTTCTTGAGCAGGACGACTCTGACAGCATTGTTCTCGGTGCGACGAACCACGTAGGCCTGCTCGACCGCGCCCTCTTTCGCCGCTTTGATGCCGTACTCGAGTACTCGCTGCCCAGCGAAGAGGTCGCAACCCACGTGATGCGCGGACGGCTGGCGCTCCTCGACACGAGCAACATCGAGTGGCCTGTGGCGGCGAAGGCCGCAGACGGCCTCAGTCATGCCGAGATTGCAATGGCCTGCGAACAAGCTGCGAAGAACGCCATCCTCGACAACACCACGGTCGTGCGAGCTGCCGGGCTCGTGTCCGCGTTCAAGGAACGTCACGGCACGCACGCATAGGTGGCTGCTGGGAAAGAACGTATGGGCGCTTCTCGCAATCGCAGGCACATCCTTGTCCTTCAGCCACCAACAGCAGAGAGGTACAAGCCGTACGGCCGGAAGATCGACACCAAAAAGCCCGAGCCGCCGACAAATCGCAGGGAACATGGCACGGCGTTGCAGCATGCCCTCAAAGCGGCCGCCATTGAAGCTATCGAGCGCCGTGAAAGAGCTGGTATCGAGGTCCACGGCGCCACGCCTGGGCTCTACGTGCAGTTTGAGAGCCAGCCCGGCTCCCCGCTCCAGGTGACATCACTTGAGGACTCGCGGCAAGGCATTGAAGTCGTCTCCGTAAGCCACTCGAAGACCGAGGAGGCCGAGCCACGCCGTATCGAGCACGCGACGGTGTTCGTGCCCGACGGCAAGGTGAAGCATTTCCTCAAGCGCTTCGAGAGCTACTCGAAGACGACGCGGAAGAAGAAAGGCGAGCGCCGACACGAAGACATGATCGATCCCATATCGACGCTTCGGCTCGCGACCCTGCGTGGTCTGTGGACCGACACCTCAGAGACCTACCCCGAGGAGAACGTGACGATCTGGTGGGAGGTCTGGCTCCGTCGCCAGGATGGCTGCGAACTCGAGCGCCTGATGGAGTTCGCAGCCGCGCAAGAGATCGACGTCGCGGCACGTCGTCTCATGTTCGACGATCGCATCGTCACCCTCGTGCGCAGCACGCCCACGCAGCTCGCCGCGTCGATCGATGTGCTCAACGACGTGGCCGAGGTCCGAAAGGCTAAGGAGACCGCCACAGTCTTTGTCGACATGGGTCCAGAGGACCAGGGAGAGTGGGCTCTAGAACTACGCGATCGCGTCTCCTCGCCATCAGCAGATGCGCCAACCGTCTGCGTCCTCGACACCGGTGTTACGCGTGGCCACCCGCTGCTGGCGGCATCCCTCGACTCCGACGACTGCCACACCTGCGAGCCTGCATGGGGCACGCATGACCACCACGGGCACGGCACAGAGATGGCCGGCCTCGCGCTCTACGGAGACCTTGTGCCAGTCCTCGCAAGTGCAGAGCACGTCGTGCTTCGGCACCGTCTCGAGTCGGTGAAGATCCTGCCTCCCAATGGACAGCCTGTGAACCCGCCTGACCTTTATGGCGCGGTCACCGCGGAAGCAGCAAGCCGCGTAGAGATTCAAGCCCCGGAGCGTCGTCGCACGTTCTCCATGTCCATCGCTGCGACCGACGAGCGCGATCGAGGCCAACCCACCTCCTGGTCGGCGGCAATTGACGCACTCGCCGCTGGCCGCTCGTTCGATCCGAGCACGCAAGGGCTCGACTACCTCGATGACGGTGACAACCCCGCGCAACGCCTCTACGTGCTCTGTGCTGGGAACATCGACGAGACCGCCCTCTCCGTTGACCACCTCGATCGCAGCGACAGCGATCCCATCCACGACCCTGGGCAAGCGTGGAACGCCCTCACGGTCGGTGCCATGACCGAGAAGTCCGTGATCAGCGACCCGGCTTGGACAAGCTGGCAGCCAGTCGCGCGACCAGGTGAGCTGTCGCCGTGGAGCACCACTGGCGCAGCCTTCGCGGAGGCTTGGCCGATCAAACCAGACGTCGTCTTCGAGGGCGGCAACGTCGTCAAGAACGCCGTAGGTGCAATTGACTATGGGTGTCCCGATCTCTCGTTGCTCTCGACACACTTCAAGCCTGCCTCCAAGCCGTTTGTGCTGAGTTGGGCGACCAGTGCGGCGACGGCGCAGGCAGCGCGCCTTGCCGCCCTCATCTCGGCTGACTACCCGTGCTACTGGCCCGAGACGCTGCGCGCTCTTGTGGTGCACTCGGCGGAATGGTCGGCACAAATGCAGACCCACCTGCGCGGGGTAAGCGGTAAGCGTGCTCGCGCGAAGCTCGTCCAGCGCTATGGCTTCGGTGTGCCCAGCGCCGAGCGTGCCCTGAGGAGCGCAAACGACGTGCTCACCCTCGTTGCGCAGAGCAAGATCCAGCCCTTCATTAAGGGCAAGATGGGTGAGCTGCACTTCTTCGACCTGCCTTGGCCCCGCGACGTGCTCGCGGAACTTGGAGCGTCGCCGGTGCGCCTGCGCATCACGCTCTCGTACTTCATCGAGCCAAACCCCGGTCGGCGCGGTTGGAAACACCGCCATCGCTACGCCTCGCACGGTTTGCGTTTCGAGGTGAAAGGAGCTACAGAATCGCCAGAGGAGTTCCGCAAGCGCCTCAACAAACAAGCCCTAGAAGAGGACGAGCACAAGCCCGCTAAGGGCAGCGACTCTTCAGAGTGGTTCCTCGGGGCACAGGCCCGCAACCGTGGCTCGATCCACTCGGACTTCCTCTCCTGCAATGCCGCCGACCTCGCTGAGCGCGGACTGATCGCCGTGTACCCAGTGAGCGGCTGGTGGAAGGATCAGCCAAAGCGTGATCGCAGCGACAAGGGAGCTCGATATGCATTAGTAGTTTCTATCGAAACACCTGGTGTCGAGACGGATATCTGGACGCCAGTCGCCGCGCAGATCGGCATACCCATTGCCATAGATGAATAAGCCTGCTGAGCAAAGTACTATGCCTGGAATTGAGATTGGATCTTTCGGATGCGACCGCTTTCATGCTCGATTGGCTAGCACGTAAACCAGCCACTCGTGATCGTCGGTGGATCTCATGTTGCTTGAACATTTACAGATAAACCCCTTGGCCGTGCAGCGGGCCCTGAAGCAAGCCCTGGCCACCCTGCGCCAGCAGCTGGTGCGGGCGGGCTGAAGGCCCCACGGCTCTCCGGCGAGGCCCGTGGCAAGAGCCAGAAGACCCGCCGCCTTCTGGCTTGATGAACCCCCTGCTGCGGCTGCTCGGAACGGCCGCGTCAAACGGTCTGCTCACCGGTCAGATCATCTTCTCCACCGCGTTCGTCGGTGCCTGTGAGCTGCCGAACTGGATCCAGGCCCCCCGCCAGGTGAACGCCTGTCTTGAGCGCTGGATGACGGTCAGCGCCCTGTTTTTCCCCTCCGGCATGCAGACCGCGGCCGCAAACAACCAGGTGCCCCTGGCTCCCGGCCGACGGGGGGTGTTCCGATGAACCACCCCATCCCTGCCGGCGACTACGTCGAGCATTTCGATCCCGAGCTGCCGCACCACCGGGCCTGGTTGCTGGCAGTCCTGGAGCAGCTGGTGGCCCATGAGCCCCAGGCCCTGGAGGAAGGCGGCACGCTGCGCAGGCTCTGGACTGCACATCAGGCTGCCGCCGGGGCTGGCCCGGCTCCGGTGGCCGACATCCCCGCCGCTGTTGCCGTGGCCCTCCCCCTGGTGAAGGAGTTCGAGGGCTGCCGCCTGGAGGCCTACCCCGATCCCGAGACCGGCGGCGAGCCCTGGACGATCGGTTGGGGAAGCACCACCTATGGCGACGGCTCGCCCGTGAAGCAGGGCGATCGCATCAGCCAGGAGCTCGCTGATGCCCTGCTCGCTGGCCGGCTGGAGCGGGACTGGCGGTCCCTGCGGGACTGCATCCCCGTCTACAAGGCCCTCACGACGAACCAGCAGGCGGCTCTGCTGTCGTTCACCTACAACTGCGGGCCCAACTGGTTCGGCACCGGGTTCAGCACCCTCACCAAGGCGCTGCAGGCGGGGGCATTGGAGCAGGTGCCCGCAGCGCTGATGCTCTACGTGAACCCCGGCGGGCCAACGGAGGCTGGTCTCAGGCGCCGGCGGAAGGCAGAAGGAGCGCTCTGGAGCGCCTCACCCGATCGGGGGGGCACCGGGTCCCCCGATCAGGGGAATAACAACCCCCCAGCCGGGGGAGGCGTGATCCAGCACCCCAACCCGCTGGTGGGCGTGCCCCGGTTTCAGCAGCGCGATTCGGCGCAACTGGCTCAGCGCGATCGCACCTGCTTCTCATCCAGCTGCGCCATGCTCCTGGAGGCCATCAAGCCCGGCACCCTCAAGGGCGGCAATGGCGACGACCAGTACCTGGCGGTGGTGCAGCGCTTTGGCGACACCACCGACGTCAATGCTCAGATCCTTGCCCTGGCCCATTACGGCGTCACCGCCCACCTGGTGCAGACAGCTGACTTCCAGCTGCTGGAGCAGCAGATCAACCGGGGCATCCCGGTGCCCTGCGGCTACATCCACCGCGGGCCGGTGCAGCGCCCCACCGGATCTGGGCACTGGTTGATCGTCTACGGCCACACCTCTACCCATGTGGTGGTGAATGATCCCTGGGGAGAGCCGGATCTGGTCCACGGCACCACACTCAACGCCAACGGCATGGGGTTGCGGTTCAGCCGGCTGAACTTCGGCAAGCGCTGGATGGTGGAGCCGATCGGTGGCGGGGCCTACCGCTATGCCCCAGGCAAGGGCTGGGCAGTGGTGGTGGACAGCATCCGCTGAGGCGGGCGCTGCGCGGTGCTTTCAGCGCAGCGGCCGTGGCCGGCGGCGGATCGGTTGCACCACCGGCTTGAGTGCCGCCGGGATCTGCAGCTGCTGGTCGGCCCAGTGGGCAGCAAGGGCCGCCAGCAGGCTGTCGCGGTCGCCGTGAATGCGTAGCATGGCGTGGCTGAAAAGGCTGCCAAACAGCCTGATCTGGCCGGCCCACTTCGCCAGAGCAGAAGGTGACAGGGCCGCGCAACCAATGGCACAACCGCGGCCGTCGATCGCACCAGAGCTGATGTGCCGCAGGCGATCGGCGTTGTTGTGGGGTCGGTGCCGCAGGCCCTTCCATGCTCCGCGCCTTGGCAAGGGTTTCACCAGCCAGCCGGGCTGGACGTTGGGCTCCGCTGCGCTCCGCCATCGGGGCGGGGCTGGCCCTTGCCTTTCGGCGCGGTTGCAGGGCGGGTCCTGCGTCACCCCTCCTGTGGCTGCTGCCGAGTCCCACCGTGCCTCCCTGTCCTTCCCGTCTGACAACGGCAAAACCGGCCCGATCGCTGTCTCCAGCACCAGCCGGCACACCTGCCCCTCCTCCTGCCCGCTTGCTGGTAATCAGGGCTGCTATGCCGAGGCGGGCTTCCACACCCGGCTCCACTGGGATCGGCTCAGCCGGGGCGAGAGCGGCTCCCCTGCAGCGGCCTTCATCAAGCAGGTGCTGGCGCTGCCGGCCGGCATCCTCTTCCGCCACTGTGTCGCCGGCGATCAATGGCCCGATCCGGCTGATCCGCTGTGCATCAATCAGGCCCTGCTGCTCCAGCTGGCGCGGGCCACCAGGCATCTACGGGCCGCCTGGTCGTTCACCCACTTGCCGATGGAGCCCGCCAATCAGGCCACCATCCGGCTGGCAGCCGCCAAGGGGCTGGTGGTCAATGCCTCCACCGAGTCCCGCTCTGTCGCTGCAGCGTTGGTGCGGCAGGGCATCCCGGCGGTCTGTGTGGTGCCGCCCGATGCGCCAGCGGTGTTCCGGCATGAGGGCGTGCGGTTCGTGGCCTGCCCCGCCAGCCGCAGTGGCCGCAAGGTGCAATGCATCAGCTGCGGCGGCCGCTTTGGCCTTCCCCTCTGCGCCCAGGCCGATCGGGGGTTCGTGATCACCTTCCCGGCCCATGGCTCCCGCGCGGCGGCGGCAGCGGCCCACTGCAGCTGAGGGGCACACCCCCTTGGGGCTTGCTCCGGGCCTCTCCAGTCTGGGGCCTTCCTGCGTCAGGCCCCCACTGGGATCGGTCCCGTCGCTGCGCCGCTCTCGGCGCCGATCGTCATGGCCATGCTCACTGCCAGCGCCTCGGCTGTTGTCCGCTCCCCGTTCTGCCGGCCCGAGGAGGATCCGTTTTTGCTGCTCGAATCCACGCTGCGCTCAATAGAGGAGATCCTGCGCCGCAGTCGGGGGATGGCGCTGCGCCGCACCTGGATCGAGCAGCCTTATGGCGAGGAGGAAATCACGCTGCTGGAGGAGGAGGTGATCCCGGCGATCCAGCAGTGCCTCAAGCGAGTTGATGAGCTGGATGAGCGGCTGCTGGCCGAGCAGGAGCTGCTGCACCGCTGCCAGCTGGAGGCCGATCGTGAGGCGCTGGGTGCGTTGAGGCTGCAGATGGCCTGAGGCTCCCTGGGGGCTGCGGCCCCCTTCAAGATGGGCGCCGTACAGTGTCCGTACGTTCTGGGGTCTGTCGTTGTGACCAGCACCAAGCCGCAGGGCCACCGGCCGGCCAAGACCAGCCGCATCGAGCTGCGGGCCACAGAAGACGACCGCGACCTACTGGATCGGGCCGCCGCTGCCCTCGGCACCGACCGCAGCTCCTTCCTGCTTGCCCAGGGGCGCCTCGCCGCCCAGCGGGTGCTGGCGGATCGGCAGCACTTTCTGCTCGATGAAGGCGCCCAGCAGGAATGGGAGCGGATCAACAGCCGTCGGGCCCGCAGCCTGCCTGGGCTGACGCGCCTGCTGGAGCGCCCCTCGCCCTTTGCCCCATCGGCTGTGGATCAGCACCAGCCGTGAGCCGCTATAGCCCGCCGGAGCTGCTGGCGGGCCGTCACCAGCTCGCCGGCTTCCGCTGCCGCTCAGAGGAGCAAACAGCCTGGCTGGTGGAGATGGCCAAGCAGGCCCATGGCACCGGCACCACCCGGGTATTTGTCGTCACTGAGGTGGATCAGCCCTACGTCGTTGCTTATTACGCCTGGTGCATGGCGAGCGTGGGCATCACGGAGCTGCCCGAGAGGCTGCGCCGTGGCGCCGGTCGCTACCCCCAGCCCGTCGCCCTGCTGGCCCGGCTGGGGGTGGATGAACGCCACGAAGGCCAGGGCCTCGGTGCGGCCCTGCTGCTGGATGTGATCAGCAGGGCCAGCAGCCTCAGCGACGCCATCGGCTGCCGCGGCTTGCTGGTGCACGCCGAATCCGAGCAGGCCCGCAGCTTCTACGAGCACCTGATCCCGGAATTCGAGCGTTCCCCCACCGATCCGCTGCATTTGTTGCTGCTGCTCAAGGACATCCGCCGCACGCTCGGGCGTTGAACCCGCTCTCACACTCCTCGCGGCCAGAGCAGGCCTGTGGCGGGTCGCGTCGGCCCGCCTCCCGTTTCACCACCGCTGCCTCCGCCACCGGAGCCGGAGAGCAGCGGTCCCTGCTGCGGGTGCTGACGGGCACCCACCGCGCTCATCGGCGGGAAGTGGCGGATGAAGTCCGCCGAAGCGGTGATCAGCTGCATCCCACCCGGAGGCAGGCTGCTGATGAAGTGCAGCTCGTTGCATTCCCGCCAGTGGCTCAGGGATGTGGCCGAGCTAAAGGGGCTGGCCTGGTTGTGGCTGGTGCCGGCTGGCAGCCACAACCACACGTCCCGGTCGCTGGAGCGCTGACCCAGCTGCAGCATCACCCCATCGGGGCGTGTGACCTTGCCGAAGTGGGTGCTGGCGCCACGGATGCTGGTGGAGCCGATGAACAAGGGCGCCGGCAGCTGGATCAGCGGCGGCGGGGTATCGAACAGGCCCTGGTTCTGGAGCGTGGATTCGTAGTGACCCAGGGCGATGCCGCTGCGCAGCTGGTGGCCGTTGGCATAGATGCTGGCGCCGATCGCCGACGGGAGGCCGCCAAAGCTGTTGCCGGAATAGCCGTGCAGCACCACCTGCCCGTAGAACTGCTTGCTGGTGCGGGGGAAGACGGCGATCGAGCACCAGCCCGTGGTGCCGGGGCTCTTGTAGAGGGCATGGCAGCTGTCGCGGTGTAGCTCGTCGTTGCCGCCGTGGGTCTTGAGGGCCCAGCAGAAGAACTCCTTGCCGGGGGTGGTGTCCTGAGCGATGAGCAGGATCGCGCCGATGGCGGTGGCCCCGGAGAGGGTGCTGTCGACGTAGGCCAAGCCCGTCGACCAGCCGGTGGAGTTGCTGTAGGAGCCGTAGCCACCGTTGCTTGTGGTGTCTGAGAAGGTGCTCGCCTTGGCGCTGCCGAAGATCGCACTGCTGCTGGATTGGGAGTCGCCCTGGGCGGTCGTGCTCTCCGTGAGGAACCAGAGGTGGCCGGGTTCAACGGGATGGCCCAGCTGCCAGGTGTAGCCCCAGCGGTTGGCGGTGGCATCGGCGTGGGAGCGGATGACCGAGAGGGGTGTGGTGGCATTGCCGGGCAGGGCGTTGACGGCGGCGGCAAAGGCGCGGAAGGCCCCGTCGAGCTGCATGCCGACCCCGGCGGGATCTTTGCTGGTCCACTTCCAGCTGCCAGGGGCAAAGCTCTGGCAGAACACCTGATAAGTCATGGCCCCGTTCCTCCCTGGGGTGCAGGTGCGTCCTTGGTGCACAGCAGCAGACCATGGCCCCCGATCGCCAACCACTCGCTGCCATCGGGCGCCTTGAAGTAGCTCATCGCCGCACTGCTCAGATTCACCACCGCGAAGTCGGGGGGAAGCAGGAGTGGTTCCCAGAACTGGGCCGGTTCGTTGGCGCTCTCGTAGTAGCTCCAGTCGGTGGTGGCGATCACCAGCTCGGCGGGCCGGCTGATCCGCACCACCGTCAGCAGCCCATCGCGCAGCAGGCCGCGGGAGCCGGAGGGCTGGCCGGAGCGCACGTTCCAGCTCACCGCCCGCAGCGCATCGGAGGTTGTGGACGGGGGCGAGGCAGCCAGGATCCAGTGGCCGGAGACCTGATCGCGGGCGATCAGCAGCGGCATCGCCTGGCGGTTGGTGTAGCGGTGCTGGCTGTAGGCAAAGACGAAATACTCCTGGCCTGCTTGCAGCGACCAGGCCACCTGCGCGTTGAAAGGCAGGGGCGTCGTGCTCCAGGTGCCGCTGCTGGTGCCCACATCCCCGGCTGGAAGTACCCAACCCTGTTGGGTGTCGGCGCCCACGTAGGGCTCGGTGTTGCCGATGCCGGGGCGAATCAGCAAGGCGGTGCCGGTGAGGAACACCTCGAGGATCAGCACCGCCGGATTGCCGCCGGGGGTGAGCTGGGAGAGGGTCGCCTCGATGCGCCAGCCGCAGGGATCGGTGGCGGTGGCCTCGGGGTTGGGGGCGGTGACGATGCGCAGCTGGTGCTGGCTCACCTGGGCGTTGGCCGCGGCGATCCAGTTCTGCAGGTAGCCGTTCACCTCGGTGGCGACGGAGGGCCAGGTGGTGTCGGTGCCGACGCGGCTGATGTCGATCAGGGTGCGGCTCATCTCAGGGGGCCAGCACGACGGCGGAGACGGTGAGGGCGATGGCGGCCTGGGCGGTGCCGGTGTTGCGTACCAGCGCCCGCAGGGGCGGTTGAGGCGAGGCGGTGGTCACCTCGCTTGTGAAGTAGGTGCCCCCCGGTGGAGCTGTGATCGAGAGGGCCTCGGCGGTGGTGGCCAGATCCAGCAGCACGCCGCTGCCGGGTGCCGGGTCGCGGGTGATGGGACGGCTGCCATCGGCCTCCCGTGCAGCGGCCGAGCTGTAGAGGCTCACCCAGGCCGGCGCATCGGTGCTGACCACCAGGAAATGGCCCAGTCGGCCCAGGCCCTGCAGATCGAGCAGGGCGCTGGCCCCCGGCAGCAGGGGCGTGGTGGTGGCGCTCACGCTCACCTGCTGGCCGGGGAGCTGGGTGCGCGGCAGCCAGTTGGCCATCAGCCGTTCCCCATCCGCTCAGAACCACAGTCGACGCCGCATCAGGGCAACACCTCGATGCGGCGGATCGCCCGCACCTGCGTCGCAAAGTCGTTCGTCTTGCTCTGGGCGAACTGATCGCCCAGGTAGGTCATCCGCTGGTAGGCAGTTCCGCTGGCCACCTGGGTCGAGGTCCAGTGGAAGAAGGGATCGTCGCCGTAGTTCTCATCGAAGTGCTTGAGCGTCTCGGCGCCATTGGCACGGAAAGCGAGCACCGAGGTCAGCGCCGGGTTGCTGTCGGTGTAGTTGCCGCCCGCCGGCACCGCATAGGGATTGGCGCCATAGCCCGCCCCCGAATAGGTGCCGGCGATCGTCGCCTCCGGCTTGAAGGAGCGGTAGAGGATGTCCCACTCCTGGGTGGCGGGCAGATACCAGTCGTCGTAGCCGCCGATGGTGAGCGAGCGGCAGAACTGCGCCGCCGGATGGCTGGCGTTGTTCATCGCCTCGCTGTTCGCCCACCCATCGAAGACGCTCGTGGTGCCGCTGCTGGAAGTGTTGGCGGTCTTCCAGGCCAGGTTGAGCGCAGAGCCAGAGGCCTTGGGCGAAATGATCAGGGCATGGGTCGCTACGCCGTTGGCGGTGTGGCTGATCAGGCCGGCGTAGAAGCCGCCCTGGAAGGAGCTGCCGATGGCCGGCAGATCAGCCACCCGGATTGGGCCAAGCTGGTAGACGGTGCCGGTGAGCAGGTCCAGGTAGAGGTCGCCATCGACGGCGCCAGGAATGTTCAGAGGCGGAGCACCGCTGCCGGTGAACCAGCCGGTGCCGCGGGGTCCGATTGCCCCATCGATGCCTGCAGGTCCCTGGATGCCCTGAGGCCCTTGCGGTCCAGCCGGACCCTGCGGACCAGCAGCACCAGCTGGGCCAGCCACACCCGCGGGGCCTTGCGGACCCTGGATCGAGCCACCATTCACCCAGCTGCTGCTGCCCGAATCCCAGACCCGCAGCGAGTCATCGGCCTGCACCAGGTAGGCATCGCCCTGGGCGGGATTGGCGGGCAGGTTGGCGATGGCCGCCACCGAGCCCTTGAAGTTGATGCCGATGCCGGCAGGGCCCTGGATGCCCTGAGCGCCGGCAGGGCCAGCCGGACCGGAGGGGCCAGCCGGGCCTTCCGGTCCTTGCAAACCGGCGGGGCCTTGAGCGCCCTGGGGACCAGCAGGACCCTGGGGGCCCTGCACACCAGGTGAACCCTGCGGGCCGGCGGGTCCCTCAGGACCGCGGATTGAACCGGTGGAACTCCAGGAACCCATGGGAGGGGATAGGCCTCAGGCCCGCGTCGTCATCTCCTGTTGCCATGCCGGATTGCAGGGGACCGATCAACCGCAGCGGCTGACCCGCCGATCAGGCGGGATGGCGAGGGAGAAGCAGCAGTTGGTGGTCGAGGGGTTCTGGCTGCCACTGGTCCCAGGAACCGCGCCAGGCACCTCCCGAATGCCGCTCCACATCCCAACGCCGCCTCCGTTTCCGTGCGTGGTGCCGGTGTCGAGGTGCTCGCTGAAGGCCGTCAGTGCGGGATTGCTGAGGGAGAAGCTCTCGTTGGCGCTGTCATTCGGGCGGCTGGCCAGGCCCACCACCAGGGTGTCGGGCACCGCGGTGGTGAGTGCGGGCAAGGTGGTGGTGCCGCTGCTGCTGGTCTTGATCGCGGTGGTGACCGCGGTGAAAGGCGATCCACCCGGCGGCCCGCCGCGAAACAGGGCGATGCAGGCGATCGTGTGATCCCCCAGATCCGGCAAGGCCAACGCCGGTTCGGCGCTGCTGCTGGCCCGTTTCCACAGCAGCTGAAACTTGCTGCCGCTGTTGCTGGCCACATCCACCAGCGGACTACCGCTCACCTGGCTCCAGCCGCTCAGGTTGGCGGTGGCATCCTGGCCTGCCCCTTGGATGATCAGCAGCGCCAGATCCCGTGGCCGGTGGCCTGCAGGCCAGGGCACGGTCAGGGCTCCGCGGCCCTGGGCGATCGCACCGGCGCCCACATAGGCCGGAGCCGGCATCAGGAGAAGCGCAGCGACACATGCAGGCTCAGGGCGGTGCCGCTGACCGCCTCGACCACGATCCACAGCCAGCTGCCGGCCGGCACCACGGCGCTGTCAAAGCTGCTCCAGCTGTCGCCGCTGCTGGTGCTGGTGGCGCTCATCCCCGCCAGGCGGATGGAGGTTCCGGCGGCGCTGAAATCGGGTCCGTAGCGGATCGAGAAGGACACCGACGGGGTGGTGCCGGCAACCAGCGCACGCACCTCGGCGATGGTGAGGGCGCTGGCGGCATGCAGAAGCGGCAGCTTGTCGCCAGCCAGGGGATAGGAGAGCGTGAGGCCAGTGGGTCCCTGCGGTCCCTGGGCGCCGGCAATGCCAGCAGCTCCGGCCGGGCCTGGGTTGCCCTGGGGGCCGAGCAGGGAGGCCAGCTGACTCCAGAACAAGGTCATCGGGGAGGTTCAGCCGTCCTCTGCTGTTGCCACTCAGCCGCCGGCGAGCAGATCGCCCAGGCGCCTGGCGAGCAACAGCAGCTGCTCCTGCTGCCGTTGCTGCGTCTGTGATCCGGCGACTGGTGTCTGGGTTTCATAGAGACCCAGCAGCAGGGCCCGGGTGTTGGTGCTGCTGCAACCCACCGGGCAGAGGAAGGCCAGTTCGGCATCGCCAGGGCCACCGGCTTGGGAGCGCACAGGCACCGGCAGGTCCCCTGGCTCCTCACTGGCACACAGACCCAACGCCACATGGCCCAGGGCCTCGGCGATCTCCACCCCGAGCAACGGTTGCTGCCCCGGCGTCAGAGCCAGTTGGCCGTGGCGCCCATCAGCAGCCAGCACGGTCACGCTGCCGCCTCCGTCCCACTGCAGCAGCGCCAGCGTGTGCAGTCCCCACCGGTTGGCCTCGATCGCACTGCGGAGCAGTGCCTGGATCTGGGGCTGCCGGGCAGTCACCTGCTCTTGCAGGGTGGCAGCGGTGGTGGTGCTCATCCGCTTGGCCAGATCCGGCTGCAGAGTGATCAGCAGCCAGGCGGTGTAAAGCACCAGGCCCAGCAGCACGATGCGCGACAGGCGATAGAGCAGCTGCCAGGGATTGCGGGCATCGAGCACCTCGCCCACGGCCTTCTGCAGCGCATCGCTGGTGGCACGGGTGAACACCTCCACCCGCTCGGCCAGGCCTTTGTTGGTGTCGGGCACGGCGATCAGGCAGAGAGTTCGTAGACCTGACCCGTGAGCCGGTCGAGGTAGAAGTCGCCCACCGCCGGCGGCGGCTCCAAGGTCGACGGTGGGGCACCGTTGCCGGAGTACCAGCGGGTGGCTCTGCTGCCGACGCCCGATTCCTGCACCACCGCCAGGGCGGGCTCACCGCTGCTGGGATCCGGCAAAAAGCCCAGGCCGCCGTTGGGGTGGAGGCGCAGGCGCCACACCACAGCATGGCGGCCGTCGTAGGGCTCGCCAGTGATGCCGCCGCTGGGGATTAGCGGCTGGATGACGCCACCAGTCCCTCCACCGCCGTCGCGGTTGTTCAGCAGCTGCTGGGGCGGCACCGGGCAACCCACCAAGGCGACGCGCAGCGTGGCGATCAGCATCCCCAGCTGCACCTGCACCGTCACATCGGCCCGCTGGGCATAGACGTGCCGCAGCCGCGGCGCCTGTCTGGAGACCGCAGGCCAGGGCACCACGTTGCTGCTGCCGTCGCCCCAGGTCACCGAGATCGGTGAAGGGATGGTCTGGCGGGGATTGATCAGCAGCTCGATCGCAGCCGAGCCGATCGGCTCATTCCAGCGGCTGTCGGCTGGCAGCCAGAACAACTCGAGGTCATCAGCCGGGATGGGTCCTTTGCGGTAGCCGAGCTCGGCCCAGCGGCTGAACTCCATCGGCAACACCCATTGCTCCACCCCTGGGCAGCCGACGGGTGGAAGCAGCCGCACCCGCTGGCCGCCCACGGTGCTGGGTTGCTGGGGCAGGGGGTAGGGCATGGCCGGCAAGTTGGGTGGATCAGATCAGCGAGTCGTCGAAGAGGTCATCCGGCAGGGCGGTAAGTACAGGAACCTCAGCAGCGGTGTCAGGCTCGGGATCCAGCTCTGCGCCACCAGCAGGAGGGGCCTCAACGTCCTGCTCCTCTTCGCTGGGATCAGTGGCGATGGCATCGCTCCCGATCTCGCTGGCGTCACCGACGGTGCTGGTGCCGGTGTCAGCGGGTGCACCCAGGAGGGGCTCCTCCTTGCGGCGCCGGCCGCGCCGGCCGCGGTTTGATGCAGGTTTTGCATCGTCCTCCTCAAGAAGCACGCCAGCGGCCGCGGCGATCGGTGCCGTTGGCTTTGCAGCGGCGCCCCCAACCGGTGAGGTTCCGGCAGCGGTCTCGGCCCCAGCAACCTGCCAGCCGAGCCCCAGCCAGCCCGGCAGATGCACCGGCCAGACGTAGCGCTCCTGGCTGCCCTGGCGGATGCGCAGCATCCCGGCTGGTAGCGGCCCCTGGGCGGCCATCCCAGTCATCTGTGGTCCTGCCATGGTCAGGCCGGCAGGGTGGCGGTGAGGCCCACCACCATTCCCTCCGGCGTGGAGGGGGTGACGATCGCCTTGGCAAAGCAGAGCGCCGGCAGGTCGGCGTTATCGGCATCGGCGGCATCCAGCAGGATGTCGTGGCCGCTGATGTAGGCCTCCACCCGGCCGCCTTCCGCTGGCACGGCGACGGTTGCAACGGGCACGAAGGTGCCGCGGGTGCCGTCGCGCAGCTCGGGGGCCAGGTGCAGCACCACCGTCACCGCAGCGCTGTGGCCAGGGTGCGACACCAGCAGCGAGAACTGGGCGGTGGCATCGAGCTTGGTGTTGAGTTTCACCACCTCACCGCTGGTGAACACCTTCTCGGTGTCGCGGGTGGCGGAGCGGTTGGTCCAGCCCACCAGCACGGTGGCGGCATCCAACAGGGCGTTGGCTTTGAGGCGAGTCATCGGTCGGTCTCCGGTCAGTGAGTTCGGGGGCGATCAAGCGATCGGTGCGATCGAGTGGAGGCGGCCAGCGGCGCGGGGGTGCATGACGCCAAAGCCCACGTACCAATCGATCCGTGTGCGGAACACCGGGGCATCCGGCACCTCGCCCAGATCCCGCACCGAGATGCCGTAGCGGCCCTGGAAGGGGCCCTGCAGACCGGTCACCGCCTGGTCGCCAAAGGTGCAGCAGTAGATCGAGCTGGTGCCGCCCGCCTCGCCATAGCCGAGGACTTCCAGGCCCTGGGCGTCACGGTCGACGGTGAGGATCTGGCACTCCTGGTAGTGATGCACCATCACCCCCAGGTTGTTGGTGCTCACGTTGTAGACGCCTTGTCCCACGGTCTGACGGGCGAGGGCATTGAGCTGGCGGCGCATCGCCTTGCTCATCACCAGGTACTTCCTGCCGCCGTAGGAGTTCACCGAGTCGATCAGCTCGTCGAGCTTGTCGAAATCGAGCGCGCCGCCGCCGTTGTTCAGCGCCATCTCACTGCCGGGGGAGAGGCGCTTGGCCAGGCCGTCAAAGCCCCGGCCCTGGCTGGCGGTGGCATCGCCGTTGATCAGTGCCGCCTCCAGCGTCAGCCGCATCGAGCGGACCTTCATCTCGGTCTGGGCAGCCCGGGCCTCAGGCCCCTGCAGGTCGACGATCGAGCGGTCCACATCGACATCGCCTCCGAACAGGTGCACGGCTTCTGATTGGGGATCGACAACGCCGTAGCTCTGCTTGTAGCCCTCGTTCACCGCCCGGAAGCCCACCGAGGGGAGCTCCTTCTCGACGGAATAGAAGAGGCCGCCGCCGGCGATGTTCATGAACGGCAGCCAGCTGAGCAGTTCGCCCTCAGCGAAGGTTTTGATCACCGCCAGGTGCTCCAGGCGGGTCTCGTACTTGGCTGCCTCGATCAGGGTGAGGCCCATCGGTGCTGCACTCCCGGGGATCGGCCCCAGCGAAGACGTCACCGGCTATTGCCATGGGCGTAAGCAGCCATGAGGCGATGCTGCACCGGCTCTCGATTGGGCTCCGCTCCGGCCCTCCTCATGGTCGGGGGCGCCTCAAGGGTTTCACGAGCCCACCGGTGTGGACGTTGGCTGCGCTGCGCTCCGCATCTCAGTGGTGGAAGGGCCCTTGACCCGCCCCCCGCCGGCTGAGGGGTCCTACGCGGAGCCCTCCCATGGCTTCTCTGTCCCGCAAAGCCCAGCTGCATCAGTTCTCCTGGCAGGTGCTGGAGGATCTGGCGTTCTGCAGCGCGCGCTGGCCACGGCTGTCTGAGCTGGCGGCCCAGGTGCTGTTCGAGCAGCAGGCAGCCGCCCCGGCCATGCCGGTTGATCCAGAGCTGGAGGCGGTGCTGCCCTATTGAGGGCTGCCAGCCGGCGGGGCTCCGCAGGGGGCCTCATTTTTTGGTCGCAGTCGCGAGGGCCAGACAGGGCCATTCAGCGGGGCAACTGGCACGCAGGAAGGCGAACGACCATCACTGACCGGGGCCATCGAGCCCGCTGGCGGAGGGGTGCAGCACTGGCGGGGCTCGAAAGCGATCACGCTCGGCGAGGGGAAGAAGGAAGGCCCGCTACCCCGGCCGTCTCGCCCCGGACTTCAGCCACTGCATGCAAGCCCGTAGATGGGCGATTGTCGTCAAGTTCTGCCGGGTCGCTACAGCCGAGACCTGACGCGGGTGTCCATCGCCTCTCTCGTGATGGCCGCCTCCTTTCCCCGCTGCGAGATCCGCCAGCTGGCGGTCTATGTCTATCCCGGTGGCATCAAGGCGCCTGATGCCAGGCGCATCACGGTCTTCTATGGCCGCCGCGGTCGCCTGGTCAAAAAGCCCCGCTTCATCCCCCTGAGCTGGCCCACAAGCTCCAGGGCCGGCGACTCGTAACCGTGGATGTGCTTTGAGCCGCCAAGGGCTCCGGACCCCTGCCCCGGTAGGCCTGCGGGCCCCTGGAGCTTTTCGCTGCCAAAGATCATAGGCATACTGGGCGACTCGCGAACAACGACCGGACCCTGGCGACCTGCCACACAATGCTCGCAGCAGACCTCGCCCCATGAGCCAGCAGAGGCGCCCCCCCTCGTTGCTTGAACCGCATCGAATGGGACGCTGTGCCGAATGAGCTCGTTTGCTTCAATTCAGTTAACGATGTCTGCAGCGCGTTGACCCCGTTCTCCTATGTTGGAGGTGACTCATGAAGCTTCACCAGATCCCCTCGCTGCCTCGAATCAGCGCTGACAATCTTTCCAAGTGGCTGGCGGAAGGCCAGAGTCCTTTGGTCGTCACGGAGATGATGGCCGGGTGGCCAGCCATGGAGACCTGGAACTTCGATTGGTTTGCGCGCCACTTCGGCGATTTTCCGGTCGAGGCCCACGCGCCGCAGTTCCCGCCATTGGCCCACTGCGCGGTCTCCACCACACTGAGCAATTACCTTGCTTATCTTGCCAATCCAGTCAATATCGATGCAAGTTGGATTAAAGGAAGTCTAGATCGCCTTCTAGCAAGCACACACACTTTATACGCAGGTAACTTTAACCCCGCGCATCCAGTCCACGGGCGCCCCGAGCTGGTGTTCGAGCACGTGCCGGCTAAGCCCGACTTCATCGAATCATGGCTAGATTTGCTGGAGCCCGAATTCCGAGCGGCGGCATGTCGCGTGCAGTCCCACCACTTCGTGTACCTCTCGATTGCGGGCGGGATAACGCCGCTGCACCATGACTTCTGGGACACCCACGCATTCCTCGCACAGGTGCGCGGAATGAAGCGCGCGGTACTGTTCGCACCGGCACACATGGACCGGCTCTACCGCCACCCAACACGCGACCTACCGGAGATTATGGCCGATCCGGCCTTTGCCGACGTCGCCGGTTGGGAGGCCATCCTCGAGCCCGGTCACCTGCTCGTGATCCCATCACAGTGGCTGCACTGGGTGGAGACGCTCACTCCATCGATTACTTACAGCATGGATTGGATTGACGCAAGCAATTGGCGCAGTTACGTTAAGTTGGGCACCGAGATGCTGAGGGAACTCGACCTGTGGCGGTGATTCCGGTCAGCCTTCTGGCCGCGGTGACCGCCGCGAAGGACTGTTGGAGCGGTCCGTAAGAAAGGAGCCGGCCGTTCGTGCTCCCCAGCTGCGCCAGCGAGTAGCCGTGCATCCGTGAATGGTCTCTAGATTCGCCGTGCCGTCGCTACACCGACGGAGTTGTGGACTTCGTTGACGTCGACAGCGGAGCGCGCCGCACCCGTCGGCTCGGCGAATATCGGTCGCTTGCCGAAGTCGAGCGAACCGGAAGACGCTGGGTGCCGTCAAGGGCTATGACACTAGGGATTTCGTCGCCGACATCCGCCTTGCCGGCATCACGCCGCGTATGTGGAGCAGACATCCAGAGCCGCCGATGCTCCGCCATCGACGTACGCATCGTCCGCAATAAAGGCTATGCCCAGTCGATCAACGCCAGGAGGCTGATCGAGCAGGTGGTTGGCTGGATTAAGCAGGCTGCCAGGCTCAGACAGCTGAAAGCCAGAGTGCGCTCAAGGATAGGAGCGGTTTTCCGGTTGCATGTGATGGCCTACAACTTGATCCGCCTGGCAAACCTGCTCGCTCTGCGGGAGGCGATGAAATGAACAAAACGACGGAGAAGGGAAATCAGAAGTGGGCAGCCGAATGGATATCGACACGGATGGCAGCGAGCACCTCCCGATGCGGTGACCAAGCTTTGCGAGAGGGGAAGGAGCAAGCCCACGCGGCCTAATCCGTCACGGATGGGCTCGGACTGGCGGCTCTTTCGGCAGTCTCCTAAGCCCGTCATGGGCTAGCAGAACTCCACCAAGTGTGTCGACACCACTGGCCGCTTAAGATGCCCTTCCATCCCAATCGAAAAGGCTTCACAAGATAAAGCCAGTCCGATAGCATTCAAACAAGGATTGGGCAAAGAGTATCGAGAGGAGTGTTGCTGTAAAGCAGGAGATATATTGAATTCCTGAATGTTTATCCTCATGACTCCAGATCCAGGAGTAATCCCATCACGTAATCATCGTGAAATGACCCGTCAATCGCGCGGTGAAAGCACCGCCGCACTCCTTCAAGCTGGAAGCCGACCGAGCGGTACAACGACTGAGCACGTATATTCTCCGATAAGACATACATCTCTAAACGCTTCAGAGGGCGATTGGATTCTCTCAAGAGCTGATGAGCCCACTCCAAGAGACCAAGAAGCATCATCCGCCCAATACCCTGCCCTTGAACCTCGGGATGGACCTGTAGTGTCAGAATTGCAACATGATTAACCAAGGTTGGGGACAAACGCTCTGCAGTAGCATCGGCCACGAGTCGTCCATCTAGTACTGCGACTAGCCGCACTCCTTCAACAGGACTCATCTTTGCCCATTCGTCAACGTAAGGGAGCATCTCCTCTTCGTCAGACGGTAGATCAGCCAAGACTTTGACTACGCCGGCCCCCTGAGCCACCACAGCATATTCTAAATCTAATACCTCTTTTGCGTCTCCAGCCAAAACAGGTCGGATTAAGATGGATCGCCCATCTTTTAGCCTGCATTCTTGAGGCTCGGGGAGAAGATAGCGTGCATCTAACATAGCTTGAACTGGAAGGACAGGACCGATTGAATGATGTACCCAAGGCTCGAATGCCCTGATCAGATGGTAAACAGGCTGGAATGACGGGCTGTCATTCATGATGCACAGATGTACCCTCTTGCTGCCCTGATGAGTAGGGACGATTGACTTGTCAAGTTTTTCGTCTGATCGCGGATTTATTGCTGGCTGGAGTGGTCAATGCAATCCGGGGGGAGTGCACCGGCCCCTAGGCGGGGATCAAAACCGCTGCGCCATGTGGGGGCGCTGCAGCCTCGATCACCTAGTCCCTGTATTCTGCCACTCTCAGGCGCTGAGGGCTTGCAGTACATGGGTTTCACCCAGCTCCGGGATGGACGCCATGCTCTTGGCGGAGACTATGCGGCGGCCCTCCAGCTGCCAGTGCTCGGGGCCCCTTGCAACGTCAGCCGTTGAGCCGATCGCCTGAGGTGCGCGGCTTACCCCCGCAAAGCAGGGTGGGGGTGCCCGGTGGATTTACACCTTTGCAGGAGACGCGAGCGACCAGCAAATCAGTTATAAACAATTTAATTTGATCAGGATGAGAACTAGATCACGCAAAAGAGCTGCGCTTTATTCGGCAAGCCTTAGTCAGGTGTAACCTAGAAACCACGAAGTTCAACTCCACGCATACGAATTGTTGGAGCACCCATACTGACCGGGAGATTGTCTTGGCCGTATTTGTCACAGCCCATGACTGGTTCGAATAAGCGGAGATCGTTACCAATACAATCGATGGAGCCAACGAGCATACGCTTTAGTCCAACAATATCAAAACGCCTGCAAAACTCGCCAGTCAAGCGACCATTCTGAATGCGCTGGCCAAAAGCGGGTCGCAGGACTGCCGTCTCTCCAATAGACCCACCACCCCAAGTTCCACAACAAAACCAGCCTTCATCTATTCCATGAATCATGCTATCTGATTGAGTTTTGCAAGGCTCCATCCATGTAATACTCATACGTGGCAGACACTCAACGACACCAGAAACTCGTCTTGCTCGGTCAGAGTAAGTCCCTCCTAGGATGCCCGTTACTATGCCATCTTTAACAAGTTGGATTGGGCGTGCCCGATATCCTTTATCATCATATATGAAACTTCCTGGGTGACCAAAACGGGTCGGGTCATCCCAAACAGAGAGGGGCAGAGGTGAAATTCTGCAGCCTAAACTGAATCCGGCTGACTTGCCGTAGTCATTGTAGTTGTCTACTTCTAATGTATGTCCGATGCACTCGTGAACTAGCTGCGCAGCCAATACTGGTGCAAGCACAATGTCACAAGACCTTGCCCCTTGCCACTTGTCTGCTCGCACGATGGCATTCACCTCAGAAAGGATGTCTTCTCTTAGAGCGGTTTGCATCCTCGCGAGACGGCCTTCAACACTACCCCCATCTTGCCAAAGAATGGGAACCCGGGATGTTGGAAGCTGAACTTCTAATCGAAGTAAGAGTCCTCGTTCAGATTTTACCAAGAGCCAACGATCAACTTGATGTGGCCAGGTTAGATGTCGAAGAACAAGTGCTGCTTCGTCCACCTCTGGGTCTGCATAGCCCAAATCCGATAGATCGCTTCTCCGGACACACAGAGTCATAGGCACAATAGAGAAAACTCAAGGTTAGCTAGAAGCCAGCCACTTTACGACGTAGGTACAAATTGTCTATAAATGATCTATAAGAACTGATCCATACGAGAATGTGCTCTTGCAATGAAAGAATCCAGGGAATGCCCTCCACACGTTTGTCTTACCCTACTACCATACGCCATGACATCCAGAGATCTTGAACAAAAGCCAGAATTCAATGCTAAACAGCTGCCCTTGTTTGTTTGGACTCGGCAGAAGGAGAGAATAAAGGAGATCTCCTGAGAACGTAAGGATATCAACAGGATCAGTGATCGTAGAGATGCGAATGTGCCCAGATTTATCGCAGATCGCCTGAGCCAGAAGGTAAGGTAATCTGTGACTTGTACTATCCAGTCTGCGTAAAGCATGAACGTTGACCTTGGTGGAAAGAATTCCCTTGGCTCTCAGGGAGGGTATTGCTGAAACCGTGGAATCATTCCAAAGCACAACTTGATCAGCAACAAAGCTCCGCAAGCCCCTGGCACCCCGCCAACAAGACGCT
>JANWUS010000018.1 GCA_024958715.1 Cyanobium sp. FGCU52 | reverse complement strand
GTATGTATCAGTCTAGCCTGAGGAGGCCTGTGCGGAGCTTGCTACCTAATCAAGTTGCCTCTTGTCTATCTGCTTGCTCGCCCAGTCAGGCCGGGGTGGGCGAGGCGATATCTTGACATCATTGGCGCTTACGTCATCGTCCGCATGGCTATGCAGTTTATTGGGTTGAATGTGCTTGTTTTTGATTCGGTCAGCTCCCGCTTCATTTTGGTCACGCAACTGCTGTTTTTCCTCCCCAACTCGCTTCTTGTCTGGGGCTGGATTTATTGGCGTCTTGATCAGGTCGACAGCGGCAGGCAGAACCGTCTTTTTCATCTCGATCTAGACGGGAAGGCGCCACGACCGATTGATTACTTCGTTGCTTCATTCTCCTCGGTTTTTTCTGCCTCGATCAGCGCCATCAAAGGGACATCTGCACGGGCAAGGATTCTGATCCTTGCCCACGGCTTCGTGATCTCTGACGTGATGGGCTTGACGCTCTCCCGGGCGATTTCCCTGGTGCAGTCCCAGGGATCCTGAGTTCATTCCTCAAGCATGCCTGCGGTGCCGCCGCGGGCCGCTTCAGCGCGCGGTGGCCAGCGACGGGCGCAGATTCTGCAGGCCCTTGAGGAACATCGGGATGAACTGCTGCACAAGTTGCTCCGGCTTGTCCTCGATCACACGCCGGAAGGCCAGGGCGCGCGATTTCTGCAGGTCGGGCGAGAGCAGCGCCTGGGGAAGACGCTCGAGCACATAGGCGGGCCGCTCCCATACCGGCAGCGTGTTGGCGATCTCCACGAGGTTGCCGAGGCGGCGCAGTTCGGCGCCGGCCATGATGTCCATGCCCGCCTCGAAGGCGGCGTGCTCGATCATCGCGTATTTGCGTTTGGCCGCATTCACCCGCACCCGATGCTCGGCGCTGCGGCTGGCGATGCGTCCCAGCCAGCGGCTGCCCCAGCTCACGTGGGCTGCTTCCTCGGGCAGGATCTTCTCGAGGGTGCTTCGGATCCGCTCGTTCTCCTCACTGGCCGGTGCGGCCTTGAGGGCGGCGATGTGGGCCGAGAACGCCTGGCACCCCCGCTTCTCGGTGGCGTTGATCGAGGCCAGCACCGCGATCAGGCCGTCCTCGCTCTGTGCATCCTCGGCGCTCTTGTCGAACAGCCGGTTGAGTTCGTCGATGTAGGAGCCGGTCTCCAGGTTGCCGATCTCCTCGCCCATCTCGTACAGAAGGTCGGTGAGCCAGACGGCATGACGTGCTTCGTCGCTGATGTGGTGCGAGAGCTCGCGCACCAGCTCGCGCGGCTTGCCGTTGAGGGCCTCCACCAGGGTGGTGAGTTCGAGGCAGGAGCGCTGCTCGTTGAAGCGGTAGCTGTTGAGGAACAGCACCTGCGTGCGGCGCCCCTTCACCACCTCGGTCATCACCTCCCGGGGCCCGAGGGTATTCAGGATCTTGCGGGGATAGGTGACGGCCATCGAGGAGCGGGGAACGTGGGCTGCATCGTAGGAACTTCAGCCCGGCCACCGGGAATCGAGAGCCGCCCTCAGCCGGGCACGAAGGCCAGGGCGACGCCGTTGTTGCAGTAGCGCTTGCCGGTGGGCCTGGGGCCGTCGTTGAACACGTGGCCCTGGTGGCCGCCGCAGCGGCGGCAGTGGTACTCGGTGCGGGGCACGATCAGCTTGAAATCCAGGCGCGTGGCGACGGCGTTCGGCAGCGGCTGCCAGAAGCTGGGCCAGCCGGTGCCGCTGTCGTACTTGGCGCTGGAGGCGAACAGGGGCAGGCGGCAGCCGGCGCACACGAACGTGCCCTTGCGCTTCTCGTTGTTGAGGGGGCTGCTGAACGGCCGCTCGGTGCCCTCACGCCGCAGCACCTCGAAGGCGGCGGGGCTGAGGCGCTTGCGCCATTCCGCCTCGCTCAGCTTCCAGCGCGGATCGGCTGCGGTGGCGGCGGCCTCAGCCGCCGAGGGCCGCAGCAGGGGGCTCATCACCGCCAGCGGACCACCGAGATGCTGCAGCAGGCGGGAGAGGGCGAAGCGGCGGGTCATCCGATCCGTGCTGTGGAGATCCTTGCTGTGGGGGGCGGTGCCAGGAGGGATCTTGGCGCTGGCCATCGGGGAGACCTCAGCGCACCCAGCCGGCACTCAGCACCACGGCCAGACTGAGGAAGGCGGCCAGCAGGGTCCAGGTGATGCGGTTGAGGGTGGCCTCGGCACTGCGCGCGCTGGTGAACATCGAGCCGCCGCTGGAGGCCAGGCCCCCCATGCCATCGCCCTTGGGGCTGTGCAGCAGCACGGAGATGATCAGCAGCACGCCGCTGAGCATCCAGATCCACGAGAGGACGGACTTGATCATGGACTGACCTTAGCGCTCAGACTCCGACCGACCGCGGCGCCACCGGGGCAGCGGTGGTGGTGGCGGGAACGATCAGGGAGCGGCCGCTCATGCGCTCGGGCTGGGGCAGGCCGAGGATGTCGAGCAGGGTGGGGGCCACATCCGCGAGGCCCCCGCCCTCCCGCAGATGCACGTCCGTGCCGTGGCCGGGGAGCTTGCGCTTCTCCCCCTCCACAAGAATCACGGGCACCGGGTTGGTGGTGTGGGCGGTCCAGGGACGGCCGTCCGGCCCCTCCATCACCTCGGCGTTGCCGTGATCGGCGGTGATCAGCAGGGTGCCGCCCATGCGGTTGGCGGCCTCCACCAGCCGGCCCACGCAGCGGTCGACCATGGCGATCGCCTCGGTGGTGGCCTCCATGCGGCCGGTGTGCCCCACCATGTCGGGGTTGGCGTAGTTGATCACCACCAGCGAGTAGATGCCCTTGTTGATCGCGGCGATGCAGTTGTCGGTGAGCTTCTCGGCCGACATCGCCGGGGCCTGGTCGTAGGTGGCGACCCGGGGCGACGGCACCAGGTGGCGGTCTTCGCCGGGGAAGGCCTGCTCGATGCCACCGTTCATGAAGTAGGTGACGTGGGGATACTTCTCGGTTTCGGCGGTGCGGAACTGGCGGAGGCCGTTCTCCGACACCACCTGCCCCAGCAGTCCGTCGAGGGATTCGGGAGGGAAGGCCACCGCCACCGGCAGCCCCAGCTCGTACTGGGTGAAGGTGACCACGTGCAGGGGGGCGATCCGTTCACGCGGGAAGGCGTCGAACTCGTCGAGCACCAGCGCCCGCACCAGCTGGCGGGCCCGGTCGGGGCGGAAGTTGAACACCACCAGGCCGTCGTCGGGGCCGATCGTGCCCGGGGCCAGACGCACCGGCTCCAGGAACTCGTCGGTGACGTCGCTGGCGTAGGAGTCGGCCAGCACCTCGGCCGGGGTAAGGGACGTGACCGTGCCAGGTTCGGTGAACAGTCGGTAGGCCCGCTCGGTGCGCTCCCAGCGGTTGTCGCGGTCCATCGCCCAGTAGCGGCCACACATCGTGGCGATGCGACCCACGCCGGCGTCGGCGATCTGCTTCTCGATCGTCTCGAGGAAGGCGGGGGCGCTGTTGGGGGCGGTGTCGCGCCCATCGGTGATGACATGCACACACACATCGCTGAGCCCGCGGGCGGCGGCCCAGCGCAGCAGTCCGCCGAGGTGATCGACATGGCTGTGCACGCCGCCGTCGGAGCAGAGACCGATCAGGTGCAGGGTGTGGCCGCTGGCGAGGAGCTGGTCGGCCAGCGCCTCGAGGGCAGGGTTCGTTTCAAGACTGCCGCTGCGCACGGCCTGGCCGATGCGCACCAGTTCCTGGCGGATGATCCGGCCCGAACCGATGGTGAGGTGGCCCACCTCCGAATTGCCCATCTGGCCGTCGGGAAGGCCCACGGCTCCACCGCTGGCCTCGATCAGGGTGTGGGGATAGGCATGCCAGAGGGCATCCATCACCGGCGTGTCGGCCTGGCGGATGGCGTTGTGGTCGTCGTCGTGGCGGTAGCCCCAGCCGTCGAGGATGGCCAGGACCACCGGTGCCACGGGGGGCGCATCGGAGAAGGAGGGGGATTCGCTCCGCCCGGAGGAACCTGCCGTACGGTTGTTACGGTCGTCACCGCTCCGGGAGCCGTTGCTGTCTCCGGATCGGGCGGTTGGCTGGGGGGAGGGAGCTGCTTTCACCCTGGCGGCCAGATCTCGTCACGACGTCGTTCCGAAGCCAACCTACATCCGGCCCTGGATCCACCACCTCTGGGGCCGATCGCGTCAGGCTTTGGTCACATAGTGGTCACAGCAGGGGTCACAGCAGTGGTCACAGCAGGGGTCACAGGCGCAACCGCAGGCGCTCCCCATAGCATCGAAGGCCCGCCGCCCAGGCATGAACGGATCGGCCACCCTCCCAGATCCAGGCGGACGGCTCGAGCTTCTGTCGTCCTCCGAGCTGAGCCGCACCCTCGACCGGCTCGCCTCCCAGGTGCTGGAGAGCGTGTCCGACAGCCGCGAGCTCCTGCTGCTGGGGATTCCCACCCGGGGGGTGGCCCTGGCCCGCGTGCTGGCCCAGCGGCTGGAGGCGATCGCCGGCCACCCGATCGCCCACGGCAGCCTCGATCCCACCTTCCACCGCGACGATCTCGAGCGGGTGGGAACACGGCTGGTGGAGGCCACCGATCTGCCCGTGAGCATCGACGACCGGCCGGTGGTGCTGGTCGATGACGTGATCTTCACCGGTCGCACGGTGCGGGCGGCCCTTGAGGCCCTGCAGGCCTGGGGCCGCCCCCGTCGGGTGCTGCTGCTGGCCATGGTCGACCGGGGCCACCGGGAACTGCCGATCCAGCCTGATTTCTGCGGCCGCATCGTGCCGACCTCTCGTCAGGAGACCATCCAGCTCTGCCTGAGGGATGTGGACGGGGAGGAAGGGGTGTATCTGCTGCGCCCGGCCTGAGCGCTCAGACCGCCTCGAGTTCGTCGGCGCGGAAATGGGCGCGGTACTTGCCGAAGGCCACCACCACCGGCAGGGTGGGGCTGATCGGACGACCCTTCCAGTCGTTGAGCACGTTCAGCACCTCTCCTTCCTGACCTTCCAGGTCGAAGCTGGCGTTGCGGTGCTCGGGATGGTTGAACACCACCACGCTCCGGCTCACCTTCACCCGATCGCCTGGCTGCATGCGCGCGCCCTTCACTGCGGCGCCAATCTTGTCACGCGCTCCGGACGGTCGGGGGTCAGCGCCGGCAGGCGCTCTCCGGACCCGCCTCCTCCACACGACCACCGAGGTCGCGGCAGGCCTTCTCGAACGCCTGCCATTCGTCGAGGCCGATGGCCAGGTGCTTCTGCACCGCAGCATCCAGCTGGTCCACGGGAACCTCATGGGGAAGGGATCCATGGCTGTTGTGCTCATGGTCCTTGCTCGAGAGGCGGGCAATGCCCTCCTGCACCCGCTGCCGATCGGCCGTGGCCTGCTTCTTCCACCAGGGGTGATCCAGGCGGTTCAGTGCATCGAGCGCCTCCCACCAGCGGGCGCGGCGGGCCAGCTGGCGGGCCCGCTCCAGCTGCTGGCGGTTGCGCTGCCAGTTCTGCTTAAGGTCCTCCGCCAGCAGCCTGTTCTCACCCCGTGGATCGTCGGCGAGCGGAACCAGGGCCTGGAGAGCACCGTTCAGATCACCTCCCTGGAAGCGGTTCAGGGCCGTGGCACGCAGGCTCTGCTCCCAGGTCCTGAGCCGGCGGCGGTCGTCGGCCCGGGCGACGGGGGAATTCACCAATCGGCGCTGCAGCTTCAGGCTCTCCCGCTTCTGGCCCAGGGCCCAGAGCTGGGCGGCGCGCTGGCGGCGGCATTCGGCTTCCTCCCCGGAGGCGCGCCCCGGCAGCCAGCTGAGGGCCGCGAGCTGTTCGCTCAGCCGCAGGCAGTCGTCGAGGCGACCTGCTGCGGCGGCGGTCCGGATCCGGTCGGGAAGCTGGCGTTCCCACCAGTAGACCAGTCCCATCGCGCCCAGCACGGATCCGAGCGTCAGCGCCAGCCAGAAGCGGGGAAGCCGGTGCCGGCGCAGAGCCAAGGAAGGGTGAGCGGTCGCTGAATCCTTTGTATGGAAGCGCAGGGGCGTCAGCGAGGGTCTGTGGCCGCTCAGCGCACCGGACCCAGCACCCGCCGGCCGAAGCCAGCTCCCGGCTTCTCCAGATCCTCCACCTCCAGCGTCAGCCGGCCGTCGGCGTCGATCGCGAACCGCAGCGCCAGCCGATCCACCCCCCGGTGTCCCGGGGGCTGAAGCGGCAGCGGTTCGACAGGGGCCAGCCACGGCTCCACCCGCGGGCTCCCCGCCGCTCGCGAGCGCAGCACCGGCAGACCGTCCTCGAACACCACCTCGCCCCTCTCCTGGGGCACCGGTTCGCCGAGCACCAGCTCGATCGCCTCCTGGCCATCGCAGCTGCAGGCCAGCCGCAGCTCCAGGGGCTGCTCGGTGGGCCAGCTCTGCCCCTCCACGAACAGGGGATGCCAGTGGTGGCGGTCGCTGCGGCGATCCCAGCAGCGCAGCGACACCCCGCGCGCCAGCACGTCACGCACCCGCACCCCCGGCGTGAGGGCGAGGGCCCCGAGGGCCACCGCCTCCACCGGCCGCTCCCCCCGCAGGGGGATCTCAGGGCAGCGCTGCGCCAGCCAGCGGCGGATCAGGGGGATGCGGCTGCTCCCCCCCACCGGCAGCACCGCATCGATCGCCCCGGGATCGATGCCGGCCCGCCGGGCAGCGGCGAACACGGTCTCCAGCAATTCGTCGAGACGCTCCAGCAGGCCCCGCTTCGCCAGCAGGCGCTCCAGCTCCTGGCGCTCGAGCCGGAGTTCCCGGCCGGCCTCTCCCTCCGGGCTCCAGAGCTCACGGGCCTGCTCGGCCTCGCTCAGCCGGCACTTCAGCCGCTCGGCGGCCCGCAGCAGGTCGCCGTCGGGGGGCACGCCCGGCACAAGGGCGCCGGCGATCCAGCGGTCGATGTCGCGGCCGCCGAAGGGCAGCCCCGCCTTGCCGATCACCCGGGCCGTGCGCAGGGCCTGGCCACTGCGCCCGAGATCGCGGCCGGCGAAGCGCAGCAGCTGGGCGATCGGCGCTGCCTTCCCCTCTCCCCCCTCCAGGGCCACCAGCGACAGGTCGATGGTGCCGCCCCCCAGGTCCACCACCAGCACCGTGCTGCCGCTGGGCAGGCCGGCGCCGATGGCGGCGGCGGTGGGCTCGTCCACCAGGGCGAGCTCGGGCACCGGCAGGGCCTGGCACGTCTCCTGCAGCCAGCTGCGGTAGCCGCGATAGGTCTCGATCGGGGCGGTCAGCACGAGCCGCTCCGGCACGATCCCCTCCGGCAGCGCCTGCCACAGCCGCTGCAGCAGCAGGCTCCCGGCCTGCTCCGGCGTCAGCCAGCCCGTTCCCCCGTCCTGGCGGCCGGCGCCGATCGCGCGCTTGAAGTCCCGGCTCAGGCCTGGTCCCGGTCGGTCCGCCAGGCCCGCCTCCAGCACCTGCCGGCCGATCAGCGGCCGCGACTGCTCCGGCGAGGCGAGCCAGAGCAGACTCGGCACCACGCACGGCTCGGTCAGGCTGAAGGGGGCAAGGGGCAGCAGCCGGGGCGCCTCCCCCCGCTCCTGCCAGGCCACCACGGTGGTGGTGCTGCCCAGATCAATGGCGAGGGTGCCCGGCATGGCAGGTTCGGCACGGCCTGGGCCCCTTCTAGCCGTCGGGGGCTGGGGCTGGAGAAGGGTGGGGGCCTGCTGGCCTAGGTTGGGTGATCCCGTGTGAGCCGAGAAGAGGAGACGGATGCCCAACAGCCCCGAAGTCCATCCCAAGGAACTCGCCCAGCGGGCGGAGAGCCTGATCCGCCACTCCAGCAACCGCTACCTCACCACGGTACGCATCGCCTTCCGGGCCAAGCAGCGCCGCTTCGACGACTTCGACGGCCTGCTCGATGATTCGATGATCAAGCCGGTCCAGCGGGCCATCATCGAGCTCAGCGACGAACAGGACCAGCCCGACCTGCTGCCGGGCTGAGGCCCTTTCTCCGGTGCTGGTGCAGGAAGGCGAGGGATGGCGGCTGGTCGTGGATCCTGCCCGCCATGCCTTTCCTGTGCTGATCGGTGGAAGCCACTGGGCCGCCGAGCTGGCCCCGGAGGAGGCCGGCGCCCTTCGCAGCGGCATCGGCCGTCTGCTGGATCAGCACCGCGCGCTGGTGGATGCTCTCCTGGAGGAGGAGGCGATCACCCTCGAGTTCGAGACCGCCCTTGAGCCGGACGGCGGGCTGTGGCTGGAACTGGAGGGAAGCCGGCGCGACTTCGCCCTGCGCTTCGTGCTCCAACCCCCGCCGGGACGGCGGGCCCTGGAGGGGGCCTGGCCGGTGGGGGCCAGTGCGGCCTTCGCCGCTGCGATCACCCAGGCGGAGGGCATCGTGGGGAGGGGCGGCCATGCGCCGTGAGACAGGGAGATAGCCCGGTCAATGATCAGTGATCCTGATCTTTTGGGGGTCATGGTGTTCTCCCCTGATGAGCGAACGTTTTGCTCCGCTTTTCCCCAGCCCGGGGGCTTCGAGCTCAGCCGGCGGCCTGGTGCTGGGGAAAACGCCCCTGTCCGCGCCCTCCGCCTTGACGTTTGCCCTCAGGCTGATCAAGGGAGGCCCGATCGGGCCCGCCAGCGCCCGGAACCCTCTGGCCAAGCGCGATCTCAGGCTGGGAAGCCGGTCCGCCGCCCTCTGTGAAGCGGCGTTGACGGGCTCGGCGGGATGTGGAGAACTGAACCCACCGCCATTGGGGAGAGCCGGAATGGAGCAGGGGGACTGGAGCTGGACGGGAAAGGGGGAAGACTCGGGGACGGTCAGCCTGCGGGCGGAGGTGCCCGAACCGCTGCTGGCGGCCATGCAGGACTTCATCGAGCAGCATCCCAACTGGGACCAGTACCGGCTGTTCCAGGCGGCCCTGGCCGGTTTCCTGGTGCAGAACGGTGTGCGTGACCGGGGGGTGACCCGCTGCTACCTCGCCAACCTCTTCCCCGGTCGCTCGCGCTTCACCGTGGTCCCTTCGCGTGCGTCGCTGCCGGAGGTGGCCTGAAGGCCGGCGGGCTTGGGGGCGGGCTCAGGGGGCAGCCTGCAGCAACTGCAGCAGGCGAGCGGCACTCTCCTCATTCACCGGCAGGATCGAGAGCCGGTTGCCCCGCTTCACCACGCCCAGCTGCTCCGGGGTGAAGGCGTTGCGCAGCTCCTCTAGGCTGAGCAGCCGGGGAAACCGCTTCAGGAAGCGCAGCCGCACGCAGTCCCAGCGGGGTGCCTCGGGCTTGGAGGCCGGGTCGTGATACTTGGAGGCCGGATCAAACTGGCTGGGGTCGGTGAGGCCGGTTTCGATCACCTCCATCAACCCCACGATCCCGGGCGGTTGGGTATTGGAGTGATAGAAGAAAGCCCGGTCTCCCACCTGCATGGTCCGCATGAAGTTGCGGGCCTGGTAATTGCGGATGCCGTCCCAGAGCGTGGTGCCCTCGGCCTCCAGATGATCGAGGCTGTACACCTCCGGCTCGCTCTTCATCAGCCAGTGGGCCATCCGCGGAACCCTTGCGCCGTCTGGGGCCGGAGTTTAGGCAGGACCCCGGATCAGAGCGCCAGCACCAGCCGGCGGAAGTGGTCGCCGCGGGCCTCGAAGTCGCTGTACTGATCGAAGCTGGCGCAGGCCGGCGAGAGCAGCACCGCCCGGCTGCCGCTCTCCCGGGCGAGCCGGGCGGCCAGGGGCACGGCCTCCTCCATGCCCTCCACCGCGTGAATCGCCCCGCCATAGCCGCTGGCCTCGAGCAGACCGCGGAATTCCTCCCGTGCCGCCCCGTACAGCACCACGGCCGCCGCCTGGCGCTGCAGTTCCCTCAGCCAGGCCGTGGCGTCCCCCTGCTTCGACTGGCCGCCGGCCAGCACCACCAGGGGGCCGTCGAGGGCGCGCAGCGCCACCTCGGCGGCGTCGTAGTTGGTGGCCTTGCTGTCGTTGAACCACAGCAGCCCGTCGTCCTGCTCGCGGATGCGCTCGAGCCGGTGGGGCACCCCGGTGAAGGAGCGGAAGGCGGCCTCCATCAGCGCCGGCGCCAGACCCAGCTGCAACCCCACGGCCGTGGCCATGGCGAGGTTCTGGCGGTTGTGGGCGCCGGGCATCGCCAGGCAGTCGGCGGCGAACAGCGGGCCCTGCCGGGCCTGCACGCTGCCCTCCTCGATCCACACCTCCGGCTCGATGCCGGCGGGCAGGGCCGCCCGCGGACCGGCGCTCACCCAGGTGGCCGCCTCCCAGCTGGAGGCCCGCGACCGCAGGTCGGCGTCATCGGCGTTGAGGATGCGCACCTCGGCGTTCTCCAGCAGGCGGCGCTTGATCGCCCGGTAGTTGTCGAGGGTGCCGTGGCGCTCCAGGTGGTCCGGGGTGAGGGTGGTCCAGAGGCCGATGCGGGGGGCCAGCTCCGGAGCCGCCTCGATCTGGTAGCTGCTCAGCTCCACCACCAGCCAGTCGGGCCGGGCCGCTGCCGCTCCACTGCGCGCGAGGGCCAGCTCGGCCGCCGAGAAGCCCACGTTGCCGCACAGGGGCGCGTCCAGTCCGGCGCTGGTGAGCAGGTGGTGAACCAGGTGGGTGACGGTGGTCTTGCCGTTGGTGCCGGTGATGCCGATCCAGGGGATGCCGGCGGTGGCCCGCCAGGCGGGTGCCATCTCGCCCTGCACCGCCACGCCCCGCTGCCGCAGGCTCTCCAGCACGGGATGGTCCCAGCGGATGCCGGGGCTCACCACCACCAGATCCGGCAGGGAGCCGAGGGCCTCGAAGCTCTCCAGGCTCAGGGGAGTGGCGAGCCGCACGTCGATGCCCTCGGCCCGCAGGGAGCGGGCCAGCCCCTCGCTGGCCTCATCGCCGCGGCTCTCCAGGATCACCACCCGGCGGCCTTCGTTGCGCAGCAGGCGGGCGGCACCGATGCCCGAGCGGCCCATGCCGATGACCACCGTGAGCTGTCGGGCCGCGGTGGTCATTGCTGGAGAAAGATGGAACGAATGGGCGATACTGGAATCGAACCAGTGACTCCTACCGTGTCAAGGTAGTGCTCTACCTCTGAGCTAATCGCCCGGGTTCGTGACTGCTTCCGGCCCGGCCGGTCAGCTCCGAAGCGCGTACGGTAGCAGCAGGCCGATCGCCCCTCCCGGCGCTCCCACCGGCGCCGGCGTCAGGTGCGTTGCATCACGATCCGCCAGCGACCGCGCTTCGTTTCGTTCACCTCCTCGATCCGCAGCTCGCCCCGTCCCTCCAGGCGCACCCGCTCGCCCACCGCCAGTTCGCGGCTGGGGCTGAGCACCGGCTGCCAGTTCACGCGTACGCCACCCTCCCGGATCCGTTCCGCCATCCGGCTGCGGGAGACGCCGAAGCCGGCGGACGCCACCGCATCCAGCCGCAGCGAGGCCTCCACCGTGCTGATGCGGCGGGCCACCCGGGCCGCTGGCGGCTGCAGCTCCGCCAGCGGCCGCGCCTCCAGCAACACCTCCACCGTGCGAACCCGGGCCGCGGTGCCATTGAGCCGCTCCGCGAGGGCCGGATCCACCACTGCCTGACCGCCGCGCTCGCCGCGCAGCCATACATCGCCGATCTCCTCCTCGTCGGCACCGGCAGCGAGAAGGCCGGCGCGCACATCTTCCGCTTCGGCTGGATCGAACAGGAAGTTGCCGCTGATCTCCAGGCCGCTCAGCGGCGCGCTCAGGTTGCCGGGCTCCTGCGCCACTTCCACGCGCTGCAGCAGCAGGCGCCGGCGCTCGGCTCCCACCACGCCCCCCAGCGAGGCCAGGCTCAGTTCGCTGAGGCAGCCCAACCGGGCTTCGGCCTCCTCGCGCAGATCCGGCGGCAGGAAGCCGGTCCACACCGGCTCCCAGGTGCGCAGCGCCTGCTCCGCGGCCGTGATCAGCGGCTCCAGGGCGGCGGGATCGCGGCTGCCTTCCAGCAGGGTCCGGTGCGGCAGCATCGGCTCTGCCTCAGCCCTCGGACAGCCGCACCACGGCCTGGGGCCGGGCCTGCTGCAGCAGGGTCCAGGGCATCTCCGTGCCGGCGGCCGGCTCCACCAGCAGCAGCCAGCTGCCTTCCTCCAGCCGGTTGCGCAGCCCCCGGATGCGGTCGTCCTCCTCGGAGGCCACGCTGGCGGCGGCGGCGAAGCTGCCCATCCAGCCGGACACCATGCCCAGCAGCGCCCCGACCACGGGCTGGCCCCAGGGGCCGAGGGCGTCGAAGGTGTGCAGGTCGGTGATCTGGGTGAAGGTGAAGCCCGCCAGCAGGCCGAAGGGCATCAGCCATCGGGCCATGCCCTTCTGACGGGCCCGGCGGGCGGCGGCCGGATCGAGGCGCACCACCTCCGGCAGCGGCGTTTCCCCCTCGCCGATCGCCACCAGCTGGGACGGCGGCGGCTGCAGGGCCCCCAGGGTGTCCCGCAGCCGGTGCAACCGGCCGCGATCGTTCAGCACCACCACCACGCTCAGACTCACGCTGCTGCTCCCAGCCGCCTTGGGCGGCACGACCACGGGGCCGATTCTCCCCGCTCTCTACACTGCACCGCCGGCCCGCCTCCCCGGGAGGCGCATCCCCGCACCCTCTCCACACCCCCTTGCGGGGCGTTTCTCACCCACGCCGGTCATGACGAAGGTTCTTGTCTCCGATCCCATCGATCAGACCGGGATCGACATCCTCTCGCAGGTGGCCCAGGTGGACGTGCGCACCGGCCTGCCGCCCGAGGAACTCAAGGCGATCATCGGCGAGTACGACGCCCTGATGATCCGCTCCGGCACCCAGGTCACCGCCGATGTGATCGATGCCGCCGACAGGCTGCGCATCATCGGCAGGGCCGGCGTGGGGGTCGACAACGTCGACGTGAAGGCCGCCACCCGCCGTGGGGTGCTGGTGGTGAACTCCCCCGAGGGCAACACGATCGCGGCCGCCGAGCAGGCCCTGGCGCTGATGCTCTCCCTCTCGCGCCACGTGCCCCATGCCCACGCCAGCACCATGGCGGGCGGCTGGGACCGCAAGACCTACGTCGGCAACGAGCTCTACAAGAAGACCCTCGGCGTGGTCGGCCTCGGCAAGATCGGCTCCCACGTCGCCCGCGTCGCCCGCGCCATGGGCATGGACGTGGCCGCCTACGACCCCTTCGTCTCCCCCGAGCGCGCCCAGCAGATGCAGGTGCGGTTGCTGCCCCTGCCCCAGCTGTTCGCCGAAGCCGACTACATCACCCTGCACCTGCCGCGCACGCCGGACACCGAGAACCTGGTGAATGCCGAACTGCTGCGCACGATGAAGCCCACCGCCCGGCTGGTGAACTGCGCCAGGGGAGGCATCGTCGACGAGGCCGCCCTGGCCGAGGCGGTGGAGCAGGGGGTGATCGCCGGCGCCGCCCTCGACGTGTTCGCCAAGGAGCCCCTGGCCGCCGATTCGCCCCTCCGCACCGTCAAGGAGCGCCTGATCCTCACCCCCCACCTCGGGGCCTCCACCGAGGAGGCGCAGGAGAACGTGGCGATCGACGTGGCCGAGCAGATCCGCGACGTGCTGCTGGGGCTGCCGGCCCGCAGCGCCGTCAACATCCCCGGCCTCAACGCCGAGGTGATGGAGCAGCTCAAGCCGCATCTGCAGCTGGCCGAGACCCTGGGCCAGCTGCTCAGCCAGCTGGCGGGCGGCCAGATCTCCGAGATGGAGGTGCGCTTCCAGGGTGACTTCGCCAGCCACCCCTCCCAGCCCCTGGTGATCGCGGCCCTCAAGGGGGTGCTCTCCACCGCCCTGGGCGACAGCATCAACTATGTGAACGCCGGCCTGGAGGCCAAGGAGCGCGGCATCCACGTGCTGGAGGTGAAGGACGACGCCAGCCGCGACTTCGCCGGCGGTTCGCTGCAGCTGATCTCGCGCGGCGGCCGCGGCACCCACAGCGTCACCGGGGCTGTGTTCGCCGACGGCGACCTGCGCATCACGACCATCGACGAGTTCCCGGTGAACGTGGCCCCCAGCCGCCACATGCTGTTCACCCGTCACCGCGACATGCCGGGGATCATCGGCCAGCTCGGCTCCCTGCTGGGTGAGCACAACGTGAACATCGCCTCGATGCAGGTGGGCCGGCGGATCGTGCGCGGCGATGCGGTGATGGTGCTCAGCCTCGACGACCCAATCCCCCCGAGCCTGCTGGCCACGATCCACTCCATCAACGGCATCCAGGAAGCCCACCCGGTCACCCTCTGATGGACAGCCGCGGCGCTCCTCCGAGCTGGTGGCGCCTGGAGCTGGTCTGCCCGCCGGAGCTGGAGGAGTCGCTGCTGTGGAAGCTGCCGATCCTCGGCATCCGCCGTGTGGCTCTGCAGCACCGGCCGGAGGCTCCTGAGCAGCGCCGGCTTCTGGCCTGGTTGCCGGCATGCGACTGGCCCGAGATCCAGCGCTCCGAGCTGGCGGCGACCCTGGCCCCGCTGGCCGAGCCGTTCGGCCTCCCCTTCCCCGAGCTCCAGTGGCACCACCAGGAAGAGGAGGACTGGAACCTCAGCTGGAAGCAGCACTGGCAGGCCGATCCGGTGGGCGAGCGGCTGCTGGTGCTGCCGGCCTGGCTGGAGCCCCCCGAGGAGCACGCCGATCGCCTGGTGATCCGGATGGATCCCGGCAGCGCCTTCGGCACCGGCAGCCATCCCACCACCCGTCTGTGCCTGGAGGCGCTGGAGCAGATGGCCGCCGGCCGCGGCGGCAGCCTGGCGGGCCTGCGGGTGGCCGATCTGGGCTGCGGCACCGGCGTGCTGGGGCTGGCGGCCCTGCGGCTGGGGGCGGCCTCGGTGGCGGCGGTGGACACCGACGCCGTGGCGGTGCGGGCCACCGCCGAGAACGCATGCCTCAATGGGTTGGACGGCCCCCTGCAGGTGGCCCTGGGGTCGCTGGAGGTCCTGGAGGAGCTGCTGGAGGCGCGCCCCGCCGATCTGCTCCTCTGCAACATCCTGGCGCCGGTGCTCGAGGCCTTCGCCCCCGGCTTCACCCGGGTGCTGGCCCCCGGCGGCGAGGGGCTCCTGAGCGGCCTGCTGGTGGCCCAGGCTCCCCGTCTGGAGGGGGCCCTGGCCGCAGCCGGCTGGACGGCCGCCCTGGCTGCCCGTGAGGAGCGCTGGGGATTGATGACGCTGCGGGCGACGGCTGATGTTGCATAAGGCACGCTGATGTGTGCCTTGGTTTTGATTGGGCTTCCCGGCCAGCGGGCCCAGGATCGCCGGGAACCCCCCGGTCGGATGTATGAAGGGCGGGTCCTACAGGCCCTGCACCCGGGAGCCTGTGAGCCCCAATCCCTTCCATGGCTTCCTACAAGGTCACCCTCATCAACGAGAGCGAAGGCCTCAACAAGACCATCGAGGTTCCTGACGACCAGTACATCCTCGACGCTGCCGAAGAGCAGGGCATCGACCTCCCCTACTCCTGCCGCGCCGGGGCCTGCTCCACCTGCGCCGGCAAGCTGACCTCCGGCACCGTGGATCAGTCGGATCAGAGCTTCCTCGACGACGACCAGATCGAAGCCGGTTTCGTGCTCACCTGCGTGGCCTACCCCACCAGCGACTGCACCATCAAGACCCACGCCGAAGAAGAGCTCTACTGAGCCCCTGCAGGGGGGGATCCCGCTCCGGCGTCTTCCCTCCACCCTCGAATGCCGCCACCCTTCGGGGTGGCTTTTTCATGCTCAGTGTCCGGCTCGCCGCAGGCAAGCCCACCCACACGTCGCCGCAGATCCCCCTCCGTGCAGGTGCACTCCGTTCTGGAACCCGGCAGCGAACACCCCAGCCCCGGGGGCCAGTACAGCTACCGCGTGCTCGGCCCCTGCTGCCGCCTGTTCGATCGGGAGGAGCTGCCCTGGCCCTGCTGCCGCCTGGCCTGGCGCAGCAAGGAGCCGAGCTGGCGGAGGGTCGGCCGTCGGTTCGTGGCCGATCTCGCCGCCCGCCGCTGCCCCTCCTACGCCGTGGAGCTGCTGCAGCCGGGCGCCCGGCCCACCCGCACCGTGATCACCCTCTTTCCCCAGCGCCTCGGCCCGGAGCTGCAGGAGTGGTGGTACAGCCGCCAGCCGGCCTCGATGGAGGCGGCGAACCGCCTGCCACCGCCTCCACCGCCGCCAGCAGCTGACGCGGCGCATCAGGAGCGCTCCCGGGCCTGAGCCCTGCCCCGGCGCCGCCAAAAAAAACCGGTGCCCCTGAGGGGACACCGGCCGAGCGAGTGGGCCGGGAGACGCCCGGCGGGGGGCTGGATCAGAAGTAGATCTTGCCGCCGCCCCACTGGATCCCCTGCACCTTGGGGGCCACCAGGATGTAGCCGGCGATCAGGCGCAGGTCCTCGTCGTCGAGGTCGCGCATCTTCACGAACACGTCGCTGCTGCGCAGGCTGGGGTGCACGTCGGCGATGGAGTATTCGCCGTCGTAGGAGGTGGGATCCTTCATGAAGTCGACGAGGGCGTCGACGGTGTCGCGGGGCGGGGTGGCCAGGGCCAGGGTTTCGGGGTCGAGGCCCACGTTCTGGTTGGTCTTGGTGATGCCACCGGCGTGGCAGCTGCCGCAGCTCTCGTTGAACAGCTTGCGGCCCGTCTTGATCTCCTTCTCGCTGAAGGTCACGGAGGTCCCCGCCTGCCCGGAGGGCACGGTGAGGGTGGCGGCGTCCCAGCGGGCGGCCGAGGCCGGACCGGCGAAACACACCAGCAGCGCCAGAGGCAGCACCAGCAGGAGCCTGGTGACGGCACGAACGGCTGAGGAAAGGATGGGGGCCATGGAGGAAGCCGGCGGAAAGGCGGTGAGACCGCGACTGAGACCTTGTATCACGGGGGAGAGGGCCTCCGGAGCGGAATCACGTGAACTGTTGCAGGCTCAGGCGGAAGGCTCCGTCGCGACGGCCGGCTCGGGCGGGACGACCTCGAGGCTGAGGAAATCCCGGGCCACGATCGTCGCCGGAAAGATCGCCCGCGCCTCGGCCACCAGGTCGTCGGGCGTCATCGGGTTGCCGGGCAGGTAGCGGGGGCTGAGATGGGTGAGCACCAGCTGCTTCACCCCCGCCTCCAGGGCCGTCTGGGCCGCCATGGTGCTGGTGGAGTGCTGGCGCTGGATCGCCATCTCCGCCTCGCCGTGGGAGAAGGTGGATTCGTGGATCAGCAGGTCGGCGCTGCGCGCCAGCTCCACCGCCGCCTCGCAGAACACGGTGTCGGTGCAATACACCACGCTGCAGCCGGGGCGCGGCGGGCCGCAGAGGGCTTCGCCGCGGATGATGCGGCCATCGTCGAGGGTGACGGTTCGGCCGGCCTTGAGCTCGGCGTAGACGGGGCCGGGGGGGATGCCCAGCTCCCGGGCCTTCTCCACGTCGAAGCGGCCCGGCCTGGGTTTGCGCTCCACCCGGTAGCCGTAGGCCGGCACCCGGTGGGTGAGGGGGGCGCAGCGCACGCTGATGTCGTCGTCGTCGAGCAGCACGGTGCCGCGCTGGGCCGCCTCCTTCACCCGGTGGATCCTCATCGGGTAGCCGATCCGGGTGGACGAGGCATGCAGGGCCCCCTCGAGGAAATCCCGCAGCCGGTCGGGACCGTAGAGGTCGAGGCCGTCGCCGCAGCTGCCCGCCAGGCCCAGGCTGGCGAGCAGGCCCGGCAGGCCGAACACATGGTCGCCGTGCATGTGGGTGACGAACACGCGCCTCAGCTGGGAGACCCGCAGGTCGCTGCGCAGGAACTGATGCTGGGTGCCCTCGCCGCAGTCGAACAGCCACAGCTCGGCCCGCTGCGGCAGCCGCAGGGCCACGGCCGAGACGTTGCGCGCCCGGGTGGGGACGCCCGAACTGGTGCCCAGAAAGGTGACCTGCACGCCGGGTGACGCCTCCGGCGCATGCTGCCACGCAGGCGTTCGCTCCGGGATGGCGCCTGGGGTGGGGGCTGGTCATGATGGGGCCGTTTTCCGCGTCTGCCCCGTGTCGTTCCCCGCTGCCGGATGGCGCGCCGGGTTGCCCCTGCTGCTCCTCGCCGGCGCGCTGCTGCCGGCCGTGGTGGAGCCGGCCGCCGACGCCCGGCCGCCGCGGATAGCCGCGGATTCCCCCGTGGCCGCCGCCACGGCCCTCGCCGCCGACGGCCCGCCCGTGCGGGTGCTGCTGCGGCAGGCCGACACCCTGGAGATCACGGCGGTCAGCGGACCCCTGCGCCTGAATGACGGCCGCGGCCGGCCGATCCTGGAGGTTCCCGCCTGGCGGCGCCTCCGGCTGGCTCTGCGCCCCAACGCGCTGGTGGCGGTGGTGGAGGGATCCCAGGGGGCCGACCCGCCCCGGGTTCTGCCCCTGGCCCCGCTGTGGCTGGAGCCGGTGGCCGCCGGCGATCGCTCCGCACCCTCGCTCTTCGCCCTCGGCGAGCTGCGCTACCGCGGCCGCCTGTACCTGCGCCCCGACGGGGAGCGTCTGCAGGCCATCAACGTGATCGGAGTGGAGGGCTACCTCCCCAGCGTGGTGGGCAGCGAGATGCCGGCCACCTGGCCGCTGGCGGCCCTGATGGCCCAGGCCGTGGCGGCCCGCACCTATGCCCTTGGCCAGCGCCGCCCCTCCGCCCCCTTCGACCTCAAGGCCAGCGTGGCCAGCCAGGTGTACCGCGGCGTGAGCGCCGAGACCCCCTCCACCCGGGAGGCCGTGGCCCGCACCCGTGGCGAGGTGCTCACCTATGGCGATGGCCTGATCAACGCCGTGTTCCACAGCAGCAGCGGCGGCGCCACCGAGAACAGCGGCGAACTCTGGAGCCGGCAGCTTCCCTATCTGGTGAGCGTGCCCGATTTCGACGACCGCAGCCCCGTGCGGCAGTGGGAGCAGCGCTACGAGCCAGATCAGCTGCGCCGGGCCTTCCCGGAGACCGGCGGCGTGAGGGGCATCGAGGTGCTGGCCAAGTCGAGCACCGGCCGCATCCGCCGGGCCCGGATCATCGGCCCCGCCGGAGCCCTCGAGCTCACAGGGCCGGAGCTGCGCCAGCGGCTCGGCCTGCGCAGCACCCTGGCCAGTTTCCGCTTCCTCGAGAGCACCCCATCTCCTGGATTCTCTCTCGCAGGCCCGGCTGCCGCCTCCCCGATCCAGGGGGCCGTCGATCAGGCCAGCCAGGAGGTCGGCCAGCTGACAGCCCCGTCCCTGCTGGTGAGCGGGCGAGGGTTCGGCCATGGCGTGGGCATGAGCCAGTGGGGGGCCTACGGGCTCGCCCTCAAGGGCCAGGGGCACCGCCAGATCCTCAGCCACTACTACCCAGGAGCCCGCCTGACTCCCTGGCCTCCCCGCTGAGCGCCGTCGCCGTGCCCAGCGGGCCCACCCTTCTGCCCCTCGGGGATGGCGCCGCCGTGGCCGAGGCGGTCGCCCAGCGGATGCTGCTCGAGCGGCAGTGGCATCCGGATCGCCCCCTCGGCCTGGCCACGGGCCGCACGATGGAGCCCGTCTACCGCAGGTTTGCGGAGCTGGTGGCCGCCCTGCCGCAGGGCGAGGCCGAGCGCCTGCGGCGGGACTGGTGCAGCTTCAACCTCGATGCCTACGTGGGCCTGGCCCCCTCCGATCCCCGCTCCTTCGCGGCCGAGATGGAGCAGCGGCTGGTGCAACCCCTGGGCCTCGATCCCCGCCGGGTGCGGCTGCCCGATGGCCTCGCCGCCGATCCCGCGGGAGAGGCCCGGCGCTACGGCGCCGCCGTGGCGGCCGCCGGCGGCATCGGCCTGCAGCTGCTCGGTCTGGGCCTCAACGGCCATGTGGGCTTCAACGAGCCCCCCTGTCCTGCCACGGCCCCCTGCCGCGCCCTCGAGCTCTCCGAGGCCACCCGGCACCAGAACGCGGCGGCCTTCGGCGGCGATCCCGCGGCGGTGCCGGCGCGGGCGATCACCCTCGGCATGGCGGAGATCCTGGCCGCCGAGCGCATCCTGCTGGTGGTCACCGGAGCCGCCAAGGCGGCCATCCTGCGGAGCTGCCTGCAGGAGCCCCCCGGGCCTGAGCGGCCCGCCAGCTGGCTCCAGCACCATCCTGACGTGACCGTGATCGTCGATGCCGCCGCCCTCGGGGCAGGGGTGAACTAGGCCGCCAGGGCGGATTCGAACAGGCTGTCCTCGGCTTCGAGATTCGCGGTGACGCTGCGCACGTCGTCGAGCTCCTCGAGGGCATCCAGCATCCGCAGGCAGCTGCGCAGGCTCTCCACCTCCTCGAGCCGGCAGGGAGTGTCGGCGATCCAGCGGTGCTCCCAGCTCCGCACCGTCAGTCCCACGGCCCTGAGCCCGTCCTGGAGGGCCTCAAGATCGGCGAACTCCCCCACCACCTCCGCGCTGCCGTCGTCGAGGGTGTAGCTGAGCACTGCCGGTCCGCCCCGCTCCTCCAGGGTCAGCAGCCGCTCCAGCAGCCCCTCCTCGTCGAGGCCATCCAGCGCCAGGCGCACCACCGAGCGCTGGTCGAACAGGTAGGCGACGCAGCCGCTCTCGCCGAGATTGCCGCCGTTCTTGCCGAACGCCAGCCGCAGGTCGGCCGCGGTGCGGTTGCGGTTGTCGGTGAAGGCCTCCACCAGCACCGCCACACCGCCCGGCCCGTAGCCCTCGTAGCGCACCGCCTCGAACTGGTCGCCCGGGCCCCCGGCCTGGCCCGAGCCCTTGGCGATCGCCCGCTCGATGTTGGCGTTGGGCACCCCGGCCGAGCGGGCCTTCTCGATGGCGGTGCGCAGCTGGAAGTTTCCGGCCGGATCGGCCCCGGCCCGGGCGGCCACGGTGATCTCGCGGCCGAGGCGGGTGAACACCGCACCCCGCTTGGCATCCACCACGGCCTTGGTGCGCTTGATCTGGGCCCATTTGCTGTGGCCGGCCATCGCTGCGGTCGTGCGTCGGAGGAAGGAGGGCCCGGGTGGCGCTCAGCCCGCCGCCTCGAAGACCAGCTTCGGCTGCAGGCCGCCGGCACCGTCGGCCCGGGCGATGCCCGCCAATCTGCCATCCGGGCCGATCACCGCCACGGCCCCGTCCGTCGGGTGATCGGCGGCGGCCTCGAGGCGGCGGCCGCAGCGCCAGTCGAGCAGCTGGGGTGGCGACAGGGGGTGACGGGGCAGATGGGACAGGGCCGTGAGCGGATCCAGCAGCGGCGGCGGGGAAGCGTCGAGCTCCTCCAGGCCCACGGCGCCCTCGAGGCCGAAGCCGAGGGCCTCGAGCCGCCGCAGGCTGGCCAGGGCCCCGCCGCAGCCGAGCCGTTCCCCCAGATCGCGGGCCAGGGAGCGGATGTAGGTGCCGGCCGAGCAGCCCACCAGCAGGTCCAGCCGGCCCCGCTCCGGGTCCCAGTCGAGCAGTTCGAGCCGGTGCACGGTCACCGGCCGGGGGGCCAGCTCGAGCTCCTCGCCCCGCCGGCTGCGCACGTGGGCCCGCTCGCCGTCCACATGCACGGCCGAGACCTGCGGCGGGCGCTGCAGGATCGGCCCGCGGAATCCCGCCAGCGCCTGCTCCAGGGCGGCGGCATCGAGGGGCGGCAGCGGGGCGGTGCGCAGCACCTGCCCCTGCAGGTCGTCGCTGCGGGTGGTGAGCCCGAGCTGCACCGTGCCCCGGTAGAGCTTGTCGCCCTGGAGGTAGGGCAGCAGGCGGGTGGCGGGTCCCACGGCGATCGGCAGCACGCCCGTGACCGCCGGATCGAGGGTGCCGCCGTGGCCGACCCGCCGGATGCCGAAAGCCCGCCGGACCCGACCCACGCAGCTGTGGGAGGTGAGACCGGCGGGCTTGTCGAGAACCAGGAACCCGCAGAGGGAGGGATCCAGGGTCAGGCGGTGGCGATGTTGATGCGCTTGCGGTTGCGCAGGCCGCGCTTGATGCTGTCGAAGCTCACCACACCGTCGACCAGGGCGAAGAGGGTGTCGTCGGAACCGCGACCGACGTTGATGCCGGGCAGCACCGAGGTGCCACGCTGACGGATCAGGATCGAGCCGGCGCTGACGCTTTCACCGCCGTAGGCCTTGACCCCGAGACGCTTGGCGTTGGAGTCGCGGCCGTTGCGGGTGGAACCTGTGCCTTTCTTGTGGGCCATGGGAACGAAGAGTGGAAACGAAGGGAAGGGGGGAGGGAAACGGATCGATCAGGCGATCGCCTTGCCGCCGACGCTGATGGACTGGACCAGCACCCGGGTGAGCTCCTGACGGTGGCCGTTCTTGCGGCGGGTCTTCTTCTTGGGGCGCATCTTGTACACCAGCACCTTGGGGCCGCGGCGATGGGCGAGCACCTTCACCTCCACCTTGGCTCCGTCCACGTAGGGGCGACCGAGGGTGGTGCCCTTGGAGTCGTGCACCAGAAGAACGCTGTCGAGGGTGAGGGTGCTGCCCTCCTCGGCGGCCAGCCGATCCAGGTCGACATAGCGCTCGGGCTGCAGCCAGAACTGCTGGCCGGAGGCCTCGACGATCGCGTAGGGCCCGGGGGCCGCGGGGGTGGAGGAGTCGCTCATCGGAAGTGGGGCATGGCCAGGCTGGCGGGACTCGCGCGGCTCAGGGCCGGCCGCTCATCCCCGCCATTGAGCCTGGGCTCACGGCAATCGAAAGACAAACAAAGACTTTGACGTCCGGGCCTGCCTTTCGTCAACATTCAGGCAGTCCGTGGCGGTCAGCTCTCCTGTCGATGCCCGAGCCGGCTCTCACGATCGCCAGCTTCCTTCTCGATCCCTCCCTGACCCAGGCCTGCACCCAGTCGCTCCGTGGCGGTCGCTACGAGCTCGTGGCCATCGATCCCTCCAGCGACCCGGTGGCCGTGCTCGAGGAGCGGCGGGAAGAGTTCGACGCCGTGCTGCTGCAGCAGGGGGTGATTGCGGCGACCTCGCTCCAGGCCCTGACGGAGCGAGGGCTGCTGCTGCCGGCGGTGGTGATCGGCACCGTGACCGGTCGGGTGGATTACCACGATGCGGAGGTGCACCTGCCGGCCGACCAGCTGGAGCAGCTGAGCTACAGCCTCGATGCCGCGGTCTCACGCTTCCTGCGCCGCGGTCGGCTCGCCGCCGGCCAGCGCTCCGCGGGGCCCCGGGAGGACTCCGGTGACGGCTGGAAGCTCGACAACCGGCTCAAGGGGCGGCTGGGCTATCTGGGGGTGTACTACAAGCGGGATCCCTCCCGCTTCCTGCGCAACCTGTCGGAATCCGACCGGGAGGATCTCCTGCGTTCGCTCACCCGCACCTACCGCGATCTGCTGATCAGCTACTTTCGCGACCCGGCGGCTGCGAACCAGGCGCTGGAGAGTTTTGTGAACACGGCGTTCTTCAGTGATCTGCCGATCACGAAAACTGTTGAGATTCACATGAATCTGATTGAAAGTTTCTGGAAGCAACTCAAGCTGGAGGGTCACAAGAATGATTTCCTCCAGGACTATCGGCTGGCCCTGCTCGATGTGATGGCCCATCTCTGCGAGATGTACCGCCGCTCCGTCCCCCCGGATGCTCCCCTCGGCCCCGCCGAAGCGGCGCCCTCCGCCCTCTCCCCCTCATCGAACGCCGCCCCGGAGGCGCCCTGACCATGACCCCGCGAAAGACCTACATCCTCAAGCTCTACGTGGCGGGCAACACGCCCAACTCGATGCGCGCGCTCAAGACCCTGCGCAACATCCTCGAGACCGAGTTCCGCGGCGTCTATGCCCTGAAGGTGATCGACGTGCTCAAGAATCCCCAGCTGGCGGAGGAGGACAAGATCCTGGCCACCCCCACCCTGGCCAAGATCCTGCCGCCGCCGGTGCGCCGGATCATCGGCGATCTCTCCGATCGCGAGCGGGTGCTGATCGGCCTGGATCTCCTCTACGACGAACTCAGCGAGGAGGGCTTCGACTTCGATGAGGCACCCCCGGGTGATGGCGCCGATCCCGGGGCTGGGGACGGCAGCACCTGATCCCCCGCCCTTCGTTTCTCCCCCCTTTCCCTTCCCTCCCTCCCCCTCCCGGACTCCCTTTCGATGCAGGACCCCAGCCTCCCGATCACCCCCGGCGGCTCGCCGCTGATGCAGGTGCAGAAGCTGCCGACCGGCATCGAGGGCTTCGATGACATCTGCCACGGGGGCCTGCCGATCGGCCGCTCCACCCTGATCAGCGGCACCTCCGGCACCGGCAAGACCGTGTTCTCGCTGAACTTCCTCTACAACGGCATCCGCCAGTTCAACGAGGCCGGCATCTTCGTCACCTTCGAGGAATCGCCCCTCGACATCCTGCGCAATGCCTCCAGCTTCGGCTGGAACCTGCAGGAGATGGTGGAGCAGGACAAGCTGTTCATCCTCGATGCCTCGCCCGATCCGGAAGGGCAGGACGTGGCGGGCAGCTTCGACCTCTCCGGCCTGATCGAGCGCATCAACTACGCCATCCGCAAGTACAAGGCCCATCGGGTGGCGATCGACTCGATCACCGCGGTGTTCCAGCAGTACGACGCCGTGTCGGTGGTGCGCCGTGAGATCTTCCGCCTGATCGCCCGGCTCAAGGAGATCGGCGTCACCACCTTGATGACCACCGAACGCATCGACGAGTACGGGCCGATCGCCCGCTACGGGGTCGAGGAGTTCGTCTCCGACAACGTGGTGATCCTGCGCAACGTGCTGGAGGGGGAACGGCGCCGGCGCACGGTGGAGATCCTCAAGCTGCGCGGCACCACCCACATGAAGGGCGAGTTCCCCTTCACGATGGGCAGCCATGGCGTCAGCATCTTCCCGCTCGGGGCGATGCGCCTCACCCAGCGCTCCTCGAACGTGCGGCTCAGTTCCGGTGTGCCCCGGCTCGACGAGATGTGCGGCGGCGGCTTCTTCAAGGATTCGATCATCCTCGCCACCGGCGCCACCGGCACCGGCAAGACCCTGCTGGTGTCCAAGTTCATCGAGGACGCCTGCCGCAGCGGCGAGCGCGCCATCCTGTTCGCCTACGAGGAGTCGCGGGCCCAGCTGCTGCGCAACGCCACCAGCTGGGGCATCGATTTCGAGCAGATGGAGCAGGACGGTCTGCTGAAGATCATCTGCGCCTACCCCGAGTCCACCGGCCTGGAGGATCACCTGCAGATCATCAAGACCGAGATCAGCCAGTTCAAGCCCTCCCGCATGGCGATCGACTCCCTCTCGGCCCTGGCGCGGGGGGTGAGCCACAACGCCTTCCGCCAGTTCGTGATCGGTGTGACGGGCTATGCCAAGCAGGAGGAGATCGCCGGCTTCTTCACGAACACCTCCGAGGAGTTCATGGGCAGCCACTCGATCACCGACTCCCACATCTCCACGATCACCGACACGATCCTGCTGCTGCAGTACGTGGAGATCCGCGGCGAGATGGCGCGGGCGCTGAACGTCTTCAAGATGCGCGGCTCCTGGCACGACAAGGGCATCCGCGAGTTCGTGATCACCAGCAACGGGCCGGAGATCAAGGATTCCTTCTCCAACTTCGAGCGCATCATCAGCGGCGTTCCGCACCGCGTCACCACCGACGAGCGCAGCGAACTCTCGCGAATCGTCAGGGGCGTGGAAGGGGAGTGAGGCGGCGGGGGATCAGCGGCTGATCCCTTCGCGCTCGTAGGTGCGGCGCTCGCTCTGCAGCTGCAGTTCATCGCCGTCGGACTGCTCCAGGGGCAGGTCGAACCAGAAGGTGGTACCCACCCCGGCTTCGCTGGCCATGCGCGCCTGGGTGCCGTGCTTGTCGAGGATGCCGCGCACGATCGAAAGCCCCAGGCCGGTGCCGGCCTCGGTGTGCACGGCGTTCTCCACCCGGTAGAAGCGCTCGAAGATGCGCTCCTGGTCGGAGGGGGAGATGCCGCAGCCGGTGTCGGCGATCTCGATCCGCAGGCGTGGCAGGGGGGAGGTGAGGGCGCAGGTGGGGTTGTCACCGGGCGCGGTGCCCGGTTCCAGCCGGCAGGAGTCCGGCCAGGGATAGGCCCGCAGCCTCACCATCCCACCCGGCTTGGTGAACTTGAGCGCATTGCCCACCAGGTTGTCGAAGACCTGCAGCAGCAGATCCCAGTTGCCCAGCACCCGGGGCAGGGTCGGATCGGCGTCCAGCTCCAGGGTGACCCCCCGGTCCTCGGCGTTGAGGCGGTAGGTGCGCAGGGTCTGCTCGATCGCCGGCGCCACCTCCAGGGGCTCCAGCTGCCACACCCGGTCGGATTCCAGCCGGGAGAGATCGAGCACGTCGTTCACCAGGCGCGTGAGCCGGTCGGTTTCGGCGTTGGCGATGCCGAGGAACTCCTGCTTCTCCTGCTCGCTGAGCTGGTCGCCCAGATCGTGCAGGGTTTCCACGTAGCTCTTGATGTTGAACAGCGGCGTGCGCAGTTCGTGGGAGACGTTGCTGATGAAGCGGCTCTGGGCCGCATTGAGTTCCACCTCCCGGGTGAGGTCCTGGATCGTCATGGCGATGCCCTTGAGGGTTTCGCCGCTGGCATCCCGCACCGACTGCAGCACGATGCGCAGGGTGCGGGCCGGCTCCCCCACGCTGCAGCGCACGTCGGTGCTGTCCTTGTCACTGCACACCAGGCTGGCGAGGGGACCGTGCAGCTCCATCGCCAGCCGGTCGGGGAGTTCGTCCTCCAGGTCGCTGCCCTCCAGCTTGCGGCCCTCCCAGCGGAACAGGCGCCGGGCGGTGGGGTTGGCCAGCACGATCCGGCCCTCCTCGTCGAGCAGGACGGCCCCATCGGCCATGGTGGCGATCAGCGACTGCTGCTTCCCCTGCTCGGCCCTCAGCTCCTCGATGTTGGCGGCCTTGTAGACCTCCAGCTGGGAGGCCATGGTGTTGAACCCCTCCAGCAGTTCCCCCAGTTCGCCCCCCACCGGCAGGGCGATGCGGGCGGCGAAATCGCCGCCGGCGATCGAGCGCACCCCCCGCAGCAGCTCCTTCACCGGCCGGGTGATCGTGAGGGCGTTGAACACAGAGCCGAGGATCACCAGCACCCAGATCGAGATGAACACGGCCACCGTCACCTCGCGGGTGAGGGCGGCGCTGGCGAGCAGGGTTTCGTTCGGGTTGATCCCCAGGGCCACCACCCCCAGGTAGCGGTCGTCGGCCACCATCGGCACGAACACATCGGTCACCTGCCCGTCGGGGGTGAGGTGCTGGCGGATCAGGGGGTTGTCGGGCCGGCGCTGCAGATCGGCGGGCAGTTCCAGCCGCCGGCTCAGCAGTTCCTCGCCGGGGCCGCCGGTGCTGCCGTTGCCCATCGGGATGCCGAGATAGATCACCCCGTCGGCATCGGCGAACACGATGTAGCGGAGGCTGCGGCTCGAGCGCCAGAAGCGTTCGGCCACCGCCGCCAGCTCCCGGTCGTTCCCCTGCGCCACCAAAGGGGTGACGTTGGCCGACAGCAGTAATCCGAGGTCGCGCGCATAGCGGGTGTCGCTCATGCGGGCGTCCTGCTGAATGCCGTTGAGGGCGAAGAAGGTGATGCCCGTCATCAGCAGGCTCACCACCAGGGTGGCGACCGCCAGCAGCTTGGTCTGCAGGCTGAATTCGGCCCACCAGCGCGCCAGGCGGCGCTGCCAGTCAGCGGCGGTGGCCCCGGCGGCCGCCGCGGCCACCGGCAGCGGCAGGGCGGGAGGCGAGGGGGGGGTGCTGTCGGTCACCGCGTGCGCACCTGGTGGCCGATGTCACGGCGGAGGGTCATGCCCTCGAAGCGCACCTGCTCCAGAGCGCGGTAGGCCCGCTCGAAGGCGGCATCGAAATCCTCCGCCTGGGCCACCACCGCCAGCACCCGGCCGCCGGCGGTGAGGCAGCGGCCGTCCTCGCCGCGGCGGGTGCCGGCATGGAACAGCTGCAGGCTGTCGCCGGTGGCCAGATCGCCTTCGATCACATCGCCCCGCCGGATCTCGCCCGGGTAGCCCGCGGCCGCTGCGATCACGCAGGCACTGCAGCCTTGGGCGATGGTGAGGGGCGGGGCCGCGTCCAGGCGGCCGGTGGCGCAGGCCAGCAGGACCTGGGCCAGCTCAGGTCCCAGCAGCGGCATCAGGGTCTCGCACTCCGGGTCGCCGAAGCGGCAGTTGAACTCGATCACGCTCGGGCCGGTGGGCGTGAGCATCAGGCCGGCGTAGATCACGCCGCGGTAGTCGATGCCCCGGGCCTGCAGGGCCGCCAGGGTGGGCTCCAGCACCTGGCGGCGCACCGCCTCCAGGCCGGCCGCATCCAGCAGAGGGGCCGGGGCGTAGGCGCCCATGCCGCCGGTGTTGGGACCCGTGTCGCCCTCGCCGATGCGCTTGTGGTCCTGGGCGGGGGGCAGCAGCACCATGCGCTGGCCGTCGGTGAGGGCGAACACCGACACCTCCGGGCCCTCGGTGCGTTCCTCCAGCACCACCGCCGCCCCCTCGCCAGCGCCGAAGCGGCCGGCGAAGATCTCCTCGATCGCGGCGCGGGCCTCGGCCATGGTCTCGGCCACGGTCACCCCCTTGCCGGCGGCCAGGCCATCGGCCTTCACCACCAGGGGGCGCGCCTGCTGCTCAAGCGCCGCCAGGGCCTGCTCCCGGCTCGTGGCGGGCCAGAAGCCCGCCGTGGGGATGCCGGCCTCGCGCATCATCGTCTTGGCCCACTGCTTGCTGGCCTCCAGCCGGGCGCCGTCGGCGCCGGGCCCGAAGACGGGCAGCCCGGCGGCCCGCAGCCGGTCGGCCAGGCCGGCGGCCAGGGGCGCCTCCGGACCCACCACCACCAGATCCACCTCGCGGCCGCGGCAGGCCTCGAGCAGGGCCTCACCATCGCTCTCGGCGATCGCCAGGGGTTCACAGCCCGCCAGAGCCGCCGTGCCCCCGTTGCCCGGCGCCACCCACACCCGCTCCACGCCTGGGCAGCGGGCCAGGGCCCAGGCCAGGCTGTTCTCGCGGCCGCCGCCTCCCACCACCAGCACCCTCCGGGGACCGGAGGCCGGGGCGGGAACAGGGGTGGAGGCGGTCATGGGTGCCGGGGGGGGGCGCTGGGGTGAGAGGGGCGCTGGACGGGAGCGCCGGTAGGTTGTCGCGGAGCTCCGGTTGCCGCCATTGTCCTTGACAGCGGGCCGCTCCGATGGGCCGTCGTCCTCCTCCCCCTCCCCCTCCCCTTCCCCTTTCGCGCGAACCCGTGAGCGCCGCCCCGTGAACGCCCCCCCGCCCGCCGCTGCGCGCTGCCATCCGCCCGGGCGTCGCCGCCTGGGCTCCGGCGCGGCCGTGCTGGCGCCGGTGGCGGCGGTGTTGCTGGCCTCGCTCGCGGCTCCGGCGCTGCGGGCCGCTCCCATGGCAGACCCTTCCCCGGCGGCGGCCCCTTCCCCGGCGGCGGGCGCCGGCCCCGCCCTGCTGCCGGCGGTGCCAGGGGTCACCCCCGGCGCGCCGCCTCCCCTCGATGACGCCGCCTTCGCCAAGGCGCTGAAGGGGGGCAATCTCGAAGGTCTTTACGCCCTCTGCCGCCAGAGCGTGGCCGAGGACCGGCGCGATCGCCTGCGCCAGCTCCACGCGCGGCTGCTGGCGATCCATCCGGCTCCCCAGCCCCTGGCAGTGGTGCTGGCCAATGCCGAAGCCCTGCTCGGCTGCCTGGCGCCGGAAGCGGCGCTCACCGTTCTGGATCGCATCGGCCCCGCCCCCGGCCCGGACCGGATCCAGTGGCTGGTGGTGCAGTGGCGGGCCGCCAGCGCCGCCCTCGACCACCGGCGGGCCTCCCTGGCGCTGGAGCGGCTGGCCGTGGCCCTGGGGCCCGGCCGCAGCCTCGATGCGGTGGCCCTGCCGATGCGGCGGCGCGACGACGGCACCGTGCCCACCAGGGCGGCCCTCGATGAGCTCGCGGAGCACCTGGCGGCCCGTGGCCTGACCTGGGAGGCGGCCCAGCTGCTGCTGTCCTCCCGTCGTCCCGGGCTGGCGGGGGCCGAGCGGCTCCGGCTCGCCGCCGGCTGGGGCAGCGAGCTTTCCCTGGAGCAGCGGGAGGCACTGCTGGAGCAGGCCCTCGATCAGGCGGCGGCCCTCGGGGCCTGGGGCCTTGTCAACGATCTGCTCGATGATCAGCTGGGCCTGCCGGTGGCCCGGGCCCGGGAACGCCGGCTTCGGCTCGCTCCCCGCCTCGATGACGCCTACGGCGAATGGCTGCTGCGCCAGGGGGATCCGGCCTCCGCCGCCCGGGCCCGCGAGCTGGAAGGGCGTCTGCGCTCGCCGCGCGCACCGGGCGGCCATGCCGCCGACCTTCCCGATCCCTTCTCCGCGCCCCCCTCCCCCTCACCGGCTCCTTCACCTGCTCCCCTGCCATGACCCCTTCCTCCCTCGGACCACTGCTGCACGAAGGCAAGGCCAAGCGGGTGTATGCCACCGCCCATCCCGACCGGGTGGCGGTGGAGTTCAAGGACGACGCCACGGCCTTCAACGCCCAGAAGCGGGCGTCCCTCGCCGGCAAGGGGGAGATGAACTGCCGCATCTCGGCCCTGGTGTTCGAGCGCCTGGCCGCCCGTGGGGTTCCCACCCACTACCTGGGGGTGGAGGGGCCGAACTGGATGGTGGTGCGTTCGGTGCGGATCGTGCCGGTGGAGGTGGTGGTGCGCAACATCGCTGCCGGCTCCCTCTGCCGCCAGCTGCCGATCGAGGCCGGCACCCGCCTCGACCCTCCGCTGCTCGACCTCTACTACAAGGACGACGCCTTGGGCGATCCCCTGCTCACCGAGGCCCGGCTCGAGCGCCTGGGCTTGCTGACGCCGCCCCAGCGCCAGCGTCTGGGGGAGCTGGCCCTGACCATCAATGCCGAACTGAGCGAGCTGTTCGCCGAGGCGGATCTGGAACTGGTGGACTTCAAGGTGGAACTGGGCTTCACCGCTGACGACGAGCTGGTGCTGGCCGACGAGATCAGCCCGGACACCTGTCGCCTCTGGGATCGCCGGGTGGTTGACGCGAGCGATCGGATCCTCGACAAGGACCGCTTCCGCCAGGACCTCGGCGGGGTGGTGGAGGCCTACGGGGAGGTCCTCAAACGGGTCCAGGGGGTCTGTCCGGAACCACGGGTCTACCGGTAACGTCAGCCGGATTCGCGGCGTCGCCGCTCAGCTGACGAGATTCCATGGCCGGCGCTCGCCGCAGGACGCCCCATTCCCGCCCCCACGCCTGCCTGGGCGCGGCGGCAGCTCTGCCGCTGATGGGGGCGTTCCTCCTCGTCTCCGGCGAGGCGAGGGCCGAGGATCGTTCCGCTCTGGCGGTGACACCACCGCCGCCGGTGGAGCAGGCAGGGGGAGAACGTCCGGTCGCCACGGCCGTGGACACCACCGCCCTCGAGGCGGCGGCCAGCGCGAGCCTCGAGCCGATCGCCCAGGCTGATCCCGCCACGACGGACACCGCGCCCGCCCAGCCCGAGTCCGCCGCCCCCGCCGCCGAGTCCGCTCCGCCCGCGCCGGAAGCCACGCCCCCGGCCGGTGCTGGCAACCCCGATCCCTTCAGCGCTCCCGGCGGCCCCCAGGTGGCGCCGGCCACCCCCTCCCCTCAGGGGGCCCCGACTCCAGACGCCCCCGCGGCACCGCCGCCGGCGGCCAACGAGCCCCGGGTACGCATCAGCGAAGTGGTGGTGGAGGGCCTCGACGGCCACCCCGAGAAGGAGCGCCTCGAACTGGCGGCCTACGCCGCCATGAAGGTCACGCCCGGCGGGGAGACCACCCGCAGCGAGCTGCGCAACGACCTCACGGCCGTCTACGCCACGGGCTGGTTTTCCGATGTCCGCATCCAGCCGGTCGACGGACCGCTGGGGGTGCGACTGAAGGTGCAGGTGGTGCCCAACCCCGTGCTCACGAAGGTCAGCCTCGATCCCCCCGATGCCAAGGTGCCGCCGGAGGTGGTTCAGGACACCTTCGCCGGTGACTACGGACGCACCCTCAACCTCAACACCCTCCAGACACGCCTGCAGGAACTGCAGAAGTGGTACGCCGACCAGGGCTATTCCCTGGCCCGTGTCACCGGCCCCAACCGGGTGAGCCCGGAAGGCGACGTGCTGGTGTCGGTGCGGCAGGGCACCGTGGAGGGGGTGGAGGTTCAGTTCCTCAACAAGGAGGGCTCCGCCACCAACGACAAGGGTCAGCCGATCCGCGGCAAGACCCGTCCCTGGGTGATCACCCGCGAGATCTCCCTGAAGCCCGGTCAGATCTTCAACCGCCGCAACCTCGAGGAAGATCTCAAGCGCCTCTACGGCACCGGCCTGTTCAGCGATGTCAAGGTCACCCTGCGTCCGGAGCCCGCCGATCCGGGCAAGGTGACGATCGTGCTGGGGATCGTCGAGCAGTCCACCGGCTCCCTCTCCGGCGGCCTCGGCTACAGCCAGAGCCAGGGGGTGTTCGGCCAGGTGCAGGTGCAGGACAGCAACCTGCTCGGCCGGGCCTGGGACGTGGCCACCAGCTTCACCTACGGCCAGTTCGGCGGCCTGGCGGACATCACCTTCACCGATCCCTGGATCAAGGGGGATCCCTACCGCACCGCCTTCCGCGTCAAGGCATTCGTCAGCCGTGATGTCCCCCAGATCTTCCAGAGCCAGGACAACGGCAACATCTACACGGTGTCCGAGTTCTACGAGGCTCCGGGCACCAGCGTTGCCTACAACATCAACAGCAACGACAACCCGCTGAACAAGAGTTTCGGCTCCGTTGAAGAAGCTCAGGGTAAGGACGACAGCATCAGCTGGTTCGATTACACCGGCAACTCGGTGGTGATCCAGCGCATCGGCGGCAACATCCAGTTCGTGCGCCCGCTCAATGGCGGCAACCCCTTCAAGCGCGCCCCCTGGAGCGTGGTGGTGGGCCTGAGTGCCCAGCAGGTGACGCCGATGGATTTCTCCGGCGATTCCCAGCTTTATGGGGTCGCCACCAACGACTTCAGCAACAACGGTGGTCGCGTTCCCAACGACTCGATCATCTGCCTCTCCTACAACTGCGCCACCAACAACCAATTGGTCGGCGTGCGGATTGCCGCGAGCATGAACACCCTCGATGATCCCCGCAATCCCACCCGCGGCAACTTCCTCACCCTGGGCACCGAGCAGTTCATCTCCGTCGGACCCGATTCCCCCACCTTCAACCGGCTGCGCGGCAGCTTCAGCCACTACATCCCGGTGCGGTGGCTGAAGTTCTACAAGGGTTGCCGGCCCAAGGCCGGCGAAACTGAAGACTGCAAACAGGCCCTGGCCTTCCAGGTGTCAGCCGGTACCAACATCGGTTCGCTCCCTCCCTATGAGGCCTTCTGTGTGGGTGGCGGCAACTCGGTGCGGGGCTTCTACGACTGCGACATGGGCGTGGGCCGGAGCTTCGGCGAGGCCACGATCGAGTACCGCTTCCCCCTGTTCAGCATCGTCAGCGGCGAACTGTTCGTGGACGGAGGCACCACCTTCGGCTCCCAGAAGGACGTGCCGGGCAATCCGGGTGAGCTGCTCGACAAGCCCGGCTCCGGCTTCTCGGTGGGCACCGGCCTGATCGTGACCACCCCGGTCGGTCCCCTCCGTCTGGAGGTGGCCAGCCGTGACTTCAGCGGCGACTGGCGCTTCAACCTCGGCGTGGGCTGGAAGTTCTAGTGAGCAGCTGGCCGTCCGACTACAGCCGTGCCTGGACCCTGGCCACCAGCGTGGAGCGCCGCGGTGTGGGCCTCCACAGCGGCGCCGACTGCCTGGTGCGGCTGACCCCCTCGGACCAGCCCGGCTACCGCGTGGGTTTCCTCGACGATCCCGCCCGCCCGCCGCTGCTGCTGGCGCCCGCCCAGGTGGCGGAGACCCGGCTCTGCACGGCGCTGCGCTTGGGGGAGCGGCGGTTGGCCACGGTGGAGCACCTGCTGGCGGCCCTGGCGGGCACCGGCGTCAGCCAGGCCGTTCTCTGGGTGCAGGGCGATGAGATTCCGCTGCTGGATGGATCGGCCCTGCCCTGGGTGGAGGCGATCGCCGAGGCCGGGCTGGTGGATCTGGGCCCCCGCTCCCTGCCCCCGCTCCGGGGGAATCTGCCTGTGGTCGAGCGCCTGGGCGAGGGTTTCGTGATGGCCCTGCCGGCGGAGGCGCCGCACCTGGCGGCCGCCATCGAGTTCCCCCACGCCGCCATCGGCCGTCAGCTCTTCTCTCTCTCGCTCACCCCGGAAGCGTTCGTGGCCGAGATCGCTCCGGCCCGCACCTTCGGCTTCCGCGATCAGGTGGACCAGCTGCGCGCCGCCGGCCTGATCCGCGGCGGAGCCCTCGAGAATGCCCTGGTCTGCGATGGCGACGCCTGGCTCAATCCACCGCTGCGTTTTGCCGACGAACCGGTGCGCCATAAGCTGCTGGACCTGCTGGGGGATCTTGCCCTGGTAGGTCTTCCCTGCGCCCAGGTGTTCGCCTATCGCGGCTCCCACGGGCTGCACACCGCCCTGGCGGCCCGCCTCGCCGACCGTCTCGCCGAATCCCCCCCCACCGCCAGCGCTCCTGCCGTCCTGTCCGTCTGAGCCCTTGACCGCCTCCCCCACGTCCCCACCGGCCCCCGCACCTTCCGCCTCGAGCGCCGCCGACACGGTGGTTCTGGGAAGCGAGCAGATCCAGGGCCTGCTCCCCCACCGCTACCCCTTCGCCCTGGTGGACCGGGTCGTGCAGTACGTGCCGGGGGAGATGGCGGTGGCGATCAAGAACGTCACCTTCAACGAGCCCCAGTTCCAGGGCCACTTCCCCGGACGGCCCCTGATGCCGGGGGTGCTGATCGTGGAGGCGATGGCCCAGGTGGGCGGGCTGATCGTCACCCAGATGCCGGATCTGCCCAAGGGCCTGTTCGTGTTCGCCGGCATCGATGGGGTGCGCTTCCGCCGCCCGGTGGTGCCCGGCGACCAGCTGCGCATCACCTGCCATCTGCTGAGCCTCAAGCGCCAGCGCTTCGGCAAGGTGAAGGGCGAGGTCACCGTCGATGGCCAGCTCGTCTGTTCCGGCGAGCTGATGTTCTCCCTGGTGGACTGAGCCGATGTCCAGCGCAGCCATGGCGACATCGGTGCATCCCACGGCCGTGGTCGACCCGCGGGCCCGCCTGGGCAGCGGTGTCGAGATCGGCCCCTTTGCCGTGATCGGCCCGGATGTGGAGCTCGGTGACGGCTGCCGCATCGGCCCCCATGCCGTGATCGACGGCCGGGTGCGGATGGGCCGCGGCAACCGGGTGTTCCCGGGGGCCTGCATCGGCCTCGAACCCCAGGACCTCAAGTACGACGGTGCCCCCACCGAGGTGGTGCTCGGCGATGAGAACACGATCCGCGAGTGCGTCACGATCAACCGCGCCACCCATGAGGGTGAGCAGACCCGGCTGGGTAACGGCAACCTGCTGATGGCCTACAGCCATCTCGGCCACAACTGCCAGCTCGGGGATCGGATCGTGATCGCCAATGGTGTGGCGGTGGCGGGCCATGTGGTGATCGGCGACCGGGCGGTGATCGGCGGCGTGCTGGGCATCCACCAGTTCGTCCACGTCGGCACCCTGGCGATGGTGGGCGGCATGAGCCGGATCGACCGCGACGTGCCGCCGTTCATGACCATCGAGGGGCATCCGGGCCGGGTGCGGGGTCTGAACAAGATCGGTCTGCGCCGCAGCGGCATGTCCGAGCTCGATGGCGGAGCCCAGCTGCGCCAGCTGCAGGAGATCTGGAACCTGATCTACCGCAGCGACCGCGTTCTGGCGGCCGCCCTGGCCGAGGCGCGGCGCGAACCCCTGCTGCCAGCCGCCGAAGAGCTCTGCCGTTTCCTCGAGGCCTCGATCGGGCCGGGACGCCGCGGTCCCCTGCCTGCGGCGCGCTGATGGTGCGGCTGCTGGTGAGCACCGGGGAGGTGTCCGGCGACCTCCAGGGGGGACTGCTGATCGAGGCCCTGCAACGTGAGGCCCGCAGGCGGGCCCTGCCGCTCGAGGTGATGGCGCTGGGCGGTCGTCGGATGGAGGCGGCCGGCGCCGAACTGGTGGCCGATACCGCCGCGATGGGCGCGATCGGCCTGTGGGAGGCGGTGCCGCTGGTGCTGCCCACGCTGCGGCTGCAGGCCCGGCTCGATCGGTTGCTCGCCACCCATCCCCCCGACGGCGTGGTGCTGATCGACTACATGGGGGCCAACGTGAACCTGGGCCTGCGGCTCAAGCGCCGCTATCCCGCGGTGCCGATCACTTACTACATCGCCCCCCAGGAATGGGCCTGGCGCATCGGCGAGGGGGGCTCCACCCGCCTGATCGGCTTCACCGATCGCATCCTGGCGATCTTCCCCGAGGAGGCCCGCTTCTACGGCGCCCGGGGGGCCTCGGTCACCTGGGTGGGCCATCCCCTGCTCGACACCCTCCGGGATCTGCCGTCGCGCGAGGAGGCGCGCCGCAGCCTCGACCTGCCTGCGGATGCGCCGGTGCTGCTGCTGCTGCCCGCCTCGCGCCGGCAGGAACTGCGTTACCTGCTGCCGCCGATGGCCGCGGCCGCGGCCGAGCTCCAGCGCCGCCATCCGGCGCTGGAGGTGCTGGTGCCGGCCGGGCTGGCGGGATTCGAGCAGGTGCTGGAACGGCAGCTCCAGGCCGCCGGGGTGCGGGCGCGGGTGGTGGGGGCGGCGGAGGCCGACCGCTGCCGGCCGGCCCTGTGCGCCGCGGCGGACGTGGCCCTCACCAAGTCGGGCACGGCCAATCTGGAGCTGGCCCTGCGCGGCGTGCCGCAGGTGACCGGCTACCGGGTGAGCCGGCCCACCGCCTTCCTGGCCAAGCACGTGCTCCGCTTCAATGTGCCTCACATCTCACCGGTGAACCTGGTGCTGGGGAGGCGCCTGGTGCCCGAGCTGCTGCAGGATGCTCTGCAGCCCGCCGCGATCGTGAGCGCCGTCGAGTCCCTGCTCGATCCCGCCAGCGAGGAGCGCCGCCGCATGGAGGAGGGCTACCACGAGTTGCGCACCTCGCTCGGGCAGCCGGGCGTCACCGACAGGGCCGCGGCCGCCATCCTGGATCTGCTTGCCCCCACCCCCCCGTGCGCCTGATCGTCGCCCTGTTCCTCGGCCTGCTGCTCACGCTGGCCGGCCCCATCGCTCCGGCCCTGGCCGCCACGGAGGAGGCGGTGCTGGCGGGGGGCTGCTTCTGGTGCCTGGAGCACGATCTCGAGGAGCTGCCCGGGGTGCTCTCGGTGGAGAGCGGCTACAGCGGCGGCAAGCTCGCCAAACCCACCTACCGGCAGGTGTCAGCCGGGGGCACCGGCCATCAGGAGAGCGTGCGCGTGCGCTTCGACAACACCCGCATCCGCTACGACAAGCTGCTGCGCGCCTACTGGCGCAATGTGGACCCGTTCGATGGCGGCGGCCAGTTCTGCGATCGCGGCGATTCCTACCGGCCGGTGATCTTCACCACCAGCGCCTCCCAGGCCGTGGAGGCCCGCAACAGCCTGGTGGCGGCCTCCCGCGAGCTGGGGCGGCCCACCACGGCGATCAAGGTGGCGATCCGCCCCCTGGCCAGGTTCTGGCCGGCTGAGGACTATCACCAGAACTACGCCCGGCGGAACGGCGTGCGTTACCGCTACTACCGCTGGTCCTGCGGCCGGGATCGCCGCCTGGATGCGGTCTGGGGCAGCCGCGCCCGTGCCAGCGATTCCTGGCAACCGGCGGCCAGCGGTACACGCCGCAAGGCCCTGCTGTCCTCGGAATCGGTGGAAATCCTGAAGGAGCCCGAACCGGCGAGTGCCGCAAATCTGCCGTCCTGACGGCGTTTTGCCCTGTCCATCACAGGATTTCCTCCCTAGCGTGGACGGGTTCCTTTCGCCCGACCCTGTATGTATCTGCTGACCATCAGGGACGGTCTGCAGACCCGTCACATCGGTCCGTTCGCGTCCACCGTGCAGGCTGCCGCCCACCTCGACCAGCTTCTGATCACCTGTGGTGACCGCGCCCACTGGCAGATCCATGAACTGGAAGCGCCGGAGGCCCAGGCGGCCGCTCCCGCGGTGCGCAGCGAACCTCTCCCCTCCCTGGCCGCCTGAGGGCGGCCTCGGCCCCGGGGAGCGTCAGCCCCGGGGAGCGCGGGGATAGCCCCGCAGCAGCCCGCTTTCGATCATCAGCCCCACGCCGGCGGTGATCAGGATCAGCCCCAGGGTCCCGTACCAGAACCAGGGGCCGGCCTGGGGCAGCACCACCCCGGAATCGCTGGCCGCCAGCAGGGCGGCCCAGGTGCCGACCCCCTTGCGGATCACCGCTTCACCGAACAGGCAGAGCCCTGCCGGCAGCAGCAGGACGCCGAGCTGGGCCTTGACGTACCAGCGGATCTTGTGGGCGGCCATCGAAGGTCGGGGTGGCGGCGGTTCTCGAACCTACGTGGTTCAGGCCTGCGCGCCGGTGCAGATCCAGCGCACGAGGGTGCGCACGCCGTAGCCGGTGGCCCCGGCCGGATCGCTGCCACGTCCCTTGTCGCTCCAGACGGTGCCGGCGATGTCGAGGTGGGCCCAGGCCACGCCCTTGGCCACGAAGTCCTGCAGGAAGAGCGCCGCGGTGATCGAGCCGCCGGGACGGGGGCCGGTGTTCTTCATGTCGGCGACGTGGCTCTTGAGGCCTTCGCGATACGACGACCGCAGCGGCATGCGCCACAGCGACTCGCCGGCGCCGTCGGCGGCGCTCACCAGGGCCTCCGCCAGGCGGTCCTCAGGGGTCCAGAGGCCGGCGATCTCCTCGCCCAGGGCGATCACGCAGGCCCCGGTGAGGGTGGCCAGATCCACCACCACATCGGGCTCCAGCCGGCAGGCATACACGAGCGCGTCGGCCAGGGTGAGACGTCCCTCGGCATCGGTGTTGTTCACCTCGATCGTCTTGCCGTTGGAGGCGGTGAGCACGTCACCGGGATGGATGGCGTCGCCGCTGATCATGTTTTCGCAGGCGGCCACGATCACGTGCACCTCCACCCCCTCCGGGCGTCGCTGGCCGAGGGCCCGGGCCGCCCCCAGCACCGCGGCGCTGCCCCCCATGTCGTACTTCATCATCTCGATCTGGGAGCCGGCCGTCTTGAGGTTGTAGCCCCCCGAGTCGAAGGTGAGTCCCTTGCCCACCAGAGCCACCCGGCGGTGCACCGGGCCGGCGGGGCGGTAGGTGAGATGGATGAACTTCGGTGGCAGCGAGGAGCCCTGGGCCACCCCCAGATAGGCCCCCATCCCCAGCGCCTCGCACTCCTCCCGCTCCAGCACCCGCAGCTCCAGGCCGAAGTCGCGGGCGATCGCCGCCGCTGTTTCGGCCAGCTGGAGCGGGGTGGCCACATTCGGGGGGGAGGCCACCAGGGCACGGGCCAGTTCCACCCCGGCGCAGTCGGCCTCCAGGTCGGCCAGTCCGGCGGCGGCCCCCGCCGGCAGGCCCAGCAGGCTCACCTGCTCGAGTTCGTTGCGCGGCTCGGGATCGCTGCGGAACCGCTGATCCACATAGAGCGCCAGGCGCACCGCCTCGGCCATCGCCGCGGCACTGCTCTGCGGTTCGAGCCCCTCCACCGGCAGCTCCAGCCCCAGGTGGGAGGCCCCGGCCGCGGCGGCCGCCTTCGCGGCGGCGGCGGCCGCCTGGCGCAGGGCGGCGCCGTCGAAGCAGGCCGGTTCACCCAGCCCCACCAGGATCAAGGTGCCGGGACGCATCCCCAGCCGGTCGATGCTCAGGCACTGGCCCGGCTTGCCCTGGAAGCGGCGCTGCTCGAGCAGGGCGCCGAGATCGGCCCCGAAGCGCTCCAGCAGTTCGGCCCGACCGGGATGGTCGTCGCCGGCGAACACGCCCACCGCGAGGGCATCGCCCTCCCAGCCCCCGGGAGCACCGGTGGCGGCGGCGATACCGGTGGTCTCGAGGCAGCGGATGTCCATGCGTCCAGCTCAGGCGGGCCGCGATCGTAGCCAGCGGATTCCGCGGCTCCGCTGCGGCGCGACCCTCAGCCTTGATCGGCGGTGAAGGGGGTGGACCAGCGGCCGGCGGTCTCCTTGTTGAACGGCGGCAGCCAGCGGCGGATCAGGGCCTGCTCCAGCGCCCGGCGGGCCTTCACCGCTTCCGGCACGTCGCTCCAGAAGCGGATGCTCGGCCGGGCATCGAGATCGGCGCGGCGCAGGGCCTCGCCGTAGGCCGCCAGGTAGGTCTTGCAGTCGTGATCGCCCTTCCAGCGACGGTCCGCCCGGCCCGTCTCCCCCACGTAGAGCAGCAGGGGCAGGGGCAGGTGGGGGGGGCGGTCGAGCACCAGGTAGATGGCGGCGCCGCGCTGGGGGGCCTCCGGCCAGCGCCAGAAGGAGAGGCTCTGGGGCTGGAGGCTCAGGGGATCGAGGGCGCGGGCCTGCGCATCCGGATCGAGGGGATCCGTGTCCACGGGGCCGGGATCGGGCTCCGCCAGCAGCAGGCCCTGCTCCGCCACGGGGGCCGCGGGCCCGGCGGTGAACAAAGGGCCCTGATGGGTGGCGAGCCGCTCCTGCCAGGCCAGCAGCTGATGGCGCTCCAGCGCCAGCGCCGGCGGCGGCGCACCGGCGGCGCCGGCCCCGGGCTCGAACAGATCCCCCTGGCGCATCGCCGTCGCCTCAGCGGCCGGGCCGCCGCACGCCCGGAGGCAGCACGGGACCTGCGCTCGGGGGTGCGAACGACACCCGGCCGATCCAGCGCTCTACCACCTCGGGCGGAAGCTGCAGCCGCTCCTGCAGGTCGGCCAGATCGCGGAAGGGGCTGCGCGCCCGCTCCTGCAGCAGCCGCCGGCAGCGGGCGGGATCCATCCCGGGCAGGGCCGCCAGCCCCTCGGCATCGGCCCGGTTCACGGCCACGGCCTGGCTGCGGGAGGGGGGCGGAGCCGGGCTGCCGTACCAGCGGAACTCGAGCAGCGGCTGCCACAGCCGCAGCTGTTTGCCATCGAGCTGCAGCACCTCCTGAAGATCGTCGGGACCGCTGAGCTGCACGCCGGAGGCCTGCAGCCGCAGCAGCAGGTCCACCTGATCGCTGCGGCAACCCGGCAGCCGCAGCCAGTCGGCGGCGGTGGCCCGGTTCACGTCCAGCCGCCAGCCGAGGGCGGCGGCATGGCGCACCTCCTCGCTGCTGCGCAGCCGCAGGCTGGGATCGTGGCGCAGCTTGAGGGCCAGCAGTTCCCGCTCCACCGCCTCGTCGGCCGCTTCACTGGTGTTGCCGGTGGGTCCGCCGCGGACGGATTGATCCGCTGGTGCCAGCTGGCCGGTGGCGATCAGCAGCCGGCGGGCCAAGGGATCCAGCCAGTGCCGCTTGGCCATGGCGGCCTCAGGGGGCTGCGGGAGAGGCCGCACCATACCCAAGGGATTCCCCCGGGGGCGAGAAATCCACCAGTCCGCGGTGCAGGGCGATCGCCACCGCATGGGCGCGATCCCGGGCTTCCAGCTTGCGCAGCACGTTGGCCATGTGGGTCTTGATCGTCTGGCGGCTCACGTACAGGCGCCGGGCGATCTCCTCGTTGCTCTCCCCCTGCATCACGCCATGGAGCACCTCCACCTCCCGCGGACTCAGCCCCGGAGACGAAGCCGCCAGCGGCCCGGCCCCGCTGCGCAGGCGACCATCCAGGTAGCTGCCGCCGCCACAGAGGGTGCGCAGCGCGTCGATCGCCGCGCCCTGGCCCAGCCGCGCTTCCGCCACCACGGCCTCGCAGCCGGCCTCGATCGCCGCCCGCAGCCGCGCCCGGCGCGATTCCCGCGACACCAGCAGCAGGGTGCGCACCGCGGGATGGCGCCGTTTCACCTCCACCACCAGCGCACTGCCGCACCCCTCTTCCAGCTGGTCGCTGGCCACCAGCAGGCGAGGACGGGCCTCGGCCACCAGCCGCAGGCCTTCGGCTTCGGTGGTGGCGGCCCCCGCCACCTGCAGCCCGTCGGGGGCTCCGGCGCTCAGGGCCAGCAGCAGGCCGCGATGGCCGAGGCAAAGCACCAGACGGCAGTCGGCCAGGAGCTGGCCGGCCAGCGCGTGCTGCTCGCGCCATTGGGCCAGGAACGGGGTGAAGTCCATGGCGTCCCGGGTCGGGACTCCTCAGGTTGATCTCTCCGCCTGGGGGATGGGCCAATGATGCGTGGATCCGCACTCCCCCGCCGGCGCCACCCTCTCCAGAATCGTGCCACTCGCTCCACCTCCTGATCGAGCCATGGCCTTCTTCGACTCCGAGATCGTTCAGGACGAGGCGAAGCGCCTGTTCGGTGACTACGAGCAGCTGATGCAGCTGGGCGGCGACTACGGCAAGTTCGATCGCGAGGGCAAGAAGCTCTACATCGAGCGCATGGAGGAGATGATGCAGCGCTACCGCGTGTTCATGAAGCGCTTCGAACTCTCCGAAGACTTCCAGGCCAAGCTCACGGTGGAGCAGCTGCGCACCCAGCTCGGCCAGTTCGGTCTGACGCCGGAGACGATGTTCCAGCAGATGCACCTCACCCTGGAGCGGATGAAGAGCCAGCTGGAAACCGCCGGCTGAGGGCTGCCCGGCGGCTGCCTACGATCCGCCCGACACGGTGGGCTCTCAGGGCGCCATGGAGATCGGGCGATGAGCGGCAACGAAGCAGTGGCCGAAGCGGCGGGCAAAGCGGCGGCGCAGGCCCTGCCCCGGTGGCTCAGTCGCGGTCTGGCCGACCTCTTCCCCGCCGGCACGGCCGACGACGCCGATCAGGCCCTGGCGGCCCGGCTCGAGGAGGCCGGGCGCCGGGGCCGGCCGCTGCGGGTGAAGCTGGGGATCGATCCCACCGGCTCGGAGATCCATCTGGGCCACTCGATCCTGTTCCGGAAGCTGCGGGCTTTCCAGGACGCCGGCCACACCGCCGTGCTGATCATCGGCGACTTCACCGCCCGCATCGGCGATCCCACCGGCAAGAGCGCCACCCGGGTGCAGCTGAGCGCCGCCGAGGTGGAGGCCAATGCCGACACCTACCTGGTGCAGCTGGGCCTGGGGCAGGATCCCGCCCACGCCCTGCTGGATTTCGAGACCCCCGGGCGGCTGGAGGTGCGGCGCAACAGCGAGTGGCTGGCGGGCATGGACCTGCCGGCGGTGATCGAGCTGCTGGGGATCAGCACCGTGGGCCAGATGCTGGCGAAGGAGGACTTCGCCAACCGCTACGGCTCCGGCACCCCGATCAGCCTGCATGAGTTCCTCTATCCCCTGCTGCAGGGCTACGACTCGGTTCAGGTGCAGGCCGACGTGGAACTCGGCGGCACCGATCAGAAGTTCAACGTGGCCATGGGCCGCGATCTGCAGCGCCATTTCGGCCAGCGCCCCCAGTTCGGCCTGCTGCTGCCGATCCTGCCCGGCCTCGACGGCGTCCAGAAGATGAGCAAGAGCCTGGGCAACACCGTGGGCCTGCGGGAGGACCCGCTCTCGATGTACTCGAAGCTGGAGAAGGTTCCCGATGCGGTGGTGAACGAGTACCTCACCCTGCTCACCGATCTGGATCTCGAGGCCCTGCCGGCCAATCCCCGCGAGCGCCAGAAGGCCATGGCCCTGGCCATCACCTGTGCGCGCCATGGGGAGGCGGCCGCGGCCCAGGCCCAGAGCGATGCAGCGACCCTGGTGGCGGGCGCGACAGGTCGCGGCGCTGCCGACGCTGAGGTGCCGGAGGCCTCCCTGGCGGCGGTGGCCTTCCCGGCCAAGGCGTTCTATCTGCTCAGCGCCGTGGGTATCGCCGCCTCCAGCAGCGAGGGCCGGCGCCGCATCCAGGACGGGGGCGTGAAGCTCGACGGTCAGCGCATCTCCGACCCCAACCAGGAGTTCACCAGCGCGGCCGAACTGGACGGCAAGGTGCTGCAGTTCGGCAAGAAGACCTTCCGCCGCCTGGTGGCTGGCTGAGCGCCCTGCCTACGGTGCGATCAGTTGCTGCCTAGCCCGGTGAGCCTTGCGCCCGATCCCGCCGATCGCCTCATCCTGGCGCTGGATCGTCCTGACGCCTCCTCCGCCCTGGCCCTGGCCACGGCGATCCCGGGCCTGCGCTGGGTGAAGGTGGGCCTGGAGCTGTTCACCGCCGCCGGCCCCGAGGTGGTGAACCTGCTGCGGGAATGCGGCCTGCGCGTGTTCCTCGACCTCAAGTTCCACGACATCCCCGCCACCATGGCGGGGGCCTGCCGCAGCGCGGCCCGCCTGGGGGCGGAGCTGATCACCGTCCATTCGGCGGCCGGCTCCGAAGCGCTGGCGGCGGCCCAGGCGGCGGCCCTGGAGGGGGCGGCGGCCGAGGGGCTGACGGCGCCCACCCTGCTGGCGGTCACGGTGCTTACCAGCTGGGACCCCGGGCGCTTCGCCTCCGAGCTGGCGATTGCCGAGCCCGTGCCGGACCACGTGGCCCGGCTGGCGGCCCTTGCCGCCGGCGCCGGCATCGGCGGGGTGGTCTGCTCCCCGCTGGAAGCGGCGGCGCTGCGGGCCCGGCACCCCGAGCCCTTCGTGCTTGTCACCCCCGGCATCCGGCCGGCGGGGGCGGACCGCGGCGATCAGCAGCGGGTCACCACCCCAGCCGAGGCCCTGGCCGCCGGCGCCAGCCGGCTGGTGATCGGGCGGCCGATCGCCGCCGCGGCCGATCCGGCGACGGCGTTTGCGGCCTGCTGCGCCGAGCTGGCCGCCGCGGGCTTCTGAGCGCCGGCGCCACCCCATCCGTCCACGCCAGCATGGGGGCCCCCGCCCGCCGCCGGTGGACGCCCCGCTGCAGCACCTCGACCAGGCCCTGTTCGACCGCGTGGCGGCGGAGGCCGCCCGCTCACCGCGCCTGCGCCGCAACCACAACCTGCACGCCGAGCCCGATGCGGTGCAGCGCTTCCTCAACGTGCTCCAGCCCGGCACCTACGTGCGCCCCCATCGGCACCAGCGGGACATCCCGGGCACCGGCTTCGAATGCTTCGTGGTGCTGCAGGGGGCGATCGGCCTGCTGCTGCTGGAGGAGGACGGCCGGGTGATCGGGCGGGAACGCCTGGATGCCGCCGGCCCCCTCAAGGGCATCCAGCTGGCGGAGGGCCAGATCCACACCCTGGTGGCCCTCACCACCGATGCGGTGATGTTCGAGGTCAAGCAGGGGCCGTACGTGCCCACGGCCGACAAGGACTTCCTCGCCGGCTTCCCGCTGGAGGGCACCCCCGAGGCGGCAGCCCAGGAGCGGGTCTGGCGGGCCCTGTTCGAGCAGCCCTCCGGCGTCGAGGCCTAGGCCGTCGGCGATGCCGGGGCCGCCTCGGCACCCGCCAGGTCCTGCCGGCGGCAGAAGCTGCAGTGGCCCCACAGGGCCATCTCCCCGGCCGGCGCCGGCCGGCCGCAGGCCGGACAGTCGGCCAGGCCGTGGACGTCGATCCGGCTCGGATGGCGGGCCCAGTCCTCCTGCTCCTGCCGGCTGGCCGGCGGTGGGGCCGGTTGGGGGTGGTGCTGCTGGAGGCGCAGGTCGCGCACCTTGAACCCCGCCCCCCGCAGGGCCCCCAGCAGCTGATGGCGGTTGTACTGGAGCGCCTGGAGCCAGGGCCCCGGCGGGGCTCCCACCGTGAGCACGCCGGCCTGCAGGCGCAGGGGCCGGCAGTGGGGCGACAGCTGGGCTCCGGCGATGCCGGGCCAGGCCTGCCACAGCCCCGCCAGCTGTCCCTCCTGGCGCCAGCGCTGCTGCATCCCGTCCAGACAGGCGGCCAGGGGCTGGGCCGGCGGGGGCGGCGGCGGGGTCAGCAGCGAGAGGTTGCCGAGGCGGCGGCTCTGGCCTGGGGGGGCGGCGGGCATCCCCCAAGGCTAGGGGGGTGCGGCAATCCGGATGTTGGCCAGCGGCAGCGGTGCGGCAAGGATGTGCCTACCCTCGGGCCCTGCCCCACCCCCACCCCCATGGGCTTTTTCGATCGGCTCAGCCGTCTGCTTCGCGCCAACCTCAACGACCTGGTGAGCAAGGCGGAGGATCCGGCCAAGATCCTCGACCAGTCGGTCACGGACATGCAGGCCGATCTGGTGAAGCTGCGCACGGCCGTGGCCACGGCCATCGCCGGCCAGAAGCGGCTGCAGAACCAGGCCGAACAGGCCGAGGCCCAGGCGAAGGCCTGGTACGAGCGGGCCGAACTGGCCCTGCGCAAGGGGGAGGAGGATCTGGCCCGCGAGGCCCTCTCCCGCCGCAAGACCTACACCGAGACCGCCACCGCCCTCAACGCCCAGATCTCCTCCCAGGCGGGCCAGGTGGAGACGCTCAAGAAGAGCCTCACCGCCCTGGAAGGCAAGATCGCCGAGGCCAAGACCAAGAAGGACATGCTCAAGGCCCGGGCCCAGGCGGCCCAGGCCCAGGAGCAGCTCCAGAGCGCCGTCAGCGGGCTGGGTACCAACACCTCGATGGCCGCCTTCGAGCAGATGGAGGAGAAGGTGCTGGCGATGGAGGCCCGCAGCCAGGCGGCGGCGGAGCTGGCCGGCGCCGATCTCGAGAGCCAGTTCGCCGCTCTGCAGGGCAGCGGTGTGGAAGACGAACTCGAAGCCCTCAAGACCCGCCTCTCCGGTGGTGCCAATCCGATCGCCCTTCCGGCCGAAGGCGGCCCCGTTCCCCAGCTGGAGCCGGTGCAGGTGGCGGAGGTGAATGCCGAGCTCGAGGAGCTGCGCCACTCCATCGACAAGCTCTGAGCTCCATACAATCGCCCCATTCGCAGAACCGGGCCGTGCCAGCCTCCGCCGCCGTCCTCGACCTCACCGAAGAAACGTTCCCCGCGGAGGTGCTGGGCCGATCCGGCGCCGTGCTGGTGGATGTATGGGCCTCCTGGTGCGGCCCCTGCCGGCTGATGGCTCCCCTGATGGAGTGGGCGGCCACCGCCTATGAGGGGCGGCTGGTGGTGGGCAAGCTCGAGGCCGATGCCAACCCTGGAACCCGCGACGACCTGCGGATCCAGGGCCTGCCTACCCTGATCCTGTTCCGGGATGGGGTCGAGGTGGCGCGTCACGAAGGTGCCATGGCCAAGCCCCAGCTGCAGGCCTTCCTGGATGCCGGTCTCTGAGCGCCTGAGCCGGCTCGGCAGCGGCGTCTTCGCCCGCAACGACCAGCGCAAGGACGCCTACCGGCGTCGACGGCTGGAGTGCCCGGGCCCGCTGCCCGACCTGCTCGATCTCTCGCTCGGCTCCACCGACCTCCAGCCCCCGCCGGTGGCGCTGGAGGCGATCGCCGCGGCCCTGGGCCGGCCGGAGAGTGCCTCCTACTGCCTGCACGCCGCCACCCTGCCGTTCCGGGAGGCCGTGGCGGCCTGGGCCGAGCGGCGCTTCGGCACCCGGGTCGATCCCGAAACCGAGGTGCTGCTGCTGGTGGGATCGCAGGAGGGCACGGCCCATCTGCCGCTGGCGGTGCTCAATCCCGGCGACGCGGCCCTGCTGCTCGATCCCTACTACCCCTCCCACATGGGGGGCCTGCACCTGGCCCCGGCCCGGCCGGTGCTGCTGCCGCTGGAGGCGGAGCAGGGATGGCGGCCCGACTGGGAGCGGCTGGCCGCGTCCGAATGGGAGGCCCTGCGCCTGATGGTGCTGGGGTTCCCCCACAACCCCACCGCCACCACCGGCTGCCAGGACTGGCTCGATGGGGCGGTGGAGCGGGCCCTGCGGCACGACGTGGTGCTGGCCCACGACAACCCCTACGTCGATCTGGCGCTGGAGGGGGAGGCCCCGGCCCTGCTGCGCCACCCCGAATGGCGTCGCTGCGGCATCGAGTTCTTCTCCTTCTCCAAGAGCTGGTGCCTGGGGGGCTACCGGCTGGCCTTCGCCATCGGCGCCGAATGGCTGATCACCGCCCTGCGCCAGCTCAAGGGGGTGGTGGACTTCAACCAGTCGCTCGCGCTGCAGGCCGGGGCGATCGCCGCCCTGGAGCGGGCCCCGGACTGGCCCGCCCGCCTGCGGGAGGTGTATCGCGACCGGCGCGACCGCATGAGCGCGGCCCTCGAAGCCGCCGGCTGGGTGGTGCCCCGCCCCTCGATGGCCCTCTATCTGTGGCTGCCGGTGCCGGCGGCCGCCCGGGCGCGGGGGCTGGATTCCGAGGCCTTCGCGGCGGCCCTGCTGGAGGGTACCGGCGTCTGTCTCACCCCCGGCAACGGCTTCGGTCCGGGTGGTGAGGGCTGGCAGCGGCTGGCCCTGGTGCATCCGGCCGACGACCTGGAGGCCGGCGCCGCCCGCATGGGTGCCTGGCTGGCCGCCCTCTGAGCCCGCTGGCCAGGGCCGGAGCTGGCGCCGTGCTGGCGGCACAGCGCGCCCTGCCGCCCGGTGGCGAAGCGGTGCCACCCCTGCGCTGGCGCCTGCAGGTGCTGCCGGTGTGTGCCAGCACCGAGCGGGAACTGGAGCGCCGGCTCCGGGAGCCCGGAGCCGCCCCCCTGGCCGGTGAGGCCCTGGCGGTGCTGGCCCGCCGTCAGCGTTTCGGCCACGGTCAGCAGGGGCGGAGCTGGCACTCGCCCGCGGGCGGGGTGTGGATCAGCGCCGCCCTGCCCTGGCCCGAAGACCCCGCGGCCGCTGCGGCCCCCGGCCTGGCTCTGGCGGTGGGCCTGGCCCTCGAACTGGAGCAGCTGGGCCTGCCGGTGCGGCTGAAGTGGCCGAATGACCTGCTGGTGGAGGGGCGCAAGATCGCCGGGCTGCTGCCCCGGCTGCGGCGGCGCGGGGATCGGGTGCGCTGGGCCCAGGTGGGGCTGGGGCTCAACGGCTGCCACGCGGTGCCCGCCGGCGCGGTGGCCCTGGCGGAATGGATCGGCAGGCGGGCCGATGCCCGGCCGCCGCGCCTGAGTGCCCGGGTGTTGCGGGCCCTGGAGTGGGGTGTGGCCCAGGCCGGCCGGCCCGAGCGGGTGCGGGCTCTGGCGGAGGCCCGCCTGCTGCGGCCCGAGGAACCGATCGCCCATCAGGGGCGCCTCTGGCGGGCCGTGGGGCTCGGCATCGATGGAGCCCTGCTGCTGGAGAGCGGCGACGGACGCCGCACGGCCCTGCATCGCCGCTTCTGAAGCCGGTGCCCCCGGCGACCTCACCCTGGCTCGTGCTTCTTATATTGCGTCACACTTTGCCTCCGGCCTCTCCGGCTTCCGGCTCCGCTTTCCCCTCGCCATGGCTCCCAAGCCCCACCATCTGCTGATGGCCGCGGCCGCCCTGGCGGCCGGGCCGCTCTCCGGCGTGCCGCTGGTGCTCGCCCAGAGCGCGGATCCGGCTCCGCTTGCCGCACCCCCGATCGAGCCGCCGCCACCGGTCGCCCAGCCCGTCACCCCCGATCCCCCGCCGGCCCCCGCCGCCGTGGCTCCCCCGGCGGCCGCACCACCCCCGCAGGCCCTGCGTCCCGAACCGGCCGACCGGGTGATCGAGGCGCCCCGCAGCGTCGATGCCTCGATCGATGACCTGGTGCGCGATCGGGTGATCCTGCCCTCGGAGCGGGTACGGGTGCGGGGCAACCTGGTGATGCCGCAGATGGCCGGACCCCGCGAGCGGGCCTGTCTGGATGGGGCCCTCTCGATCCGTGAATGCGGGGGCGGCGTGGTGGTGGTGGGCCGCAGCCGCCGCGATGGCCTCGGAACCACGGTCCTCGGGGGCGGTGGTGATGGCGGTTCGCCGCTGCTGGGTTCCTCGGGCTCAGGACCCGACTACGGCTATGCCTCCGGTGAGCGGGTGGGCATCGACGCCGCCCCCCTGCCGCCGATCTCCGTGCCGGTGACGGCCCTGCTCTCCGGGGCTGGCGGCAGTTTCCGCCTCACCGACGTGTTCCGGGTCACGCCCCGCCCTGCGGCGGCCGGCGGCAACGGCAACAGCCGCCTGCTCTACCCGCTGGTGGGCTCCGCCGTCACCACCAGCACCTTTGGCTGGCGGCTGCATCCGGTGATCGGGATGTGGAGAATGCACGCCGGTGTCGATCTGGCCGCACCCGAGGGCACCCCGGTGGTGGCGGCCCTCTCCGGGCGGGTGGTGATGAGTGGCGTGGCGGGGGGCTACGGCCTGGCGGTCGAGGTGGAACACGACCGGCCCCGTCGCCGCACCCTCTACGGCCACCTCTCCGAGCTGTATGTGAAGGAGGGCGACACCGTGCGCCAGGGCGAGGTGATCGGAAGGGTGGGCAGCACCGGCCTGAGCACCGGGCCTCACCTCCACTTCGAGGTGCGGGTGCCGCAGGAAGGCGGCTGGGTGGCGATCGATCCGGGTGATCTCGATCCCGGCGGCCCGATGGTGGCCGGCGTGCCGGGCCTCCCCGGCCAGCCCGGTGGCGTCGCCCCCCGCGACGTGGATGCGGTAGCCGTTCTGATGGGCCAGTTGCTGCAGACGCTCGAGCGGCCCCGCTCCCCCCTCCCCCTGCCGGCAGCGATCGATTCACGGAAGAGGGGTTGAGCTGACGCCCCCTTTTGCCCTTCCACCGATTTCGATGGATGGCCAACCGTTCTGGTGGGTTCAGTAACGCATCGCGCTGGATCTCGATTGCGGCGCCCAGTCGCCACGCCCGTTTCCCACAGGACGGTGTCGTGGGCTTCCGGTGGACTTAGTTCATGCCTAGACTAACCGGGTCGTGCGCTGGTGGCGCCATGGACTCCCTCCCCTCCGTGCCAAGCGGGACGCCACGCGTTGTGAACGTGCATCAGGCCAAGACCCACCTCTCGCGCCTGATCGATGACGCCCATGCCGGCGAGACGATCCTGCTGGCCAAGGCCGGGAAACCCTGGGCGCGCTTGATGCCCCTGGCCTCGCCGCCGCCCCAGCGCATCCCCGGGCGCCTGCGCAGCCAGGGCCCCCTGCGCAACCCTGATGCCCTGCTTGAACCGATGGCCGCCGATGAGCTGGTCAGCTGGGAGGACGCAGACCTTCTGCCCGCGGTTCCTCACCAATGAGCGAACCCGCGGGCTATCTGCTCGACAGCCATGTGCTGCTCTGGTGGTGGTTCGAGCCGGAGCGTCTGTCGGAGCCGGTGCAGAAACGTCTCGGCGATCCAGCCACTGCCGTGATGGTGAGTGCGGCCACGATGTGGGAACTGAGCCTCAAGCACCACCGGGGCAAATTGCCTGAGCTGGAGCAGGTCATCGGCGATCTGCCTGGGCTGCTGCAGGCCGATGGTTTCCAGCCCCTGCCGATCGTCCTGGCCCATGGCCTGCGGGCCGGTGCTTACAGCCAGCCCCACCGCGATCCCTTTGATCGCATGCTTGCCGCCCAGGCCGAACTGGAGCGGCTGGTGCTGCTCACCGCCGATCCCCAGCTCTCCGCCTTCCCCTGCCTCACCCTCTGGTGAGCGCCATGGCTCAGTGCCCCGCCGGGTGCAGCTCCGCTTCAGCCGCGCGGGTGCCGGCGATGTGGCCGTCGCGGAACACCACGATCCTCTCGGCCCGCTCGGCCACGTCGTGCTCGTGGGTCACCATCACCAGGGTGATCCCCTGCCGGTGCAGGTCGTCGAAGATCTCCAGCACCTCACGGGTGGTGTTCGAGTCGAGGGCGCCGGTGGGTTCGTCGGCCAGCAGCAGGGCCGGCTGGTTGATGATCGCCCGGGCGATCGCCACCCGCTGCTGCTGGCCGCCGGAAAGCTGGTTGGGGCGGTTGCCGAGACGCTTCTCCAGCCCCACGCGCGCCAGGGCCTGCCGGGCCCGCTCCCGCCGCTCGCCGGCGGGCACCCCCGCATAGACCATCGGCAGCATCACGTTCTCCAGCGCCGTGAGCTGGGGCAGCAGGTGGAACTGCTGAAACACGAAGCCCAGCTCGCGGTTGCGCAGATCGGCGAGGGCGTCGTCATCGAGATGTTCTACCGGCGTGCCGTTGAGGAGGTAGCTGCCGCTGGTGGGCCGGTCGAGGCAGCCCAGGATGTTCATGGCCGTGCTCTTGCCGGAGCCCGAAGCCCCCATCACCGCCAGATAGTCGCCGCGCTGCACCCGGAAGCTCAGATGATCGAGGGCCACCACCTCGGTGTCGCCGCTGCCGTACACCTTGCTGATGTCGATCAGCTGGGCCACGGTGTCGTGGCGGGTGTGCCCAGCCGGCGCTTCCTGGGTGGGGCCCATGGGATCAGCCCAGGGCCGGTATGCCGGCGGCGGCGATGGCCTGCTGCAGCAGGGGCGTGCCGGTCACGGCGGCACTGGCCCAGTCGAACAGGGGGCTGGAGAGAACCCCGCCCACGGCCGTGACGATCACGCAACCCAGCAGAGCGGCCCGCAGGGGCTGCATGCCGGCCAGGCTCCATTCGATCGCCGGGTAGTTCTTGACCACATCGGAAGCCTCCTGAGGCTCTTTCACCACCATCATCTTGATCACCGAGATGTAGTAGTAGATCGACACCACCGAGGTGACCAGGCCCACCACCACCAGCAGGTACTGGTGGTCGGCCCAGCCGGCGAAGAACAGGTAGATCTTGCCGAAGAAGCCCAGCATCGGAGGAATGCCGCCCAGGGAGAGCAGGCAGAGGCTGAGGCCCAGGGTGATCAGGGGATCCTTCTGATACAGGCCGGCGTAATCGGAGATCCGGTCGCTGCCGGTGCGCAGTGAGAAGAGAATGATGCAGGCGAAGGCGCCCAGGTTCATGAACAGGTAGGCGGCCATGTAGAGCACCATCGCGGCGAAGCCGTCCTCGGTGCCGCACACCATGCCGATCATCACGAAGCCCGCCTGGCCGATCGAGCTGTAGGCCAGCATCCGCTTCATCGAGGTCTGGGCCAGGGCCACCACGTTGCCCAGAACCATCGAGAGCACCGCCAGCACGGTGAACAGGAACTTCCACTGGGCATCGAAGCTCTCGAAGCAGCCCACCAGGATGCGCAGGGCCAGGGCGAAACCGGCGGCCTTGGAGCCCACCGAGAGGAACGCCACCACCGGCGTGGGCGAGCCTTCGTAAACGTCGGGCGTCCACTGGTGGAAGGGAACGGCGGCGATCTTGAAGGCCACCGTGGCCAGCACGAATACCAGGGTGAGGGCGGTGATCGGCGAGGCGGAGGTGCGCAGAGCCAGGGCGATCGCCTCCAGGCTGGTGCCGCCGCCGCTGAGGCCATAGAGCAGAGAAGCGCCGTAGAGGAACACGGCCGCGGCGGCCGAGCCCACCAGCAGATACTTCAGCGCCGCCTCGGAGCTGCGGGCGTCGCGCTTCATGTAGCCCGAGAGCAGGTAGCTCGACACCGACAGCGTTTCCAGCGAGATGAAGATGCTGATCAGATCGGTGGAGCCGCACAGGAACATCGCCCCGAGCGTGGCGGCCAGCAGAATCGCCGCGTATTCGCCCACCGGCGTGCCGCTGCGCTCCACGTAGCGCCAGCTCAGCAGCAGGGAGATGAGGGTGGAGGCAGCCACCACGCCCCGGAAGGCGATGGCCAGGTTGTCGGCGAGGAAGGAGCCCAGGAACGAGGGTTCCGCCCCTCCGTTCCATTGCAGGGCCAGCAGCACCAGGGCAGCGCCCAGGCCGCCATAGCAGATCGGCGGCACCCAGCGGCTGGCGGCCTTCTCGCCCGCCAGGTCCACCAGCAGACACAGAACGAGCGCCACCAGCACCGCTCCCTCCGGAAGGATGGCGACCGCGTTCAGATCGAGGGAGAGGCCACCGGTGCCGAGCCCGGAGGCGATCGCCGCGGTGGCATCGGAGGCGGCCGTGGCGGCGCCGAAAATCAAGTCGGTGGCAGCGGGGAACACGTCGGCCACACCCTCCGGATCGGTGGTGCAGCGGACTGTAGCGGCCTCCTCCTGATGTCGGTCCGACGGCCGATGCGATAAAGAGGGAAGCGGTTCAGCGCCTGCCCGTGGCCCACACCCTGGTCATCGTCGAGAGCCCCACCAAGGCCAAAACCATCCGGGGCTTCCTGCCGAAGGACTTCCGCGTGGAGGCTTCGATGGGGCACGTGCGTGACCTGCCGAACAACGCCAGTGAGATCCCCGCTGCCCACAAGGGGGAGAAGTGGGCCAATCTCGGCGTCAACACCGCCAACGACTTCGAACCCCTCTACGTGGTGCCGAAGGACAAGAAGAAGGTGGTGAAGGAACTCAAGGACGCCCTCAAGGGGGCCGATCGCCTGCTGCTGGCCACGGACGAGGACCGGGAGGGGGAGAGCATCAGTTGGCATCTGCTCCAGCTGCTCAGTCCCAAGGTCCCCGTCCAGCGGATGGTGTTCCACGAGATCACCAAGGAGGCGATCGGCCGGGCCCTCGCCAGCCCCCGGGACCTGGACATGCAGCTCGTCCATGCCCAGGAGACCCGGCGGATCCTCGATCGCCTGGTGGGCTACACCCTCTCGCCCCTGCTGTGGAAGAAGGTGGCCTGGGGCCTCTCCGCCGGCCGGGTGCAGTCGGTGGCGGTGCGGCTGCTGGTGCAGCGGGAACGGGCTCGGCGGGCCTTCCGCAGCGGCACCTACTGGGATCTCAAGGCCCGGCTGGAGCAGGCGGGAACCCTGTTCGACGCCAAGCTCACCCATGTGAAGGGCGAGCGGATCGCCGGCGGCTCCGACTTCGACGAGAACACCGGCGGCCTCAAGGCCGGCAGCAAGGTGCGGCTGCTGGAGGAGAGCGAGGCCCGTGCGCTGCAGCAAGCGGTGGAAGCCGCCGCCTGGCGTGTGGCGGCCGTGGAGGAGAAGCCCACGGTGCGCCGTCCCGTGCCGCCGTTCACCACCAGCACCCTGCAGCAGGAGGCCAACCGCAAACTGCGCCTCTCCGCCCGCGAGACGATGCGGGCGGCCCAGGGCCTCTATGAGCGGGGCTTCATCACCTACATGCGGACCGACTCGGTGCACCTGAGCGATCAGGCCCTGCAGGCTTCCCGCAACTGCGTGGCCGAGAAGTACGGCAAGGAGTACCTCAGCCCGGCCCCGCGCCAGTTCACCACCAAGGCCCGCAACGCCCAGGAGGCCCACGAGGCGATCCGTCCGGCGGGGGAAAGCTTTCGCACCCCCTCCGAAACCGGCCTCGACGGCCGCGATCTCGCCCTCTACGACCTGATCTGGAAGCGCACCGTGGCCAGCCAGATGGCCGATGCGAAGCTCACGATGCTGGCGGTGGATCTGGAGGCGGCCGATGCCACCTTCCGGGCCAGCGGCAAGCGCATCGACTTCGCCGGCTTCTTCCGCGCCTACGTGGAGGGGAGCGACGACCCCGACGCCGCCCTCGAGGGCCAGGAGGTGCTGCTCCCCGCCCTGGCCGTGGGCGACGGCCCGGCCTGCCGCGGAGTGGAGGCCCTCGGCCACACCACCCAGCCGCCGGCCCGCTACAGCGAGGCGGCGCTGGTGAAGATGCTGGAGAAGGAGGGGATCGGCCGCCCCTCCACCTACGCCTCGATCATCGGCACGATCGTGGATCGCGGTTACGCCACGCTGCAGAACAACAGCCTCACCCCCTCGTTCACCGCCTTCGCGGTCACGGCGCTGCTGGAGGAGCACTTCCCCGATCTGGTGGATACGGGTTTCACCGCCCGGATGGAGAACACGCTCGACGAGATCTCCCACGGCAAGGTGCAGTGGCTGCCCTACCTGGAGGGCTTCTACAAGGGCGAGGAGGGTCTCGAGACCCAGGTCCAGCAGCGGGAGGGCGACATCGATCCCGGTGCCTCCCGCACCGTGTCCCTGGAAGGCCTGCCCTGCGTGGTGCGGATCGGTCGCTTCGGCGCCTACCTCGAGAAGAAGCGGGTGGCCGACGACGGCACCGAGGAGCTGATCAAGGCCACCCTGCCCCAGGAGATCACCCCGGCCGACCTCGATGCCGACAAGGCGGAGCTGATCCTCAGGCAGAAGGCGGAGGGCCCCGAGTCCCTCGGCGAAGACCCCGAAACCGGGGATGCCGTGTATCTGCTGTTCGGGCAGTACGGCCCCTACGTGCAGCGCGGTCAGGTGAGCGAGGAGAACCCCAAGCCCAAGCGGGCCTCGCTGCCCAAGGGCGTCAAGCCCGAAGACCTGACCCTGGAGGATGCCCTCGGCCTGCTGCGTCTCCCCCGCCTGCTGGGCGAGCACCCCGAGGGCGGTCGGATCGAGGCGGGCCTGGGCCGCTTCGGCCCTTACGTGGTGCACCACAAGGGCAAGGGCGAGAAGGACTACCGCTCCCTCAAGGCCGAGGACGATGTGCTGGCGGTGGGCCTCAGCCGCGCCCTGGAGCTGCTCGCCCAGCCCAAGCGCGGCCGGGGCGGCCGCACCGCCCTCAAGGATCTGGGCACCCCGGAGGGGGCTGACGAGGCGATCCAGCTGTTCGATGGTCCGTACGGCCTCTACGTGAAGCAGGGGAAGGTGAACGCCTCCCTGCCGGAGGGCACCACCGCCGACACCCTCACCCTCGAGCAGGCCCAGGAGCTGCTGGCGGCCAAGGCCGCCACCGCCAAGGGCAAGGGCCGGACGACCGCCAAGACAACCACCACCACCCGCAAGGCCGCCGCCAAGAAGCCGGCCGCCACCGCCGCCCGCAAGCCCCCGGCCACCACCAAGACCGGGCGTCTGCGGGCCAGTGCCGTGCGGGTGATCAAGGCGGCCGACAGCTGATGTTCCCCCTGCGGGCCGCGGCCCTGGTTCTTCCCCTGCTGCTGGCGGGCTGCCAGGGCACCTCCTTCGGTGACCGTCTCTCGGCCAGCTTCCCGGGCAGCCCTGCCGCGGACACGCCGGCGTCGCCTCAGGCTCCGGCCCCTGCCTCCGGCAGCCCCCGGCCGACTCCCGCCACCGTGCCGCCCACTCCGGCTGCGCCCCAGGCGCCCCGCGCCGGCTCCCCGGGGGCTGCCGCCCCCGCCACGTCCCCCACCGCCCGGCCGCCAGGCTCGGCTCCTCCGGCGGCGGCCCGCCCCTCGCCCCAGCCGGCCCGCCCGCCGGCGGCCACCGCTCCGGTCCGGCCCGCCGCCACGGCCCCCTATCGCATCACCCTGCGCCTGCCCCTGGCCGACCCGGCCGCCCCGGCCGAAGGCGTCACCCAGGCCCTGCGGGCCGCCGGTGTGCCGTTCGAGGTGGAGACGATCGAGCGGATGAACGGCGCCAGTGCCCCCGCCGGCCCTCAAGCTGCTCCGGGCGGAGCCCCGGCGGTGCGGCCGGCGCCCGCACCCCGCTGAGCGGCCGATGTCCTCCCCTCCCCTCAGCCAACGCCAGGCCCGCCAGCTCACGGACACGGCCTATCTGGCGGCTTCCACCGCCCTCCTCTGGGTGGCCCTCTACTACCTGCCGGTGGGCAGCCCCCTGTTCCGTCTGGCCCTGCCCCTTCCGCTCGCCCTGCTTCAGCTCCGCCACGGCGGTCGCTGCGCCCTCGAGGGCATGGTGGTCACCACCCTGCTGCTGGTGGCCCTGATGGGGCCGATCCGCGGCCCGCTGGTGCTCTTCCCCTACGGCCTGCTGGCCCTCTGGCTGGGCTGGGGCTGGCGGCAGCGTCTCAGCTGGTGGATCACCCTCTCGCTGGGGGCGCTGATCGGGGCGGCGGGGTTCCTGGTTCGGGTGGCGGTGCTGTCGGTGCTGGTGGGTGACAACCTCTGGGTGGTGATCACCACCGCCGCCGCGGGCCTGCTGGATCGTCTGGCGGGCCTGCTGGGGCTCGGGCCCGGCCTCGACCTGGCCCAGGTGCAGGTGGCGGCCCTCCTGCTGGTGCTGGTCCAGAACCTGCTGGTGGTGCTGTGTCTGCATGCGGTGGCCTACTGGATCTTTCCGCGTCTGAAGGCGCCGATCAGCGAACCCCCTCCCCTGCTGCGCTCGCTGGTGGCCCTCGATCCCCTTTGAGCCCCCTGCGCCGCCTGGCCGGTGATGCCTCCGCCGCGACGGCCTGGCAGGCGCGCTGGTCGAGCGACTGGGCGACCACCCGGGTGCTGCTGCTGCTGGCCGCCACCCTCACCGCCGAGGTCCCCGGCATCTCGGCCGCGGGGGCCACGCCGGAGTCGCGTCGGCGCACCGCCGCCGCCGATGCCGAACTGCTGCTCCTCGGTCCGGAGGCCGAGCGGCCCCATGCGCTGCCGCCTCTGCCGGCGGGGGTGTCGCCGGCGCTGATCGCCCATGTGGTGGTGAGGGAGCTGGGGCTGACGCCGCTGGTGGTGGATCTGGGCTGTCCCGTGGCTCCCGCCGTGCCCCACCTGCGGCCGGGCTCTCCCGCCGGCGATGGACCGGCCGCCTGCCTGAGCGGGGGGGCGGCGATGGCGCCCGGGCGGGTGGACCATCTTCTGGCCCTGGGGCGGCGCTGGGGGGCTCGGTTGGCCGGGCAATCCGGCGCCCCGCCGCTGCTGCTGGCCGAGTGCGTGCCGGGGGGCACCACCACGGCCCTGGCGCTGCTCCGAGGGCTGGGGGTGGAGGCCGATGGCCTGGTGAGCGGCAGCCTCCACGCCCCCGTCCATGCCGACAAGGCCGAGCTGGTGGCGCGGGGTCTGGCGGCCGCCGGCCGCCCCGCCGATCCCCTCGCCGTGGTGGCGGCGGTGGGCGATCCGATGCAGCCGCTCGCCGCCGGCCTGCTGCTCGCCGCCGCCGCCGCCGATGTGCCGGTGATGCTGGCCGGGGGCAGCCAGATGGCCGCGGTGCTGGCCCTGGCGCTGGCCGTGGCTCCGACGGCGCTGCGGCCCGCCCTGGCCGCCCTGGCGGCCGTCGGCACCACGGCCTGGGTGGCGGACGAGGCCGGCAGCGATCTGCCCCTGCTGCTGCGGCGCATCGGTGCGCACTGGGACGTGGAGCCCGTCGCCTTCGCGGCCGATCTGCGCTTTCACGATCCGATCCACCCGGCTCTGGCCGACTATGAGCGGGGCTACGTGAAAGAGGGCGTGGGGGCAGGGGGACTGGCCCTGCTCTGGCAGCTGAGCGGCCGCTCTCCCGCTGCCCTGGCCCGGGCCTGCGACCGGGCCTGCCGGGCCCTGGAGCGCTCCGGTCTACCGTCCCCGGATGGCTGAGCGCCTCCTCCCCCGCCGCACCCTGTTGCGCCTGGCCGCCTCCAACGGCCTGGGGCTTCCGGCCCTCACCCTGCTGGGGGGCTGCGGGGCCGGCGGCGCCGAGCTGCTGGCGGTACGGGGGGAACTGCCGTCCGGCTGGGCCCGGCGCCTGCCCCGCCCCTGGCGGCTGCGCCAGCTCGATGATCCCGCCGCCGTGCGGGCGGCGCTGCAGCCGGCGGCGGGATCAGCTCCCGCCCCTTCCCGTCCGGCCCTGCTCCAGCTGGGGGATGGCTGGGCCAGCACCCTTCCCCGCCCCTCCCTGCAGCCGATCGGCACCCCGGCCCTCCTCGCCCGGCTGGCCCCCTTCTCCGCCCCGGTGCAGCGGCTGTTCGCCCCCGAGGGATCGCCGGTCCTGGCCTGGCCCTGGTCCGTTTCCCCCTGGGTGCTGGTGCTGAAGGACCGGCCCGATCTCGCCGCCCGCGCCGCCGACGGCTGGGACCTGCTGCTCGATCCCAGCCTCGCCGGCAAGGTGGTCCTTCCCTCCAGCCCCCGGGTCACCATCGCCCTGATGGAGCGGGATCCGGAGCGCCTGCGGCGCCTGCGGGCCCAGGCCACCGCCAGCGACGATCGCGATGGCCTCAGCCTGCTGCTGAGCGGCCCCGCCGAGGCGGCCGTGCTGCCGCGTCACCGGGTGGTGCCCCTGCTGCGCAGCGATCCGCGCCTGCAGGTGGTGTTGCCGGCGGAGGGCGGGCCCCTGGCCTGGAACCTGCTGCTCCGCCCCGCCGGCGACGGGCCGGTTCCCCCGATCGACTGGCTGGCGGAGATCCTGGAGCCTCCCCTGCTGCCGCGCCTGCTGGCCGCGGGCTGGGTGCCGCCCCTGCCGCGCCCGCTGCTGCAGCAGGCCCTGCAGGGGTTTCCCGCGGCGGTGGCCGAGTTGCTGCTCCCCCCCGCCGCCGTGCAGGAGCGCTGGCGGGATCTGCCACCCCTGCCGCCCCAGGAGCGCCAGGCCCTGCAGCAGCTCTGGGACGCGGCGGCCCCTCCTCCCGGCTAGCCCCAGAGCCGCCGCCGCGGCGCGGCCGCCAGCCGGCGGTGGGTGTCGGCCAGCAGATCGGGGATCGGCAGCTCCAGCGGGCAGCGCGGCAGGCACTCGCCGCAGCGGACGCAGGCCGAGGCGTCGTGCTGTTCCCACCAGTGGCCGGCCCGGCCGATGAGGTTGTAGCGCTCGCCGGCGAAGGCCTCCATTCCGTGCCCCACCGCCAGGTTGCGCAGGCGCAGCAGCGCCGGGATCGGAACCCCGGAGGGGCAGGGCAGGCAGGCCCGGCACTGGCCGCAGCGGTCACGGCCCAGCCGTTGCCGTCCGGCCTGCTCCAGCCGCTCCAGCGCCTGCCGTTCCGCGGGCGTCAGCGGGCCGTCGCTCCGGGCCAGCCGCTGCGCCCACACCAGATCATCCGGCTGGGCGGCCCCGAGGGTGAGGGTGCTGATCCCTTGCGCCAGCAGAAACCGGTAGGCCAGCTCCAGCGGCTGGAAGGGGGCGCAGTCCTGCTGCAGCTCCGGTGGCGGGTCGTAGAGCCGCCCTCCCTTGTCGGCGGGGGAGATCGCCATCACGCCCAGGCCCTCGGCCAGGGCGGCCTTGGCCAGGGGCAGCCGCTGGCGATCGAACAGGTGCAGATGCAGGCTGCAGAATCCGAAGCGCCCGCTCTCCAGCGCCGCGGTGATCAGGGCGTCATCGCCATGGCTGGAGAACCCCACCTGCTGCACGAGCCCTTCCCCCTCCGCCCAGGCCAGCAGCTCCGCCCCCTCCCCCCGCAGGCTCCAGGCCAGGTGCTCGGGGGTGTTGAGGCCATGCACCGCCAGGTTGTCGAGCCGCTCGACACCGAGCCGCCCCAGGCAGGCGCGCAGGGCCTGGCGCCCTTCCGCCAGCCCCAGTTCCGGAAGGATCTTGCTGGTGAGCACCAGGGCGGCGCGGGCGCCTGGATCCCGCCGCTCCAGGGCCGCCAGGGCCTGGCCCAGGAACGACTCCGCCGGGCCGTAGGCCGGGGCGGTCTCCAGATGGTTGATGCCCACCGCCACGGCCCGTTCCAGCACGGCCGCCATCGCCGCGGGGCTCTCGAGGGCCCGCATGGTGCCCAGGGTGAACAGGGAGACGGGGCGACCCCGGCGGCCGAAGGGCCGGGTGACCGCCCCGCCCGTCTCCTCGGGCTCAGACGGGGCCGGCACGGCCCTCGTCGCCGGATCCTTCCTCAGGCGTGCCGCCGCTCTCCGGGCCGGGGGGGGTGTCGCTCTCCGGCGAGGCCTTGCCCAGGTTGCGGATCAGCTCGGCGGGGCTGGTGCGATCGAGGAAGCGGCGGAAATCGGCCAGGTCCTCGGCGTCGGCCTCGGCATCCACCGGGATCGAGGCATCGGCCACCACCTCCTCCAGCATCCAGATGCTGCTGCCTGTGCGCAGCGCCAGGGCGATGGCATCGCTCGGGCGGGCGTCGAGCTCGTGGATCGTGCCGTCGCTGCCCTCGAGCTTGAGCACGGCCCGGAAGGTGCTGTCCTCGATCGCGTGGATCACCACCCGCTCCAGTTTCAGTCCCGCCACCTCCAGCAGGCTGGCCATCAGGTCGTGGCTGAGGGGCCGGGGCGGACGCTCGCCGTTGAGACCGGCGAGGATGTTCTGGGCCTGGGCCTGATCGATCCAGATCGGTACCTGGCGGCGGCCGGAGGGGTCCCGGAGCAGCACGATCGGGCTGCGGCTGGCCGCATCGAGGGCGATGCCGGTGACGCTCATCTCCACCATGGCGTGACCGTTCCCCCTGGCGTGCGCCGGCGTCCGTGAAACGATTATGGCCAGTGGAATCCCTGCAGGACCGCGATGTTCACCGGACTGGTCCAGGCCGTCGGCCGGCTGGAGCGCGCGGCGGCCGGCGTGGGGGTGAGGACGGAGCCCGGCGCCCTCGGCCCCCTGGCCCTCGGCGACAGCGTGGCGGTGGACGGGGTGTGTCTCACCGTTGCTGAGCGACTGGAAGGCGATCGGGGTTTCCTGGCGGACGTGAGCGAGGAGACCCTGGGCCGCACCACCCTGGCCGCCAGGGCGGCCGCGGGGGCGGCGGTGAATCTTGAGCCGGCGCTGCGTCTGAGCGACCGGCTGGGGGGCCATCTGGTGAGCGGCCATGTGGATGGCCAGGGGGTGGTGCGGGCGATCGAGCGCCGGCCCGCCTCCTGGCATCTCGAGCTGGCCTGGTGTGATCCCGCCTACGGCCGCTACGTCTGCGAGAAGGCCAGCGTGGCCGTCGACGGCATCAGCCTCACGGTGGCGGGCTGTGACCCCTCCGGCGCCAGCTTCTGGATCGCCGTGATTCCCCACACCTGGACCGTCACCACCCTGGGGCAGCGGCGGGTGGGGGATGCGGTGAATCTCGAGGCGGATCTGCTGGCGAAGTACACCGAACGGCTGCTGGCCGGATCGACCGCTGCCCCGCCAGTGCCTGCGCCCGAACCCATCACCCCGGACTGGCTGGCCCGGCAGGGCTGGCTCTGAGCGGATGGCGCACTCCGGCCGACCTGCCTAGGTTCCGGATGGTCGCGACGCACACCATGGCCCCCGATCCCTCCCCGCTCGCCACACCGCCGGGCCGCCTGGTGGCTCCCACCAGCTCGGCCCTGCGCAGCTTCACCCTGGCCGAGGGCATCGTGCTGCTGGTGCTCGGCGTTCTCTCCCTGATCTTTCCGGTGATCGCCTCGGTGTGGGTCACCGCGGTGGTGGCCGTGTCGTTTCTTGTGGGCGGGATCATCGGCTGGATCAACGGACTCACCCGCTCGCCGCGCCTCAGCGGCTCGATCGCCTTCTGGCGTCTGGTGGTCGCCACCCTCTTCCTGGTGGCCGGTCTTTGGATGATCCGCCAGCTCGCCGGCGGCCCGGCCGCCGCCGCAACCCAGGTGGCGGCCCTGGCCCTGGCGATCGGGGTGGTGTTCGTGGCGGAAGGGCTGGTATCGATCCTGGTGGCGCTCACCCACCGTCAGGTGAAGGGCTGGGGATGGGGGCTGACCAACGGGATCGTGACCCTGCTGCTGGGCCTGCTGATCCTGACGATGAAGGAGTTGAGCCTGCTGTGGGTGCTGGGCACGCTGGTGGGCATCAGCTTCCTGTTCAGCGGCATCGATCTGCTCACCTTCAGCGCCAGCTTCCACCCCGAACCCGAATGACCCGGGGCCGGAGCCGGGTGCGCAGGCGTTCAGTCCGCCGGGCTGTCGCCTTCGCCCTCGCCATGACCCGGCTCGATCGGCAGCAGCCAGATCGAGCCGGTTTCCTTGTGCAGTTCGATCCGGAACTCCTGGCCCGGGCTCAATCCCATGCGGCGGGTGTAGGCCTGACCGATCAGCAGGTTGCCGTTACCGTGCACCCGCGTGCGGAACTCGGCCTGACGACCCTTGCCGGCGCCGCCGGTGGTGGTGGAAGGTACGGCATAGCCCTTGGCGCTCACAAGGGCCCGGTAGAAGCTCTTCTTGAGCACCCGGCCGCTGGGGCCGACGTAGCCGCAGGCCCGGGCGATCTGGTCCTCGGGGCGGTTGCCGAGGGAGCGGGCCTTGTCGAGAAGAGCCTTGCCTTCGAGCATCACAGGGTTGCCCTCACGCCCGTGATTGGGACCATCGGAGCCGACGCCATCGTCTCCGTTGATGGATGCACTGGTAGACGAGGGGAACATGCGGCCTGTCGGAGGCATTGCCGGCACGCCTTTGAGGGTGTTCCGATTCTGCCGATTCCCGAGCCGGAACGGCAAGGGGGCTCGAATGGGGGTCAGAGCAGATAGAGAAGGCCATACAGCACCACCCAGATGCCATCAACGAAGTGCCAGTACAGCTCGGCGGCCTCCAGTCCGAAGGGATTGGCGGCGCTGATGCGTCCGGCCTGACGCGATTGCCACCAGACGATCAGGATGCAGATCACCCCCAGGGTCACGTGCAGGCCGTGGAAGCCCGTGAGCGCGTAGAAGGTGCTGGCGTAGAGGTTGTCGGTGAGGCCGAAGGGCAGATGGAAGTACTCCACCATCTGGCCGGCCAGGAAGGCCGCGCCCAGCGCCCCCGTCACCAGCAGCCAGAGCCTGGCCCCTTCCCCGTCGCCGCCCATCAGACGGCGACCGGCCCGGTGGAAGGTGACGCTGCTCACCAGCAGCAGCACCGTGTTGATCGTGGGCAGCAGCAGTTCCAGTTCGTAGGTGGCATCCGCCGGCAGGGGATTGACCGCCCGGAAGGTGAGGTAGGCGGCGAAGAAGCCGGCGAAGGTCATGCCGTCGGCGATCAGGAAGGTGGCCAGGCCGAACAGGCGTACATCGGCGTGGCCTTCGCCGTGCTCTGCTCCATGGCTGTCGAGCTGGTGAGCGCTCAGGGCCATCGCACCGGCGGCCGTTGAGGTTTCGGGTGTGAGGCTTGTCATGGCAGGAGCGTGGAGCGCGAGGAGAACCGGGCAGACAAGAGGTGGGTTGACGCTTCTGGATCAGCGCTGGCTGGCTTGCCAGAGTTCGCTGCCGCTGGCGGCGGCCAGATCCAGCTGGCCCTCGGGTGTGCCGTAGCCGTAGGGGTGGGTGACCAGGGGGGCCTCCCCCACCCAGTTCTCAACCGGTGGCGGGGAACTGGTGAGCCATTCCGGGGTGAGGGCTCTCCAGGGGTTGTCGCCCGCCGGCTGGCCCCGATAGGCGCTGAGAATCACGTTGATCAGAAGGGGCAGGGTGCTGATGGCCATCAGCAGGGCACCGACGCTGCTCACCTGATTCCAGGTGGTGAAGGCGGGGTCGTACTCGGCGACCCGTCGGGGCATGCCGTTGAGGCCCAGCCAGTGCTGGGGGGCGAAGCAGAGGTTGAAGCCGAGAAAGGTGAGCAGGAAGTGGAGGCGGCCCAGGTCCTCGTTCAGCAGTCTGCCGGTGAACTTGGGATACCAGTGATACAGGGCACTGAAAATCACGAACACCGTGCCGCCGTACACGATGTAGTGAAAATGGCCCACCACGAAGTAGGTGTCGTGCACGTGGATGTCGAAGGGCACCTGGGCCAGGGCGATGCCGGTGATGCCGCCGAACACGAAGTTCACGATGAAGGCGCAGGAGAACAGCATGGCGCTGTTGAGGGCGATGCGTCCTCCCCAGAGGGTGGCGAGCCAGTTGAAGAACTTGATGCCGGTGGGAACGGCGATGAAGGAGGTGGCGATGGTGAAGAACAGGCGCATCCAGGGCGGAGTGCCGCTGGTGAACATGTGGTGCGCCCACACGATCAACCCCAGCACCACGATGCCCATGATCGAATACACCATCGTGGTGTAGCCGAACAGGGGCTTGCGGGCGTGCACGGGCAGGATCTCGCTCACCAGCCCGAAGGCCGGCAAGACCATGATGTACACGGCCGGGTGGGAATAGAACCAGAACAGATGCTGATACACCACCACGTTGCCCCCCAGGCTGGGGTTGAAGAAACCGGTGTGGGCAACGATGTCGAAGCTCAGCAGGATCAGGGTGCCCGCCAGAACCGGCGTGGACAGCACCACGAGCAGACTGGTGCCGAGCATGGCCCAGCAGTACATTGGCAGGTGCATCAACTTCAGCCCTGGCCGCCGCAGCTTGAGGATCGTGGCGATGAAGTTGATGCCCCCGAAGATCGAACTTCCCCCGAGCAGCAGCACACTCAGAATCCAGAGCACCTGACCCAGGGCCGGTGTGGTGAGACTCAGGGGTGGATAGGCGGTCCAGCCCGACTGCGCTGCACCACCACTGATGAAGTAGCTGCCGATCAGCAGGATGCCGGCGGGGGGGATCAGCCAGAAGGCCACCGCATTGAGGCGGGGGAAGGCCATGTCCCGGGCGCCCACGTAGAAGGGGATCAGATAGTTGCCGAAGGCACCGTTGACCACCGGCACGATCCAGAGAAAGATCATCACCGTGCCATGGAGGGTGAGGATCTGGTTGTAGACGTCGCGGCTGACGAAATCACTGATCGGGCTGGCCAGCTCCGTACGGATCACACCGGCCAGGGCTCCGCCGATCAGGTAGAAGACGAAGCCGGTCACCAGGTACTGAAGACCGATCACCTTGTGATCGAGGCTGAAACTGAAATAACGCAGCCAGCCCTCGGGTTGCAGGCTGCCGGCCTCGAAGTCGGTGGGGCTGGCGACGGTCATGGTGGAAGAGCGGCGTGGCGTGAGGGTGGGCGTGGCGAAAGGGGTGGCGGGACGGCCGGAAGGGAATTCAGGCGAAGGGGGTGGCCCGGGAGGCGCTGACGGTGACGGGGGCCGGACGGTTCTTCGTCAGCCAGGCTTCGAAGTCATCGTCCTCATGCACCACCACGGTGGAGCGCATGCCGCCGTGATAGGGGCCGCAGAGCTCGGCGCAGACGATGGGGTAGCTGCCCGGCCGGGTGGCCGTGAAGCTCAGCAGCGTCGGCTGGCCTGGGATCACGTCCTGCTTGAGCCGGAACTGGGGCACCCAGAAGGCATGGATCACATCGTTGGCCTTCATGCGCAGTTCCACCGGGCGACCGGCGGGAACGTGCAGTTCTCCGCTGATGAAATCCCCGTCGGGGTAATGAAACAGAAAGGCGAACTGCATCGCCGTGACATCCACGGAAAGGGGCGGGCCAAGGGCAGCACCCGCGTCCATGCCGGCATTGGCGATGCCGCCCCAGATCCTTTCGTCAGACGGGGCGTTCACCACAGCCAACGCCGGGCCTGCGTCGCCTGTGGAAGCGTCGGCGGCGGCCATGGCGGCGGCGTGCATGGCGCTGTGGTCATGGAGAGGAACCATTCCTCCCATGCGCTCGTAGATGTCGTAGCTGTAGATACCAACAAACAGCACCACGATCGCGGGGATCGCCGTCCACACGATTTCAAGGGGAAGATTGCCTTCGATCGCCACCCCGTCACCCAGCTCACCCGCACGGCGCCGGAAGCGAACGAGGCTATACACCAGCAAGCCGACGATCCCGAGGAAAAGGATCGAACCGATGCTGAAAAGAACACGGAAGAGATCGTCGTAGACCGGCGCATTCACGCTGGCGTCGACGGGCAACAGTGAAACGTTCTGCCCGATCCAGAGACCGGCCAGAACCAGCCCCATGCCAAGCAGCAGGGTGATCAGGGGGGAGGGGATCGTCACGGTGAGCCCCGCTGGCGGGCGAATCCGACGTTCAGCCTATGGGCCCTGATCCTGGTGCGCGAGTGCTGCGGTGTGGAGCGTGACGATTGCCGCCAAAATTCACAGGCTGACCCTGAGATGTGCGGGATCGCTCATCTCAGTGGAATCGCTAACTTGTGCATCCTCAGTGCACGCGGGCCCTGGTCACGGTTTCCCCACAACAATCGCTTGGCCAGCCGCTTGGCCAGCCGCCTGGCCAGCGACAGCCCGGCCAGCGACTGCTCGGCGCCCTGGCCCTGCTCTGCGGCCATCTGGTGGTAGCGCTGATCGCCCTGGTGGTGATCGGCGGCGTCACCCGGGTGATGGAGGCCGGTCTGGCCTGCCCGGACTGGCCTCTCTGCTACGGCAGCCTGCTGCCGGGGCGCCAGATGAACCTTCAGGTGTTCTTGGAATGGTTTCACCGCCTCGACGCCTTTGTGGTGGGGGTGGCCCTGCTGGTGCTCGGTGCCGTGAGCTGGCTGCAGCGCCGCCGGCTGCCCGGCTGGCTGCCATGGGCCGCCACCGTCGCCCTCGCCCTGGTGGCCGTTCAGGGTGCCCTCGGGGCCCTCACCGTGACCCACCTGCTCGAGGCCTCCACCGTCACGGCCCATCTGGCCACCGCCCTCGCCCTGGTGTTCGGCATGGCGGCTCTGCACCAGGCGCTTCTGGGGGCCTTGGACCCGCAAGCTCTGCCACTCCTCTCGCTCCCCTGGAAGCTGGCGGCCCTGCTGGCAGGGCTTCTGGTGCCGGCGCAGTGCCTGCTGGGTGGCGCCATGGCCAGTCGCTGGGCGGCCGAGCGCTGCTTCGCCGCCGGTGAGTCGTGTCGCTGGCTCCTCCTGCATCGGCTGGGGGCCTGGCCTGCGGCGCTGTCGCTCCTGGTGCTCGCCGCGCTGTCGCTCGGGCTCCCCGCGCCCCAGGCCCCGTTGCGGCGCCTCTCCCTTGTGGCCCTGCTTCTGGTGGCGGCCCAGGTGGCCCTCGGGATCCTGAGCCTGCGGCTGCAGCTGAGCCAGCCGGCGGTCACCGCAGCCCATCAGCTGGTGGCGGCCCTGCTGGTGGCCCTGATCGGTGCCCTCTGGGGCAGGGGGCTGCTGCGGCCTTCTGCTCCGCAGCTCACGTCCCTGGCTCCGTCCCCCTCCTTCCTCAGCGAGGCCCTTCGTGGTTAGTGCACCCCTCCACTCCGCGCCGTCCCGGCCCGTCGCCGACGTTCCCCGTTCTGTGCGGTTGCCGGCCTGGCTGGAGGTCGCCAAGCCCCGCCTGATCCCCCTGCTGCTGGCCACCACCATCGGGGGCATGGCCCTGACCGCGGCCTGGCCCCTCGATCCCCAGCGCCTGCTGGCCACCCTGGCGGGCGGTGCGATGGCCTCGGCCGCGGCCGGGGTCCTCAACTGCCTCTGGGAACAGGAGCTCGACGGACGCATGCAGCGCACCAGCCGCCGCGCCCTGCCCTCGGGCCGCCTGGCCCAGCGCCAGGCTTTCCTGCTGGCCATCGCGCTCACCACCGGCTCGGTGCTGCTGCTGGTGACGCTCGTCAACGCCCTGGCCGCGGCCCTCGCCCTGCTGGGGCTGTGCAGCTACGTGCTGCTCTACACCGCCCTGCTCAAGCCGCGCACCACCCAGAACATCGTGATCGGCGGCGTCGCCGGCGCCATCCCGCCCCTCGTGGGGGCCGCGGCGGCCAGCGGTCACCTGGGCTGGGGCGGCTGGTGGCTGTTCTCCCTGGTAATGGTCTGGACCCCGGCCCATTTCTGGGCCCTCGCCCTGCTCCTGCGCGACGACTACCGCTCGGTGGGCATCCCGATGCTGCCGGTGGTCAAGGGCGAGGCGGCGACCGCCCGGGCGATCGGTTGCTACAGCTGGATCACCGTGGCCCTGAGCCTGGCTGGCATCCTCGTCCTCCCCACGGGCGGCTGGCTCTACGGGCTGCTGGTGCTGCCGTTCAACGGCCGCCTGCTGCAGCTCAGCGGCCGTCTCCAGCGCAGCCCGGAGGAGGCCCAGCCCGCCCGCAATCTCTTCCGCTGGTCGATCCTCTATCTGTTCGGCATCTGTCTGCTGCTGGTGCTGGCTCGCACGGCCCCGGCCTCGGCCCTGGACCCCGGCCTGCTGCTGGCGGTTCTCCACCGGCTGCCCGCCGCGGCCGCTGCCTAGATTGATCTCCCCTCCAGCGAACGGGAGCAGACCAGGCTTGATCGAGCTGCAGCACCTCAGCAAGCGCTATGGCGGTGGCAGGAAGTCCCAGCCGGTCCAGGCCCTCGACGACCTCTGTCTCTCCGTTCCAGCCGGCTGTCTCTACGGGCTGCTCGGCCCCAACGGGGCCGGCAAGACCACGGCCCTGCGCATTCTCTGCACCCTGCTGGCGCCCGATGCCGGTTCCGTTCATGTGGCGGGCATCGATGCGCTGGCCGAGCCCCGTGCCGTGCGTCGCCTGCTCGGCTACGTGGCCCAGGAGGTGGCGCTCGACAAGATCCTTACCGGTCGCGAACTGCTGCAGCTGCAGGGGGACCTTTACCACCTGCGAGCCAGCGACCGCGACGCTCGCATCTCCGAACTGATCGACCTGCTGGTGATGGACGACTGGATCGACCGGCGCTGCGGCACCTACTCCGGTGGCATGCGCCGCCGGCTGGATCTGGCGGCCGGTCTGCTCCACCGGCCGAAGCTGCTGGTGCTGGATGAGCCCACGGTGGGCCTCGACATCGAGAGCCGGGCCGCCATCTGGCAGGTGCTGCGCCAGCTGCGTGATCAGGGCACCACGGTGCTGCTCAGCAGCCACTACCTCGAAGAGGTGGACGCCCTGGCCGACCGCCTGGCGATCCTCGAAGCCGGGCGAGTGATCGCCGAAGGGCCGCCCCAGGAGCTCAAGGCTGCCCTGGGCGGCGATCGCGTCACCCTGCGGGTGCGGGAGTTCAGCGACGCGGAGGAGGCCGAACGGGTCCGGCGGCTTCTGAAGGACTGCCAGGGCGTCAGCCGGGTGGTGGTGAACCGCGCCCAGGGCTTCTCCCTGAACCTGGTGGTCGAGAACGACGGCGTGGTGGAGCGTCTGCGCAGCCAGTTGGCCGAGGCGCGGCTGCCGGTCTTCGCCCTCTCCCAGAGCCGCCCCAGCCTCGATGACGTGTACCTTCAGGCCACGGGCCGAACCCTGATGGATGCGGAGCTCTCCGTGGCCGGCCTGCGGGATGCCAAGGCCGAGCGCAAGCAGGCGATGCGCTGAGTTCCCCATCCCCATCCAGCTCCCCCTTTCGTCCGCCCCCTCTCCCGATGACCAGCGCGAGCCCTCCGATCGCCGCCGCCGGCCCCGCTGCCGAACCGTCGGCCCTGGCGGAGATCAGCCAGGAAACCCTGGCCCTCTGCCGTCGCCTGTTCGTGCAGCTGGTGCGCCGCCCCTCCACGCTGGTGGCGGGGGTGCTCCAGCCCCTGATCTGGCTGCTGCTGTTCGGCGCCCTGTTCTCCAGGGCGCCCGAAGGCCTGCTGCCCGGTGGAACCAGCTACGGACGCTTCCTCGGGGCCGGGGTGATCGTGTTCACCGCCTTCAGCGGTGCCCTCAATGCCGGCCTGCCGTTGATGTTCGACCGGGAGTTCGGCTTCCTGAACCGCCTGCTGGTGGCTCCCCTGCGCTCCCGCAGTTCGATCGTGCTGGCGTCGGTGCTCTACATCACGGCGATGAGCCTGGTGCAGAGCCTGGCGATCATGCTCACCGCGGCGCTTCTGGGCTACGGCTGGCCCGGAGGCACCGGCCTGCTGGTCGTGCTGGTCACCCTGCTGCTGCTGGTCTTCGCTGTGACGGCCCTGAGCCTCGGGCTGGCCTTCGCCCTCCCCGGCCACATCGAGCTGATCGCGGTGATCTTCGTGGCCAATCTTCCGCTCCTGTTCGCCAGCACCGCCCTGGCACCGATTTCGTTCATGCCCCCCTGGTTGGGCTGGCTGGCGGCCCTGAATCCCCTTACCTTCGCGATTGAACCGATCCGAGCCGTCTACAGCGGTTCCTTCCACCTCGGCGACGTCGTCCTGAACGCTCCCTACGGGTCGCTCACCGCGGGCACCTGTCTGGGACTTCTGGCCGTCCTTTCCGCAGGACTGTTCCTGGCGATCCGGCCCCTGCTGGACCGCAAGCTGACCTGAAGCCCTGATCCCGTGCCCGATCCCGAAGTCGTCCCGCGTCGTTCGCCTGCTCCCCGGCCGGATCCGGCCGACCAGCTGATTCAGGCCATCCAGGGGCGGGACGGGACCTGCCTCCGCCGCCTGGTGGAGGTGTGGGTGCATCGCCGCGGACTGGATTCCCTCCGCCACTTCTGGACCACCAGCCTGCCCCCCGCCCTGGAGCCGGAGGCTCTGGCCTGGTTGCAGCTTGAGAGCGTGGTTCCCTGGGACAGCGGCGCCGCCGGCTTCTCCCCGCGTGAGGTGCTGGATGAGGCCCTGGCCGACTACGCGGATGGGATCGGCGAGCCCGAACAACCCCCTTCCTTCCCGCCGTTCGCCATCCCGATGCCTCCCCTGCCCTGGCAGGAGGCCAGCGCGGCACCGCCGGTCGAGGATGCCGACCCACTCCCCGTTTCGCTTCCCGCTTCGTTGCCGCCGCCACCGGAACCGTTGCTGCGCAGCGCGCCGGCCCGGGCCCGTCGGCTGGTGAGCCGAACCCTGGTGCTGCTGCGGGACTGCCTGGAGGAGATGTGGGAAGGGCTGGCGGGTTCCTCCGCCGGTGCCTGCCTGGAGCCTGAGGAGGCCCTGGACGCTCTGGAGACCGCCACCCCCCACCCGGCCGAGGTGCCGCCTCCCGCGGAGCCTTCCCCACGGGCTCCCCTGCCGCTGGCCAGCCCCACCCTGGCTCCACCGCTCCCCGCCTTCCCCATGGCCTCCTCGGCGATGGCCACGGAGCGGCTGCAGGCTCGGCCGCGTCTCACGGTTCCCCGCCTGCCCCGTGCCACCCGGCCTGCTCCGGCACCGGCCGACCTGGCGGATCTGCGGATGTGGCTGCCCGATCCGAACGAGGATCTGCGCAGGGCCTCCTGAGCTTCCCCTTCGGATCGCCCCGATGACCCTCCCCACTGCCGAGACCCTTGCCGGGGGCCTGATCGTTTCGGTGCAGGCCCCGGAGGGTTCCCCGATGCGCGACCCGGCCGTGATCGCGGCCATGGCGGAGGCCAGCCTGGCGCGCGGGGCCATCGGTGTGCGTCTCGAGAGCCCGGAACACATCGGCGCCGTGCGCCGCCGCTGTCCCGAGGCCCTGATCGTGGGCCTGTGGAAGCGGGTCCATCCAGGCAGCCCCGTGTACATCACCCCGGGCTGGGCCGAGATCCGCGCGGTGTGGGCCGCCGGGGCGGACGTGATTGCCCTCGACGCCACCGACCGCCACCGGCCGGGCGGGCAGGATCTGGCGGAACTGATCGCCCGCAGCCGCGACGAGCTGGGGGCCCCGCTGATGGCGGACGTGGATTCCCTGGAGGCCGGGGTGCGGGCCGCTGGACTGGGCTGTGTCTGGGTGGGCACCACCCTCTATGGCTACACCGAGGCCACGGCCGGCCTGCGTCCACCTGCCTGGGATCTGCTCGGGCCCCTGAGGCGGGAGTTGCCGCCGGCGGTGACCCTGATCTGCGAGGGCGGGATCGCCAGCCCTCAGGACGCTGCCCGGGCCCTGGCGGCGGGGGCGGATGCGGTGGTGGTGGGCACGGCGATCACGGGAGTGGATCTGCAGGTGAGTGCCTACGTGGGGGCGATGACGCCGTCTGGAACGTCACGCTGATGGCGATCACAAAACTTTCTTGACGTCCTGCCAGAGCGGGACGCCTGAGGTTCACGATGGGATCAGCTTGCCCCCGTGGCGGGAGGGCGATGGGTTCGCTCCCACCGCCCGGCTCGCCCCTGGTCCCCTACCGGGAGTTGCCATGGAGAATCGACGCCTTCTTCTTCCCTGGTGGATCACCGGCACCTGCACCGGAGTGGTGCTGTTCGGATCCACCCTGCTCGGACTGCCGCTGAATTCGTACCACCTGACCCAGGTTCAGGCCCTGAACCGGGAGCTTGGGAAGCTCTGCGCGTCTCCACCCCGGGAGGCCATGACGGTGTGCCGCATCCACGCCCGGCTGGTCAACGCGCTGTAGGCAACGCGCCGGCGGTGGGGGTCACATCATGCCGGGCATGCCCATGCCGCCCATTCCTCCCATGCCACCCATACCGCCCATGTCGCCGCCGGCGGGAGGCGCGGGAGGCTCGGGTTTGTCGGCGATCACCACCTCGGTGGTGATCAGCATCGAGGCGATCGAGACCGCATCCTGCAGCCCCAGGCGCACCACCTTGGCGGCATCGAGGATGCCCACCGAGAGGAGGTCGTCGTAGGTGCCGGTGAGGGCGTTGAATCCCTTGCCCTGCAGACGGATCTCGTTCACCACCACATCGCCGTTCGCCCCGGCGTTGGCGGCGATCTGGTGCACCGGGGCGGTCAGTGCCCGCTGCACGATCTTCATGCCGGTGCGCTGATCGCCGTGGGCTGCGGCGATCAGCGGTTCGAGCTCATCGGCCAGCTGCAGCAGGGTGGTGCCACCGCCGGGAACGATCCCTTCCTCGACGGCGGCGCGGGTGGCGTTCAGGGCGTCCTCGATGCGCAGCTTGCGGTTGCGCAGCTCGGTTTCGGTGGGGGCCCCCACCCTGATCACCGCCACGCCACCGGCGAGCTTGGCGATGCGCTCCTGCAGCTTCTCGCGGTCGTAGTCGGAATCGGTGGCCTCCAGTTCGCGCCGGATCGAGGCCACACGCTCGGTGACGGCGGCCCGGTGATCCTCGAGGGCCACGATCGTGGTGTCGTCCTTGGTGATGGTGATGCGGTGGGCGCTGCCCAGATCGGCCAGGGTCACCTTGTCGAGGTTCATGGCCCGGTCCTCGCTGATCAGCTGGGCCCCGGTGAGGATGGCGATGTCCTGCAGCATGGCCTTGCGGCGATCGCCGAAGCCCGGCGCCCGCACAGCGGCCACCTGCAGAACCCCCCGGGTCTTGTTGACCACCAGGGTGGCGAGGGCCTCACCCTCCACCTCCTCGGCGATGATCACCAGCGGCCGGCCGGTGCGGGTCACGGCCTCCAGCACCGGCACCAGGTCGGCGATGGCACCGATCTTGCGGTCGGTGATCAGCAGCAGCGGGTTGTCGAACGCGCATTCGCGGCGCTCCTGATCGGTGATGAAGTACGGGGAGCTGTAGCCCCGGTCGAAGGCCATGCCCTCGGTCACCTCCAGTTCGGTGGCCAGCGACTTGGATTCCTCCACGGTGATCACGCCGTCGGCGCTCACCCGGTCGACGGCCTCGGCGATCATCCGGCCGATCTCCTCGTCGTTGCCGGAACTCACCGTGGCCACCTGGCGGATGGCCTCGCCTTCCACGGAGCGGGAGCGGGCGGCGATGCCCTCCACTACCCTGGCCGTGGCCTTCTCCATGCCCCGGCGCAGCATCACCGGGTTGGCGCCGGCCGCCACGTTGCGCAGGCCCTCGCGCACCATCGCCTGGGCCAGCACCGTGGCGGTGGTGGTGCCGTCGCCGGCGGTGTCCTTGGTTTTGGCGGCCACCTGCTGGATCAGCTTGGCGCCCAGGTTCTCGAAGGGGTCGTCGAGTTCGATCTCCTTGGCGATCGTCACCCCGTCGTTGACGATGTCCGGGGCGCCGAACTTCTTCTCCAGCACCACGTTGCGGCCCTTCGGACCGATCGTCACCCGCACCGCATCCGCCAGGGCATTGACGCCCCGCTCCAGGGAAGCGCGGGAGGCATCGGAGAACTGGATCAGCTTGGCCATCGGGTCAGTTGCGGGCGGGCAGGCTATTTTCAGGCTCCCACAGGGGCCCCCCCGGGCGGCAGGGGGGGGCCGGTGGGGAAAGCCGAATGCCTGACATGGGCCCGCGGGCCGCGCAGGCAGAGGAGGGGCCCGGTAGCCTCCGGCCATGGAGGATCTGCTGCAGCAGACGATCGACAACGCGGCGGCCACCGCCGGCGGGGACACAGGCCTGGCCTTCAGCGCCAACGGCATGGTCTTCCTGCTGATCGCGGCCCTGGGCGTGCTGATGGCGCTGGTCTATGTGCCGATCCGCCTGTTCCTCACGCTCACGGCCCGAAGCCGCCGGCTGCGCCTGCTGCAACGGATCCGCCGCCTCCGCGACGAACTGGGGCAGCCGGTGGTGCCGGAATGAGACCGAGCCCTCCGCGCTCAGACGTTCCCGCTCATCGCATCACCATGCCGCCGTCCACCTGCAGCACCTGGCCGGTGATGTAGGCCGCCGCCGGATCCGTGGCCAGGAAGCGCACGGCGCCGGCCACTTCCGCCGGCTGGCCCATCCGTCCCAGCGGAATGGCGGCCAGGATCGGATCCTGGTCGAGGCCGGCGGTCATATCGCTCTCGATGAAGCCGGGGGCGACCGCATTCACGGTGACGCCCCGCCCGGCGAACTCCGCCGCGTTGCTGCGGGTCAGGCCGATCACCCCCGCCTTCGCGGCGCTGTAGTTCGCCTGGCCGGGGTTGCCCATCAGCGCCACCACCGAGGTGATGTTGATGATGCGGCCGGAGCGGGCCTTGAGCATCGAGCGGCTCACCGCGCGGGTGCAGAGGAACACGCCGGTGAGGTTGAGGTCGATCACGCTCTGCCAGTCGGCGGTCTTCATGCGCATCAGCAGGCCGTCGCGGGTGATGCCGGCGTTGTTGACCAGCACGTCGATGGAGCCGCTGCGCTCGAGGATCGCCTTCACCATCCCCTCCACCTCCGCTTCATCGGCCACATTCGCCCTGTGGCTCCAGGCCCGGCCGCCGGCGGCCTCGATCGCGGCCACCACCTCGGCCGCCGCATCGGGGGAGCTGGCGTAGTTCACCACCACCTCGGCCCCCGCCGCCGCCAGTTCGAGGGCGATCGCCCGGCCGATGCCCCGGCTGGCGCCGGTCACCAGGGCGGTCCGATCGGCAAGGGGAGCGGCGCTGGACATCGGAGCGGAACGGCGGTGGCGGCGATCGTATGGCCCCGGCTGCCAGCGGGGTTCTCAGCTGGTCATGGTGCCCATGTCCACCACCGCCCGGCCGAGCAGCTCGGCGAAGCGGCGCAGCTGCTCCTTGCTGCCGAGCACCACCAGCAGCTGGCCGGCGGCCAGGCGCACGTGGCCGCCGGGGTTGGCGATCAGCTGCCCGGCCTCCCCCTCCCGCCAGGGGTTGGGGATCCTCTCGACCGGGTTCCGGACCGCCAGCACCATGGCCCCGCTGCGGCGCCCCAGCTGCAGTTCCGCCAGGCTGGCGCCATTGATCCCCTCCAGATCCGCCGGGTCGCTGCTGAGCTGGAACTCCTCCACCTCGCAGTCCGAACCGCTGAGCAGTTCCATGAAGCTCACCGCCAGGGGGCGAAGGGCGGTGGCGGCCATCGTGCGCCCTCCGGCCACGTAGGGGCTGACCACCTGGTTGGCGCCCGCCAGCCGCAGCTTGCGTTCGGCCTCCTCGCTGTCGGAGCGGGCAATCAGGCGGCAGTGGGGGGCCAGGCCGCGGGCGCTGAGCACCACGTAGAGGTTCGCCGCATTGCTGGTGAGGGCGGCCACCAGGCTGCGGCAGCGGTGGATGCCGGCCTCGACCAGCGTCTCATCGAGGGTGGCGTCGGCCATCAGCACCGGCAGCCCCCGTTCCTCGGCGGCCTCCCGCCGGTCGGCGTCCATCTCCACCACCAGCAGGGGCACCCCCTCGCGGGTCAGCTGCTCGGCGATCTCCTGGCCGATGCGGCCGTAGCCGCAGAGGATGACGTGGTTGTGCATGCGACGGATCCAGCGCAGGAAGCGGCGCTCGCGCAGCCGCCGGAAATAGCCCGACTCGGCGAGCCCCAGCATGCTCTGGATCGTGATCTGCACCACCACCAGGCCGCCGACGATCGTGAACACCGTGACCAGGCGGCCGGCCTGGCTGAGGGGCTGCACCTCGCCGAAGCCGATGGTGGAGATGGTGATCGCCACCATCCAGTAGCAGTCCCCCCAGTCCCAGCCTTCGGTGATGCGGTAGCCGATGGCGCCGGCGTTCACCAGGGCCGTCAGGGCCAGGATCGGCATCAGCCAGGGCCGCCGCGATCGGGTGGAGGGCGGCGTGGTTTTCAGGACACGCCCGGGCCACCGAAGGCGGAAGCGGCGGGGACGGCTGCGGGGGAAGGGGCCGCTCAGGATGCCTCAGCCCAGTCCAAGGGCGGTGAGCACGACGCGGTCGTCGAGGGCGCCGAGGCCTTCGGGCGCGGTGAGACCCGCCACCCCGGGCCGCTTCGGCAGGCTGGCGGGATCCCGTCCCAGGGCCACCAGGGGCACGCCGCAGAGCAGGGCCAGCTCCTCGCTGAGGGGATCGCTGGCCAGCACCACGTCGGCCGTGGCCACGTCGGCCGCCCCGGCCACCGCGGCAGCGGGGGAGATCGGGGCCAGAACCTGACTGCGCAGGCCCGGGATGGTGGTGCGGATGTGGGCCGGCAATCCCTGCCAGCGCTCCTGCGGCCAGTCGCCGGGCACCCCTGCCGGGGCGAGCAGCAGCAGCGGGCCCTCCCCTGGCGGCTGGGCGGCGGTGGCCGCCTCGAGGGCCGCGCGGGGAAGGCTGAGCCGGAAGGCATCGGCATCGAGCCGGACGCCGATCGGCTGCAGGAAGGCCTCCAGCGACTGGGCCGCCCAGGCGCCGGTCGGGGGGGTGACCGTGGCGGTGGCCGAGAAGCCGCCGGCGGCCACCCGGGTGGGGATGTGGCTCATCGAGAGCATCAGGTCAACCTGGCGCCCCAGCGCCAGGTTGATGCAGGCCTGGAAGTCGGGTTCGCGCACCGAGCCCAGCAGGTTCGCCCAATCCGCCAGGGAGGCATCGCCGAAGGCGAAGGGAATCACCTTCTCCACCGCCGGCAGCAGCTTCCAGAGGCCGGCGAGTTCGGGTCGGCAGGCCACCTGGATCGCGAAGCCCAGCTGGTCGGCCACCGCGGCCGCCGCCGGCAGGGCCTGGAGCTGACGCACGCCATCCCCCGGGATCAGAAACAGTGCACGCATCGGGGGCCGGCCTCGCAGGCTGATTGTATGGACGCCATCCCCGTTGTCCCCCTCGCAGGGGAAGACCCTTTTGCATTTGCTGATCGCCGCCGCCGGCAGCGGCCGCCGCATGGGAGCCGATCGCAACAAGCTGCTGTTGCCCGTGGCCGGCCGGCCGGTGCTGGCCTGGACCCTGGAGGCTGCCCTGGCCTGCCCCGCCATCACCTGGATCGGGATCGTGGGCCAGCCCCACGACGAGGCCGCGGTGGCGCTGGTCGTGGCCGCCGCCGCTCCCGCCCTGCCGGTGCAGTGGATCCTGGGCGGGGACACGCGCCAGGAGTCGGTGAGCCGGGGCCTGGCCGCCCTGCCGCAGGAGGCCGCCGCGGTGCTGATCCACGACGGCGCCCGCTGCCTGGTGGAGCCTGAGCTGCTCACGCGCTGCGCGCAGGCGGTGCGGGAGGCGGTGGCCGCCGGCGCCGGCATGATCGCCGCCACGCCCGTCAGCGACACCATCAAGCAGGTGGACGAGCAGGGGGCGATCACCGCCACTCCCGACCGCAGCCGGCTGTGGGCGGCCCAGACACCCCAGGGATTCGGGGTGGCCCAGCTGCGCCAGGCCCATGCCCGCGCCGACGCCGAGGGCTGGAGCGTCACCGATGACGCCGCCCTTTACGAACGGCTGGGGCTGACGGTGCGGATCCTGGAGGCCCCGCCCTCCAACATCAAGGTCACCACCCCCTTCGATCTGGTGGTGGCCGAGGCGGTGCTCGCGTCCCGACGCCAAGCCGCCTGAGGAGGCGAGTGCCTCAGGGCAGCAGGCTCAACCGGCCGGCTGAGCCGTCGAGGCGGGCCCGCACCCCGAGGGGCAGGGCCGCATTGCCCGGGGTATGGCCCACCGGCAGATCCGCCACCACCGGAATGCCCAGATCGAGGCTCCGCTCTCGCAGAACGTCCGCCACGGCAAAGCGGTGATGAGCGGGCTCCTCGCCCCGCCCATCGGCCTCGTCGCAGCCGCTGAAGCTGCCGAAGCCCAGACCGCCCAGGCGCTGCAGCGCCCCGCAGAGGCGCCAGTGGGTGAGCATCCGCTCCAGCCGGTAGGGGGCCTCGCCCACGTCCTCCAGGATCAGGATCGCCCCGTCGAGATCGGGCAGATGGGCCGTGCCCAGCAGATGGGTGGCCACGGTGAGGTTGGCCACCAGCAGGGGCCCTTCGGCCTGGCCCCCGGCCCAGGGCGTGGCCTCGAGGCTGCCCAGGGGTTCGCCGAACAGCAGGGCCCTCAGCCGCTCACGGCTCCACTCCGGCTCCGAGGCGAGCGTGGTGAGCAGGGGGCCGTGGATGGCGCCGGGCTGCCCGCGGGCCACCCGGTGCCAGAGGAGCGAGGTGACATCGGAGAAGCCCAGCAGCCAGCCCCCCGGCAGGTCGAGGGGCCCCTCCAGAAGCCGGGCCGATCCCCAGCCTCCGCGCACGCAGGCCAGCAGCCCCGGGGCGGTGTCGGCGGAAGCGGGGTGCAGGTCGGCGGCGCGCTCGGCATCGCCGCCGGCCAGGTAGCCCCAGCGGCGCCCCACCAGTTCCTCGCTGCGGGGTTCCACCGCCAGGCCCCAGTCGCGCAGCATGGCGATGCCGGCCTCCAGCCGGGCGGCCTCCTCGAGGGCCGAACTGGCGGCCACCAGCCGCACCCGATCGCCCGGGCGCAGGGCCGGAGGCAGGGGCAGGCAGGCGGCGGCGGCCACGGGCGGCATCGGGGTCAGCGGGCGAGGGAGGGCAGCACCAGGGCGAGCAGCAGCAGCGCCCCCAACTGCACCTGGCGGGCGAAATGCCGGCCGTAGGCGGAGCGGGGCAGGGTGCTGCGGCGCAGCAGGGCCGCCTCCCGCTGCATGCCGGCGGCGGCGATGCCCCAGGGGATCCAGAACAGCGCTCCGCCCAACCCCTGCAGCACGGCTGCGCCGGCCAGGGCCAGGGCGGCGGCCCCGTAGCAGAGCGCAACGGCGGTGGGTGCGGCCGCTCCCAGGGTGAGGGCGCTGCTGCGCACCCCCAGGCGACGGTCGTCGTCGCGGTCGCTCATGGCGTAGACGGTGTCGAAGCCGAAGGTCCACACCACCGCCGCCAGCCAGGTGAGCAGCAGCGGCCCACCGGCGCCGCCCTCGCTGAAGCCACCGGCGGCGGCCCAGGGAATCAGCACGGCGAAGCCCCAGCAGAAGGCCAGCACCAGCTGGGGCAGGGGAAACCAGCGCTTGGCCGAGGGGTAGAGCAGCACCGGCGGCAGAGTGGCCACCGCCAGCAGCAGACAGGTGCCGCGAACCGCCGCCGGCAGAGCCAGCACCACCCCCAGGGCCGCCAGCAGGCAGACGAGCAGCAGCGCCACGGCGCTGCCCACCGACACGCGGCCGGCCGCCAGGGGGCGGTCGCGCGTGCGCTCCACCTGGGGATCGATGCGCCGGTCCCAGAGATCGTTGGCGATGCAGCCCGCCCCGCTCACCGCCAGGCCGCCGAGCACGATCCAGCCCACCAGCAGGGCCGACGGCGGCGCTCCGGGAGCGAGCCAGAGGGCCCAGCCGGCGGGGATCAGCAGGATCAGCCGGCCGCTGGGCTTGTGCCAGCGGAGCAGCTGCAGCCCGTCGCTGATGCCGCCACCACGACCGCCACCACCACCACCGCCACTGCCGCCGGCCTGCATCCAGGCGCCCAGCCCCGCCATCGCCTCCCCCAGGACGCGCCCAACCTAGGGCCGCTGCCGGGTGACGCCGGCGATGGCAAAGTGGCGCCGCCGAACCGGCGCCGGCAAGCCATGGTCCCGAGTCCAGACCCGCCCGCCGTCGCGGGACCCGAAGCTGGCGAGCTGCCCGCGGGCGTGCGGCGCGTGGCCGCCATCGACATCGGCACCAACTCGATCCACCTGCTGGTGGCGGCGATCGATCCCTCCCTGCACAGCTTCAGCGTGCTGGTGGCGGAGAAGAACACCACCCGGCTGGGGGAGCGGGATCCCGAGACGGGTGATCTGAGCCCCGAAGCGATCGAGCGGGCCTTCCGCACCCTGCGCCACTGCCGCGACCTGGCCCTCAGCCACGGGGTGGAGCAGATCGTCACCGCCGCCACCAGCGCCGTCCGCGAGGCCCCCAACGGTCGCACCTTCCTGCTGGCCCTGCAGGAGCAACTGGGCCTCGACGTCGACCTGGTGAGTGGCCCGGAGGAGGCCCGCCTGATCTATCTGGGGGTGCTGTCGGGCATGGCCTTCGGCGATCAGCCCCATCTGATCCTCGACATCGGCGGCGGTTCCACCGAACTGATCCTGGCCGACGAGCGCGATGCCCGGGCGCTCACCAGCAGCCGCATCGGCGCCGTGCGGCTCCAGCGGGAGTTCTGCCAGCAGGATCCCCTGCCGGAGGGGCGCCGCACCTTCCTCTCCGCCTACATCCAGGGGGCGCTCGATCCGGCCGTGGCTCAGGTGCGGCGGGCGCTGCGGCCCGGCGAGAAGCCGATCCTGGTGGCCACCAGCGGCACCGCCATGGCGATCGCGGCCCTGGCGGCGGAGGAGGATTCCAAGCCGCCGATGAAGCTTCACGGCTACCGGGTCAGTCGGGCCCGCGCCGCCCAGATCCTGGATCGCCTCGTGGCGATGACGCCGGAGCAGCGCCGCGCCCTGGCACCGATCAACGATCGCCGGGCCGAGATCATCGTTCCCGGAGCCCTGATCCTGCTCACGGCGATGGAGATGCTGCAGGCCCGGGGCTTCGTGGTCTGCGAGCGCGCCCTGCGCGAGGGCCTGATCATGGACTGGATGCTGCGCAGCGGCCTGCTCGACGACCGCTTCGCCTTCCAGAGCACCATCCGCGAGCGCACGGTGCGCCACCTGGCCCGCACCTACGGGGTGGACAGCGCCCGCGCGGAACAGGTGGCCGCCCACGCCCTGAGCCTCTACGACCAGACCCGGGGACTGCTGCATCACGACCGGGGACCGGGCCGGCTGCTGCTCTGGGCCGCCGCCCAGCTGCACGCCTGCGGCAAGCATGTGAACGTGGGCGCCTATCACAAGCACACCTGGTACCTGATCCGCCACGGCGAACTGCTGGGCTACTCCCAGGCGGAGCATCTGATGGTGGCGGCCATCGCCCGCTATCACCGCCGCAGCCTGCCGAAGAAGCGCCATGAGTCGTGGCATCTGATCGAAAGCCGCGACGACCGCCGCACCGTGACCTCGATGGCGCTGCTGCTGCGGTTGGCGGCAGCTCTCGACCGCCGTCCCGAACCGATGGTCGCCGGGCTGCAGGTGCGGGCCATCCCCGGGCCGGAGGGAACGCCCGAAGGGGTGATCCTCACCCTTCAGCCCCGGCCCCGGCGCCCCGACGAGCCTCCGGTGGATCTGAGCCTGGAGTGCTGGAGCCTGCGGTCCTGTGCCGAGGTGATGCTGGAGGCCACGGGCCTGCAGCTCAGGGTCGAGGGGCCGGAGGGGGTGCCGGTGCTGCAGGCGGGGGGCTCATGGGTGGGCTGAAACGTTTCCAGCCGTAGTCGTCGCTGGCGGCCAGCGGCCGGGCTGCGAGTCCAGGCGCCGAGACGCTCACCTGGTCGGGACGGCCGGCCCTCACCTCCAGCCCGCGGCCGAGCGGGAAGGAGCGGGGCTCGGAGAGGGTGCCCTCGAACAGGGTGCGGCCGTTCAGCTCACGCACCGCCAGCCAGCTGATGTCGCGCGGCCGAAGCTCGAGGCTGGCCGCCGTGGCCGGGCGCGTCGGGGGTGCCGGTGGGGCAGCCGGGACAACGTCCGTGGGGGTGGAGACAGCGGCGGTGCCGGACGGTTGCTGCCGCGGCTTCGGCAGCAGCAGGGCGGTGGCCAGTCCCAGGGCCACCACGGCAGCGGCAGCGGCCGGCAGCCAGCCGGGCATGGCCGATGCTGGAGGGGCGAGCCGTGGCGGGCCCGGCTCCGGTCCGAGAGGTTCCGGTGCCACCAGCAGCGGCGTCGGGCGCCGGACCGGCTCCATCAGGCCACTGCGCCGCAGAGCGGAGATCTGCTCGTCGATGGTGATGCCGAGCGATCCGGCCACCCGCTTGGCCTGGGCGATCACGAACACCGGTTCCGGCAACCGTCGCCGGTCGCCCTGCTCGAGGGCATCGAGCTGGTCGGTGCCGAGCCGCAGCCGTTCGGCCAGCTCCTCCTGGCTCAGTCCTCGTCGACTCCGGGCCTCCCGCAGCTTCTGACCGAGCGCGAGCAGTTCGGGCAGGGTGTCGCTGCTGGCAGAGGCCGGGGACTCGGGCACCGGGAAACGACAACCTGGTGCCCGCAGTATGCCGGACACAAAGGGAGTCGCCCAGGTTGGCTCTCCCGAGCATTCATCAACAAATGGGCGATACTGGATTCGAACCAGTGACCCCTTCCGTGTGAAGGAAGTGCGCTACCGCTGTGCTAATCGCCCGCGTGCGTTGACCGCAGCACGCCGAGCATAGAACACGGTCCCCCCCTGCCCCCCTCCGGTTGAGCTGGATCCCGCTGGCCCTGCTCACCGCCTGCGCCGCCACCGGCCACGACCTGCTTGTCCGCCACCTTTTGCGGCGCTGGAGCCTGAGCTCCCGGCTGGTGATGGGCGCGTCGGCCGTTCTGGCAGCGCTGCCGGCCCTGGGGCTGGCGGCACTGCTGGGCCCGGGGCCGCGCTGGGGACCTCTGATGGGGGCGCTGCTGGCCACCGGATCAATCAATGCCGTGGCCTTCTGGGCCTACGGGCGGGCGCTGGCGCGAGGGGATCTCAGCCAGGTGCTGCCGCTGATCAACCTCTCGCCCCTGGTGCTGCTGGCCAGCGGCTGGCTGCTGCTGGGGGAACGGCCTGCCTTCTCCGCCACTCTCGGCGTGCTGCTGGTGGTGGCCGGCGCCCTGCTGCTCGGCGGCGGCCCTTCCGGGCCCGGCGGCTGGCGCGGGCTCTGGCGGGCCCCCGGGGTCAAGCCGATGCTGCTGGTGGCCCTGCTCTGGGGCGTGGGAGCCAGCGTGGACAAGCTGGGGGTCCGCGCCGGGGGGTCGTTGCTCTGGCTCGGCGGACTGCATCTGGTGGTGGGCCTGCCCCTGCTGCTGCCTGCCCTGGCGGCCGGGGAACAGAGCGGCCTTTCGGCTGACCGTGCGCCCCGCTGGCTGGGGGCGAGCCTGCGGCCGCTGCCCCTGCTGGTGCTGCTGGCCCTGCTGGTCACCGCATCGGGACTGGCCCAGTTCGAGGCCCTGCAACGTACGGCCGTGGTCAACGTGGTGGCGATCAAGCGGCTGAGCACCCTGTTCAGCACCTTTGTGGGGGTGACCGTGTTCGGCGAGTACGGCGGGGCCCTGCGGCTGGGGGCGGCGGCCCTGATGCTGGCTGGTGCGGTGCTGGTGCTGATGGGCGGAGGCTCCTGACCACGAGCCGCCCATGGAGGGCGCAGTGCGAGAGGATTTGCCGCTGGCGTAAGCGACGGCAGGGTGAGCATTCAGGAGCGGCAGACGGGCGACGAAGTGGTGGCCGCCACGACCGACGTGCTGATCGTGGGCGGGGGTGTGTGCGGCACCGCCCTGCTGTTCGAGCTGGCCCGCTACACCGATCTGGCGTCGCTCACCCTGGTGGAGCGCTATGGCCAGCTGGCGCAGGTGAACTCCAAGGCCACCAACAACAGCCAGACGATCCACTGCGGCGACATCGAGACCAACTACACCCTGGAGAAGGCGCTGAAGGTGAAGCGCACCGCCGAGATGATCGGGCGCTACGCGGAACTGCTGGAGCCCGCCGAGCGCGATCTGTGCGTGTTCCGCACCCCCAAGATGGTGCTGGGGGTGGGAGAGAAGGAATGCGCCTTCCTGCGCCGCCGCTATGAGGAGTTCTCGCCCCATTTCCCGGCGATGGAGCTGCTGGACGCGGCCGCGATCGCCGAATGGGAACCCCAGGTGGCCCTGGCCGGAGGTGCGCCCAGGCCCGAGGAGATCGTGGCGATCGGCATCCGCAACTCCCCCACCGCCGTCGACTACGAGGCCCTCTCCGAATCCTTTCTGGCCCGGGCCCGGGCCGAGCTGAGGGGCACGGAGCGGCGGCTGGATCTGCGCCTCGGCACCACGGTGCAGCGCATCCTCCCCGACGGCGACGGCTTTGTGGTGGAGATGGGGCCCACGGGCGAGGGTCCGGGCCGGTCGGCCGCGGGACCGCTCCAGCGGATACGGGCGCGCCAGGTGGTGGTGAATGCCGGGGCCCACAGCCTGCTGATGGCCCAGGCGATGGGCTTCGGCCTGCAGTACTCGTGCCTGCCGGTGGCCGGCAGCTTCTACTTCACCCCGGATCTGCTGCGGGGCAAGGTGTACACGGTGCAGAACGACAAGCTGCCCTTCGCCGCCCTGCACGGCGATCCGGATGTCCGTGCCCCGGGCCAGACCCGCTTCGGCCCCACTGCCCTGCTGCTGCCGCAGCTTGAGCGCTACGTGCCGGCGTCCTTCTGGGAGTTCCTGCGGGTGCTGCGCCTCGATGGTGCCGTGCTGGCGGTGCTCTGGCAGCTGTTCGGGGTGGCCGACATCCGGAGCTACATCCTGCGCAATCTGCTGTTCGAGGTGCCCTGGCTGCGGCGGCGGCTGTTCCTGGCGGATGCCCGCAAGATCGTTCCCGGCCTCCAGCTGCACGACCTGCGCTTCGCCGAGGGCTACGGCGGTGTCCGGCCCCAGCTGATCGACAAGCAGCAGCGGTGCCTCATGCTCGGCGAGGTGAGCATCCCGGCGGTTCCGGGCCTGATCTTCAACGTCACCCCCTCGCCGGGGGGCACCTGCTGTCTGGGCAACGGCGAGCGGGATCTGGAGGCGATCGCCGCCCATCTGGGCTGCCACTTTGATCGCGAGCGCCTGGAGCGGGAACTGCACGAGCCTCCCGCCGTACCGGTCCCCTGTACCTGACGCCCTGCCCCAGGTCTCAGGGAATCCCCAGCAGCAGGGCGATCTGCCGCGCCAGCAGCAGCACAGCCGCGATCGAGAGCGGGGCGGCCCAGCGCCAGGGTCCGCCGGGCCGGCGCTCCAGCCAGCCGCCGTAGACCCTCTGCATCAGCGGCACCAGCCACCAGCCCGTGAGCGAGACGGTGGCGACGTTGGCCAGCAGCAGCGTGGTGGCAGGATCCGCGGGCAGATCCCGCAGCAGGCGCCCCACCACCAGCACCGACGGGTAGAGCACCAGCAGCACCAGCAGGTTGATCTTCCAGACCGGCGGAGCTTCGCGGGCGGCGCGGGCCAGCCAGAGTGCATAGCCCTTCCAGTTGGTGTGGGCCTCGAAGTCGCTGCCGGCCCGGTGGGCCTGCTCAAGCAGCCGGCGGCGCTCGGGACTGTCCATCCAGCGCACCCAGCGATCCAGATCGCTCCAGCGGGAGCTGCTGCGATAGATCAGCGGCGGGCCCTCGGCCATCCGGGTGGGACCCTGGTGGCAGAGGAAGCCCGGCGCCCGGGCCTCGGCGGCGAACAGCCGGGCCATGGCGTCGAGGAAGGCTTTCTCGGCCCCGGGGGTCACCCGATGCTCGGCCGCGAATTCGAAGGTGCTGTCGTCGTGGCCGCCGCTGGCGCGCTGGGGCTCGGACGGAACCATGGGCGGCGCCTCAGGCTCGGCCCCTGAACAGATGGTGGTGCCCCTCCCAGTAGAGCTTCGAGCGGGCTTCGGCGGGGGGGCGCAGGGCCGGACTCACCACGTAGAGGGTGGTGCGGATCAGCTCCCGCTCCCGGCTGGTGGCCGCCATGGCGCTGAGGGGCACCACCGTGAGCCACTGGTCGGGCCAGCTCACCCGGTAGCCGATCGCCACCGGCGTGTCGGCCGGGTAGTGGCGCAGCAGTTCCGCCTCCACCTCCTCCACGTGGCGGGCGCTGAGGTAGAGGCAGAGGGAGGCCTGCAGGGCAGCCAGCCGGGCCAGCGACTCCCGCTCGGGCACGCCGGTGCGGCCGCCGGCGCGGCTGAGCACGATCGTCTGCACCAGCCCGGGAATGGTGAGTTCGCTGGAGAGGGCGGCGGCGGTGGCCTGGTAAGCGCTCAGACCCGGCACCACTTCCACCTCCAGGCCGGCATCGGCCAGTCGGCAGATCTGCTCCTGCAGGGCGCCGTAGAGACAGGGATCGCCGTCATGGAGCCGCACCACCCGCTTGCCTTGCCGAGCCCGCTCCACCACCACCGCCATCACCTCCTCGAGGGTGAGGGTGCTGGTGCGCAGGCGTTCGCAGCCTTCCGGGGCGAGGGCGGCGATCGCCGGACTCACGAGCGAGTCGGTCCACACCAGCACCTCGGCCTGCTCCAGGGCCCGGGCCGCCCGCAGGGTGAGCAGATCGGGGGCGCCGGGGCCCGCCCCCACGATCCGAACCGGATGGCTCATGCCGCCACCCCGGCGGGATCGGGAAGGGAGCGATGGCGGCCGTACAGCCACCAGAGGCCCAGCCCTCCCAGGGCGATCAGCAGCAGGCTCACCAGCTGGGCCATCCGCAGACCCCCTTCACAGAAGGGTGGTGTGGCGAACAGGCAGAGGGGATCGATGCGGAGGCCCTCGATCCACACCCTTCCGCTGCTGTAGGCCATCAGATAGACGCAGCTCAGGGCCCCGGCCGGTAGGCGGATGCGGCCGCGGCTGGCAAGGCGGAACAGCAGCAGCAGCAACACGCAGACCCCCAGGTTCCACAGGGATTCGTAGAGAAAGGTGGGATGGAAGCCCGAGCGGTCGAGGAATTCCACGGGCCGCTGGGCCCGCGGGATGGTGAGCTGCCAGGGCAGGTCGGTGGGCAGACCGAAGGCCTCGGAATTGAAGAAATTGCCCCAGCGGCCGATCGCCTGCCCTAGGGCCACAGCCGGCACCAGCACATCCAGCAGGGGCCAGAAGGCCTGCCGCCGCCAGCGGCAGAACAGGATCGTGGCCAGCACCCCGCCGATCAGGGCGCCGTGGATGGCGATGCCCCCCCGCCAGATGGCGAACATGTCGGCCCAGCGGCCCTGGTACTGGCGCCACTCGAGCGTCACGTAGTAGATGCGGGCGCCGATCACGGCCCCCACCACCAGGACGGGCAGCAGGTCGGCCACCAGCGCCGGGTCGATGCCGCGGCGGCGCGCCAGCTGCATCGCCAGCATCAGGCCCACCAGAACCGCGGTGGCGATCAGCAGGCCGTACCAGCGCAAGGAGAAGGGGCCCAGCTGGAACACCAGGGGCCCCGGAGAAGTGAAGACGGCCAGGGACGGCATCGGGGAGGGGATCAGACGATGCCCTCGGCCGCCTGCACCTTCTCGACCTGGCGCTTCTTGAGCACCAGCAGGATCTGGGAGAGAGCCACGATGGCGAAGAAGGCGAGCAGGCCGTAGATGCGCACGGGATCCTGCAGCACCACCTCGGCATCCACCTGGCCGAAACCGCCCACATTGGGATCGCTGCTGATCGGCGCGCCGGCTTCGACGCTGTCGCCCACCTTGACGATCACCGAGGGGCCTGCGGGCACGGTTTCGCTGACGCTGCCCGTGGCGGTGGTGAGGGTGACGACGGTGGCGCCGTTCTCGCCCGGCTCGATCGAGGCGACGGTGCCGGCGGCGGGGGCGGTGAAGGCGTTGTTGTTGGTCTTCTCACCGGTGGGGTTCACCTGGCCGCGGCCGCGATTGCCGCCCACGTGCAGCTGGTACTTGCCGAAGTGGATGGCGCTGTCGGTGGCGGGGTTGGGCGAGAGGATCGGGAAGACGATCTTCTGGTGCTGGTCACCCGGCAGGGGGCCCACCAGCAGGATGTTCGGCTGGGTTTCGCTGTACTGGGTGTAATAGATGCCCTGGGTTTCTTCCTTCAGCTCCTCGCTGAGGCGGTCCTGGGGGGCGAGGGTGAAGCCGTCGGGCAGCATCACCACGGCACCCACGTTCAGGCCCGTGGGGCTGCCGTCGCCGGCCACCTGCTGCACGGCGGTGTCGTAGGGGATCTCCACCTCGGCCTTGAACACCGTGTCGGGGAAGACGGCCTGGGGCACTTCCACCCGGGTGGCCTTCTTGGCCAGGTGACAGTTGGCGCAGACGATCTTGCCGGTGGCTTCCCGGGGGCTGGCGTAGTTCTGCTGGGCGTAGAAGGGATAGGCCCAGCTCGGGGAGGCCCCGGCCACGAGAACGGCCAGGCTGAGAAGGCTGCCGAGGAGGGCGGAGAAGGAACGACGCATGGCGGGGAGTCGGACGGTGGAGGCGGAGACGGGAGCGAAAGGGATCAGGCCCACCAGGCCTTCTCGCCGGTGCGGAAATCGGTTTCGGTCCACTGGCTGAGGAACACGTTGTCGTTCTCGACCGTGACGTGAGCCAGGGCCAGGGAGAGGGGAGCAGGACCCCGCACCACCTTGCCGGTGGCGTCGTACTGGGAGCCGTGGCAGGGGCACATGAACTTGTTGGCGCCGCTGTTCCAGGGCACCACGCAGCCCAGGTGGGTGCAGATCGCGTTGATGCCGTAATCGCCGATCGAATCGGGACCATCGACCACGAGGTAGGTGGGATCGCCCTTGAGACCCTGCACCAGGCTGCGGTCCCCCTCCTTGTGGGTGGCCAGCCAGCCGCTGAGGGTGACGGCGTTGCCCACCTCGTCCTTGGCCGTGGTGCCGCCACCGCTGCCGGCGGCCTTCGGGGGGATGAAGTAGTTGGCCACCGGATAGAGAGCCGCCAGGGCAACCCCGGTGACCGAGCCGAAGGTGAGCAGGTTCATGAACTGCCGTCGACCCATTCCGGGCACATCACCACGGGGGGAGCTGGCGGGGATCTGGGTCATGCGCGACGTTCCGTGAACCGGGGCAACGTGCCGCCCACATTAAGGGCTGCCGTTCCCGCCCCGTGCCGGCTCCACCGGGGCGGCGCCGGGGGCTGCAACAAGCCGTAGTGCAGGCCGCCTGCTCGCCCCCCCTAGGCTCGCCCCCTGCTGCAACGGACCCACGTCCTCCCCCCTGACGGCCGATGAGCTGCTGGCCCTGCTGCGCGAACGCTGGCAGGCCTCCTATGACGTCCGCCTCGTGCAGCGCCATGGACGCCTGTATGTCCAGGTGATGTGGGCCCATCTGGAGCAGCAGTCCTTCCCCCTCACCCCCGTGCAGTACGGGGAGCGGCTCGAGGCCGTCTGCGCCGCCCTCAACGATCTGGGCGTGGCGCCGGCGGTTCGGGCCTGGCTGGGCAGCACCCGCGATCGGCCCCGCCTGGGCAAGGCCCTCTCCCTGCCGCTGGACGTGCCCGGCGCCAGGGCCAGCGAATTCCTGCTCTGATCAGGCCTCCAGGGGCCGCCGCACCTGCTCGCTCAGCCGCACCAGCCCCACCCCCACCAGGTAGAGGGCGGTGATCGCACCTCCCAGGAGCAGCATCGTCACCGGGTCGGTGGAGGGGGTGAGCACGGCCCCGGCCAGGGCGCTGGCGAGCACTACCCAGCGCCAGGCCGACAGCATGCGGCGGGAGTCGATCAGCCCCAGGGCCCCGAGCAGCAGCTGCAGCACGGGCAGCTGGAAGGCCAGGGCGGTGGTGACCATCAGCAGCAGCACGAAATCGAGGTAGCGCTCGATCGACCAGAGCGGCTCGACCACATCGGCGCCATAGCTCACCAGGAAGCGCAGGGCGGCGGGCACCAGGGCCCACCAGGCGAAGGCCAGGCCGGCGGCGAACAGCACGGTGGAGCCGGCCACCGCCGGCGCCACCAGGCGCCGTTCCCGCCGGGTGAGGCCAGGGAGCACGAAGCCCAGCACCTCGAACAGGATCCAGGGCAGGGCCAGGGTCAGACCCGCATAGCCGGCCACCTTGAGCGACACGAACAGGAACTCGCCCGGCGCCAGCTGCAGGAAGCGGATGCCCTGGGCCGGCACCTCGAGCAGGCGCACCAGCGGCCGCACCAGGGCGAGGCAGGCCGCCGCCGCCACCACCACCGCCAGCAGGCTGCGCAGCAGGCGACGGCGCAGCTCCTCCAGGTGGTCGACCAGGCTCATCTCCACCTCGGCCGGGAAGTCGTCGTCGGGGTGGGAGGGGATGTCGTTCATGGCCGTCCGTCCTGGCCGACGTTAGGGGCCTCCAGCACGGCGAGGGCCCGTGCCGGTTCCCCCCAGAGGATCTCGCCGCCGCGGTGGCGCACCGTGCCGGGGCCGGCGCCGGGGATCCGCTGCAGCGTCTCGGTGGGCACCATCAGCACCGGCACCCGCCCGCTGCCCCGGCCCCGGCTGAAGTGGGCCGCCAGGTCGGCGGCGGCCGCCAGGTCGGCCTCCCCCGCCATCCCCTCCGAGGCCTTGAGCACCACGTGGCTGCCGGGGATCTCCTGGGCATGGAACCAGAGATCGCCGCGGCGGGCCTGCCTGAGGCTGATCCACTCGTTCTGGCGGTGGTTGCGGCCCACCTGCAGGCGCAGGCCGGCGGGGCTGCGCAGCTCCAGCGGCCGGGGCCCGGCCATGGGTTCGCGGGAGGTCGCCCGCCCGCTTCGCCTGCCCTCCCTGGCGGCAGGTCCTCGCCGGGAGCGCCGCCCGGCCCACTCCTCCAGCTCCTGCTCCAGCTCCAGCAGCTGCTCCTCGCTGCCCGCATCCTCCAGGTAGCCCAGGCTCGCCTCCAGCCAGGCCTGCCGCTGGCGGTGGTTCTCCAGCAGGGGCGTGATCGCCGCCACCGAGCGCCGCAGCTTGCGGGCCCGCTGGTAGAGCTTCTGGGCCCGGGTGATGGCGTCCCGGTCGGGTGCGACCTGGGCCAGCAGGGCATCGGCCTGGCGCTGCAGCTCCTCGCTGCCGGCGGCGGCCGCCAGCCGCTCCTGCTGCAGTGAGGCGTCCCGCTCCTCCCGCGCCAGGGCCGCCGCCAGACGCTGGGCCAGGGCCTGGCGACGCTGCTCCAGCCGGCGCTCCCCCAGGCGGGCGCCGTAATAGGCCGCCAGGCTGCGGTTGATCGGCAGCGGGCCTTCCGCCGGCGGTGCATCAGCTTGCGGTGCATCGGCCTGTGGTGTATCGGCGGCCCAGCAGCACCAGCGATCGGGTCCCTGCCAGCGCAGAGAGAAGCGCTGCTCCTCCAGGGCCTCGAGCCAGGCCTGCCAGTGCTGCCAGAGCTGCTGCCAGTGCGGCTCCTCCAGGCTGGCCACCGGCCGCCTGAGCAGATCGGCCGCCGTGGAGTCGGCTCCGGCCTCCACGGCGCCGGGGCCCTCCACCAGCTGGCGCGCCAGGGCGGGCCCGATCCCCTGGTAGGTGCGCCGCAGCGCTTCCCCCAGAGGCAGGGGCAGCAGGCTCAGCCGGCGGCGCCAGGAGGACTCGGTTTCCGAGCGCCGGGGCGGTTCGCCCGCGGCCGGTGGCGGAGGGGTGTAGGTGTCGCCGGTGGCGATCGGCCGCAGGCGCGACTGATCGGCGCGCACCTGGCGGGCCAGGCTGATCACGCGGCGGTCCTGGTCGAGCAGGAAGAGGTTGCTGTGGCGCCCCATCAGTTCGGCCACCAGCCAGCGGCGGGGCTCCTCCCCCGGCCGCCGGGCGAAGCCCATCTCCACCACCCGCTCCCAGCTCGGCGAGCTGAGGGACACCAGCGCCAGGCCCCGCAGGCCGTGCTGCAGCTGCTGGGCCAGGGTGCTGCCCTCGCCGCGGCGGGGCGGCGGCGGGATCGCCAGCAGCCGGGGGGCCTCCGCCTGCCAGCTCAGCTCCAGCCACTGCACCCCCTCGAGGTGGCGCAGGGCCAGCTGGATCCCCTGGCCGTCGGCCTGCTGGGCCTTCTCGAAGCGGCTGGGCACCAGCTGCGGCCGCAGTTCCGCCAGCACCGCCCGCAGGCTGGTGAGGTCCATCGCCGGCAGCGGCCGGCCGGTGGCGGCGGGGGCTCGTTCGGGGCGATCGGGCATGGCCCCTACTCTGCTGCCCAGTCGCTTCCCTTCCCGTGACCGCCTCCGTGACCCCGGGCCGTCTCACCGTGATCACCGGGCCCAGCGGCGTGGGCAAGGGAACCCTGGTGGCGCTGCTGCGCCAGCGGCATCCGCAGATCTGGCTGTCGGTGTCGGCCACCACCCGCCAGCCGCGCGCGGGCGAGGTGGACGGGGAGCACTACTTCTTCCTCCAGCGGCCGGCCTTTGAGCGGCAGGTGGCCGAGGGGGGATTCCTGGAGTGGGCCGAGTTCGCCGGCCATCTCTACGGCACTCCCCGGCCGCCGGTGGAGGCCCATCTGGCGGAGGGCCGGCCGGTGCTGCTGGAGATCGAACTGGAGGGGGCGCGGCAGGTGCGTCGCAGCTTCCCCTCGGCCCGCCAGCTGTTCCTGGCCCCGCCGGGATTCGAGGAACTGGAGCGGCGCATCCGCGGCCGCGGCACCGACAGCGAGGAGGCGATCAGCCGCCGGCTGGCGCGGGCCCGGGTGGAGCTGGCGGCCGCCGAGGAGTTCGATGCGGTGGTGGTGAACGGCGATCTGGAGACGGCACTCGGCGAACTCGAGCGGCAGATGGGCCTGGCCTGAGGGCCCGGGGCTGTGGCCGCCCGGCCATGAAAAAGGCGGCCATGGGCCGCCTTGGGTGGGTTCTGAGGGGCCGGCGCGATGCCGATCCGATTCAGAGGGGGTGGAAAAGCAGATCGGGATAGAACCGGTTGAACTCGATCATGATCCCGGCGGTGAGGGTGAACCAGATCGCCGCGAACACGGGGGCGGTGGTGAGGAACTTCTTCATGGCGGCAGTACCGGAGAGCGGAAGGGAAGCGAACGCGCAGGGCGATCAGCGGGGGGAGACGGTGACCTTGCTGTCGGCTTCGGTCAGCTTGCCGCTGGTCAGCTCGCCGAAGGCGGCCAGGGGCCAGGTGGCGGCGGCGATGGTGCTCTTGAGGGCCAGGGGCACGTCGATCTGGATCTCGTGCATGGTGGCGTCCTTGCGGGAGCGCACGGCCTGCAGGTAGGCGCGACCGGCCCAGCCGATGCAGCCGGCGATGTACAGGAAGGCGATGCCGGGGATGGTGAAGTCGCCGGCGTGGCTGAAGCGGCCATCCACGATCAGGTGGGGCAGGCCGTCGGCGCCGCAGAGGGCCTGGCTGTAGCGCTCGAAGCGGGCCTTGGCCTGGGCGGTGGTGGCGGCGGCTGCCCGCTGCTGGAAGCGGGCGTTCTCGCCGCAGGGGGTGAGGCCGCCGATGTCGGCGTTGGCCACCGGCGCGAAGCCGATCAGCAGGAAGGCGGAGAGGAGGACAGCCAGCAGACGGCCGGAGAAGAATCGGCGCATGAGGAGGGGCGCGGAAGGACCTGCCGCGGGGCAGGATGTCACTCGCGGACAGTAGGGGAGTCGTTCCAGGCCCATGCCCACGGTTCTGGCCCTCGAAACAAGTTGTGACGAGTCGGCGGCCGCGATCGTGAGGGATCGGGAGGTGCTCGCCTCGGCCGTCGCCTCCCAGATCGAGGAGCATGCGCGCTGGGGGGGCGTGGTGCCTGAGATCGCCTCCCGGCGCCACCTTGAGGCCCTGCCTCCCCTGATCGAGCGGGTGTGCCTTGAGAGTGGCCTGGCGATCCGGGATCTCGACGCCGTCGCTGCCACCGTCGCCCCGGGGCTGGTCGGCGCCCTGCTCGCCGGCTCCGTCACCGCCCGCACCCTGGCCCGCCTGCACGGCCTTCCCTTCCTGGGGGTGCACCACCTGGAGGGACACCTCTGCTCGGTGCTGCTCGGTGAGGCGATGCCGCCGGGGCCCTATCTGGTGCTGCTGGTGAGCGGCGGCCACACCGAATTGGTGCGGGTGGAGGCGCCGGGGGTCTATCGCCGCCTCGGCTGCAGCCACGACGATGCCGCCGGCGAATGCTTCGACAAGGTGGCCCGCCTGCTGGGGCTGGGGTATCCGGGGGGGCCGGCGATCCAGGGGGCTGCGGAAGGCGGCGATCCCCACCGCTTCGCCCTGCCCAAGGGACGGGTGTCGAAGCCCGGGGGCGGCTTTCTGCCGTACGACTTCAGCTTCAGTGGCCTCAAGACCGCGGTGCTGCGGAGGGTGGAGGAGCTGCGCGCCGGCGGCGAGCCCCTTCCCCTGGCCGACCTGGCCGCGAGCTTCGAGCAGGTGGTGGCCGATGTGCTGGTGGAACGCAGCTGCCGCTGCGCCCGCGACGAGGGGCTGGACACCCTGGTGCTGGTGGGCGGTGTGGCAGCCAATCGCCGCCTGCGGCAGCGGCTGGCCGAGGCGGCAGCGGCCCAGGGACTCCAGTGGCGGGTGGCGCCGCTGGCCTACTGCACGGATAACGCCGCGATGATCGGCGTGGCTGCGGCGGCCCGGCTGGCGCAGGGCTGCCGCAGCCCCCTGGAGCTGGGTGTGGCGGCCCGACTGCCGCTCGAGGAGGCGGCGAGGCTTTACGAAACACAGCCGTGCTTTTAATCCTCCTAAAGTGAGGGATCGTCATCGGCAAGGCCCATGGCCCCGGCCCAGCCCCTCTCCGCTATCGAGTCCGGTCATCCCTCCCTGCAGGCGCAGGGTGAGCCGGCTCCCGGCCCCGAACCGGTGTCCCAGCAGGAACTGAACGCCTGGCGCCGCGGCTTCACTCCCCAGGCCGAGATCTGGAATGGCCGGCTGGCCATGCTCGGCCTCTCGGTGGGTCTCACGGTGCTGCTGCTGGTTCGGATCGTCGCCGGCAGCCAGGGCTGAGCCAAGGTCCTGGAGCCTGTCTCAGGTGCGGCCCCGCAGCACCTGAGACAGTTCGGCCGGCCTGAGGCTCAGGGCGATCGCGTCCTCGGGCTGCACGCGCCCTTTCTGCACCAGGTCGGCCAGCGACTGGTTGGCGGTGAGCATGCCATCAAAGGCGCTGCGGCCCATGATGTCCTCGATCTCATCCAGTTCACCGCGCATGATGTAGTCGCGGCAGGCGTCGGTGTTGATCAGCAGATCGAAGTAGCCCGCCCGCTTGCCGTCGGTGGTCCTGATCAGCCCCTGGGCGATCACCGCCAGCAGCGATTCGGACACGGCCCGGCGGATGCTCTCCTGCTCCTGGGGGGGGTACATGCCGAGCACCCGCTCCACCGTGCGCACGGCCGAGTTGGTGTGCAGGGTGCCGAACACCAGGTGGCCGGTCTGGGAAGCCTCGATCGCGGTGGCGAGCGTTTCCTGGTCGCGGATCTCGCCGATCAGGATCACATCGGGATCCTCCCGCAGGGCTGCGCGCAGCGCTGCCTTGAACAGCTTGGTGTGGGCGCCCACCTCCCGCTGGCGGATCAGGGAATCGCGGCTTTGATGCACGAATTCGATCGGATCCTCGATGGTGAGGATGTGGCGCTTCATCGTGCGATTGATGTGGTCGATGATCGCGGCCAGGGTGGTGCTCTTGCCCGACCCGGTGGGCCCGGTCACCAGCAGCATTCCCTTGGGGCGCTCCGCCAGGCTTTTGAGCACCTCCGGCAGATGCAGCTCTTCGATCGTGGGGATGGTCTGGGGAATCAGGCGCAGCACCATGCCCGGACCGCGCAGGGTGTCGAGCAGGTTGATGCGCACCCGCACGAAGGGGAAGGCGTAGGAGCCGTCGAACTCCTTGTCCCGCAGGAAGGCATCGATCTGGGCGGGGCTGAGCATCTCCCGCAGCCAGTCGCGGAACAGCGTGGTGTCGGTGATCGCCCAGCCCGTGTGGATCATGTCGCCGCGGTGGCGGTAGCGCGGCTCCTCGCCCACGCCGATATGCACGTCGGAATAGTTGTTGGTGTGGGCGATCTGAACGATCGCCTCCAGGGTGGCCGGCAGCGGCCCGAGGTCCCCTGCCCCCCGGGGCATGGCGCTGGCCGGCCGTTGGTCCACATAAAGCCCAGGGGGCGGCGGCGGAGCCGGCATGCTGCCGGTGGCGAAAGGGGCTTCGGTCATGGCGAGGCTGGGTCGCCCTGCGGGGATCTGTCCTGAGCTTGGCGTGGCCGGCCTCCCTTGTCAGTCCCCAGCCGCGGGCTCCCTAGGATCGAGTCGTCCGCCCCCCGGCCTTGTCCGACTCTCCCGGCGCCCAGCCTGCCCTCGTCACCATCGTTCTGGGCACCCGCCCCGAGGCGATCAAGCTGGCTCCGGTGATCCGGGCCTTCCGCGAGGCCGACGACCTGCGCACCCGCGTGGTGCTCACGGGGCAGCACCGCGAGATGGTCACCCAGGTGATGACGCTGTTCGGCCTGGCGGCCGACCACGACCTGGCGCTGATGGCCCCGAACCAGACCCTCACCCACGTCACCTGCGGCGCCCTGCAGGGGCTGCGGGAGGAGTTCGCCGCCCACCCGCCCGATCTGGTGCTGGTGCAGGGCGACACCACCACCGCCTTCGCCAGCGCCCTGGCGGCGTTCTACGAGCAGATTCCGGTGGGGCACGTGGAGGCGGGCCTGCGCACCGACACCCTGTTCGATCCCTTCCCGGAGGAGGCCAACCGCCGCCTGATCTCCCAGCTGGCGCTGCTGCACTTCGCCCCCACCGAACGCTCCGCGGCCAACCTGCGCGCCTCCGGGGTGGTGGGCGAGATCCTCACCACCGGCAACACGGTGATCGACGCCCTGCTGCAGATGGCCGAGACGGCTCCCCCGCTCGAATTGCCCGGCCTCAACTGGGAGACGCAGCGGGTGCTGCTGGCCACGGTGCATCGCCGCGAGAACTGGGGACCGCGGCTCCACGACATCGGCCGCGGCTTCCTCGAGCTGCTGGAGCGCTTTCCGGACACGGCCCTGCTGCTGCCGCTGCACCGCAACCCCACCGTGCGGGAACCGCTGCAGGCCCTGCTGGGCAACCATCCGCGCGCCTTCCTCACCGAGCCCCTCGACTACGACGCCCTGGTGGCGGCCATGCGCGGCGCCACCCTGCTGCTCACCGATTCCGGCGGGCTGCAGGAGGAGGCACCGGCCCTGGGCAAGCCGGTGCTGGTGCTGCGCCGCACCACCGAGCGGCCGGAGGCGGTGGAGGCCGGCACGGCCCGGCTGATCGGCACCGACAGCGAGACGATCGTGGCCGAGGCGTCGGAGCTGCTGGAGAAACCGGCCGCCTACGACGCCATGGCCCGCGCCCACAACCCCTTCGGCGACGGCTACGCCAGTGGGCGGATCCTGGCGGCCGCCCGCCGCTTCCTGGGGGAGCGCGCCCTCAGCTCCGCTCCCGCTTCTTCGCCCATGGCGGCAGGTCGATGAACACCGGGGTGCCGGCCTTCACGCCACTGAGGATCTGAGTGTCGCGGCCGCTGCTCAGCCCCAGTTCCACCGGCTGGAAGGTGGGCTGACGGTCCTTGCCCACCAGCAGCACCCCCGGTCGACCCTTCTCGGTGACCACGGCCACCGTGGGCACCAGGGTGTCGGCCTGCAGGCGACCGGTCTGGAAGTCGACGTCGGCGTTCATGCCGATGCGCAGATCGGGACTGGGATCGAGCAGGGCCAGCTTCACCTCGAACGAGGTGACGTTGTTCGTCTTCACCGCCCGCGGCGCGATCTGGCGGATGCGGGCGGCGAAGCGGCGGTCGGGGAAGGCGTCGAAGCGCACCGAGGCCGGCAGGCCCACCCGCAGGCGGCCGAGATCGCTTTCGGGCACCTTGGCCAGCACCTCCAGTCCCTGGGCCAGCTCCACGATCGAGGAGCTGGTGGCGCCGGCGGTGGCCGAGGCGGTGGTGGTGGGGGTCACGAACGAACCGGGATCGGCGTAGCGCTGGCTGATCACCCCGTCGAAGGGGGCCCGCACGATCAGTTCCTCGCCTTCCACCGCGCGCTGCTCCACCCGCTGGCGGGCGGCGGCCACCCCCATCCGCTTCACCTGGTAGTCGGTGCGGTAGCGGTTGAGTTCGTCGAGGCTGATGGCGCCCTGGCGGTAGAGCGGCTCGTTGCGGGCCAGTTCACTGGCGCTGCGGGCCAGTTCCGCCTGCGCCGAGCGCAGGTTGGCCATCAGCTCCTGCTGGCGGTCCATCAGATCACCGGCGTCCATCAGGGCCAGGGGTTGGCCGGCGCGCACGGTGTCGCCCTCATCCACGTACAGCTTCTGGAGCAGCCCCTGGCGGCGCGGGCTCACGTTCACCCGCTTCACCGCATCCAGTTCGCCGGTGGCGGTGACGATGCCCGGCAGGCTGCCGCTGCGGGCCACCGCCGTGAAGGGGGTGACGTCGCGCTGGGCGGTGCGGCGCTGCTGGTACCAGACGCCCGTGCCCGCCAGGACCGCCAGCCCCAGCGCCAGCCCCACGCCCAGGGGGCCGCCCGGCAGGGGGCGGCGGCGGCGGACGAGTGGGGTAGGCGCGTGCGTGGGAGGAGGTGGCACCACCTTCGGCGGCGGGGAGGCCGGACGCAGGGGGGTGGGGGCGTGCATCGGCCTGAACACGATTCATCACAGTCTTGCGGGTCGCGGCTCCTGCCGTGGTGCGGATCCCCGCGGCAGGACGGGCCCTGGCGGGGCGGCGCCTAGATTCCCCCGATGCTCAAAGCCGGAATCGTGGGTCTGCCCAACGTGGGCAAATCCACCCTCTTCAACGCCCTGGTGGCCAACGCCCAGGCCCAGGCCGCCAATTTCCCCTTCTGCACGATCGAGCCCAACACCGGGGTGGTGGCCGTGCCCGACCCCCGGCTGCAGCAGCTCTCGGATCTGAGCGGCAGCAGGGAGATCATCCCCACCCGGGTGGAGTTCGTGGACATCGCCGGGCTGGTGAAGGGCGCCAGCCAGGGGGAGGGGCTGGGCAACAAGTTCCTGGCCAACATCCGCGAGGTCGACGCCATCGTGCACGTGGTGCGCTGCTTCGAGGACGACGACGTGATCCACGTGTCGGGCTCGGTGGATCCGGTGCGCGATGCCGAGGTGATCAACCTCGAGCTGGGGCTGGCGGATCTGGCCCAGGTGGAGAAGCGGCGTGAGCGGCTCAAGAAGCAGGTGCGCACCAGCAAGGAGGCCCAGCTGGAGGATGCGGCGCTCGAGCGGATCCAGGCGGTGCTGGAGCAGGGCGGCGCCGCCCGCTCGGTGGATCTCGGAGCGGAGGAGGCGGCCATGATCAGGCCCCTGGGGCTGCTCACCGCCAAGCCGATCATCTACGCCACCAACGTGAGCGAGGACGACCTGGCCGGCGGCAACGAGTACGTGACCAAGGTGGTGGAGCTGGCGGCCAGGGAGGGAGCCGCCGCGGTGAAGATCTCGGCCCAGGTGGAAGCGGAGCTGATCGAGCTGCCGGAGGACGAGCGTGGCGAGTTCCTGGCCGACCTCGGCGTGGAGGAGGGCGGGCTGCAGAGCCTGATCCGCGCCACCTATGCCCTGCTCGGGCTGCGCACCTACTTCACCACCGGCGAGAAGGAGACCCGGGCCTGGACGATCCACGCAGGCATGACCGCCCCCCAGGCCGCCGGCGTGATCCACACCGATTTCGAGCGCGGCTTCATCCGGGCGCAGACGATCGGCTGGCAGCAGCTGCTGGAGGCCGGCTCCCTGGCCGAGGCGCGCAACAAGGGCTGGCTGCGCAGCGAGGGCAAGGAGTACGTGGTGGCCGAGGGGGATGTGATGGAGTTCCTGTTCAACGTTTAGGTCCATCGGGGCCTCCTCTGCACTTCCGCAGGCGCTGCTGCCTGCCGCGCTTGCGACGGTTCTCTTGGGCTGGTGCCTCGCTGCCGCGGCCGTGCCCCCGACGCCGGAGCAGGGTGCGGCGGACTGTGCCAGGCCCACTTATGCCAGCGGTCAGCTCGTGTGTGCCGACCCCGAACTGCGGATCCTCGATCACCGGATGATCGCCCTGCCGGGGGCGGCGAGCACGGCAGCGCCGGCCCAGCCGCTGTATGGATTTGAGCCGCAACCGGCCTGGTTCCGCATGGTTCCCGCGCGCTTCAAAGACCCCACGAAGCCCTGAGACCTGCTCGATGACCAGGACAGACGTGCCATGCCCTCTCGCCAGGGATGGGGCTTTCAGGCTTTGGCGATTCCTTCGTCTGATCTCCTGGGAGCCGTTCCGCCTCTGCGGCGGTTTCTGGGGCGTGACCACCAGGGCATCGGTCTCATCCTTATCTCCTTTGCGGGCTTTATTTATCGATGTTCAACTGGCGACCCGAGCGCGAGATCGAGCGGCGAACGATCGAGCTCAGGAGCGAGTCCGTTCGAGAGGATCAGGAACGAAAGCGAGCAGATCGAGAGAGAAATCGAGCATTTTAAGCAAGAGAACGCCAGGCTCAGGCAGCTGAACGCCAGAGGCAGGGACTTGCTCTGCTTAGCAGCGCAGCTCTGCTCTCCGCCCGATTCCAGATCGATCCCTCCGACGCCAACCGCTCCAGCCTCAACGCCCTCCTGCCCCCGATGGCCACTCAGGCGGCAGGGCTGGCTATGCGAAGACTGTCCTCGCGGAAGGTAGGGGCTGGACGCAGAACATCCAGGCCATCGATTTCGTTTCGTTGCATGATGAGCTTCTTCGCAGAGGTCTATGTAGGTACAACGTGCTTGCTGCCAAGCAGGACATCACCTGATGCACACACACTTGGGCAAGGATGCGGCCTTCATGTTAGATTCATCCGGTGATATCATTCTGCTCAATGATGCTGCCTATTCCCTTGGCTTCCCGTTCTTTTCCTGGCCTCTCCGCTGCCTGCCTGTTCGCTGGAGTCATCTGCATCGCCCCAGGATCCGTCCAGGGGAAGGAGAGTCGCCCCGACATCCCGGAATCGGACATGCCGGCCTTCTGTCGTGGAGAGGCGGCGTCGAAATTCAGCATCAGCCCCCGCGAAATTAGCACCCTGCCCGTGGAGCGCGAGGGGAGCAATTTCCGCGTTTACGGCCAGTCACCGGCCGAGGGCAGCAAGGCACTCTTCTTCTACTGCGAATTCAATCGCCACAGAGAGTTTGACAAAGTGATCATGACCTCAGACAAGCGGGAGAGCGAGCCCGCTGCTCAAGAGGTCGATGGGGTCACCGTTAACGAGATGCCCAGATTCTGCAAGGGCAAGGCAGCCGAGGCCTTTGATGTCAAGCCTGGTCGTGTGACCACCAACAAGGCGCTCAAGGAGTCGGACGGCAGGTATCGCGTGTTCGGGCAATACATCACCCCGGCCAACGATGTGCAGGTGTTCCACTGCAAGTTCAGCCCCAACGGCAAGTTCCTCAGCGTGAAGACGGACAACCGCTGACCGTCATGTCTCCGCAGGAGCCCTCTTAGGGGGTGCGAAGCGATCGTGGGCCCGGCCCAGCCGTCGCAGGCCTTCACCGCTCTTCGGTGATCCGTCGATCGCCGGCCCCCAGCTGAGGCGGTAGGAAGAGGTTCTCTTTCCCTTCACCCGGATGGACCGCTCTCGCCGCCGCGCCCCCTTGCCTTTGCGGATCGCACGGCCACTTCCGGCTGCAGTCCTCCTTTCGCTGGCGCTGCTCCCGGCTTGGGCCCAGCCGCTCACCAGCGCCAGCCCCACGGTGGTGCGTTCGGTGCCTCCGGAGCCGAAGCCCAGCAGGGCGCTGGAGGCGTCCCTGCGCCAGGCCCTCTTCCCGGTGCGGATCGACGACGGCCAGGGCCACGGCCCCGATCCCGGCAGTGCGGAGGCGGAGATGGCGAAGCGCCATCGGATCAAGGCCGAATGCGGGCGTCTGCCGGCCCATCGCTACACCTGGAGCCGGGTGGATCTCAATGGCGACGGCAAGCCCGAATTGGTGGCGCAGGTGCTGGGGCCGATGGTCTGCGGCACCGGCGGCTGCCCACTGCTGATCTTCCGCGAACCCAGCCCCGGCAGGCTGCAGCTGGTGACGCAGATGAGCCTGTTCAAGGACCCGCTGATCGTGACCGAGCGGACCCGCAACGGCTGGAAGGAGCTGATCACCCGCGTGCGGGTGGATGCCGGCCACGGGTACTACGCCGAGCTGCCCTTCGACGGCCGCACTTATCCCGCCAACCCGAGCGTTGAGCCGGCCCTGCCGCTGCGCCGCCCCGAACCCGGCACGGCCTACCTGGCCTGGAACGACAAGGATCCCCGCGCCCACGTCCTGCCGTGTGAGGCCGTCTCTCAGAAAATGGGTCACTAGGGTTTCCCGTAATCGTCTCACCGATGGCCCTGCCCCCCACCGCCTTCCTCGGTCTCGGTGCCCTCGGTACGCCGATGGCCCTGCGGCTGGTGCGCGGCGGCGTCCCGCTCACCGTGCACAACCGCAACCGCTCCCGTGAGGAGCCGGTGGCAGCGGCCGGGGCCCGTCGGGCTGCCACGCCGGCTGCGGTGGCGGCCGGCGCCGAGATCCTCTGCCTCTGCCTGAGCGACGACAAGGTGGTGCGCACGGTGCTGCTGGGGGAGGGAGGTGCGTCCGATCCGGCGATCGCCTGCCTGGCGCCCGGCTCGCTTGTGGTGGACTTCTCCACGATTGCCCCCGCCACCGCCGAGTCCCTTGCAGCAGCCCTCGCGGAGCGGGGGGTGGCCTATCTCGATGCACCGGTCACTGGCGGCACCGAGGGGGCAGAGGCCGGCACCCTCTCCGTGCTGGTGGGGGGCAGCGCGCAGGATCTTGAGCGGGCCCGGCCGCTGCTGGAGTTGGTGGGGCGCTCCCTCCACCATTTCGGCCCCGTGGGTTCCGGCCAGCGGGTGAAGGCGCTGAACCAGGTGCTGGTGGCCGGCAGCTACGCCGCCGTGGCGGAGGCGATGGCCTTGGGGCTTCGGCTGGGCCTTCCGATGGAGCAGGTGCGACGGGCCCTGATGGATGGAGCGGCAGGCTCCTGGGCCCTGGAGCATCGCGCCACCAACATGCTCACCGACTCCTATCCGCTGGGGTTCCAGCTGGTGCTCCACCGCAAGGACCTGGCCATCGCCCTCCAGGAGGCGGCGTCGGTGGGCCTGGAACTGCCGGTGTGTGAGCGGGTGGCGGCGATCGAGGAGGACCTGATCGCGAGGGGGTTCGGCGGTGAGGACGTCTCGGCCCTGGCCCGCTGGTTCGCCCGTTCGTGAGGGCGCACACGTGGCGCCGGCCCCATCACGTTGCGTTCCGGGGCACGCCGCCCGTCGGCCGATCGGGGAGAATGGCCCCAGCGTTCCCGCCCGCGCCATGAGCCCGTCCTCCGATGCCGCCTCTCCGGCTCCGATCGACGGTGCCCAGGCCCAGCCCCACAACTTCGAGGTGCAGAAGGAGGTCCACCGCAGCATCCGCAACGATCCCGACTACGACGACTGGGAGTACGGCACCGAGCCATTGCCCCACGAGGCCTGGGTGCGCAAGGGCGGGCAGGGTTTCGATCCGGCCCGGCGCGCAGCGGGCTGAGGGGCGGGAACCGATCGCTCAACCCCGGGGTTTCGCTTCGTCCGTGTCGTTCTTGAGGGGGAGGCGGTAGAGGATCTCAAGATCGCCCCCTTCTCCTTCGCCGCTGAGGACCGCCAGCAGGTTGCGGCGCTGCAGCCCCTCCAGGCGTGCCACCGGCACCAGGCTCAGCAGCAGCAGGGCCGCCATGGCCAGCCACAGGCCGATCGCATGGCCCTGCAGATCAAGCAGCCAGCCGGCCAGCAGGGGGGCCCCGAAGGCGCTCAGGGCGAAGCACTGGGAGAACAGCGCCAACGCCAGCCCCCGGTGTGACGGGTGGGTGAGTTCGACGATCGCTTCGGTGGCGGTGGGCAGGAAGGCGGCCTCCGCCAGGGCCAGCGGCAGCTGGGCGGCGATCATCACGGCCGCTCCGAAGGGCAGCAGGGCGGAAAGCGCCAGCAGCAGGCTGCCGAGGGCGAAGGCGCCGAGACCGAGGCCGAGGCCGTCGCGCACGGGCCGGCGGGCCAGGGCTTGCCCCACCGGCCACTGGAGCGCCAGCAGCAGGCTGAGCTGCAGCCCGATCGTGAGGGCTCCGAGGCTTTCGGGCAGGGCGGGCCGCATCGGCGCGCCCCGCACCAGATCCAGGGGCAGGGCGCTCTGCATCAGGGCCTGCATGCCGGTGGCCAGCACCGTCACCACCAGCACCGGTAACAGCGGCAACAGCCAGCCCGCCCCGCCGCCCCGCACCTTGTGCCGGCGGGGCGGGGCCGTGGGCAGGGGGCGCCGCAGCAGCACCAGGGCCAGGATGGTCAGGGCCCCCATGTCCACCACGTAGATCCCCCGCAGCCTGCCGGCGGCCGCCAGGGCCGCCCCGAGCAGGGCGCCGGCGGCGATGCCGGCCGCGTCGGCGGTGCGCACCAGGGCGAAGGCCCGGGCGGAGGGCAGGGGCGGACAGGCCAGGGGCACCGCCAGCTCGATCGCCGGCCAGTAGAGCCCCACCGCGATGCCCATCAGCACCTGGCCGATCAGGTAGCCACCGAAGCCCTGGGCGCCGAGCAGCACCACATCGCCCAGGAACCCCATCGCCACGGCCAGCAGAACCGGAGCCGAGACCGCCAGCCCCCGATCCAGCAGCAGACCGCTGACCAGCCGGCCGGCGGTGCCCGCCACGGCCGCGGCCGCCAGCCCCTGGGTGACGCTGCGGGCGCTGAAGGCCTCCAGGTGGAACACCATCGGCGTGAGATAGATCACGCCGCCGGCTCCCAGGGCGGCCAGCAGCCGCACCCCTGCCAGTTCCTGCAACGGCGCGGGAAACTGGTGGAACCAGGACCCCGCCCTGGACACCCGCTGTGCCTGTTTCAAGCCGTCTTCGCCGCCTGGGTTCCGTGGCCGCCAGTCTGCTGGTGGCCCTGCCGCTGGCCTGGGGAGGCAGGGCGGGCGCCGCCGAGCTGCTGGAGCTGCGGCTCGACGGGCTGGCGATTCCCATCCGCCTCGACCAGCTGGAGGCCTGGAGCCGGGGCGCGCGCGAGCCCGCCGCCGACCTGGAGGTGTGGCTGGGCCTGCTGGAGGCGGGCAGCCGCGAGGACCTGCGCGCCTTGCTGAAGGCGCCGCTGCTGCGCGACCAGAGCTTTGGCCGCCAGGTGCTCGACAGCTGGGCCGGCAGCCAGATGCTCGCCACCCTCGGCGAACTGCTCACCAGCGCCGATGGCTCCAGCACCACGGCGCTGCTGCCCGTGACGCTGCGGGAACTGCTGGCCCGGCGCCAGGAGGTGACGGCGATCGAACTGCTGCGGGCGCTGCCACCCCGCCAGCTGGTGCTCGATCTCGACGGGCTGCTGTCCCTGGCGGATGGCTGGCGCGGCCAGCTGCAACGCCAGGGGGAGGCCCTGCGCAGCCTGCGGCGCCTCTCCCTGCCGGAGGGTTCGCCGGCCGCCCTCTCCCTGCCCGCGGGGCCGGGGCCGCTGGTGGCCGGTCCCCCCACCGCCGACGAGGCGAAGCCGCCGCCGATCGCCATCGCCCCACGCCTCAGTTTCCTGACGGTGAGTCATCGCCGCGAGCCCCTGCCCCTGGAGATCTGGCTGCCCTCCCCTGCCGCCCCCGCGGCGTCCCGTCCGTGGCTGCTGCTGATGCCGGGCCTGGGCGGCACCACCGATCAGCTGGGCTGGCTGGCGGCCGACCTGGCCGCCCGGGGCTGGGCGGTGGTGGCGATGGAGCACCCGGGCAGCGATGCGCAGGCCGTGCGGGCCGCCCTGGAGGGACAGCGTCCGCCGCCCGGTGCCGAAACCCTGGCGATCCGCCTCGACGACGTGGAAGCGGTGCTGGAAGCCCGGCGCAGCGGTGGACTGGAGGTGCCAGGCGACGGCGTGGTGCTGGTGGGGCACTCGCTGGGGGGCCTCACCGCGCTGCTGGCGGCGGGGATGGTGCCCGAGCCCGGCCTGGATGCCCGCTGCCAGCGGGCCCTGCGCCGCCTGCCGATCGCCAACCCCTCGCGCCTGCTCCAGTGCCAGCTGCCGGCCGGCAGCCTGCCCGCTCCCCGCCGCCGCCCCCCCGAACTGAAGGGCGTGGTGGCCTACAACGCCTTCGGCAGCCTGCTCTGGCCCCATCAGGGCCTGCGCCCCCTGCCGCTGCCGGTGCTGCTGGTGGGCGGCGGCCTTGATCTGGTCACCCCGCCGATCGATGAGCAGCTTTCCCTGTTCCTGCCCGCCGGTCATCGCCGCAGCCGGCTGGTGCTGGTGGACGGCGGCAGCCACTTCTCGCCGGTGCGGGTCTCCGGGCAGGAGGAGGTGCTGTTCCGGCTCGGCAGCGACCTGGTGGGGGAGGATCCCGCGGTGGTGCAGGGCCTGCTGCTTGCCCTCACCGGCGACTTCCTCGCCAGCCTGGAGACGCCCCCACCCCTGGCGCCGCAGGTGCGGCGGCGCCAGGGCGTGAGCGCCTGGCTGCTCGACCCCTCCACCGCCCGCCGCTGGGAGCGGGCGATCCACGCCGGCGTCGACTAGCGGGCGCTCAGAAGCGGATGCGCGGATCGAGCAGCGCCACCAGCAGGTCGACCGCCACGGTGACCAGCACCACCAGGGCCGCCACCACCACCACGATGCCCTGCACCAGGGGGTAGTCGCGCTGGGCGATCGCCTCCTGCAGCCGCGCGGCGATGCCCGGCCAGGAGAAGGTCACCTCGATCAGCAGGGCGCCGCCGATCAGGGAGGCCACGGTGATGCCGGTGATCGTGAGCACCGGCAGCAGGGCATTGGGCAGGGCGTGATGGAGCACCACCCGCCGCTCGCTCAGGCCCCGGCTGCGGGCCGCCTCCACGTAGTCGGAGCCGAGGGCCCGCCGCAGGTTGAGCCGCAGGGCATTGGTGAAGATGCCGCTGAGCAGCACGGCCAGGGTGGCGGCCGGCAGGGCCAGATGGCGCAGGCTGCCGAGCAGCTGGGGGAGGTTGCCGGCCCGCAGGCTGTCGAGCAGGTAGAAGCCGCTGCCGCTCGGCGGTACCAGGGTGGCCGGGAACCGTCCGCCCACCGGCAGCCAGCCCAGCCAGACGGCGAACACCAGCTGCACCACCATCGCCGCCCAGAAGGGGGGCAGGGCATAGGTGCCGATGCCGAACAGGCGGCCCGCCAGATCCACCTTCCCCTCGGGGCGGGCGATGCCGCTGAAGCCCACCGCCAGGCCAACCGCCGCCGCGAGGATCAGAGCCACCAGTCCCAGTTCCAGGCTGGCGGGCAGCGTGTCGCGCACGATCGCGGTCACCGGTTCCTGGGCCGCCTGGGAGGTGCCCAGATCGCCGCGGAGCAGCTGGCCCAGGAAGTGGCCGTACTGCTCCAGCAGGGGCCGGTCGAGGCCAAGCTGCTGGCGCAGGGCGGCCCTGGCGGCCGCTGGGGCCTTCGGTCCCAGCAGGGCATCGATCGGATCCCCCGGCGCCACCCTCAGCAGCAGGAACACCAGGCTGGCCAGCAGCCAGAGCATCACCGGCGCCAGGGCCAGCCGGGCGGCGACGTAGCGGGCCAGTTCGCGGCGCCGGCTCATCGGCCCGCCTCCCGCCGCAGCTCACCCAGCTGCACACGGCCCGATCCGTCGTAGCGGGGCGGGCTCAGCTCCGGCCGGGCCCAGGCCACCGGCGCCATCAGCCACACCGGCAGGTAGGGGTTGGCGCGGGACGTGCGGCGCTGGATCGCCTGCAGCAGACCGATCCGCTGCGGCCCGTCGATCCGGCTGCTGCGCTGAAGCTCCTCCTCCAGGCCGGGGCTGGTCCAGAAGCTGCCGCTCAGGGCGCTGTTGCCCTCGAGGCAGCGGTCGCCCCTGGCCTTGCTGCAGCCCAGGAGCGGCACCAGGAAGTTCTCGGCATCGGGGTAGTCGCCGATCCAGTCGTAGAAGAACAGCGCCAGCGAGCCTTTGCCCAGCTGGTCGTAGGCGGTGGTGGATTCCATGCCGGTCACCTCGAGGGCCACGCAGTCGTCGAGGTCGCGCCGCAGCTGAGCCTGCCAGGTGAGGGCGAACAGGCGGTCGCTGGGAATGTCGGAGCGGAAGGTGAGCGGCAGCTCCAGGCGGCGACCCCGGCAGTAGCCCGCCTGGCGGAACAGGCCGCGGGCGCGGGCCGGGTCGTAGTCCGGCCAGGCCGCAGGGTCGGATCCCGGCAGGCTGGGGGGGATCAGCTGGCGCAGGGGCGGGCGGATGTCCAGGCTCACGCGCCGGCTGAGCAGGCTGCGGTCGAGGCTGTGGGCGATCGCTTCGCGCACCACCGGATCGGCCAGGGGCGGCTGGTCGGTGAGCAGGGAGAGGAGGCCGATCTCCATCGCCGGCCCCACCGTTTCGCGCAGCCGGCCGGCGGCCGCCTCCCGGTGCAGGGCCTGCTGGTGGTCGATCTCCAGGCCGCTGTTGAGCAGCACGTCGACCTCGCCGCTGCGCAGGGCGCCGTAGAGGGCGGTGGAGTTGCCCAGGGTGACCAGGGCGAGGCCGCCGTTGGCGGGCCGCCGGCCCCAGTAGCGCTCCCAGGGCACCAGCCGCTGCTGCTGGGGGCTCCAGGAGGCCAGCCGGTAGGGCCCGGTGCCCACGAAGCGGCTGGCCAGGGGGGCGTCGCGGTGGGCCCGGTAGGCGGTGGGCGACACCGGCGTGAGGAAGATGGCGCTCAGCAGCCGGGGCAGGGGGCTGAAGGGCTGCTTCAGTTCCAGCTCGATCTCATGGGAGCCGGTGGCCCGCACGGCAGCCACCCGGTCGCTGAGCTGGTAGCCGAGGGTGCCGATCTTCCGGAACCGCTCCAGCGAGAAGACCATCGCGGCGGCATCGAAGGGGGTGCCGTCGTGGAAGACGACGCCCCGTCGCAGGGGGATGCGGGCGCGCAGGCCGTCGGCGCTGAGGCGCGGCAGGGCCGTCGCCAGGCGGGGTTCGATGCGCCCGTCGGCGGCGATGGCATAGAGGGGATCGCCCAGCGCGCTGAGCACCTGCATCACCCCCACCCGCGAGGCCTTGGCGGGATCGAGGGAGTCGATGCGGTTCTTGGTGGCCACGATCACGCTGCCGGCGGGCCGCTGGGGCTGGCAGGCGGTGAGGGCGGCCACCAGCAGGGCCAGGGCCAGCAGCCGGCAGGCCTGGCGGGCCGATGGCATTCCGGTGTCGGGACCTGCGGGTGCGGCCAAGCCAGTGCTTCGGATCGCGCCATTCAAGACGCGGGGCCGCTGAGTTCCAGGGCCGGGGGGCCGGTTCAGGAACGGCCGTGGACAGGGGCGCGGTGCGGCTGACGGTGGGGCTGGCGGCCCTGGAGCTGGAGCAGCGAGAGCTCGAACACCGGCGAGCCATGGCGGGCCAGGGGCCAGCGGCGGAGCCAGCAGCGATCACCTGGAGCGTCGACGCTCACCACCTGATAGAGCTGGTCGCCGGAGGCCTCGACCGCCGGGTCGAGGGGCAGCGCCAGGCTGGGCTCGACGGCGGGGAGGCGGATGCAGTCGCCTTGATGGAGGGTCATGGGGTGCGGCCCCCCGGAGGGAGCCCTGGGAAACGCGTTCTTCTTCATCATTTCTACCGGATCGCGGGGCGGCGTACCGGCCGCTACCGAACCGGCGACCGATCCCGGCGTTGTCAGGGGATCCCTACGCATGCGCGGTCGAGCAGCGAGGAGCGGGAGGAGCACAGAGCTCTGAATCACAGGCTTTCAACCCTGATGAGCAAGGAAGAATGAATGTGCAGATGTTCCGTGTTTTGTGCTTCTGGTCTGTCGCTGGTCCAGTGGGGATTGTCCGTGGAATCAACCGGTGGCGGGCTGAATCTGTCGCTGTTGATGCCTTTGCTACGGATCTGCATCGTTGCTGCCCAATGGATGATGCACTTATTCTCTTATCCTTGGCTCTTGGCTGATTAGACTGCTGCTGAAATATTGAAGAAAGAGGCATCCATGAAAGTGCTTCCGCATGCCGGATTCCTGCCAAAGTTGTTGCTGGGAATCAGCCTGTTTGGTGTGCCGGGCTCCGTGCTTTTCTCCGGTTCCGCTCAGGCTGCCACTCCTTCCGCCTACAACGCTTGTGGCAGTGGCACGCCCCCATCCCTCAATCCCTTCTCAATCCTTTTCTCAAAGCTGGTCGAGGGTGACACCTTCCAGTGTCAGGATAAGAAAATCACCATCGGTGATCCTTCCCAGCTTAAGTTGGGTGATGACGGTAGGGGTACTCTTGAGATTGAATGGAATGCATTTCCGCCCTCCGGTTTCGAGAATGACTTCTTCAGCCTCGACTTCAATTTCTCCCCCTCACGACTGACTTCCTCTTCCATTGGCTTCAGCTACTTGCTTGAGGTGACCGACCCAAGATATGCCCTCGATACGGTGCAGTTGGACAGTGACATCAATCAGTCGAACAGCGCGGACCTCAAGTCGTCGGTCACCAAGCAGGTTCGGCGCGATCGATCTGATATCACTCCCTTTGTTTCCCTGGTGTCCGACCGACTCGACCCCCAGGAGTCCGCAGGGCTGGAGCAGCTCACCAGCATCTACGTGACGGACAAATGGTTCGTTGGCGATTTGTCCACCATCGATAGCTTCAAGAACACCTATACCCAGGTGCTGGTGGCAGGTCCGCCGGAGGAAGTTCCCGGCCCCCTCCCCCTTCTTGGTGCCGGTACCGCCTTCGGCTTCAGCCGTCGGCTGCGCAGCCGCATCAAGGGCTCTCGACTGGCCTGAGAGCGGGATCAGTGGCGTGCTTCACGGCAACTTGCCAGGCCCCTGCCCGCCGGGCAGGGGCTTTTTCATGGCCTCCGGTTACAGCGTGCGCAGGCAGGCCGCCACCGTGAGCACTTCCGGATGGGCCTCGATCGCCGCCAGGGCCTCGCGGAAACGGGCCTCCTGCACCTCGTGGGTGATCACCACGATCTCGGCGGCACCGCCGTCGCTCTCGAGCTGCACGATCGACTGGATCGACACGCCGGCGTTGCCGAAGGCGGTGCCGATCTGGCCGATCACGCCGGGCTGGTCGTGGGTGCGGAAACGCACATAGTTGCGATGGCTGGTGAGGGCGCCTTCCGCCAGCGCGCAGCGCCGCCAGCTGCTGGCGGCCAGCAGCGGATCGAGCCCGGCCTGCGGGCCCCCCACCTGGCGGATGCCGGCGATGTTGAGGATGTCGGCCACCACCGCCGAGGCCGTCGGCCCCGCCCCGGCCCCGGGCCCGTAGAACATCACCCGACCCACCGGATCGCCTTCCACCAGGATCGCGTTGTTCACCCCGTTCACTCCGGCCAGGGGGTGATCCACGGGCAGCAGGGTGGGATGCACGCGCACATCAAGCGACTGCACCCCGGCGACATCGGGATCGCCGATGCGCTGGGCCACCGCCAGCAGCTTCACCACGAACCCCAGCTGGGCGGCATAGGCCACATCGCGGGCCTCCAGCCGGTCGATGCCCTCCGTAGGGATGGACGCGCGGGGCACTGGCCCGCCGTAGGCCAGGCCCGCCAGGATCGCGATCTTGTCCGCCGCGTCGTGGCCCTCCACATCGGCGGCGGGATCGGCCTCCGCGTAACCCAGCCGCTGGGCGTCGGCCAGCACGGCTTCATAGGCCGCACCCTCATCGGCCATGCGGCTGAGGATGTAGTTGGTGGTGCCGTTGATGATGCCGCTCACCCGCTGGATGCGGTTGCCGCCGAGCGACTGCTTCAGCGGCTCGATGATCGGGATGCCGCCGCCCACGGCCGCTTCAATCAGCACGTACACGCCGCGCTCGGCGGCGGCGGCGGCGATCTCCTCGCCGTGGCGGGCGATCACGGCCTTGTTGGCGGTCACCACCGGCTTGCCGGCGGCGATCGCCCGCAGGATCAGGCTGCGGGCCGGCTCCAGGCCGCCCATCACCTCCACCACGATCTCCACCGCCGGATCGTCCACCACCGCTTCCGGATCGGTGGTGACCACATCGGCGGGCAGGCTCACCGGCCGGGCCCGGCCGGGATCCCGCACCGCCACCTTCTTCAGCTTCAGAGCTCCCACCAGGGGGTGGCGCCCCTCCGGGCTGGTCAGGATCGCGGCGACGCCGGCCCCCACCGTGCCCAGTCCGAGCAAGCCGACGCCGATCGTCATGGGCCGCAGTCCCGCAAACCTCAGATCCTAGAAATCCGCCGGCGTCCCGGGCTCCGTAGCCCCGAGGGAGCGGGCCTGGGCCTGCATCATGCGGAAGATGTTCAGAAAGCCGTTCGCGCGCGAGGGCGTCAGGCTCGCCTGCAGGCCGGTGTCGGCCAGGAAGGCGGGATCGAGGGCTTCCACCTGGGCGGGGGTGAGGCCTTCAAGCCCCTCGATCAGCAGCGCCAGCAGGCCCTTGGTGATCGCCGCATCCGAATCGCCCTGCCAGTGGAGGCGGCCCTCCTGCAGCTGCCCCACCACATACACCTGCGACACGCAGCCCCGCACCTTGAACACGTCCTGGCGGTAGTCCTCCGGCAGCGGCGGCAGCTTCTTGGCCAGCCACAGCACGTACTCGTAGCGGCGCTTGGGGTCGGCGGTGCTGCCGAGCCTCTCCACGATCCGATCCAGGGCGGGACTGCCGGTGCCCATCGGTCAGCGGCGCCGGCGCAGCAGCGGCAGGGCGCCGAGGACACTCAGCAGGCCGAGGGCAATCACGCCCGGTTCCAGGGCAGCGAGCCGTGGCAGCTGAACGCCATTGCTCCTGCGGGCATGGCTGGCTCCGGGGGCGGTGGGCAGTTCCAGGTAATCGCGGTGGCCGGGCCCGGCATCCACCTGCACCTCCCAGTCGGGCCGGGCGCCCCGGGGCAGGGCGAAGGTGAGCCGGCCTTCGGCGTCGGTGCGGCCCAGCTCGATCGGGGTGCCGCCAGCGGGGGGAACGAGGCGCACCGCGGCGTCGATGGCGGGCACACCGGAGGAGAACCGGCTTTCCAGCTGCAGGGAAGTACCGGAATTGCGGGGTCGCTCGAAGGCTTTCTCGTTGGTGAGGGGGCCCAGGCGCTCAAGGCTCGACTCGATGCCGTGGGCATGGGCGCCGCCGCCGGCCATCAGCAGCACGCCGCCGGCCAGCAGCCAGGGGAGAGAGCGGAACGTCATCGGAGTTGAGGCGTGATCAGGAAGCTTTCCACCGACTGTCGCGCGTCTTGCCCGCCTGCACCATCCGGGCGATCGAGCCCACCATCATCGAGAGGGCATCGCTGCCTTCGGCCCGGCCCGCCATCTCGGCGGCCAGGATCCGCTCCGCAGCGGTGGGACCGCTGGCCGAGGCCGCCAGCGCAGCCGCGGACAGGGAGCGGGGGCGTACGCCCTGGGAGGTGTCGGTCGCCGCCAGCTGACGGGTGGTGCGATCCAGGGGCGTCAGGTCCAAGGGGGCGGCATCGCTGCCGTGATCTTCGCAAACCTCCTTCGCCTGTGCGTGCGTGGGCACCCTGACTTAGGAGCTTGCAACGTTCCCTCCCTCCCGGGCCAGGCGGTGCAGGCCGACCTCGTCGAGCCAGCCATCGAAGGGCACATCCCACCCATCCCGGGGCAGGGTGGCGGTCACGCAGGCCGCCGGCAGCACCGCCAGGGCCGGCACGGCTCCCCAGGCCGCATCGCCCCGCAGGCGGTCGTACCAGCCGCCCCCGGAGCCCAGCCGCAGGCCGGCGCCATCCATCGCCAGGGCCGGCACCAGCAGCAGCCCCAGCTCCCCCGGCTCCAGAGGAGCTCCCTCCAGCGGAGCCGGGATGCCGCAGCCGTCGCTCGCCAGCGCCTGGCCCGGGCTCCAGGGCAGGTACACCAGCCGCTGCTCCCCGTTCACGCCGGCGGCGGGGCCGCCGCTCCAGGGCCGGATCGCCGGCAGCGCCAGCCGATCGGGCAGCAGGGCCGCCAGCGGGCGCAGGTCGGGTTCGCTGCCCACCGGCCAGTACAGACCCAGCCGCCGCCCGGGGGGCACCAGGGCCGGCAGCTCCCGGCAGGCGGCCGCCTGCAGCGCCGTCAGCGCAGCAGGCAGGCTGTCCCGGCGCAGCCTCCGGAAGTGGCGCCGCAGGGCCGCCTTGGCGGCTGGGTCGCTCATCGCTGGAACCAGGCCGTCAGGGCCACCGCCAGCGCATCGGCGGCGTCATCGGGCCGGGGGGGCGACTCCAGCGCCAGCTCCCGCATCACGGCGGCCAGCACCTCGCCCTTCTCGGCGTGCCCATGGCCGGCCAGCACCAGCTTGATCTGCATCGGCGGAAACTCCACCACCGGGATCGCGAAGCGCGCCAGGGTCATCACCAGCACGCCGCGGGCCTGCACCACCGAGATCGTGGTGCTGGAGCGGTAGAAGAAGAACTTCTCCACCGCCGCCAGATCGGGCCGCCAGCGGCGGATCAGCTGGCGCAGATCGGCGGCGATCTCCACCATCCGCTCGCCGTCGCTGCGGCCGGGATCGGTGCGGATCATGCCGCAGTCGAGCAGCCGCTGCTGCCCGCCGGCCGCCACCTCGATCACGCCGTAGCCCACGCGGGCCAGACCGGGATCGATGCCGAGGATGCGCAAGGGCTCAGCCCGCCAGGGCCAGCTGGAAGGCGCTGCGGTCGCTGGGTTCGGGGCGCTCGAACACCTTGCAGAACACCTTCACCACCCGATCGCCGGAGTCGATCTGCTCGAGCGGGTCCTTGCGCAGGCGGTGGCGCAGGCAGCAGGCCACCACCCGGGCCACGTCGTCGTCGCCCACCTCGGTGCGGCCCTCGAAGGCGGCCAGGGCACGGGCGGCCCGGTTGGTCACGATGTCGCCCCGCAGGCCGTCCACATCCAGTTCGCCGCACACCGCCGAGATGCGGATGCGCAGGTCGTCGTCGATGCTCACGTGCGGCAGCCGCTGCTGGGCCTCCACCACCCGCGCCTGCAGCGCGTCCTGGTGCGACTGCACGGCGTCGTTGAAGCCGTCGGGGTCATTGTCGAAGGTGGTGCGCTGGTCCACCACCTGCACCCGCAGTTCCGGATCGCGCACGGTGCGCACCTCCACGCTCATGCCGAAGCGATCCAGCAGCTGGGGCCGCAGTTCGCCCTCCTCCGGGTTGCCGGAACCGATCAGCACGAATCGGGCCGGGTGGCGCACGCTCACGCCCTCGCGCTCCACCGTGTTCCAGCCCGACGCCGCCGAATCCAGCAGCACGTCCACCAGGTGGTCGTCGAGCAGGTTCACCTCATCCACGTAGAGCAGGCCGCGGTTGGCCTTGGCCAGCAGGCCCGGCTCGAACGCCCGCACGCCCTCGCTGAGGGCCTTCTCGATGTCGATCGTGCCGCAGAGGCGGTCTTCGGTGGCGCCCAGGGGCAGATCCACCATCGGCACCTGGCGCTGCTCCACCGGCACCTGCTCACCATGCTCGAGCCGCTGGCGCACCTCGGCGCTCTGCAGATCCGGATCGTTCGGCGAGCTGTTGTAGAGGTCGCCGGCCACCACGTCGATCGCCGGCAGCAGATCCGCCAGGGCACGGATCGTGGTGCTCTTGCCCGTGCCCCGGTCGCCCATGATCATCACGCCGCCGATGCGCGGGTCGATCACGTTGAGCAGCAGGGCCAGCTTCATCTCCTCCTGACCCACGATCGCGGTGAAGGGGAAGACCCTGCGCTTCCTGGTCTGGCTCACGGGGCGGCGGACGGCGGTGCCCCGGATTGTTTCACAGCCCCGCCGGCCGCCGGGGCCAGCGGCAGCAGCGACAGCACCTGGGGCGGTGTGGCATCGGCGGGGTAGATCAGGCGCACCCGCAGGGAGCGCCGTTCCCCGGGGGCCAGGCGCACCTGGCCCAGCGGCGGTCCCTCTTCCCCGGCCCGCAGCACCAGATGGAACGCCTGCCTGCCGAGGGGGCGGCCCTGGGGGCCGTCGAGGCCGCTCACCTCCACCGTGCCCCGGAAGGTTACGGCGCGGCTGGGGGCCACGGCGAAGCGCAGGCCCCCCAGCGGCCGGTCGTGCTTGAGGGGCGATTCAAAGGCGAGCGCCAGGGCCGCCGGCCGGCCGGTGTCGTTCACCAGCGGCAGGAGCAGGTCGTAGGTGACGCCGTAGTTGCCGTGGGCCGCCCAGGCGGTGCCGGGGTAGAAGGCCGTCAGCGGGGCGGTCTGGACCTGGCCCGTGCCCAGGCTGCCCCGCTCCAGCGAGGCGATCGGCCAGGAGATCGGCGCCCGGCTCACCGGCAGCTCGCTGCTGCCCGGCGCCGCCAGCCGGCCCCTCCAGCTGCTGCCCGTCTGCACGGCGCTGACGCGGGAGTACACCATGCCGCCGGGGGCTCCCTTCGGGGTGGGGGCATGCTCCTTCGGGCTCAGGCCGCCCTTGAGCAGCTGGCGCCAGACCGCCGGCGCCGGCGGGCGGTCGCCATCGGCCGGGGCCGCCAGCAGGGCGAGGTCGAGGGGGCCGTCGCTCTGCAGCTGGAGCTGGAGGTTGCGGCCGTTGAGCAGGGGATCGAGGCCGCGAACCGGCAGGGGCAGTTCCAGCAGGGTGGTGGTGCGGCCAGGCTCCAGGGTCCAACCCGACGGCATCCCTGCGCCCCGCTGGCGCTGCAGCAGTTCGGTGGCCACCCGGCTGCCCGGGCCCGACCAGGCGGGGGTGGTGCTCGCTCCCTGGGGCATCAGGGTGGGCAGGGGCAGGAAAGGCGCGGCCGGTTCGCGGCCGTCGGGGGACTGGGAGAGGGCCGTCGATCCGGCCAGCAGCTGGAGCCGCACCGGCCGATCGCCCCGGGGCCGCCCCACCAGCGCCAGCCACATCGTGGAGTCGAGCGTTTCCGGGCGGCCGGCGTAGACGTGGTGGCTGAACAGGTCGAAGCGCCCGTTCAGGGGATGGTCGAGGTGGGCAGCGGCATCGCCCTGTCCGCTGCCGGCGAAGGTGGAGAGCAGGATCCCGGGGGAGCGGATCAGCTCCGGATTGTTGTCGTTGACCATCGGCACCTCATCCAGCCCCCCCGGCAGCGGGGCGACGGTGCGGGGCCTCAGCACGGAGGTCGGAGCCGGAGCCGATGGCGGAGCGCCATTGGCGAGGGCCACCGCCGACGGAACGGCGAGCGGCAGGGCAAGGAGCAGCGCAGCGATCGTTCTCATGGCTGGGGCCGTCGGGCGGGGGGCTCCCCCTGATTGGGAAGGTCGGCGCTCGACACGGCGCCCTTGCCCACCAGCGAGCGGGACACCGTGGCCGCCAGGGAGCGGATCAGCTCGCCCGAGCGGGGGTCGTTGAACGGACCTTTCACCATGAAGGCCGCCACCGCCCGCTGGCCGCTGGGGAGCTGGATCAGGGCTGCATCGGAGTAGGCGATGCCGATGTCGCCCGTTTTGTTGTAGGCCGTGACGCCGTAGGGCAGCAGCTCCCCGTCGGGATCGGACGACTCCTTGCCCAGGCCCTTGAGCAGGCCCGCCGGGATCAGGGTGTTGGTGCCGGAGGTGCCCATGATCTCGCGGAACAGATCCCGGGCCCGGGGGCTGAGTTTCTCGCCGGTGTCCACCATCGCGATCGACTTGGCCAGATCGCGGGCGCTGGTGGTGTTGGTGCCGTTCAGATCAGGCAGCCAGTTGTTGATCACCGTGGCTGGCAGACCCAGGGACTGGAAGCGGGCGTTGAGGGCCTGACGGCCGCCGAGCCGTTTGATCAGCAGGTTGGTGGCGCTGTTGTCGCTCACCCGGATCATCTCGGTGGCGGCCTCGAAGAAGGGGAAGCGGGTGCCGAGGGGCTTGTTGCCCATCCAGCCGGCGCCGCCGCCCTGCACCTCCTTCGTGAGCGGCAGGGGTTCGTTCCAGCGCAGCCTGCCGCGGTCGAGCTCCTCGAGCCCCGCCAGCAGGATCGGTGTCTTGATCGAACTGGCGGCGGGCATCGGCTTGTCGGCCGCCATCTGGGCGTAGCGGCCGTCATCGAGCACCAGCAGGAAGCCGGTGGCGGTGAGCCCCTTCTGGGCCGCCGCCAGCTGGGTCCACTGGCGGCTGAGCTCGGTGAGTTCGCGGCGGGGATCGAAGCGGCCCAGGGCCATGCCGCCGCCGGCGGCGATGCGGGGGGCGGCATCCACCTGGGGCTTGCCCACCGCCCCCTGGGCCAGACGCGGCGCCAGCAGCTTCAGGCCGGTGCCCACCAGAACCCCGAGCCCGGCGCCCATCACGGCCAGGCGCAGCACCAGCAGCAGCGGGCGTACCACGGGGTTGCTGCTGCGCGTGCGGGGTGATCGGCCGCTGTTCACGGTGGAGGAAGGGGCGGTGGGAAGGTCCCGACGCTAGTGGTGGCGTCAATGGGCAGGCTGCGGCGGCTGGCCCAGCGCAACTGGGCCACCATCCCCCGCAGCAGGGCCACCTCGTTGCTGCCGGGCTGGGCCCGCTGCAGCAGCGTGCGCAGCTTCGCCATCCGGGCCCGGGCGGTGTGGGGATGGAGGAAGCCCACCTCCAGCAGCAGAGCCTCCGCATCCGTCAGGGTCGCTTCCAGCGCCGCCCTGGGGGCCGGTTCCGGTGGCCGGGCTCCGGTGGCGGCCCCGATGCTCCCCTGCCGCAGCCTCTGCCATTCGTGCAGCACCACCGCCACGGCGTGGGAGAGGTTGAGGGAGCCGTAGCCGGTGCCGGTCGGGATGTGGAGCAGCCGTCCCGCCTGGCGCAGTTCGTCGTTGCCCAGGCCCCGGTCCTCCCGCCCGAACACCAGCGCCGACGCCTCATTCGCCGGTCCGGCCCCCAGCCACTCCAGGGCTCGGTCCGGGGGATCGAGGGGCAGCGGTTCCCCCTCGCCCCGGCCACTGGTGGCCACCACCCGCCGGCAGTCGGCCAGGGCCGCCGCCAGGGTGGGGTAGGTGCGGGCGGCTTCCAGCACGTGCAGGCCGTGCACCGCCATCCGCCGGGCCTCCTCGCCGAGGGGATCGCAGCGGGGGGCCACCAGCCGCAGGTCCGCCAGCCCGTAGTTCGCGCACAGGCGGGCAACGCTGCCCACGTTGAGGGGGCCGGCCGGCTCCACCAGCACCAGATGGAGGGTCATGGCCCGATCCTGCCGCGGCGGTTCAGGGAAGGCTGTGCAGGAACGCCAGCAGATCGGCCATCGCCTGGGGCTCGGGCTGGAAGCGGGGCATCGGTGGCGTGCGGCCGCTCACCACCTGCTGGATCAGCTGGCGGTCATTCTTGCGCCGGTCGACGCCGTGCAGGTTAGGCCCCACCAGGCCCTGGGCCGCCAGGCCGTGGCAGCCGGCGCAGTTGAGCCGGAACAGCCGCCCGCCGTTCTCCACCGATCCGCTCAGGGCCAGAGTGGTGCGGGTGTAGGGATCGCTGCGCAGGGAGGGCAGCCCCAGCACCGCCCCCATCAGCAGCGAGGCCGCCAGCACCACCAGCAGCAGGGCCGCGAAGGCACCTCCCCTCCCGGCCGCCTGGGAGGGGAGGGCGGCCACATCGGGGCTCAGGTCGGGGGTGGGGGGCGTTCCTGTCACGGTCTGGGACGGAGGGTCACCGGGGCGGCACCGCTCATGGAAGAATTGTGCAACGAACACCCAGGCCCCTCCATGATCGAACCCCTGCTCTGCGGCATCGTGCTCGGTCTGATCCCCGTGACGCTGGTGGGCCTGTTCGTGGCCGCCTGGAACCAGTACAACCGCGGCAGCGCCCTCGGCGGCTGAGCGCCTCTCGCCTGCTCCGGAGAGGCCAGCCCTCGGATTCTGAACCTCAGCTTTCCCTTCTGGACGGCGACGACACTGCGGTCCTGGCCTGTCTGAACGTGAGGTTTTTCAGGAACGCAGGCGTCTTGCTGCGGCTGGGTCTGCTCGGAAGACCCAGCCAGCCTCTTCGGGAGTGTCCCCTGCCCCGTTGGAACCAGGCCTGCCAGCTGTGAAGCAGGGTCATCGACCCCCGGCTTCTGGAGAACGCCGCGAAGCCGACGGCCAGCACAACCGCCGACAGGGCGGCACGGATGCTCCCCTGGATGATCTGCCACAGGCCCCAGGCTGGAAGTCCCTTGAGTTGGTCTGCGGCGCGGATCTCCGTTCGTTCCAGTGTCTCCAACATGGTCTTGCGCAGCACATGCAGGGGCTGGGCCAGTTCTGCGGAACCCAGGGGTGTCACTCTCAGATTCCGCAGACGCTGTTGCAGGTCGTTGGTGCTGGAGGATCTGTTGACTGCCTCCCGCACGGCCGCGATCCTGCCTGTCACCTCGCGGAGCTGGCTGCTCTGTCTGCTGTTGGCGTTGCTGATGCCGCGCCACACCGCATAGCCCTGCAGGGGGATCAGCAGCAGAAAGCCCAGCACCGGCACCAGAGCCAGGGTGGCAAAGCCGTTGCGGCGGCGGATCAGATCCGGATTGGAGGGGGCGAGATAGGCGGCCAGATGGACCAGCGCCAGACCGAGGAGGGCAAGGAAGCCGTTGTTGATCAGCGCCTGCGTGAACCTCAGCTGCCAACCGGGATCCAGCAGCCGCAACGGCAGGATGGCGGCCAGCACCACCAGCGCGTAAAGCATCAGCAGGCAGATGGCCAGAAGCCCGAACTGGGAGGCGATCTGTCGGGATGTCTCTGAGCGTTGATCGAAATGCCTTGGGGAGACAGTCATGGCGGATCCGCGAGGAGAAAGCTGGGAGAGGGAATGCCGGTGGGACGACAGAAAAAAGGCCCTACCGGAAGGCGGGGCCCGATCGGGTTCTCAGCAGCGATCGTCAGGCTGTGACGCGCTGACCCTGAATGCGACGGCGCAGCTTGCGGCTGAAGCCGAAGGCCATGCCGGCTCCGAGGACGGGCAGGGGGCCGGGGACTTCGGAGGTTTGGGTGTAAACATTTTCAATCCCAGAAAGTGCAGCCGGAGCAGCTGGGGCCCAGGAATCGAGAACGTAGATGGTTCTGCCTGTGATTGATCCAAAGACTTGTTCGCCGTTCGGAGATGATAGGGACTCGTCGCCTGTGCTTCTATTGGCAAAGATCGTTGTGGTGTCTGAAACGTCCAGTGCCGTGTAAAAGATGTCTTTGACTACATTGCAAGCGCCTCCGCTGATATCATCGCAATCGCTGTCTAATTCGACTTTTGTGAAATTCACAAGCGGGTCTGGATTAATGACTTCTAGTGTGTAGTATATCCACCCCTCTTCAGGTGCTGTCGGAAGTGGATCGAATAGAGCTCCAAAGTCATACGTTAAGCCACCTTGAGCGAACCTGAGGTTGGCCTCAAAATCACTGCACAGGATATTGGAGATTCGCTTATCTCCCACCTCCCATGACAAGTCGGTGTTACAGGAAACAGCAACGGCTTGTGCGCTGCCTGCCGAAAGTAGGGAGGATCCTCCGCCAATCAGAGCAACTGCCATCAGGGCCCGCGTCAGCAAGCGCTTCGCGCTGAAGTGGTTGGGAGGGGATGGTCTGGAGTGGAGGGGATGGAGGGACGGCATGGTTCAAGTGCCTTAATGGGCCCTACCTGGATACATCGAAATTCGTGGTGAATAATGCTGGTCGGCATGTTGACTCGACATCTGCAGTGGATGTGCTGCAGATGGATGTAGCGTTGATGAGAGCTGTTCGACTTTCCGATGTCTAGTCTCGACAGGTCGACGGACCCGGCCAAGTGCGGGCTGGGAAGGTAACGTTCTATTGCCTAAACAAGGCCTCCAGCAGCACCACCGTGCTTCCCCCGTAGCGGCGTTGGTCGCGGCCGTGCCATCCCGGCGGCAGCTCCGGCACCGCATCGCTGGCGCATTCCCACACCAGGACTCCTCCGGGGGCCAGCCACCCTCCCCGCCGCACCGCCGCTGCGATCGGGGTGTACAGCCCCGCGGCATAGGGCGGGTCGGCGTAGATCAGGTCGAAGGGGGTGGTGCAGGGGCGGCCCAGCCAGCGGAGCACCTCCTCGACGTCCACCCGCACAGAGGGACCTTCGCCTTCTCCCTCGCCGGCGCGGCCCCCCCGCACCGCCTCTAGGTTGGCCCGCGCCACGGCGGCGATGCGGCGGTCGCGCTCCACCGCCACCACCTCGGCCACGCCGTGCTGCAACGCTTCGCAGGCCATCGCGCCGCTGCCGCAGCACAGATCCAGCCAGCGGGCCCCTGCCAGCCGGGGCCCCAGCAGGTTGATCACCGCCAGCCGCACCCGCGAGCTGGTGGGGCGGGCCAGGTCCCCCTTCGGGCTGCGCAGTCGCCGCCCCCCGCTCACCCGCAGACTCATCGTGGCGGCAGCTGCCCCAGCCAGCGCCGCAGCATCGCCTCCCCCACCGCACCCGACTTCTCCGGATGGAACTGGCAGGCGGCGATCGGCCCCTGGCCCACCGCGGCGGTGACCGGCGTGCCGGCGTAGTCCACCCGTGCGATGGTGAAGGCCGGATCGGCAGGGTCGGCGGCGAAGGAATGCACGAAGTACACCCAGGCCTCCGGCGTTCCCGGCGGCAGCAGGGGGCTGGCGGTGGCGGGGATCAGGGGGGCCCAGCCCATGTGGGGCAGGGGATGGCCAGGCCGCCGCGGCAGCGCCCGCACGCGCCCCTTCAGCAGACCCAGGCCCTCGCGGCTGCCCTCGTCGCTGGCCTCGAACAGCAGCTGCAACCCCAGGCAGATGCCCAGCAGCGGGCGGTCGTCGGCGCACCAGGCCCTCAGCGCAGGGATCAGCCCCGCGTCCGCCAGCCGCTCCATCGCCGGATCGAAGGCTCCCACGCCGGGCAGCACCAGGGCATCGAGATCGCTGGCCAGCTCAGGGCCGTGCACCGCTTCCACCGTGGCCCCGAGCCGCTGGAAGGCCTGCTGCACCGAATGCAGATTGCCCATGCCGTAGTCGATCAGACCGAGGCGGCGCGGGTGCATCAGAGCCTCTCGGCTGGGTGCTGGAGCGCGTCGCCGTCGTCGAGGTCCATGCCGTTGAGATGGTCGATGAACTGATACAACCGCCCCACCCGCCGACGGTCGAAGCGGAAGCGCAGGCAGGGCCGCAGGATGCCACGGTCGTCGACGTTCTCGCCCGCCTGGATCGCCCCTTCCTCGATCATGTCGGCGAAGGTGCGGTTGAGTTCGGGCAGCTGTTCGCGGGGGATCGGGGCGTTGAGCAGCAGCTCGATCCGCTCTCCCCCCAGCAGGGCGCTGTGGAACACGCGGTAGAAGCGGGCGATGCGCTCCACCGCCGCACTGGCGCAGGTGGCTTCCACCACCAGGTCGACGTCCTCGGGCGAGATGAGGCCGCGGCCGGCCAGCTCCTGGCTCACGTAGCCCTGCCACAGCTTCCAGAAGTCATCGCCCTCCGGTGCCAGCAGCACCAACGGAATCGGCGGTGTGCGGCCGGTCTGGATCAGGGTAAGCGCCTCGAACAGCTCATCGAGGGTGCCGAAGCCGCCGGGCATCACCACCAGGGCATCGCTCTCCCGCAGGAAGAAGAGTTTGCGGGTGAAGAAATAGCGGAAGTAGAGCAGCCTGCCTTCGCACTCGCTCACATAGGCATTGGGATGCTGCTCGAACGGCAGGTCGACATTCAGGCCGATGCTGTGCTCACAGCCGGCCCCGCTGTTGGCCCCCTCCATCACGCCGCCGCCGGCCCCGGTCATCACCTCGAACCCTGCCTCCACGGCCTTCTGGGCGATGGCCTCGGCCAGGTGATAGCTGGGGTCGTCCTGGAGGGTGCGGGCCGAACCGAACACGGTGATCTTGCGCGCCGTTCTGCGGGGACGGAACACCTCCATCGCCTCGCTGATGTCGGCGAGACAGCCACTGATCAGCCGCCATTCGTCGATCTCGTTTTCGTTGCGCGCCACCTCCAGCAGGGAAATGACCGCGCGCTCGATCAGGCGGCGCTGCGGATGGCCCTGCAGCTGCTCGGCCAGAGCTTCGAGGGGGCTTTTGCCGCCGGTTCTTGAGAGGCCGGCGGACGGAGTCGCGGAAGTCAGAGGTATTTCGAGATGGTGCCGGAGAGGGTGGTCTTGGGAACGGCGCCGACCACGGTGTCAACCTTCTGGCCACCCTTGAAGATCATCAGGGTGGGGATGCTGCGGATGCCGTACTGACTGGCAACGTTGGGGTTCTCGTCGGTGTTGAGCTTGAACACCTTGATCTTGCCTTCGTAGTCCTTGGCGATTTCGTCGACGATCGGAGCGACCATGCGGCAGGGACCGCACCAGGGAGCCCAGAAGTCGACCAGCACGGGCACATCGCTCTTGAGCACGTCTTGCTCGAAGGAGGCGTCGGTGACAGCGGCGGCGCTGGACATCCTTGGCAGGGATCGGAATCCCGGGAATCTAGCAACTGCGCGGGGTTCGGCTCTCCGCGGCGGCCCTCAACGTTGCAGGCCGTTGCGTGGCGCGCCGCGCGGAGGACCGGAAGACGAAAGGCCCGGGAACCCCGGGCCGGTGGGTGTGAGGAGTGTGCGAGCCGTAGCCCCCACATCCGGAGGTTAGCCCCCGTGCCGGGACGGTACCCAGGGCGGCCTGCCGGTTACTTGCCCATGCCCAGCTGCTGGGCCTTCTGGTACACCTTGCCCTCGGTGAGCAGCGAGGGGGCGACCACCACCTCCACCTGCTGCATCTCCTTGAGGGTGCGGGCGCCGAGGGTTCCCATCGAGGTGCGGATGCAGCCCAGCAGGTTCTGGGTGCCGTCGTCGAGACCGGCCGGCCCGCGCAGGATCTTCTCCAGGCTGCCGGTGGTGCCCACCTTGATGCGGGTGCCGCGGGGCAGCACCGGGCTGGGGGTGGCCATGCCCCAGTGGAAGCCGCGGCCGGGCGCTTCGGCGGCCCGGGCGATCGGCGAACCGATCATCACGGCATCGGCGCCGCAGGCCAGGCATTTGCAGATGTCACCGCCGGTGACGATGCCGCCGTCGGCCACGATCGGCACATACAAGCCGGTCTCGGCGAAGTGGTCGTCGCGCGCGGCGGCGCAGTCGGCCACGGAGGTGGCCTGGGGGATGCCGATGCCCAGCACCCCCCGCGAGGTGCAGGCGGCACCCGGGCCGATGCCCACCATCACGCCGGCGGCGCCGGCACGCATCAACTGGAGGGCCACCTCGTAGGTGACGCAGTTACCGATCACCACGGGCACCCCCATGTCGCGGCAGAGCGCCTCGAGGTCGAGCGTTTCCTGCCCCTCAGGGCCGATGTGCTGCGTGCTCACCACGGTGGCCTGGACGAAGAACAGGTCGGCGCCGGCCTCGGCGATGGCCTTCCCGAACCGCAGGGCCGCCACCGGGGTGGCGCTCACCGCGGCGATCCCGCCCTTCTCCTTGATCTCGGCGATGCGGCGGCGGATCAGGTCTTCGCGCACCGGCTGGCTGTAGAGCTCCTGCATCAGCGGCACGAACTCCTCCCTGCCCACCGCCGCGATCCGATCGAGCACGGGGTTCGGGTCGTCGTAGCGGCACTGCACGCCCTCGAGGTTCAGCACTCCGAGAGCGCCCAGCCGGGTGAGCTCGGCACACATCGCCACATCCACCACACCATCCATGGCGCTGGCGATGATCGGGATCACCCGGGTGATGCCCGCCAGGGTCCAGCTGCTGTCGGTGACCGCCGGGTCCACCGTGCGACCGCCGGGCACCAGGGCGATCTCGTCGATGCCGTAGGCGCGGCGGACGACGCGGTTGCGACCGAGCTGGATGTTCACCGGAATGCTGCGCAATCGGGCCAAGTTATCAACCGGCCCGACAGGCGCCCCGCTGCTGACCTGCCGTCAGGGCGAGCCCCGGAAGCGCTGCCAGCGACCCTTCCAGTCGTTCAGCACGGCCTGGCGCTCCTCGGTGCGCACCAGCCGGGTGAGGGCGAAGCGCACCAGGGTGATCAGTCCGGCCAGCTGCAGCAGGCGGGGCACCAGGGGCAGGTCATCGAGGGTGTCGAGCAGGGCGCCGTAGAGGCGCAGCACCAGCACCAGGCCGATCAGAAGGCCGGCGCCGCGCAGCGGCCCGCCGAGCCGCTCCCACCAGGCCTGGAGGCTGCCTCCGTCGAGAAAGTCGCGCAGTTTGCTCATCAGCAGGTCCCATTCCCCGCCCTCTTCAGCGCCGCCCCCGCCGCCTGCAGCGGAGAGGGGGGGCGCTTCCAGGGTGGCGGCGATCGAGGGGGCGGCCGGGGCTGGCGCGGCGGGAGCCGGTTCCGGTTCCGGTTCCGGGGGCGCGGCCACGGGATCCGGCACGGTGGTGGTGGGCTCCTCGGCCACGGGGGCGGTCCAGGCGGCCGGCTCGGGCTCCTCCGAAGGGGCCACGGCTTCCGTCATCTCCACGTCCGTTTCCGTCACTACCGGCGGTTCGACTGCCGGTTCCACGGCCGCGGCGGCCACCTCGGGTTCGTCGGCCGGTGTCACGGGGGAGGGATCCTGCGCTTCCGCGGCCTCGAGGGGGTTGGGGGAGACGGGGTTCTCGGGGACGTCGGCCATGCCTCTGGCGTGGTGATGGCGGGAGCTTACGGCGGTTTCCCCTCACCGGCCGCTGGAGGCCCGCTCAGGCCTCCAGGGGAACGAGACCGGACCGCTCCCCCAGGGGCAGAAGCGGCAGGCGGAGGGGGAAGCGTCCGTCCGTCAGCTGGGCCACGAGTTCGGCGGCGATCGATGCGGCCAGCCGGGGGCTGTGGGCCGGCGCCGCCGCCACGCGGCGCCCTTCCAACCGGATCGCACCCGCCCGCAGCTCGGCATAGGAGACGCCGCCGAAGCTCGGCTTGATCCGGCGGGGGATGGCCACGTCGAGCACCGGGGCCTCGAGGGCCTCGTTGGGCACGGCGGCCCGGCGTGCCGTCTCCCCATCCAGAAGAGGAATCGGCGCGGCGACGGCCACCAGCAGGGCGCTGCCGTGGCCCTCGAAGAAGCAGGGCCGGATCCAGTCCGGGTTCAGGCCGTGCAGCTCCACGCTCACCGCCGCCACCGCGCCGGGGGTGCGGGCATGGCCGCTGGCCTGGCGTTTCGGCCTGGGCTGGTGACCGTGACCAGCGCCCACCACCCAGCCCACGGCCCCCGCCACCAGAACGGGGGATCCGGGGCCGAGCAGCGCCAGGGCCGGCATCGCCATGCCGATGCTGTCGGCACCGCCGCAGGTGTGGAGCGCGTTGTGGAAGGGGCCGAGCAGGGGGCCGTAGGCGCTGCGCAGAACCCCTTCGGCGCTGCTCACCGCCACCACGCCGTTCTCCACGATCCCTCGATGGAGCACCAGCCGGGCGCTGCCGAGACGCTCGAGATCCAGCTGGGTGTGGAGGTCGCGGCGGGGCTGCAGGGGCGTCACCTCACCCATGCCCCCCAGCTCCACCCGGCGGCCGTGGAGCAGATCGCCGAGCACCTGCGCGCCGCCGCGGCGCTGGCCTTCGGCCAGGCCGCCGCCGATCGGCAGCACCAGATCGCCGCCGGCGCCACCGGCCATCGCCGCCACTCCCCCCAGCACCGGATCGCGCAGGCGGATCGGCGGGTCGGTGGGGCCCAGGCCCAGAAGCAGGCTGGCCTGGTCGGTGAACTCGGCCGAGGCGGCCACCACCACGTCGGTGTCGGCGTAGGCCGCCGCCAGGCCGGCGCCGGCCGCCAGGGCGCGGAAGTCGGCGGCAGTGCGCACCCGCAGGCGTCCCTGGTGCTGCCGCAGCTGGAGTTCGGCCTCCTTCCGGGGCGCGAGGTCGTCAACCGGGCTCATGGCGCCTCCTGGTGGCCTCTGGCGGCGCGGGCGGGTCGGGGGTGCACCCGGCGGTAGACTGATGCCTGCACCAGGCGGTCATGCATGGCGGATCCCACCGGACCCGGCGGAACCAATCCCGGCGATTCCGACGGACGGATCATCCAGACCGACCTCCGCAACGAGATGTCGCGCTCCTATCTGGAGTATGCGATGAGCGTGATCGTGGGCCGGGCCCTGCCCGATGCCCGCGATGGCCTCAAGCCCGTGCATCGTCGCATCCTCTATGCGATGTACGAACTCGGGCTCACCAGCGATCGGCCCTACCGCAAGTGCGCCCGTGTGGTGGGCGAGGTGCTCGGTAAGTACCACCCCCACGGCGACACCGCGGTGTACGACGCCCTGGTGCGCATGGCGCAGGATTTCTCCATGCGCATGCCCCTCGTCGACGGGCACGGCAACTTCGGCTCGGTCGACAACGACCCGCCTGCCGCGATGCGCTACACCGAATCGCGCCTCCAGGCCCTCACCACCGACAGCCTGCTCGAGGACATCGAGAGCGAGACGGTCGACTTCGTCGACAACTTCGACGGCTCCCAGCAGGAGCCCACGGTGATGCCCGCGCGCATCCCCCAGCTCCTGCTCAACGGCTCCACCGGCATCGCCGTGGGGATGGCCACCAACATCCCGCCCCACAACCTCACCGAGCTGATCGATGGCCTGCTGGCCCTGATCGCCAACCCGGAGCTGAGCGATCGCGAACTGATGGCGATCATCCCCGGGCCCGACTTCCCCACCGGCGGCCAGATCCTCGGGCGCCGCGGCATCCGGGAGACCTACACCACCGGCCGCGGTTCGGTGACCATGCGCGGGGTGGCCAACATCGAAACGATCGAGGCCAAGGGTCGGCCCGATCGCGATGCGGTGATCATCACCGAGCTCCCCTATCAAACCAACAAGGCGGCGCTGATCGAGCGGATCGCCGAGCTGGTCAACGACAAGAAGCTCGACGGCATCGCCGACATCCGCGACGAGAGCGATCGCGACGGCATGCGCATCGTGATCGAACTGCGCCGTGACGCCTATCCGCAGGTGGTGCTGAACAACCTGTTCAAGCTCACCCCCCTGCAGAGCAACTTCAACGCCTACATGCTGGCGCTGGTGGGTGGTGAGCCGATCCTGCTCACCCTGCGCCGCATGCTGCAGGTGTTCCTCGACTTCCGGGTCGAGACCATCGAGCGGCGCACCCGCTATCTGCTGCGCAAAGCCGAGGAGCGCGATCACATCCTGCTCGGTCTGCTGATCGCCCTCGACAACCTCGACGCGATCATCGCCCTGATCCGCGCGGCCGCCGACACGGCCACCGCCCGCAAGGAGCTGATGGAGCAGTTTGGCCTCAGCGAGGCTCAGGCCGACGCCATCCTGCAGATGCAGCTGCGGCGGCTCACGGCCCTGGAGGCCGACAAGATCCGGCTCGAGCACGAGGATCTGCTCGCCAAGATCACCGACTACAAGGACATCCTGGCGCGACGGGAGAGGGTGTTCGGGCTGATCATCGAGGAGCTCCAGGCGATCCGCACCCGCTACGACTCCCCCCGTCGCACCGAGATCCTCGATCTCGAGGGCGGCCTGGAGGACATCGACCTGATCGCCAACGAGCGCTCGGTGGTGCTGCTCACCGAGAACGGCTACCTCAAGCGCATGCCGGTGAGCGAGTTCGAGGCCACCAGCCGCGGCACCCGCGGCAAGGCCGGCACCCGCAGCCAGGGCGAGGAGGCGGTGAAGCTGTTCATCAGCTGCAACGACCACGACAGCCTGCTGCTGTTCAGCGATCGCGGCGTGGTGTACTCGCTGCCGGCCTACCGGGTGCCGATCAGCAGCCGCACCGCCAAGGGCACGCCGGTGGTTCAGCTGCTGCCGATCCCCCGCGAGGAGGCGCTCACCTCCCTGCTGGCGGTGAGCGCCTTCGACGACGACGCCGTGCTGGTGATGCTCACCAGCGGTGGCTACGTGAAGCGCACCCGCCTGTCGGCCTTCGCCAACATCCGCTCCAACGGGCTGATCGCCATCTCGCTCGAGGAGGGAGATGCCCTGCGCTGGGTGCGCCTGGCGCTCCCCGGCGACAGCGTGCTGATCGGCTCGCTCAAGGGGATGACGATCCACTTCCGCCTCAGCGACGAGGAACTGCGGCCCCTTGGCCGCACCGCCCGCGGCGTGCGCGCCATGACCCTGCGGGATGGCGATCGCCTCGTGAGCATGGATGTGCTTCCGGCCGAGCTCGCCGATCGCGTGGCGACCAGCGCCGCCTTCGACGACGAGGCCGAGGCGGAAGAGGTGGCCGTGAGCGAGGGGCCCTGGGTGCTGGTGGCCACCGCCGGCGGCCTGGGCAAGCGGGTGCCGGTGGATCAGTTCCGGCTGCAGAAGCGGGCCGGCATGGGCCTGCGGGCGATCAAGTTCCGCCGCGACGGCGATGTGCTGGTGGGCCTCAAGGTGCTGGGGGCCGGGGAGGAGCTGCTGCTGGTGAGCGAGCGGGGCGTGATCGTGCGCATGCAGGCCGATGCCGTGCCCCAGCAGTCGCGGGCAGCCACCGGCGTGCGCCTGCAGCGTCTCGATGCCGGCGATCGCCTGGCGGAGCTGGTGCTGGTGCCGCCGGCCGCCGAGGGGGAGGAGATCACTGATCCCGCCTCGGCTGAATCCGCGCTGGGCGAAGGGGAAGAGCTGGCTTCCAGGGACGAGCCGGCCGACGACCGCGCTGCGCCCTGAGCCCCTGATCCGGCCACCAGGCCCGGCCCGGGGGGACCGTTCGATGTGCGCCTTGCCACATCTCATGCGAAAGCGCAAGGGCTGTGCGTACGGTTCAAGGAACGTCCGAGCAGCAGTGATGGAACAACTGACCCCCGAGGGCCTCAGGGTTGTCACCGAGCTGTCCCAGCGCTACGGCTTCAGCCAGGAGGCCGTATTCCACATGATGGTTGCCATGCTCCACGGACGGGGCGGCATGGCCCAGTTCAACCATCCGGAGTTCGCCGGTTCCGGGCAGTGGATGCGGGGCGGCATGCTGATGCTGGGCGACATGTTCAACCATGCCCTCAAGGCAAGGGTCGACGGCCTCTGCCAGGCGATTGCCGCTCAGCTCGCCAGCCAGCCGGAGCTGTTCCCGACCAGCAGCTTCCAGGCCCAGAGCCAGAGCGGCGGCGGCCAGCAGATGCAGGTGGGTGGCGGCAGCCAGCAGATGCAGGTGGGGGGGATGGCGCCCCTGCCGCCGATGGGTGCCGGGGGCGGCAGCCTGTTCACGCCGGATCCGCGTGACACCTGGTGGCCGAAGGAGCTGGGTAGCCCCAGTGCCATGGGGGCCCAGAACGATGTGCGCTACGCCTTCTTCCCGGCGACCGGCCGCCTCGCCGTGGAGGCGAACGGGCGGGTGAGTGTGTACGACACCGGCGAGCATCAGATCGCCGGCCTCTCCCAGCAGCAGGGACCCGGCGGTGCCGTGGTGTTCAGCACTCCCGGTGGGAGTGTGAGCCTGGCGAGTCTGGCCAGCACCGGCAGCGGCACCTTCCAGCAGGCCCAGAGTTCCGGTGGGGGCAGCCAGCAGCAGCAGGTGAGCACCGGCGTGACGCCTGGGGCAGGCCTGGGTTTGATGGCACCCATGGCCGGCCTGCCACCGATTGGCGGAATGGGGGCGATGGCACCGATGACGTTCCAGCCGATGGGCTCGGCGGAGCCTTGGTGGCCGAAGGACCTGGGCAGCCCCAGTTCCACCGGTGCCCAGAACGAGTTGCGCTATGCCTTCTTCCCGGCGTCTCGCCGGCTGGCCGTGGAGGTCAACGGAACGCTGAGCCTGCACGACACCGGCGACCTGCAGATCTCCGGCTGCTCCCAGGACAGCGGCGCTGAAGGGGTGCGGTTCACCACCGGCAGCGGCAGCGTTGCCCTTACCACTCTGCCGGAGGTGCGGCCCGCGGCGGCGGCGCCCGAGCCACCGGCGGCCGAACCCGACCGTGACGCCGGGGAGGGCGACGTGCTCGACGCCCTGGCCCGCCTGGGTGCGCTGAGGGACAAGGGCATCCTCACCGAGGAGGAATTCGCGGCCAAGAAAGCCGATCTGCTTCGCCGGCTGTGATGGTCCGCCCCCAAGCCACCGCCAGCCGACCAGGCGGCAGCAGAAGGAGCGGAAGTCGGCCGCTTGATCAGCCCTGCCTTCCTGAGCGTTGTCCTGGTGCATGTGCTGGAGGGGCAGGGTTGACGTTGGTCACGGCGAAATCTGCCCCCGGATCCCGCCTCGGCATGGAACGATTGGGACGACTCCTGCATTCCCTGCTCTGACCACCCCCGACGTGCTCGTGATCGGAGCCGGCCCCGCCGCCCTCGCCATCGCCACCGAACTGGGCCGGCGGGGCGTTTCGGTGGAGGCGCTCAGCGCCACCGAGCCTGAGGCGCCCTGGGTCAACACCTACGGCATCTGGGGGGAGGAGGTGGATGCCCTGGGCCTCGCGCATCTGCTGGCCCACCGCTGGAGCGACACGGTGAGTTACTTCGGCGCTGGCGGTGAGCAGGGCTCCGAACCCACCCTCCATGGCCGCGACTACGGGCTGTTCGACAAGGTGGCCCTGCAGCGCTATGGCCTGGAGACCTGCACCGCGGCGGGTCTGCGCTGGCGGCGGGGAACAGCGGCGCATCTCGGTCACAACCCCACGGAATCGACCGTGACCACCAGGGATGGCGAGGCGATCAAGGCGAAGCTGGTGATCGATGCCACAGGCCATGAACCGGTGTTCGTTCGGCGCCCCGCCGACGGCCCCATCGCCGGTCAGGCGGCCTACGGCATCGTCGGCCGCTTCGCTGCACCGCCGATCGCGCCCGGGCAGTTCGTGTTCATGGACTTCCGGGCCGATCACCTCGAGGAGGAGGAGCGCCGCAGCCAACCTCCCACCTTTCTCTATGCGATGGATCTCGGCGATGGCCTGTTCTTCGTGGAGGAAACCTCCCTCGCCCTGGCGCCGCCCGTCCCGTTCCCCGTGCTCAAGGACCGACTGCATCGCCGACTGGCGCACCGTGGAGCGCCGGTGCTGGAGGTGCAGCACGAGGAGTTCTGTCTGTTCCCGATGAATCCGCCGCTGCCCGATCTCAGCCAGCGGGTGGTGGGCTTCGGTGGCGCCGCCTCCATGGTGCATCCGGCCTCGGGCTACCTGGTGGGAGGGCTGCTGCGGCGGGCTCCGGATCTGGCCGCCGCCGTCGGCTCAGGCCTGGCGGCGGGCCTCAGCGGCGAGGCCCTGGCCCGGGCGGCCTGGCAGGGCCTCTGGCCGGCGGAGCGGCGCTGGAACCATGCCTTCTTCCGCTTCGGTCTGGAGAAGCTGATGCGCTTCGACGAGGCCAGGCTCCGCCATCACTTCGCCACCTTCTTCTCCCTGCCTCCGGAGCAGTGGTACGGCTTCCTCACCAACACCCTCACGCCCCGGCAGCTGCTGGCGGCGATGGTGCGGCTCTACGGGCTGGCCCCCTGGGACGTGCGCTGGGGACTGATGGGCCTGCAGGGCAGGGAACCGGCGCTGCTGGCCCGCATGCTGGCCGGGGGCTGACTCCCTCACCGCCTGCCGCCGCCCGTCAACCTGCTCAGAACTCCTCCCCTTCCTCCTCGTCGTCGGCAGGGGGCCAGTCGAGGTGCACCACCACCGGCGCATGGTCGCTGGGCTGCTCGTTGCCCCGCACGGCCCTGTGGATCACGCAGCCCGTGGCGCAGGCCTGCAGGTCGTGATCCAGATAGACGTGGTCGATCCGCCAGCCCCGATCCCGCTCCCAGGCGCCGGTGCGGTAGTCCCACCAGCTCCAGTGGCCCGCCTCGCTCTCGAACAGGCGGAAGGCATCGATCAGCCGCTCCCCCAGCACCCCGGCCAGGGCCTGGCGCTCGGCGTCGCTGGCCATGATCCCGCCGGTGAGCCGCTCCGGATCATGGAGGTCGCGGGCCTCCGGGGCGATGTTGAAGTCGCCCACCATCACCAGCGGTTCCCCCTGCCGCTCCTGGGCCGTCAGGTAGCGGCGCAGGCAGGCCAGCCAGGCCAGCTTGTAGGCGTACTTCTCCGACTTCAGCGACGAGCCGTTCGGCACGTAGAGGTCGAGCACCCGCAGCCCCTCGATCCGGGCGCTGATCACCCGCTTCTGATCCTCCAGTTCGATCGCTTCGGCGTCGCCCGGCAGCAGGGCCGAGAACCCCACCTGCACGTCCTCCACCGGAACCCGGCTGAGGATCGCCACGCCGTTGTACGCCTTCTGACCGCTGATCGCGGCGCTGTAGCCCAGATCCCGGAAGGCGTCGTGGGGAAACAGCTCGTCGGCCACCTTGGTCTCCTGCAGGCACAGCACCTCGGGCTGTTCGGCGGCCAGCCACTGCCGCACCTGCTCGAGGCGGGTGCGCACCGAGTTCACGTTCCAGCTGGCGATTCGCATCGTGGGTCCTGGAGGAGGCTCCTAGATTGGGTCCACCATCGTGAACCGCCGGCCGTAGCGCCGGCTCCGGAAGTCCCTATGGGCCGCCACCTCTCCCACCTGCTTCACGCTCCTGCCCCGCTGGTGCTTCTGCTGGCCCTCGGGCCGGTCGCCGCTTCCCCTGCCGGTGCCCAGCAGGCCGGCTACGGCCAGACGCTCGGCACGGAACAGCAGCAGCGCCAGTTGCTCGACGGCGGCACCAACCCCAACGGCCGGGGGGGAACGATCCTCGAATCCACCAACCCGATCGATCTGATGAACAAGCTGCGTCGTGCCAGCGCCATGGACGATGCCACCCCGCCCGGCTCGGCGGTGGATCAGGCCCTCAGGGATTTCGAGGCCCAGACGGCGCCGGCGCCGGCGAGCCCGGCTTCGACCGTGAAGGGTCCCTGAGCGGCGCCAGTCCCCAGCCGGCGGCCAGCCGATCGAGGGTGCGATCGCGTTGGTCCGGCTCCGGGTTGCGCAGGCGGGCCTGAGCCAGGGCCTCCTGGGCCCCCTTGCCATCACCGCGTTCATGCCGCAGCAGCGCCAGCGCCAGCAGCGGGCGCTGGTCGTTCGGGAACTGCTGGGCGACGCGGCTGAGGGTGGCCTCGGCGGCGGCAAGCTGGTGGCGCCGCTGCTGCAGTTCCGCCAGCAGCAAGCCCAGCCCGAGAGCTTCGGGACGGATCTGCTGGCGGGTGGCGCTCTCGTAGGCGCTTTTCACCTTCGCCTCGGCCTGGCTGCCGCGACCGGTCTCAAGCAGCAGCAGGCTGAGCAGCTGCAGCGTCTCCTCCTGGAAGGGATGGCGGGGGAGGATCTGCCGCAGCTCCCGCTCCGCCCCACGCCGATCGCCGCCATCGCGGCGCAGTTCCGCCAGCATCAGCCGCAACGACCAGCGATCGGGTTCGCGGTCGGCCATGGGCTCCAGCAGCGCGATCGCTTCCTGCTTGCGCTCCAGACCCACCAGCAGCTCCAGCAGCCGTTGCCGCTCCGCATCCCCCGCCACCCCGCGGGCCAGCTGGCCCCTGAGGCGATCAACCTCCCTGGTCAGTTCGCTGCGTCGGGGGTCGGTGGGCGAGGGCACGGAGGCCTGACGCCGCCCCAGCCACCAGCCGCCTGCGAGGGCCAGCACCAGGGACACGATCAGGGCCGGCAGCCACCACAGGCCCGCGAGGCTTCGCTTCGGCGTCGGCATCCGGTGGAAGGGCGGCGGAACGGTTGGTGGGGATCACAACGCCGTCGCCGGAGGCTACCGCCGGGGCTGGTTACATTGGCCCGGCCGGTCCCTTCGGTTCCGGCGGGAACTTTCTCCCCCCCCATGCGCCAGCACCCCATTCCCCCGGTCACCGAACCGAATCAGTACCGGGCCATCGGCGTCGTGCGGGGCGTCTACGTGCCGGCCGAGCCCGAGGCCCTCACCCGTGGCCTGATCCGCACCGCCGAGGGCGACGAGATCGAGGCCGTGGTGCTGGGCCGTCTGCTCACCCTGATGCGGCGCCATCTCGATCTGTCCGAGCCCCATCTCTGGGTCGTGTACCCCCGCTGCCGCGAGCAGGACCGCCTGCATCTGCAGATGGTGGGCGTGTGGGAGCCGAGCACCCTCTCCGCCGGCGAGCCCGAGGGCGCCGAGGATGCCCTGCCCGAGGGCGACGACTACTTCTCGGTGCGCGGCGAACTGATCTTCACCCGCCCCGAAACCGGCGACCTGGTGCTCAAGGTGCGCCAGCAGCCCCGCTCCGATGGCACCCGTCCCGTGCCCTTCAAGCTCCAGCTCAAGGGCACGATTCCCCTCGAGCATCTGCGCCACTTCGTCGCCCTCGACCTGCGGCGCCAGGGTCAGCAGCTGGTGCTGGAATCGTTCGAGGTGCTGGGGCCCCTGGCCCAGCGCGGCAACCGCGGCGGCAAGGGCCGCCGGGGTGGCGGCGACAGACCTGCGGGAGACCGGCCCTCCGAGCGCTCCGGCGGGCCGGAGCGTCCGCGGCCGGCGCGGGGCCATGGCAAGGCGGTGAGCCGCCCGGGGCGCTGAGATGCCCGATGCCCTGAGGGCCGGGGTGTTCGTGGCGGCGGTCACGCTGCTGGCGGTGTTCGGGCCCCTGCTCGGCCTCCCGGCCGGCGCCATCGCCCTGGCGGCGGGCCTGCTGCTGGCCCTGCTCACCCTGGATGCGGCCCGCCTCGGCGGCCGCGGCGGCCATCTGCTGGCTGAGAGCCTTCCGGGGGGTGAGCGGCGGCTGCGGCGGATCGCCATCCACGAAGCCGGCCATGTCGTGGTGGCGGCGGCGGAGAACCTGCCGGTGCAGCGGGTGCTGGTGGGCAGCCTCGCCTGCCTTCAGGCGGGGCGGGCGGCGGGCGGTGTCACCGAGTTCCCCCTGCCCGAGCACGCCAAGATGGCCGCCGAAGACCTGCGCCGCTGGAGCCGGGTGCTCCAGGCCGGCATGGTGGCCGAGGAACTGATCTACGGCAGCATCGCGGGCGGCAGCGATGACCGGGCCCTGCTCGGCCGGCTCTGGGGCCTTTCGGGCTTCGACGTGGAGACCGCGCAGCGCGAGCAGCGAAGGGCCCGCCGCGAGATCACCGTGCTGCTCCGCGATCAGCGGCACAACCTGGAAAGCGAGGCCGAGCGCCTGCTGAGGGCTGCGCCCCGACTGGGCAGGCCTGCCCAGGAGCCCGGCCCGGACTCCGTCGTGTCGCCGGCCGCATGAGCCTGGCGCTGCTCGACGTCCCCACCGGGATCGCCGGCAACATGCTGCTGGCCGCGCTGCTCGATCTGGGCGTGCCGGAGGCGGTGATCCACGGGCCCCTGGCCCGGCTGGGCCTGGAGGGGCGCTACCGGTTGCAGCTGGAGGAGCGGCGCAGCGGCGGCCTGCGCGGTCTGCACCTGGCCGTGGAGGCCACCGAGCCGCAGCCCGGGCACCGCCCCTGGGGAGAACTGCGGCCGCTGCTGGCGAGCGGAGTCCTGGAGCCCGTGCTTCAGGAGCGGGTTCTGGCGGTGTTCGCGCTGCTGGCGGAGGCGGAGGCGGCGGTCCACGGCCATGCCCCCGAGCAGGTGCACTTCCATGAGGTGGGAGCGATCGATGCCCTGGTGGACATCGTGGGCGTCTGCGCGGCGTTGACCCATCTGGGGGTGGAGCATCTGCTTGTGGGGGTGCCCCCGGCCGGCCACGGCACGGTGGCCACCGCCCATGGCGTGTTGCCCCTGCCGGCTCCGGCGGTGCTGGAGATCGCGCGCCGCCGCGGCCTGCCGCTCGGATCCAGCGAGGGCTTCCCTCCCGGTGAACTCACCACCCCCACCGGGCTTGCCCTGGCGGCGGTGTGGGCCCAACGCTTCGGGCCGGCCCCGGCGGCGGTTCCCCTGCGGGTGGGGGTGGGCCTGGGCAGCCGCCGGCTCGATCGGCCCAACCTGCTGCGCCTGGTGCTGGCCCGGCCGCTGGCCGGTTCGGAGGGCGGGGAGGCCGAAGCTGCCTGGGCCGAGACCGTCCTCCAGCAGCAGGCCCAGATCGATGACGCCACCCCGGAGGATCTGGCCTTCCTGATCGAGGAACTGCGCCGGGCTGGGGCCCTCGAGGTGTTCAGCCAGCCGGTGGCGATGAAGAAGGGGCGGCCCGGGGTGCTGCTCACCGTGCTGGCGCCGCCGGCCACAGGGCCTGACCTTCGGCGGGTGTGGTGGCGGCATGGCACCAGCCTGGGGGTGCGGGAGCAGGAGCAGCGCCGCTGGTGCCTGCCGCGCCGGAGCGGGGTCGTGGACACCCCGCTCGGACCGGTGCGGATCAAGTGGGCCTTCCTGCCGGATGGCCGTCGCCGCGCCAAACCCGAGCACGATGATCTGGTGGCGCTGGCCCGGCGGCATGATTCCTCTCTGGAGCAGGTGCGCAGCCTTGTGATGCAGGCCATCAACCACGCGGAACGGGGGGAGCCGAGCCCATGAGCGAGCCGGAATCCAGGCCCCCGGTCCCGGGCCGTACCGGGCTGGCCGATCGTCTCGCCCGCCTGCGCGGGGGATTCCGGGTCTGGCTGCCCGGTGCCATGGCCAGGGCGCGGCAGGAACTTGCCCCCCGGCTCGCCGGACTGCGTCGGCTGCAGCTGCGGTTGCCGGGCGGTCTGCGCCCCTGGGTCACGCTGGCCAGCCTCGGCTTCGTGCTGGCGGCCCTGTTCCAGCATGGCCGCCAGCTGCTGCAGTTCCGGATCGATCTGCAGGGCTGGCTCTGGCTGGCCCTGGGCGTGGGCGTGAGCCTGCTCAGCCTGGTGGTCAATGGCGCGGCCTGGGGTGTGCTGATGCGCTGGCTGGGGCTGCGGCCCCGCTGGGAGGAGACGGTGAGCCTGTTCATCGCCACCAACCTGCGCAAGTTCCTGCCGGGCGGGTTCTGGCACCTGGCCGGCAGGGTCCAGGCGCTGCGGGGCGAGGAGACGCCCCTGCCGGCGCCGATCGGCACCACCCAGGCCCTGCTCACGGTGCTGCTGGAGCCGCTGCTGGCGGCGGTGGCAGCCCTGGCCCTGGTGACCCTGGGGGGCTGGCAGGGGGGGCTGGGGGTGCTGACCCTGCTGCCGATGATGCTGCTCCAGCCCCGCTGGCTCGGTCCGCTGCTGGCTCGCCAGGAGCGGCGCAAGGCACGGGAGCTGGGGCTGGTGGACGAACTGGCCGGCGAACGGGTGGCGGGCGTGCCCGGAGCCCAGGCCCTGCCGGGTTTTCCCTGGTGGCCGCTGCTGGCGGAGCTGGGCTTCGTGCTGCTCCGCTTCGCCGGTTTCGCCTGCTGCGTGTGGGCCTTCGACCTCCAGCTGGCGATCGACTGGCCCACCTGGCTGGCCGGTTTCGCCCTGGCCTGGACCGCCGGACTCGTGGTCCCCGGAGCACCCGGGGGGCTGGGGGTGTTCGAGGCGGTGCTGCTGCTGCGGCTGGGGGGGACGCTGCCGGAGGCCTCCCTGCTGGCGTTGGCCCTGAGCTACCGCCTGATGGTCACCCTGGCCGACCTGCTGGGGGCTGCCCTGGTGCAGGGGGATGCCTGGGTGCTGACCAGGGGGAAGGCCCGCTTCGGTTCTCAATAGGGCTTAGTGTTGCGAGGCTTCGGGAGGGCATGGTGCCGCTGCAAACGCCCCGCTCCCAGCCCAGCGCCCTGCGCACCAGCCTCCACGACCGCGGCCAGCGCCTGACCCCCCAGCGCCAGCGGGTGCTCGCCCTGTTCGAACGCATCGGCGAGGGCAGCCATCTCAGCGCCGAGGAGGTGCACCAGCGCCTGCTGCGCTCCCGTGAGCGGGTGTCGCTGGCCACCGTGTATCGCACCCTGCGGCTGCTCAGCTCGATGGGCCTGCTGCAGGAGCTGGAACTGCCTGAAGGGGGCCGCCGCTTCGAACTGGCCAGCGACGCCCATCCCGATCACCACCACCTGGTGTGTGTGCGCTGCGGTCGCACCGAGGAGTTCGAGAGCGGGGCTGTGCTCTCCGCCGGTGAGGCGGCGGCGGGCCAGCACGGCTTCCGGCTGCTGGAGTGCGTGCTCAACGTGCGGGCGCTCTGCCCCGGCTGCGCGGCGGCCGAGCAGGCCTGAGGACACCGGGGCGGCCTCAGAGCGCGTTGCTGTCAGTGAACCCTGACCTCATGGGGATCGGTCCCCACCCCCGGCTGGAGAACCTCAGCAGAATCTCCTGAATGGTCGAGGGGCCAGAGGCTTTCCCTCGACTCCCTGCGCCTCACGCCCGCCGCGCCTCACGCCCCCCGCCCCGGTCGCCGCCACTCCCGTGAGGACGCCCCCGTGACGATGACACCGTGATGACGAACCGATGAGAATCGCTCAGATCTCCCCCCTCTGGGAAAGCGTGCCTCCCCTCCGTTACGGAGGTACTGAACGGGTGGTCCACTACCTCACAGAAGAGCTGGTCCGCCGCGGGCACGAGGTGGTGCTGTTCGCCAGCGGCGACTCCCGCACCAGCGCCGAACTCAGCGCCTGCGTGCCCGAGGCCCTGCGCCTGGGCGGTCACAGCGGTGACCCCACGATTCCCGAGATCATCCAGATCGATCGGGTGATCGAGCAGGCGGACCGCTTCGACGTCCTGCATTTCCACACCGGACACTTCCACCTGCCGGCCGCCAGTCGCCTGCCGGTGCCCTTCCTGAACACCATGCACGGCCCCCTGAACCATCCGGATCAGGCCCGGCTCTACGGCCATTTCCGCCAGGCGCCGCTGGTGTCGATCTCGGAGGCGCAGCGGGCGGCGCTGCCGGAGGCCAACTGGCTGGGCACCGTGCACCACGGCCTGCCCCTCGATCTCTACCGGGCCGTCGCCGAACCCCAGGAGTACCTCGCCTTCGTGGGACGGGTGTCGCCGGAGAAGCGGCTGGATCGCGCCATCGCCATCGCCACCGCCGTGGGCCTGCCCCTGAAGGTGGCCGCCAAGATCGACCGGGTCGATCAGGCCTACTGGCAGCAGACCATTGAACCCCTGGTGAGGGATAACCCGCTGGTGGAGTTCATCGGCGAGGTGGACGACCGGGGCAAGCAGGAGCTGCTGGGGGGCGCCCTGGCCCTGCTGTTCCCGATCGACTGGCCGGAGCCGTTCGGCCTGGTGATGATCGAGGCCAACGCCTGCGCCACCCCCGTGGTGGCCTGGCGCAACGGCTCCACCCCCGAGGTGATCCGCGAAGGGGTGAACGGTGCCCTGGTGGGCTCGATCGAGGAGGCCGTGGCGGCGGTGCGGCGGATCGATCGGCTCGATCGCTCCGCCGTGCGCGCCGACTTCGAGAGCCGTTTCTCCTGCGCCCGCCAGGCCGAGGAGTACGAGCAGCTCTACCGTCATCTCATCCAGGCCCGGCGCAGCGGTGCCGACCGCTCCGGCGGTCGTTCCGTGGTTCCGATGCTGCATGCCGCATGATCAGCTCCCCCCCTTCGTTCTGAAGGACGGGGAAACCTTCGCGATGCTCGATCCGCGGGGGGAGATCCGCCCGGAGACCCATCCGGATTCCGGCATCTTCCACCGCGGCGCCCGCCACGTGAGCCGGCTGCAGCTGCTGCTGTGGGAGAACCCGCCGGCGGTGCTGAACGCCACCGAACGGGGGGATTCAGGCCTGCACGTGAGCCATCTCAGCACCGCACCGGCCCCCCACGCCGGTGGCGATGCGCCGCCCCCGGGAGCGGTGCATCTGGAGCGCACCACCGTGCTCACGCCCACGTCGTGCCTGCAGCAGCTTCAGTTCACCTGCTACGAAGCGGCGCCGGTCACGATGCCGGTGACCCTGCGCTTCGACGCCGACTTCCGCGACATCTTCGAGGTGCGCGGCGTGCGACGGCCCGAGCGCGGCGTCAGCGTGCAGAGCTGTGATCCCGACGGCCTGATGTGGGTGTACCGGGGTCTCGATGGCGAGGACCGCCGCACCATCCTGCGGCTCGGGGGAGCGATCGAGGAGGTGGGCGAGAACCATCTCAGCCTCACCCTGCACCTCGAACCCCGTTGCTCCCGCCGCCTCTGCCTGGAGCTCGATTTCAGCTCCGCGCCGGACCTCACCCGCACGCCTGAGGAGGCGTTCGATGCCGCCCAGGGCGCCACGATCAGCCGCTTCCGGGAAGCGCGCCGGATGGCGGCCTCTCTCAGCACCGATAACCCGGCCTTCGACAGCTGGGTGGCCCGCTCGTTCTCCGACGTTCACCTGCTCTCCACCCGCTACGACCACGGCCTTTATCCCTATGCGGGCGTGCCGTGGTTCAGCTGTCCCTTCGGCCGCGACGGCCTGATCACCGCCCGCCAGATGCTGCTGGTGGAGCCGCGGGTGGCCCGGGGGGTGCTGGGCTTCCTGGCGGAACACCAGGCGGATCACGTGGATCCCGCCTCCGATGCCGAGCCCGGCAAGGTGCTGCACGAGGCCCGGCTGGGGGAGATGGCGGCCCTGGGGGAGGTGCCGTTCCGCCGGTACTACGGCTCGGTGGATGCCACGCCCCTGTTCCTGATGCTGGCGGGCGACTACCTGGCCCGCAGCGCCGATGAGCCGTTCCTGCGCGAGTTGCTGCCCGCCCTCGATGCGGCCATGGCCTGGATCCGCAGTGCCGAGTCCCGCAGTGCCGATGGCTTTCTGCGTTACCTCTGCGCCGCCCAGGGGGGACTGCGCAACCAGGGCTGGAAGGATTCCGACGACGCCGTGCACCACGCCGACGGAACTCTGGCGGAGGGCTCGATCGCCCTGTGCGAGGTGCAGGCCTACGCCTATGGGGCCCGGCGGGCGATGGCGGCGATCCTGGAGCGCTTCGGCCATGACCGCCAGGCCGAGGACCTGCGCCAGGAGGCGGAGGGCCTGCGCTATCGCTTCCACCGGGCCTTCTGGGTGGATCGCATCGGCTCCTATGCCCTCGCCCTCGACGGTGAAGGCAGGCCCTGCGCCGTGCGCAGCTCGAATGCGGGCCACTGCCTCTGGACCGGCATCGCCCCGCCGGAGGCGGCGGCGTCGGTGGCGCGCCAGCTGCTCTCTCCCTCCAGCTTCAACGGCTGGGGCGTGCGCACCCTCGATGAGCGGGAGGCCCGCTACAACCCGATGAGCTACCACAACGGCTCCGTCTGGCCGCACGACAACGCCGTGATCGGTCTGGGCCTGGCGCGCTACGGCCACTCCGACGGCGCCATGCGGATCCTGATGGGCATGTTCGACACGGCCAAGGAGATGCCGATGTACCGCTTGCCGGAGCTGTTCTGCGGTTTTGCCCGCCGCGACGACGAAGGCCCCACCCATTACCCGGTGGCCTGCAGCCCCCAGGCCTGGGCGAGCGGCACGGTCTTCGGCCTGCTGGAGGCGATCACGGGGATGGGGATCGGCCGCGATCCCGAGAGCGGCCGGGTGCGGGTGCTGTTCCGCAACCCGGTGCTGCCCGCCCGCATCGACCGACTGGAGATCAGCGGTCTGCGCCTGGGGGAGGAGGAGATCGATCTGCAGCTGCATCGCGGCGAGCACGACACCGGCGTGGAGGTGCGCCGCCGCAGCTCCGGCGTGGACGTGGTGATCTACAAGTGAGCGCCCTCGCAACATTTCTCGCTATTGAGAATCGCTTGCAAAGAGGGCGGCGGGTTGTTTAGGTTGCGAGTCATTCGCAGCAAGCTCCCCTCGCCCCATGGCCCAGCCCCTCGGCAACGAACGCGAGTCCCTCCGCCCCGGCGACGGCGGATCCGCCCGAGCTCCGCTGGCGGCCGCCAAGAAGAAGGGCTGCAAGCAGAAGAAGTGCTCCAACTGGAAGGGCGGCAAGTGCCGCTGCGGCAAGGACTGACTCCCTTGCCGCAGCGGCCGGCCGTCAGGGCAGGCCCCCGGGTCCCGGGGAGTCGCCCACTGCGCCAGCGCCGCTGCGCTCGAGCTGGGGCACCAGCGCCAGGGAGGCCACCAGCCCCAGCAGCAGGATCAGCAGGGCCGGGATCAGCGCCGCTCCCACCCGTTCGTCGCTGGCGTACTGGTACACCCGAACCGAGAGGGTGTCGAAGTCGAAGGGGCGCAGGGCGAAGGTGAGCGGCAGCTCCTTCACCACATCCACGAACACCAGCAGGGTTCCCACCAGCAGGGGCCCGCGCAGCAGCGGCAGGTGCACCCGCCGCAGCACCTCGGTCCAGCTGCAGCCCAGCCCGGTGGCCGCTTCATCGATCGAAGGCGGAATCCTCTCCAGGGCGGCGTCGAGGCCCTGCTTGCTCACGGCGAGGAAGCGATCGGTATAGCCCCATACCAGCAGGAACAGCGGCGCCAGCTGCAGGGGGCCCCCCACCAGCAGCAGGGCCAGGGCAAGCACCGCTCCGGGCACCGCATAGCCCATGCCGGCCACGAAGCCGAGGCGCTCCAGCCAGCGGGACGGCAGCCAGCGGCGTGCGATCGACAGCAGCAGACCGGCCGCCAGGGTGAGGGCGGCGGCGAGCAGGCCGAGGCCCAACGACCGGAGGCTGAGGCTGGCCAGTTCAAGGGGGGACTCGCCCACCAGCTGATCCAGGCTCAGCAGCCCCCACAGCAGGGGCAGGCCGAGGGTGAGCAATGGCGGCAGCAGGGTGATCAGCTGGGCCCCCCAGGCCCGGACCCCCCGGAGCTGCCACAGCGGTTCACCCGCTCCGGCGCCGCCCATGCTCCAGCGCCGGCTGCGGCGCCGCAGGCCTCGCTCCGCTGCCACCAGCAGGCTCACGATCGCCAGGGCCAGCAGGGCCAGGCCCACCGCCCCCTGGGGATCGCCGTCGTTCTGCCAGCGCTGCAGGATGCCGCCGGAGAGGGTGGGGACGCCGAGCAGTTCCACCGCCCCCAGCTCGTTCACCACCTCCATGCCGCTTAGGGCGATGCCGGCCCCGATGGCCGGCAGGGCCATGGGCAGGGCCACCCGCCGGAAGGCGCTCCAAGGCCCGCAGCCCAGGGTGCGGCAGGCCTCCAGCTGCCGGCGGCCCCCCTGGGCGAAGCTCTCGGTGGCGAGCAGGAACACGTAGCTGTAGGTGGCCAGGGTGAGCACCAGCAGGGCCCAGGCATCGCCATGGATGCGGAGCCGCAGCCGGCTGCCGAGATCGATCAGGGTGGCGGCCAGCAGGTAGGCGGGCGTGGCCAGCGGCACCAGCTGGGCGATCCGCAGGCCCCGGCGGCCGGGAAAGTCGCAGCAGGCGGTGAGCCAGCCGTTGGCGGTGCCCAGGGCCGCCCCGCCCGCCCCCACCCCCACCACCAGCAGGAGGGTGTGGGCCAGGGGAGCGAGGCCGCCGGGGCCGGGCGTCAGTCCGCCCCGGCCCGCGAGGGCGAACAGCAGCAGGCCCAGCAGGGGAAGCAGGGCTGCGGCGCAGAGCACCAGCACCAGCACCGCCAGCATCCTGCGGCTGGGACGGCGGGACGGGCTCCCGGGGCTGAGCATCGGCGAACGCAGGGGAGGGAGCGCCTCCAGGCAAAGCCGAACCTAGGCACCGTGATGCCGGCGCCCGGCACAAAAGAAGCGCCCTGATGTGAGCAATGTCACATCAGGGCGCAGGGGGGGGATTTGAGGTGATTGGAGGGGTTGGACCGGGAACTCAGCGGCGAACCCGCACCGGAACCAGGGCAGGCTGCATCAGGCCGCCACCCCCGTTGTCATCGTCGGAGTCGACGCTGAGCCAGAACACCAGACCGAGAAGGCCGAACACGGCCACCAGCAGGAACAGCTCGGTCATGAGGCCGCATGGGGTTGACTCACCCTAGCCCCGTTCTGCGGATCCGTCGTATCCATTGCTGCCGGTTCCCCTCACCCCGGGGAAGGGAGGCCTCAGGCGGAGGGCATCAGGGCCAGCACACCCCCGGCCAGGCAGAGCGCCAGGGCCAGGCGACCGGTCCAGGCGTCGCCGAGGCGGCGCAGCAGGGCGAAGCTGCCGAGAAGCACACCGCCCGAACCCAGGGCGGCCCCCAGCCACCACAGCGCCTGGCCCGGGGCCTCCTGTCCGTGGAGCATGGCGTGGACGGCCACGGCCGCGGCCACCAGGGCGCCGGCGGGGGCCAGCTGAGCCGCAGGTCCGCGGCGCAGCATCAGCAGCCCCATGGCCGAGATGGCAAGCGCCGCCAGCAGTTCCGCCGCCGGCAGGGTGCCGCCGAAGGCACCGAAGGCCGCGCCCAGAACGGCGCCGCCAAGGGCGAAGCCCAGCAGGGTCGAATCGATCGCGGCGGCGGCGCCACCCGCGCCCACCAGCAGCAGCAGGTGGTCGAGTCCGGTGAGCGGGTGGGCGAGTCCGGCGGTCAGGCCTTCACCGGAGAACCCGTGGGCGCCGGCGGGCAGGGCCGAGAGCAGGCTCAGACCGAAGCCGGCCGCGGCGGTGAGAGCGAGGGAGCGTGGGGAGGTGGGAGCCATGCAGCCGCCGGAGGGGGGTCGTTCCGATTCAGTATGAAACCGGATCGGGGCGCCGGTGGTTCAGGCGAAGCCCCTCCCGGCATCGCGGGCCACGCAGGCCTGCAGCTGACGGCGCAGGCTGTCGTGGTCGAGGTCGCGGCCGATCAGCACCAGCTGGTTCCTGCGCTCACCCGTCCAGTCGCTGTCATCGATCGAGAACCGCTTGCCCGCCAGGTGGAACACGTGCCGCCGTTCGCTCTCGTTGAACCAGAGGATGCCCTTGGCCCGGAACACGTTCCCCGGCAGCTGGTTGTCGAGGAAGTTCTGGAACTTGCGCAGCGAGAACGGGCCGTCACTGGTGAAGGAGAGAGAGGTGTAGCCCTCGATCGCCAGGTGGTCGTGGTGGTGATCGTGGCCGTGGTGGTGATGGCCGTGGTCGTGGCCGTGCGCATGGCCATGCCCGTGGTCATGTGCGTGGTCGTGGTCGTGTTCGCAGTGCCCGTGCTCGTGGTCGCAGGCGCTGTGGTCGTGGCCATCGGCGGCGACCGGCGCCGGCGACTCCTGGGCTGCCACCACCCGGTCGCTCTCGAACAGCCCCACGCTCAGCAGCAGCGGCAGGGGCACCTCCCCCTTCACCGAGCGCAGGATGCGGGCTTCCGGCTTGATCTGCCGCAGCTCCTGCTCCAGCTGCTCCAGGCGGCTTTCCTCCACCAGATCGCACTTGTTCAGCAGCAGCATGTCGCTGTAGATCACCTGGGCCCGGGCCACCTCGCCCTGCAGGATCTCCTCGCCGAAGTTCTCGGCATCCACCAGGGTGATGATCGAGTCGAGGCGAGTGAGGTCGCGCAGATCGCTGCCCAGGAAGGTCATCGCCACCGGCAGCGGATCCGCCAGCCCGGTGGTCTCCACCACCAGGTAGTCCACCGGCTCGGGCCGGTCGAGGATGCGGTACACGGCGTCCAGCAGTTCGCCGTTGATCGAGCAGCAGATGCAGCCGTTGCTCAGTTCCACCATGTCCTCGCCGGTGGCCACCACGAGCTCGTTGTCGATGCCGATCTCACCGAACTCGTTCACCAGCACCGCGGTCTTCAGACCCTCCTGGTTGCTGAGGATGTGGTTGAGCAGGGTGGTCTTGCCGGCGCCGAGGAAGCCGGTGAGGATCGTCACCGGCAGGCTGGTGGGCACCGGATCCATCACCGGGGCGGCGACAGCGGGGCTGGTGGTCATCGCGGCGGAGGCGCAGGGGAAGGAGGCCGGCACGGGGCCTGCTTCGACCCTAGGCAGCGGCCGGCGGCTCTGACCGGGGCCCTGCCGCCCCGGCCCGGACCGATCAGTTCCAGCCGGCCGCCTGCATCAGGCTCACCGCCTGGCGGTTGGCCGCGCCCATCTGGGCGGCCGAGACGCCGTCGGCGGTGAACGGCCCGAAGTCCCGCAGGATCGGATTGCCGCCGGCCCCCTTGAGCGGATATTCGTTGTTGGCCTCCGCGTAGCCCCGTCCTCCCCCCGGCGAGGCCAGGAAGGCGATCAGCTGGGCGGCCTCCTGCGGATGGCGCGAGACGGCCGTCACCCCCGCGCCGCTGATGTTCACGTGGGCGGGCTCGGGAAACACCACCCTCAGCTGGCGGGCCGCCGCCTGGTCGGCCGCGCCGCTTCCTCCCGCCAGCATGCGGGCCACGTAGTAGGTGTTCACCAGGCCCGCGCCGCAGGTGCCGTCGCCCACGGCCCGGGCCAGGGGGATGTCGGAGGTGAAGAACGGCTGGCGCGTGTTCGCCACCAGGCCCTCCACCCACTGGCGGGTGGCGGCCTCGCCGCGCTGGATCAGCTGATCGGCCACCAGGGACTGGTTGTAGACGCTGCGGCTGTTGCGCAGGCAGAGCTTGCCCTTCAGGGCCGGACCGGCGAGATCGGCATAGGTGCGGATCGAGGCGGGCGGCACCAGCTTCGGGTTCACCACCACAGCCCGCACGCGACGGGTGAGGGCGAACCAGCGCCCCTGGGGATCGCGCAGATGGGCGGGAACGTCCCGCTCCAGTTCGGCGGAGCGCGTGGGACGGAACAGGCCCATGCCCGCGGCCCGATCGAGGCGGGCCGCATCGACCAGCACCAGCACGTCGGCGGGGCTGGTCTTGCCTTCGCTCCGCAGCCGCTCGATCAGGGCATCGTCCTTGCCCTCCAGCAGCCGGACGCGGATGCCGGTGCGCTCGGTGAAGCGGGCGTAGAGCTCCTTGTCGGTGTTGTAGTGGCGTCCGGAGTAGACGCCGATCTCGCGGTTGCGGTTGGCGCTGCAGCCTGCCGGCAGCAGCAGGGCGCCCGCCAGGGCCAGCAGGGGGAGGGAACGGCGGATCGCCGGCGGGATCATGGGCGGGGTCAGGGTCTGGATCGCGCGACCGTAGGGATCCGCTCCGGGCCAGGGTGCCGGGATGCAGCGGTTGGCGGTGCCATTGGCTACCGCTCCCCGTGCCCATCGCGGTTCCGGCACCGGCCGCACAGCCCGAAGAATTCCAGGGTGTGATAGAGGGGCTGGAAGCCGTTCAGGTCCTGCTCCGGCAGGTGCAGATCGTGCACCGGGCAATGGGGCAGGGCCATGGTGTGGCCGCAGTCCACGCAGGTGAGATGGTGTTCGTCCCGCTCGGTGGGGGCGAACAGGGCCTCGCCGCTGGGCAGATGGCGGCAGCGCACCAGGGCCCGCTGCTGCAGCTGGCGCAGATGGCGGTACACCGTGGCCAGTCCCATCGCCGCCGGCCCGCCCCGCAGGCGGGCATGCAGGTCCTGCCCGCTCAGTTCGCAGTCCGCGCTCCGCAGTTCGGCCAGCAGCAGTTCCTGCCGTGCGTTCGGGTGGCTGACCACTGCTTCGCCTGCGTGCGCACGGTTCGTTCTACCCCGGCGGCAGCCACACCGCCTGCCGCGCCGTGCGTTCGAGCGGCCGTGGCTCCAGCTCGGCGGTGTCGATCAGCACCACCTGCGGCGGTGGCGGAGCGGTCGCTGTCCCGATGGAGGAGCGGGGCCGCAGGACCGTGAGCAGCCGGTCGCCGGTGGGGTCATGGTGCAGCCCGGCGCCGGGCTCCAGTTCCCAGCCTTCCAGCCGGCGGCTCCTGCGCAGCGATCCCCGGGGATCGAGCTCCACCAGGGTGAGGGTGGGCTGGGCCAGGCCCTCCACCAGCAGCGCCCACACCCGCTCGCCGCCGCCGCCGCAGGAGGCGGCCACCACCGCCTGGGGGCCGATCCAGAGCTGGCGCGGCGAGCGGCCCGGCTCCACCAGTTCGAGGGAGCGCCGGAAGTCGGGCCAGTGGCGCACCAGCAGGGCCCGGCCGGCCCGGGGACAGAACCCCACCAGATCGCGGCTGCCCGGCAGCAGCTCGCGCCGCGGCGGCCTCGGGGGCAGGGACTGCAGGCTCAGCCCCTCGCTCTCCGGCACCACCAGGCCGCCGCCTTCCGGCAGCAGCCGCACGGGGCCCGAGGCCTTGAGCGTGAGGATCTCCGGTCCGCCCCGCGGCGGCCAGAGCGCAAGCTTCCCGTCGGCGGGTGTGAGGCCGCCGCTCTGCACCAGCAGCGATCCGCGGCGGTCGGCGCTGAGGTGGGCGAAGAGCACGTTCGCGCCACCGGCCAGGCGCTGCAGGCGGCCGGGCCGCACCGGCGCCAGGGGAGAGCTGAGTGGCGCCAGATTGCGCTGGTGCAGCTCCAGGCGCCAGGCCTGCTGGCGGCCCTGGCCATCGACGCTGGTGAACGCCACGCCGGAGCCATCCCCCAGGGCCTCCACCTGGGGGATCTGGCCGAGGGCGGGTGTGAGGGCCCGCCAGCGGCCGTCGTGCTCCTGCAGACGCAGCTGCTCACCGCCGCCGGGCAGGGGCACCACCGCCACCACCCGCGGGCGCGGATCCCAGCGCCAGTCGCTGGAGGGGAGGGGGAGTCCCCGATGGTCGCGGCCGGCCAGGTGCAGGTGAAGCGGACCTTCCACCCGCTGACCCGTCGCCAGGGCCAGCATCACCGTGTCGCCGCGGCCCAGCCAGCGATGGCGCAGGGGCGGATCGAGCCGACTGGCCTGCTCCAGCGCTGCCACGGACATCGGCCGGCTGAAGCGCGCCTCCAGGCTGGCGGGGCCGGCGCTGGCCACCGCTCCCGCCAGCCTCTCGAGATGGGGCGGCCGGGAGCGCAGCCATTGCTGCTGGCCGAGGGCCAGCAGCAGGGGGAGGCCAAGGGCGCTCAGGACACGGGACATCGGGGTGACGCCGTTCAGGGTTCGAGGGGCCGCCGCGGCCGGGGAATCGGGCGGATGCGCTGCGGCACCACCACCAGACGCTCCCTGCCGCTGGCAGCGGGGTCGGGTTCCACCGCCATCGTTCCCTCGATCGCCAGCCAGCGATCCGCGGCGGGCACCGGGCCGCGGGGCCAGCGCACCGGCAAGCCCACCGGCGAGGCGTCGGCCAGGCAGCAGCGCACCCGCAGCCGGGCGATCTGGGGTGACTGCCCTTCGACGGGGAGCACGAAGCCGCTGATCCGCACCGGATCGCCTGCGAACAGGTGGGGATCGGGCTGGCTGGCGAGCAGCCGCACCCAGTCGGTGAGGCTGCGCTCGAGCGGGGGCAGTACGAAGGACAGGCCGTCGTCGGCGCTCTCGTCGGGGGGGCGCTGCCCCGCCAGATCCGCGAACGAGGGAGCGGGAGGGATCGCCAGCACCAGCAGGGCCACCAGGGCGGTGGCGGCCGTGGCCAGGCCCTGCCGCTTGGTGCCAGGCCGCCGCTGCTCGGCTGCCGTGGTGGCCTGGCGCAGCTGCAGCAGGGCCAGGGCCGCCAGCAGGACCCCGGTCAGCGGCACCAGGGGGTGATACATCGCGCGCAGCAGCAGGTGGAGGCGACCGTCGAAGGCGCTGTGGAGCATCACCGCGGCCCAGAGGGCCAGGGCACCGGCGCGCCAGGTGGCGGCGCGCCTCAGCAGCGGAACGGTTGGCATCACAGGCGCCACAGGTTGATCCACTGGCCGATCAGCAGCACGAACAGGCAGGCGCCGGCGGTGGTGAGGATCAGGCCGCGGGGCCGGAACAGCAGGCCCAGCAGACCCACGAGCTTGAGGTCGATCACCGGGCCCAGCAGCAGAAAGGCCAGCAGGGCGCCGGGGGTGACCTGGGCGGCGAAGCCGAGGGCCAGGAAGGCGTCGACGCTGGAGCACACCGACACCACCATCGCCAGCAGCATCAGGGCCAGGATCGAGAGGGTGGGAGCCCCACCCACCGCCAGAAGCCAGGCGCGCGGTACCAGCGACTGCACCGACGCGGCGATCAGACAGCCCATCACCAGCAGCAGGGCCAGCTCGAGAAATTCCCGTGCCGCATGCTGAACGGCTTCCCCCAGGGGAGGTCGAAGCGGCGAAGCCCCGCTGCCGGCGCGAGCCAGCGCCTGGGCTTCCTGCAGTCCTCCACCCACCAGCCCGCCGCGGCGTTCGAGCAGGCTCACCTCCTTGAGGGGTTGCACGAGGCGCCGCTCGGCCAGCAGATCGGCCTGCAGCAGCTCGCCTTCCGGCAGCAGCGGCAGCAGCAGCGCCAGACCCACGGCCACCGCCACCGCCCCCAGGGGACGGGCCACCAGCAGCCAGGGCTGGTCGGGGAAGGCGGCCCAGGTGCCCGCCAGCACGATCGGATTGAGCACCGGGGCGGCGAACAGGAAGCCCAGGGCCGTGCCCATGGGGGCCCCGCCCACCATCAGCTGGCGGGCCACCGGCACGTTGCCGCATTCACAGGCGGGCAGGGCAAAGCCCAGGGCGGCGCCGGTGAGCGGTCCGAGCAGGGGATGGCGCGGCAGACGCTGCAGCCAGCGGCCGCCGGGGGCCAGCCAGCGGGCGGCGGCGGAGATCAGCACCCCGATCAGCAGGAAGGGGAGGGCCTCCAGCAGCAGGCCCTGGAACAGGGCCCAGATGGTGGCCAGGCGTGCAGGGCCCAACGGTTGTTCCTCTGGGTGTCGCTCAGGGGGCTTCCCACAGTCCCGAGCCGTCCGGAGACTCGTCGGCCCCGTAGCCCTGGGCGGGATCGGTGTAGGAGGGAACCGGCAGAGGGCCTTCCGGATAGAGCTCCTCGTCGCCGGTGAGGACCGCGGCGGGGTGGAACCACTCCGGGGTGGCGGTGTAGCAGGCGGCGTTCTTCTCGTTCTCGCGCGCCTCCACCCGCCAGCAGCAGGTGCGGCCGCCGTCGCGGGCCAGCAGCAGTTCGTTCGCCCACTCCCACACCAGGGCGGCGCTGGACTCCATGCCCACGTTGTCCATCACCCGCAGGTCGAGGGCGCCCTCGTCGTGGAGGGCGCGCCAGCGATCGAGCAGGGGGTCGTCGGCGTTGGCGAGGAAGGTGTGGTCGAACTGAGCCGCAAGCCGGGCCTCCAGGTCGCGGAGGCTGGAGAAATCCACCACGAAGCCATGGCGATCGAGCTCGCGGGCTCCGAACCACACCGTGAAGCTGCGGCTGTAGCCGTGCACGAAGCGGCAGTGCCCCGGGTGGCGCCACTGCCGGTGGCAGCAGGGGTAGCCGCTGAACTGCTTGCTGCAGGTGAAGGCTGCGGACTGGGACATGAAGGGGCAGCTCGACGGCGGCTGCCGGAGCGCCGACGCAATCTGCTGCCACCGTAGGTTCCGGGGCCGGCGGGTTGGCCGGGAACCCCGGGCGGGGATGATGGATGCCGCCTCACGCTCTCGCTCCCCGTGTCCGCATCAACGGAGGCCAGACCCGATCCCGCCGCGGTGCCGGAAGGTCTGCGTTTCGATGCGTCGGGTCTGATTCCGGCCCTGGCCCAGGACTGGCTCGACGGCGCCGTTCTGATGGTGGCGTGGATGAACCGCGAGGCGCTGGAGCGCACCTTCGCCACCGGGGAAGTGCACTACTGGAGTCGCTCGCGCAGCGAGCTGTGGCACAAGGGAGCCACCAGCGGTCACATCCAGACCCTGCGGGGATTCCGCTACGACTGCGACGCCGATGTCCTGCTGCTCACGGTGGAACAGCGGGGCGATGTGGCCTGCCATACGGGTGCGCGCAGCTGCTTCTACGACGAGGGTCCCGAGCCCAGCGGTGGTGGGGCTGATGCCGCGCCGCCACCGGCGGATGTCTGCACGGAACTCAGCCGCGTGATCGTGGGACGGCGGGAGCGACCGGAGCCGGGCAGTTACACCAACCGGCTGCTGGAGGGAGGCGACAACCGCATCCTCAAGAAGATCGGCGAGGAGAGCGCCGAGTTCGTGATGGCCTGCAAGGACGATGACGCCGAGGCGATCGCCGGCGAAGCGGCGGATCTGATCTTCCACCTGCAGGTGGCCCTCGCCCACCACGGTGTGGAGTGGCGCCGGGTTCAGGAGGTGCTGGCCGCCCGCCGCGGAGCCCCGCGACGGGAGTGAGGGCGTCGAGGCGGCGCTGACCGCTGCGGGGAATGCTGCAGCGCGGGTGGATTCGTGAATCTGCCCCTGTCTCCTTTCAGCACGATGGTCATGAACGATGCACGTTTCGGTGCGGCGGGTCCTCCTTGCCGCGGGCCTCAGCGTCCCTACCCTCCCGTTCAGCCCCCATGCCGGCCGATGGTCCGGTCCGGCCCCTGAGCAGAAGAGGAGAGTCCCATGCCCTTCGTCAACGAAGTCGTGTCCGATGAGGACATCGACCGCTATGGGCTTCCCTTCGAAAAGGGCTCGGGCCGTTACTGGACGCGCGATGCCGAGCGCGATTTCTATCTCTGGGGCGGCAAGGTTGGGAATCCGGCTTTTGGAATTGAGTTTGAGGGCCAGTTTCATCTTTATGCCTATGGAGTTGATGTTCTTATTTGTCTTGAGCCTGGAGCTGGCTCCTCGCGGCTATCAGATCGACCTTTCATTGTGAGGTGGAGTCGATTGAAGTCGATTAGCCCAAGTAATTGCCATGGCTTGGGCGTGAATGAGGCTTTGTTGATCATGAAAGAAGCCCTTAATGTGTACGGAAGGAATGGCAGAAGTGATTCCGCTTCTGTACCCATTCAGGGGACGGGACGGCACACCGCGAACTTCCCCCCTGCTGAA
>JANWUS010000017.1 GCA_024958715.1 Cyanobium sp. FGCU52 | reverse complement strand
CCTCAGCCAGAGCGGCTGCTCAGGTCTGCGGAGCTTTATTGCTGATCAGGTATTGATTTGATGGCTATGAATGGCCGTTATGCCAATCTCTGGCAACAGCAAAGTCAAAGGCTTGCGAAGGGGGTCTCGGTCAAACCTTCGCTTTGATCCCTCTTTCGCTTTATTTCAGATTCTGAGTTGTTGCCTTTGATTCATGCAGTATCATGCTTCTCCCATGCGATCACCGCGATAGTCATCCTCAGCCGTTAGCGTGGGGTTCAAAGTTATTCCCGGCGGGCCTCAGGTTTTTGATTGGTCGTGGAGCTGTCGGCCACCGACGCATCTGACCTGATCGGCCATGGTCGGGCCAAGGGTTCGCCAATGAAAACGCCCTGGCTCGGAAACGCCACACTGCGCCAGTACGACTCAATGAGGGTATCTCCACGCAGGTAATAGGCCAGCAGAAGACCTGGATCCGGGAATTTCATTGTCATATTGCAGGGTTCTGAGACCGTGCCGTAACTGCCGGTGGCACCTGCTTCAAGCCATCGCAGCACGCTCATCTGGGAGCTGTTGGTAAGCCTGCCCCCAAAGGATGTGAGGTGATCGCCTACAGCGCCTGGACGAAAACGGTTGCTGCGCAGATCCGGCACGAAGGTCAGGCCCGTGAAGTAGGCCATCACGTCGCCGGCGCCACGCAGTGCATTGCCCTGGAGCACCCGAACCCGGAATCTCGAGCCGATCGTGTTGGCCACCATGTCGAATCGGTTCGCCCTGACATTGCGCAGGGGGTCATCCGTGCTCAGGAGATAGGCGGTTCCTGGAGGCCGGCTGCCGTCGGCGGCCACACCTCGATCGATCAATCGCCGTGCCTCCGTGGGGTTGGCGGCTGCGAGCATCATGGTGGGGCGGATCCTCAGCTGAGACCAGGGACGCCGTATGTCACCCCGTGCGAAGTAGGGATTGGGGGCTGAAGCCCCGCACTTTCCGCGGCAGGTGGTGGCGACGTCCAGACCATGGGCGAAGGCGCTGGTGATTGACTGGCAGCCGACCCGATAGGGCCTGGCCCAGGCCAGGGCATAGATCTGAACCTGGCGTGGTGTCCGCTGCAGCACGGTTCGCCTGAGGGAGCGGAAGGCAGCGGCGGATAGTTCCGAGCTCTCCGCAGGGAAGGCCACACGGATCACCTGGGATTCGGGAATGTGGCGGGCCCTGATGTAGAGGCGTCCGATCACTTCGCTGAGGGGGTCGGCCTCGTTGATCACAAGGCCCACATGGCGTTGATCGAGAGGCCCCTCATCGGGATTCAGCCCCGCCGACGGGAACAGAGGCCAGGGCCTCATGCTGTCGGCTCCCGACACCACCACCAGGCCGATCAGCGTCAGCAGGGCACCGGCCCAGGAGAGCTTTGGCAACCCATCCAGCTCCTTGCACCTCCCCATCTTGAAGGGCTCAGGGAGTTGGGGGCCGTTCCAGCCTGAATCTCAGGCCGGCAGAGGCTTGGGGATCATGCGCCCCTCGCCCAGGGGCTCTGTGCCCTCCCCTCGTCACCACCCCGAGGGGAAGCGCTCAGCCCGCTGTCGCCATGCCTGCAACCGCCGACGTGGCCCGAGGAATCGCCGCAGGCGTGCTACCAGCCGCGCGGCGATCGTGAGCAGATGCTGGCGGTGCAGGCGCCACTGGGAGGCCATCACAGCAAGGGAGCTGGGCTCTCGAGTGAGGGCCAGACCGAGCCCTTCCGCCAGGGAATGGGTGGACTGGGTCCAGTACGTTGCCGCTTCACGGGCCAGCAGTTCCGCGGAAGCCACCTCAGTCAGGCGCTCCAGATTGGCGGGTTCGAACCGCTCCACCGTGATCACCCCTGGAATCCCTCCAAGCGCGGTTCCCGCCTCGCTGAACACGACGCAGCCGTTGAGCGGGGCCTGCCACATCCTTCCCGAGATCGTGGTGCCGCGCTGGTAGCCATACATCAGCCCGTAGCAGCAACGGGCCCCAGCCAGCCGGCGGTTCGCTTCCAGGTAGCTCAGGCCATGGGTCTCCACCCCCAGGCGGTCCCACTTGCTGCCATACACCTCCAGGAAGCCGTTGCGCACCAGCTCCATGATCTGGCCCTGGTAGGGATCGTCCCTCAGGGGTTTCCAGTTGGCGATGTGCAGAGGGCGGGACTGCCGCTTACGGGGAAGCGGCTGTTGCCAGATCTCGGGCACCACCGGCAGGTAGCCCCGCAGCCACATCACCCCGTCCGGATGGGCCGGAGGTGTGAGGGAAACAACCAGGATGCGTGAGGCTGCTGGCAGACGCTCAGCCCAGTTGATGCGGTGCTCCTTGACGTAGTCATAGACGTGCACATCTCCCCGATGGCCAGTGAGGGACTCGCCCGGATCGCCTCGCAACAGCACCAGCAGGTCTCCCGGCGCAGGGGTGCGATTGAGATGGACCTGATATCCGGCCGACCGGTAGAACACCTGGATGTTGAGAAACACATCCAGATCCACATAGTCGCAGGACATCACCCAGCAGTTCCGTCCCATCCTCTAGGTGCAGGCCCGGGGGGAGCCTAGGGCAGCCCGGGGCAGTAACCTTGCCATCGCTTCCTCCGGTGGGCGCTGCGCCAGGCATGCTCGAAACCTCCCCTGGCTTCGCCGTCCGTCTGATCGGATACTGCAACCTCTCGGAGGACGAGATCCTTCGTCGCTTCCAGCAGGAAGGTGTTGCCTCTCTCCGGGATCTCGATGGTGAATACACCATCGTGGTCAGCAGTGCCAGTGGATGCTGGATCATCACATCGCCGGTGGGGGCGATGCATTACTTCTACCACCATCACGGCGAACGTTTTCATCACGGCCAGCAGATCGCTTCCATTGCCCGCGAGGCCGGGCTGGCCTGGCAGTGGAACTGGCAGGCTCTCGGTGATCTTCTCCAGCTCGAGAACCTCACTGGCAACGCCAGCCTGCATCCCGACATCCACAAGGTTCCTCCGGGAAGCGTCCTGCACTTCCACCGCCCCAGCGGCACGCTCAGGCTTGACAGCCGCGTCTGCCTCGACGAACTCCCCCGCAGGCTCTCCACGGCGGCCGAAGCGGTTCAGGCGCTGAATCGTTCGGTGAGGACCTGGGCCGGAGACGCGCCCTTCCTCTCGTTATCGGGGGGATTCGATTCGCGGGTGATCCTCGCCTCGATGCTCCGCCTGGGCATCCGTCCCCATCTGGTCACAATGGGGACCGAGGCCTGCTCCGACGTGCGGGTCGCCCGCAGGATCGCTGCACATTTCGACCTTCCGCACGACCTGATCCGCCTGGAGCTCGATGACCTCCTGCGCCATGGCCTCACCATCTCCGCCCTCACCAACGGCACCAAGACGGCCTGGCACTGGCATACCTATGTGTATCCCCTGAAGGCGGCCGTCCCCAGCGGAACGACCTTCTACGTGGGCACCCTGGGAGAGTTCGCCCGCAGCTACTACTTCGATCGCGGTGCCCTCGGCATGCTGGCGGATCGCGTTCCCGCCTTCTCCCTGTCTCGCTTCTGGACCCTCAAGCTGGGCAGGCATCCCACCTTCCAGGAGGGAGAACTGGGCGGTCTGGCGCCGGAGCTGGCCCGCGAACTCGACGCCGGGGGCATCCGCCGGCGATCCGCAAGGCTGGCGGCGTTCTGTCACCACCGTTTCCTCCGTGGTCTGACCCGCTACTACTTCGAGCAGAGGGTGCCGAACTTCTACGCCAACGGCATCGCTATGTACAGGGCCTCGAGTGCCTGGCGCTCGCCCTTCCACAGCCGTGCCTGGATCGAAGCCATCTGGAATCTGCCGGAACGCTGGAAGCTGGGATCCAACTGGCACCGTTTCGCCATCGCGAGCAACTGCCCCGATCTCCTGGAGTTCCCCGAGGAGAACGGATTCGACCGCCGCCGGATGCTGCGCCGGGCCCCGCCCCTCTACTGGACACCCCCGATGCGGCGGTCGACCTACGTGACCTACGACCAGAGCGCCACCTGGTACCGCGAGCCTCTGCTGCAGGATTTTCTGCACGACCATTTCTCCCTGATCGACGACCTTGTGGACCCTTCCCTCGCTGCCCGCATCGCCGCCAGTCACCGAAGTGGCGTGGATCGCACCCGAACCCTCGCTCACCTGCTCACCCTGATCCGCTGGAAGCAGGTGCTGGCGGGATCCGCGACATGACCCCCCCTTCCCACCCCACTCAGCGGCCCACGGTCCGCACCGATCACCTGCACGGCTGGGCTGGTGCGGCCGTGGATGGGAACGATCCCCTGCCCCCCCTCACCCTGTCGGTGGTGATCCCCACCCTCAACCAGGGCGACACCATCGAGGACACCCTGGCGTCGATCCTGGCCCAGGATTGCCTCGACCATCTCGAGATCATCGTGATGGACGGGGGCAGCACCGATGGCACGCTCGCGGTGCTGGAGAGGTACAGGCCTTGGATCACTCAGCTGATCACGGGTCCCGATGGGGGCCAGTCCCAGGCGATCAACCGCGGATTCTCCCTCGCCAACGGTGACATCCTCGCCTGGATCAATTCCGACGACTATTACCTCCCCTGTGCCCTGCCGGCGGTGCTGCGGCGCTTCGCTGCCGATCCGGAGCTGCAGTTCCTCGTGGGGGCTGGAGATGTGGTGAGCCTCGATAACAGATTCCTGCGGCACGTCTCACCCCTGCCGATGAATGCAACCACCATGCAGGAGTGGAAGCTCGACCGCTGGGTGATGCAGCAGTCGTGCTTCTGGCGCCGGGAGCTGTGGCAGCGGGTTGGCGGTGTGGATGAATCCCTGCATCTGCTGATGGATTACGACCTGTGGTTTCGCTTTTCCAAGCTCACGGAAGCGGGCAGGATTGAACAAACCCTTGCTGCGATGAGGTATTATCCTCAGGCCAAAACGGTGCGATATCGCAATAGAAGCGCCGAGGAAATGGCCTATGTTTACGCAAAAAATGGTTCACTCTCCGATCTGCGCGAGTTGCTGGTCTCCCTTGGAAAGGAACGCAGTAACCTCGAAGAGCGCATCCACCGTTTCGAATCGCTGCTGCCCGTGCGCGTCCTGAAACGGCTGCGGCTTCTGCCCCGCGTCTGATGGCCAGCAAACTCTTCATCGGCATCACCAGCTGGAACAGCCAGATGTTCCTGCCCACCTGCCTGCAGGCGATCCGGGCCACCACCGCGCACCTGCAGGTTCGCGTATGCGTGGTCGACAACGTCTCCAGCGACGATTCCGCCCGCATCGCCGAGGAGCATGGGACGGAGGTGATCAGCCGCTCCTGCACCCAGCCCGAGGCCCTCAATCTTCTGCTGCGTCGCTCCCGCGAGCCCCACACCCTGCTGATGCATGCGGATGTGGTGCTGCTTCACCCCCGCTGGTATGAGCTCTGCCGGGCCCGCCTCTCCCCGGAGGTGGCCCTCGTGTCCCCCGAGGATATCGGCTGCGGCCCCCTCACCCGGCCCTTCGGCGCGGGCAAGCCCGAGAGTTCCTTCCTCTTCTTCCGCACCGAAGCCCTTCGCTGTTGTCGCCGGCTGGTGTGGCATCGCCGCCGCCGCATCCCCCTGCCGCGCCGGGAGTTCGACTTCTCCGGCGGCCATGTGACCCACCACATGCCTGCCCTGCTGGAGCGGGAGGGGCTCGGCTGGTTCCCGATGAAGGTGCATGTCTCCAACCGGGAGGAGACCCCTCTTTATGTGCCCTCTGAACCACCACCGATCTGGTCGGAGGAACTCGGCCATCTCCGCTATGGGCTGGGCAATTTCTATGGAATCGGCGATGACGTGACCCACTATCACAACTGGTACGACCGGGTCGTCTCGCGCACACCCCAGAAGGAGGGTTCCGGCAAGCTCCGCCGGGAGTTCCCAAGCGAGTTCATTCGTCAGTACTCCGAACGCTTTCTCGCCGATTACCGGGCGGGCCGTGTGGATCTCCCCCGCGACCTGCATGCGGTGCGCGTGCCCCAGGCCCTCTGACGGAAATGTTCGGCATGACCAGTCCCTCCAAGCCCCGGCGCGCCGCCCACTTCCTGCTGCTGCCGGAACTGCTGCACTCACCTCCCAATGAGGCGATCATCCACGCCTTGCTGCAGGGTGGCCATGAGGTGCACGTGTTCGCCCCTGGCCCTCTGCCGGAATGCACCGACTACGGCCCCGGCGTGATCACTCACCGGGTCGACTACTCGGTCCGCTGGCTGCTGCGTCATGGGGCCCGTCCCTTCTGGCGCTCGATCCGCTGTTTCTCCGCCACTGCGGAGGACCCCCTCGCCACGGCAGGTGTGCTGGCGGCACTTCATGGACGCCCCTCCTTTCTGCTGGTGGATGAGATCAAGGCCGGCAGCTATCGGGGCGACCGTTCCGAGCGCTGGAAATCCCTCTGCCGCTGGGCCATGCGGAGGGCACGCTTCACCATCGTCAACGACGACTCCCGTGTGGAGTTGCTGCGCAGCTACGCCGGCCTGTCCCCCACCGCCCGGGTGGTGGTGTATCCCGGTTGTTTCCGCAGCCCGCCCCGACCGGAGCCTGAGCTGCGCGCCGAACTCCGCCGTGGCTGGGGGATGGAGCAGGACGCGCTGGTGATCGCCTCCTCCGGCGGCTTCAACCTCACCGCCGGTGCCGACTGGTTGATCCGCTCTCTGCAGGACCGACCGAATCTGCACGCGGTGATCCAGCCCCTCGGGGTCACGCCCCTGTGCCTGTTTCTGATGCGCAACCTCGGTCTGGGGGAGAGGGTGTACCTCGAGGAGCGCCGGCTCGGCTGGCAGGAAGCCTGGCGCTCCGCCGTGGGCTTCGACATCGGCCTGGCGATCTACACCAATCAGGCTCCCCAGTTCCAGCGGATGGGCATCAGCTCCAATCGCCTCTGCATGTTCATCGCCATGGGCGTGCCGGTGATCTGCAGCCGGCAGGACAGCTTCCGCTTCGTCGAAGATTACGACTGCGGCAGGATGGTGGAGAGCTACGAGGAATTTCTCGAGGCCGTCGATGAGATCGGCCGCAACCTGCCCGCCATGCGCCGCAACTGCCTGCGCTGCTTCGAGGAGTACATCATGCCCCCGGATCGCTATTCCTCCCTGGAGAGGGCGATTCATGGCGTGTTGGGCGACACGGCAGGGCACCGCCTGGGGGCCGGCGCTGCATGAGCGACCGCAATCCTTCCGAACCGAAGCCGAATCTCAAGTTCCGGCTCTACAGCCTCGCCCGCTCGACGCTGCACGGATGCCGGCGCAGCATCCCCGCCGCCCTGGTGCCACCGCGCACCTCCCTGGCAGGGCGCTTCGCCATCGGCATCACCACCTACATCGAGCGCTACGACGCCTATTTCCGGCCCCTCTATCGCTCCCTGGCGCGCACCTTCCCCGAGGTTCCGATCACCGTGGCGGTGAATGGCTTCGGCGATCTCTCCGCCCAGCGCCGCTACCTGGAGCGGATCGAGGCGGAACTCTGTGCCTCCGCCCCCTCCCGTCACCGGTTCGTGCTGCATGAGCGCCCGGTGGGCCTCACCACGCTCTGGAACGAAATCCTGGAGCTCAGCCTGCCCCTGCCCACCCTGATCCTCAACGACGATCTGCGCATCCATCCGTGGCTGCGCCGCTGGGCCGAGGCGTTTCCTTGGGAAGACGCCCAGCTCACCCTGCTCAATTCCACCTGGTCCCATTTCGTGATCGCCGATTCCACCGTGCGGCGGGCTGGAGCCTTCGATCCCGAGTTCCCCGGCATCGGTTTCGAGGACATGGACTACACGGCCCGCGCCGGCTGCGCCGGCATCGCCATCGCCAACCGTCTCTGCCCCTACCTCTCCCATCACGACCACCAGCCCACCACCACCTCCTTCGATGGGGACTCGGGGAGGGTGTGGGGCAAGTACACCTCGGCCAATCAGGCCCATTTCCACTCGCGCTGGCAGGAATGCGGCCCTGAGGAGGGTGTGGCGATCCGCCAGCTCCGAAGCCATGTGAAACCCGTCAGCCCGCCCATGATTCCGATTCCCCTCCCCACGACGCTCGCCGGCTTCGGTCCCGGTCCGATCCGGATCGACAGCCCGCCCGCACCGCCGACGTGAATCTTCTCTTCCTCGCCCCATCGGCCTACCTGCTCGGCGGCGTGCAGGTGTGGCTGGCCGAGCTGGTGCCGGGTCTTCGCGATCGGGGCTGGCAGGTGCAGGTGGCTCTGGTCTCGGGCGACTGGCACGATGTCGACGCGTACTCCAGGGCTTTTCCGGAGCTGCCGGTGGTGGCCGTGGCCAACCCCACAGGCACCGAGGAAGGACGCCTGCGCAGCATCGGACGGCTGCTGGAGGAGCAGCAGCCCGATCTGGTGGCGGGGGTCAACATCGCGGCTTTGTATCCCGCCGTGGCCCGCCTGCGGCGCTGCGGAGCCTTCCGGGGCCGCACGGTGATGACGCTCCACGGCCTGCAGGCCGATCTGCTCGCCAACCTGGCCGCTCAGCAGAACGTGATCGATGCGGTGATCGCCACCAATCAGCTCACCTGTGCCCTCTGCCGCCAGGTGGCGGGCATCCCTCAGAACCGGGTGCTCTATGCGCCCTACGGCGTGGCGGTGGACCCTCGGCCCGCGGTGCCACCCCCGGGCGGGCCTCCGGATGGTCCCCTGAAGATCGCCTGGGTCGGCCGCCTGAGTGAGGAGCAGAAGCGGGTGCTGGATCTGCCGGCGATTCTCGGACAGCTTGATCGCCGGAACCTTGACTACCGTCTGAGCATCGCCGGTGAGGGCCAGGACGCCGCCGCAATGGAAACGGTCCTCGCCCCCTTGATCCATCGCGGCACGGTGCGGCTGCTGGGCCGACTCGATGCCGAGGCTCTGCGCTCCCAGGTGTATGCCGATCACCATGCCCTGTTGATCACGTCCAGCTGGGAGACGGGACCGATCGTGGCCTGGGAAGCGATGGCGGCTGGCCTGGCGGTCGTGAGCAGCCGCTATGTGGGGCACCGCCTGGAGAGAGCCCTCGAGGACGGCGTCAATGCCCTCCTGTTCGATGTGGGCGATGCCCAGGCAGCCGCCGATCAAGTCGAGCGGCTGAAGGATCCGAACCTGCGCGCCCGCCTGGTGGAGGCCGCTCACCGGCTGGTCAGGGAGCGCTACACCTGCGAGGCTTCGCTGCTGGCCTGGGAGCGGGCTCTCCAGCACGCCCTCGCGCTGCCTCCCCTGCCGTCGTCGCCCGATCCTGCACCGCCGTTGCCGGTGCGGGGGCGTCTCGATCGCTGGCTGGGGGCCGCACGCGCTGAGGACCTCAGGCGGCTGCTCGGGTTGCGGTTCCGCCACCCCGAGCCGGGAGCCGAATGGCCCCATGCGGAGGGAGAGGGTGGCGACGAAGCCGGGCTCCTGCGCCGGGCTGCCGCCCTGGAGGCCCCCAACCACGAGACCTCCGAGGTGGAGCGATGAACCCCGACCTGAAGAAGCACATCGGCCTGCGGGAGCGCCTTGGGGTCTGGGCCAAGGACCGATGGCGCTATGAGCGTGCCCTGCGCGCTCCCTCCCCCGCCTACCTCGCCCTTGCCAACCGGCGGGAGACCCTGAAGCCGGCCCCGGATGGCCTGGGCTGGGCCTGTGACTGGACCTACACCTCCGTGCTCCACGCCCCCGGGGTCCAGCCGGGCCTCGGGCGGCGGCTGCTCAGCCGTTGCCTGGCGGATGCGCCGATCGCCCGCCGCCCATCGCCCGCCCGGCCCCTTCGAGCGGAGGAGATCCCCGACCTGAGCGTGCTGATCGGTCACCGGGGGGAGCAGCGACTGCCCCTGCTGCTGGCCACCCTCGAGAGCCTGGCCGCCCAGGCGGATGTGCGGCTGGAGTGCCTGGTGATCGAGCAGGACGACGCGCCCCGCATCGCCGCGGCTCTGCCGGCCTGGGTCCGCCACGTCCATGCCCCACCTCACACGCCTGGCGCCGCCTACAACCGCTCGCACACCTTCAATCTCGGGGCCCGCCACGCCCGGGGCCGGGTGCTGCTGCTGCACGACAACGACATGCTGGTCCCCGTGGGTTACGGCCAGCGCGTGCTCGAGCGGATCGACCGGGGTTTCGAGGTGGTCAATCCCAAGCGCTTCGTGTTCTATCTGGAGCAGGAGGCCAGCGAGGCGGTGCTGCGGGGGAGCACCCCCACCGACGGGCCCGCCGGCACCATCGTGCAGAACCTGGAGGCCGGGGGCAGCATGGCCATCCGTGCCGACACCTACTGCGCCATCGGCGGCATGGACGAAACCTTCGTGGGCTGGGGAGGGGAAGACAACGAGTTCTGGGATCGCTGCCTCACCAGGCCCACATGGATCTGGGGCTATGAGCCGATCGTCCATCTGTGGCACCCCAGCCAGCCCCACAAGCTCCGCTCCGACAACCCGAATCTGGCCCGTGCCAGGCAGCTGATGGCCCAGCCGGCCGATCAGCGAATCGCCGCGCTTCTGCGCAGCAGGGAGGCCTGATCCTGAGCGCTCTCCAAGGCGATCGGGCATCCCACACGGTCGCTGGTGGCAGCGTTCCGGCTTCGGGTAATGTCAACTTCTGGCGCTCATCGGGCGGAGCTGCAGCGGCAATGGCGGGCGCATGGGCTCAGGCGTGGTGATTCCCGATCTGGTGAGCACGATCATTCCTGTTCACGATCGCCCCGGTCCCCTCGCCGAGGCCGTGGCCAGCGTGCTGGCCCAGGACCACCGACCGATCGAGATCCTGATCGTGGATGACGGATCCAGCGATCCGGCCACCCCGGCCCTGATCCGGCGACTCGAGCGGGAGCATCCGGGCGTGGTCTTCGGCCTTCATCAGGCCAACGCCGGGCCCGGTCGGGCCCGGGAAACCGGCCGCCTTGCTGCCAGGGGATCGTTCCTTCAATATCTGGACAGCGACGACGTGCTGCTGCCCGGCAAGTTCAGCGCCCAGGTGGCGGCGCTCCACAGCCTGCCGGACGCCCAGGTGGCCTATGGCTTCACCTTCCTGCGTGATCGTCAGGGCCGCCTCAGCGCCACCCCCCAGAGAGCCACGGGCAAGGAGATCGCCTCGATGTTTCCCCTGTTCCTCAACTGGCGCTGGTGGTTCACCAGCACCCCCCTCTATCGCCGCACGGCCTGTGACGCGGCGGGCCCCTGGACCGATCTGCGCCTCGAGGAGGACTGGGAGTACGACGCCCGGATCGCCTCCCTGGGGGGACGGCTGGCCTGGTGCCCCCAGCCGGTTTCGGAGCATCGCGATCACGGTGCACCGCGGCTCAGTCGCGGCGCCCTGCTCGATCCGGCCCGGCTGCGGGATCAGGCCACGGCCCAGACCCTGATCCTGAGTCATGCCCGTCGCTTTGGACTTCCGGCCCGGGATCCCGCCATGCAGATCTTTGCCCGCTCCCTGTTCCTGCTGGCCCGCCACTGCGGCGCGGCGGGCCTGGGCGCGGAGTCCCGCAGGCTCACCGAACTGGCGCTCTCCCTGGCGCGAGAGGGCGGCGGGCGCTCCAGCGATATCCGCCTCTACCGGCGCATCGCTGCGGCGATCGGCTGGCGGCGGGCCGGAGCGATCGGGATGTGGCTCCATCGCTTCTCGCCCCATGGACGCACCACAGAGGCGTCCTGAGATGGCGGATCCGCTGGTGTCGGTGGTGATGGGGGTCCGCAACGGGGGTTCAGCCCTGGAGCCTGCCGTGCGTTCCGTGCTGGATCAGGCGAACGTCGACCTGGAGCTGGTGGTGGTCGATGACGGATCCGACGATGGCAGTGACGCCGTGCTGGCGGCTCTCGCAGCGCAGGATGGTCGCCTGCGGGTGCTGCGCCGCAAGGGTCGTGGTCTCACCGCTGCCCTGATCGAGGGATGCGAGGAGGCCCGGGGCCTGTTCCTCGCCCGGCAGGACGCCGGCGATCTCTCCCTGCCGGGCAGGCTTCAGCGCCAGCTCGCGTGCCTGGAGGCCGACCCCTCGGCCGTTCTCTGCTCCACCCACAGCAGCCTGGTCGTTCCCGAGGGGACGGCGATCGCGATCAACGCACCGCAGGAGTCCGATCTGGCCGACGGCTTGTCGATGACGCCCCAGCATGGCTGCGTGCTGATGCGCCGGGAGGCCTACCGGCACGCGGGTGGCTATCGCCGCTGCTTCTACTACGCCCAGGACCTCGACCTCTGGAGCCGGCTGGTGGAGATCGGACGGCACCGGGTCATCCTGGAGGTGCTCTACGAAGCACGGATCGACCCCGGGTCGATCAGCGGCATGCGGCGGCGTGAGCAGGACGCCTTCCATCGCCTGATCGTGCGGGCCGCACAGGCCCGGCGCGAAGGGCGCTCCGAGGCACCCTGGCTGGATCAGGCCGAGGCCCTCAGCGAACGTTGCCGGCGAGGCCTGCCGCGTTCGGCCCGGCGCAAGGCCGCCGGTGCCTACTTTCTCGGAGCCAGCCTGAGCGAGCAGGAGCCTGCCCTGGCCCGTCGCTATCTGCAGCAGGCGGTGGCGCTGGATCCGCTGCACTGGCGTGCCCGCTGGAAGCTGGCCCGGCTGCGATGACTCTCCTCAGCGTCGCCATCCCCACCTACGGCCGCGACAGCGTGCTGCTCGACAGCGTGGAGGCCCTGCTCGCCCTGGATGCGCCGCCCTGGGAGCTGCTGGTGGTCGATCAGACGCCCCGCCACGACGAGGCCACCGAGTCGCGACTGGCGGAACTCGCCGCCGCCGGTCGGCTGCGCTGGCTTCGGCTGCCGCGGCCCTCGATCACCGCCGCCATGAACCGGGCACTGCTCGAGGCCCGCGGCGATCGGGTGCTGTTCCTCGATGACGACATCCGCCCCGACGCGGAGCTGCTGACGGCCCATGCACGGGCCGGTGAGGCGGCGCCGGAGGCGATGGTCGCCGGCCGGGTGCTGCAGCCCTGGCATGACGGTCGCTACGACCCCGCCGAGGCCCCGTTCCTGTTCAACGACCCGGCCCCCCGGCGGGTGCGGGAGTTCATGGGCGGCAACGTGGCGATCCCCCGCCGGAAGGCCCTCGACCTGGGGGGATTCGACACCAACTTCGTGCGTGTGGCCTATCGCTTCGAGGCGGAGTTCGCCCATCGCTGGGTGAGCGCCGGCCTGCCGATCCTCTACGAGCCCGCCGCGCTGATCCATCACCTGCGGGCCGAGCGCGGCGGCACCCGCAGCTACGGGCGGCATCTCACCACCGCCCGGCCGGACCACACGGTGGGCCGGTACTACTTCCTCCTGCGCACCCGCTCCCTCCCCGGCGCCCTGACGGGATCGATGGCGGCGATGGCGCGGGCGGTCGCCACCCGTCATCACCTGAGTCAGCCCTGGTGGATCCCGGCCACGCTGGTGGCGGAACTGCGGGGGATGGCCTGGGCCCTGAACCTGCAACGCCAGGGGCCTCGGCTGATCCGGAGCCGTCCTCCGTGGCTGCTGATCGCCGGCAGCCATCCGGTGCAGTACCACACCCCCCTGTTCCAGCGCCTGGCCGCCGATCCCGCCCTGGACATCGACGTGCTCTACCTCACGCTCCCCAGTGCCGAAACCCAGGGACTGGGCTTCGGCAAGGCCTTCACCTGGGACGTGCCCCTGCTCGACGGCTACCGCTGGCACCAGGCCCGCAGCGGCCGGGGGCGGGGCATCATCTACGGCTACGCCGGGGTGAGGCTGGCCAGGCCCTGGCGGGAACTTGGCTTCGGTCAAGGCGGCGAGAAGCCCGACGTGCTGCTGCTCACCGGCTGGCACTTCCTCGGACTGGTGCAACTCCACCTGGCGGCCTGGCGGCAGGGCATCCCCGTGCTGCTGCGGATGGATTCCAACGGCCTGAGGCCCCGATCATTCGTGTTGGATCTGATCTACCGGCTGCTGTTCCGGGGGGTGTCCATCGGGCTGCCGGTGGGCCGCGCCAACGCCCGCTGGTATGAGGCCAACGGCGTGGGCGCGGATCGCCTGATCCCCTCCCCCCATTACGTGGACAATGCCGCCTTCGCTGCCGCGGCCGAGGCGCTGGCACCACAGAGGGCGGAACTCCGGCGCCGCTGGGCGATCCCGCCTGAGGCGTTCTGCTTTGTCTTCGCCGGCAAGCTGCAGGCCAAGAAGCACCCGCTCGATCTGTTCAGGGCGCTGGACCAGCTGGTCCGCAGCCGGCCGGATCTCGCGGTCCATCTGCTCGTGGTGGGCACCGGTGATCTGGAGCCCGACTGCCGGGCGGCGGTGGCGGCCGGCAATCTTCCGGTGACCTTCGCGGGCTTTCTCAACCAGTCGGAGATGCCGGCCGCCTATGGGGCCGCCGATGCCCTGGTGCTGCCCTCCGATCACGGCGAGACCTGGGGCCTGGTGGTCAACGAGGCGATGGCCTGCGGCTTGCCGGCGATCGTGAGCGACCTGGTGGGCTGCGCCGAGGATCTGGTGCAGCCGGGCCGCACTGGGCTGGTTGTGCCCTTCGGCGATGCCGGCGCCCTGGCGGGTGCCATGACCCGCATGGCGGCCGACCCGGCGGCCGCGGCGGCGATGGGGCGGGCGGCCCGCAGCCTGGTGGAGCGGGATTACACGATCGAGAGGGCCGCGGCGGGGATTGTTGCCGGTGTGCGGCGCGTGCTGGAGCCATGAGGGTGCTGCACGTGATCCCCTCGATCGGCCCCCTGCGTGGAGGCCCCAGTGCCGCGGCCCTGGCGATGGTCGCCGCCCTGCGCCAGCGGGGGGTGGACGCCGAACTGCTCACCACCGATGACAACGGCCCGGGCCGGCTCACTGATCTCCCCCTCGCCCGCTGGAGCGAACGGCAGGGGGTTCCGGTGCTGGCCTTCCGCCGCTGGATGCCGCCGGTGGCACCGCTGAGGGAGTTCGCCTACTCCCCAGGTCTGCAGCGCTGGATGGCCGACCATCTGCATGACTACGACCTGCTGCACGTCCACGCCCTGTTCTCCTTTCCATCCACCGTCGCCATGGCGCTGGCCCGAAGGGGGCGCGTTCCCTACCTGCTGCGCAGCATCGGCCAGCTCGATCGCTGGAGCCTGGCCCAGAGCGCACGGCGTAAACGTTGGATGCTCAGGTTGATCGAACGCAGGAATCTCGAGGGTGCGGCCGCCATCCATGTCACCTCCGAGCAGGAAGGCCAGGAGGTGGAGGCCCTGGGCCTGGCGGTGCCCCGGCTGGTGATCCCCCTCGGGGTGAGCGTGCCGGAGGGTCTGCCTGCTCCGCAGGAACGCGCCCCCGGGGAGCCGGTGCGTTTTCTGTTTCTCTCCCGCCTCCATGCCAAGAAGAGGCTGGAGATCCTCCTGGAGGCCCTGGCCCTGCTGGCGGATCGCAACCCGGGAGCCGCCTGGGAGTTGCGGATCGCCGGTAGTGGGGATCCGGACTACGTCCACCGCTGCCAGGAGCGGGCGCGGGAGCTGGGGGTGGCCGATCGCTGCCGCTGGCTGGGTTTTCTGGAGGGGGAGGCGAAATGGGGGGAACTCCGCTCGGCCGACTGGTTTGTTCTCCCCTCCGCCTCCGAGAATTTCGGCATTGCGGTGGTGGAGGCTCTGGCCGCCGGCACGCCGGTGCTGATTTCGCCCGAAGTCGCCGTGGCGCGGGATGTCGCCGCTGCCGGGGCCGGGCGGGTCTGTCCCGCGGTACCTGGCGCCCTGGCTGATGCTCTGGAGGCTGCCCTCAAGCCCCCCACACGCCAGCAGCGGGACGCCGCTCGTAACCTGGCCCACAATCAGTTCTCATGGAGCTCCCTTGCCTGCCGTCTTGACCAGGCCTATCTGTCCATCGTTCCCCCCCCTCCCACGGTGACGCCCCGATGATGCTTCTGGCCATGGTGGCGCTGTTCGCCATCCTCCTGATCAACCTGCTGGATGGGGACTGGCGGACCGGATTGATCGTGACGCTGATGATCGGCTTCCTTCAGGATCCCCTGCGCAAGATCATCCCCAATCAGCCCAGTCAGTTGAACGGACTTGTTCTGATTGGCTTCGTGCTCTGCACTGTGGTTCTGATTGAACGTAAGGGAAAGTTCGACTTGAGGACGATGTTCTGGACGGTCTCGCAGATGGATGACTGGGTGAGCATTTATTTCACTCTGATCGCACTGCAGGCTGTGAACTCCTTCGGTCGCTTCAGTGATCCGGTGCTCACCGGCATCGGTATTGCCTTCTATGTCGCTCCCGCCCTGGGCATGTGGGTGGGTTTCCAGGTGGGCATGAACACTGCGCTTTTGCGTCGGTTTCTGAATGTCTATCTTATTGGCTCTGCTATCTTCGCAATCTCGGTATTTCTAAGCTTTCGTGGTTTTGTCCACCCGTTGCTGAAGGAGGTGGGGGAGGGTCTCCTGATCACCTTCCGCCATGGCTTCTCGGCCCAGGGGGCCTCGGGGTTGTGGCGTACCAGTGAAATCGCCTCCTGGCATCTGGCTGCAGCCTCCTGCATCGCGGCAACCGTTGGGGCAGCCTCGCGCAAGCCAGGTACTCAGACTGGCCTGCTGCTTCTCAGTATGGGCTTCGCCCTTCTGACGATCCTGACAGGTCGCCGCAAGGCACTGGTTCTGGTGTTGACGTTCGCCGCGATCTTCCTGCTGTTGCTGTTCCGTCGTTCCGATGCGGCCTTCAAGGACCGGCTCGTCTCGAACCTTCTTGGAACAACGGGAGTTGCCTATGTTCTCTTCACGCTCGTGATTGTTGGAGCTCTGGGGGGTAACTTTGGGGAGTTTCTCAACCGCACCTTCACCACGTCCGACGACCTTGGAGAGCGTGTTAGCGGGCAAGGGTTGGGGGCCATCCTTCGGGCAATTGAAGTGTCCCAGTTCTTCGGCTTCGGTGTCGGTGCCGGAGCTCAGGCAGGAAATGTTCAGGTCACGGCAAACCGAGGCATCACCAGCCTGGGCTTTGTGTCAGAGGGAGGGGGAGGCCGGGTGATCGTGGAGCTGGGAATCCCGGGATTGATTGTCATCCTGATCCTTCTCTGGTTTTTCGCCTTGGTGTTCTATCGCAACTTTGGTCTGCTTCGATATCTTCCTTATGAGACTTCTGTCCTGGTGCTTGGGCTTGCCTGTTTCGGGATCGCGAACATTCCCTCCTTCATCACAGCCGGCCAGCTCTACGGCGATCCTTTCGTGTTGATCATGATGAGCATCTGCCTGGGCTCCTTCCTTGCGGTCCCGGTGCTTGCGGCGCAGTATCGCCAGCAAACGAGCGCTGCTCAGCCGCCGATGGCCATCCCTTCACGTCCTCCCTCGATCGGTCAAACGTGAATTCCCTTGGAACGGTGGTCAACTCTGAACGGCTCGGAGCCCTGATCCTGACCCATGACGAGGAGGCCAACATCGCCCGCACGCTGGCAGGCCTTCACTGGATCGAACGCATCCTGGTGGTGGACAGTGGCAGCAGTGATCGAACGTTGAAGATCCTGGCCCGCCATCCCACGGTGGAGGTGATGCATCGGCCGTTCGACAGCTTCGCGCGCCAATGCAACTTCGGGCTCTCGCAGCTGGGAACCCCCTGGGCCCTCAGCCTCGACGCCGACTACGTGATGCCAGCAGCCCTGGCCGCCGAGATCCGTGCCCTGTTCGAAGGCGGCGCCCAGCCCGAGCTGGTCGGCTATGCGATCCCCTTCCGCTACTGCATCGCCGGTCGCCCCCTGCGGGGTGCCCTGCTGCCCCCGCGCACCTGTCTCTATCGCACCGCCTCCGCCCGCTACCGCGACGACGGCCATGGGCACCGGGTGGATATCGACGGACCGGTCGGTCGGTTGCGCCATCCGCTCCACCACGACGACCGCAAGCCCCTCGTGCGCTGGTTGGCCTCCCAGCAGCGCTACATGGTTCAGGAGGCCGACAAGCTGCTGGCCACCTCTCCCCGCCGGCTCTCTGCTGCCGATCGTCTGCGTCGGCATACTCCCCTGGCGCCCCTGGCCGTGCTGCTGATCTGTCTGGTGGGACGGGGCGGGCTGCTCGATGGCTGGTACGGCTGGGCCTATGCCCTGCAGCGCTGCTATGCGGAGCTGCTGCTGCTGTTGTTCCTGATCGAGCGCAGACTGCCCGGAACCTCCTCGAACCATGCTGATAATGGGCCTGCTCGTCGGGATTCCCTCGGGCCGGAATCTGGAGCCCGGGGCGATTGCACCCCGTCCTGATCCGCCGTTTCGCCCCGCTCCTGCTTGATGCCCTCGATTCTGATCACCGGCGGCGCCGGCTTCATCGGTGTCAATGCCGCCCAGCATTTCGCCGAACGCGGCTGGGACGTGGCGATCCTCGACAACCTCTCCCGCCGCGGCACCGACAGGAATCTGGCCTGGATCCAGGAGCGTTGCCCCGCGGTGCGCTTCCACCGGGTCGACATCCGCGATGACCAGGCCCTGGCCGCGGTGGTGCGCCAGGAGCGTCCCGCCATGCTGCTGCACCTGGCGGCCCAGGTGGCGGTCACCACCTCCTACACCGACCCCCGCGACGACTTCACGATCAATGCCCTCGGCAGCTTCAACGTGATGGAGGCGGTGCGGCTCGAGGCGCCGGAGGCGTTCGTGCTCTATGCCTCCACCAACAAGGTCTACGGCGGCATGGAAAACGTGCCGGTCGAGCGCAGCGAGCACGGCTACCGCTTCTCCTCGCTGCCCTTCGGCGTACCGGAGAGCCAGCCGCTGGATTTCCACTCCCCCTACGGCTGCTCGAAGGGCGTGGCCGACCAGTACACCATCGATTACGCCCGCATCTACGACCTCCAGACCTGCAGCTTCCGGCAGTCGTGCATCTACGGCATCCGTCAGTTCGGCATCGAGGATCAGGGGTGGGTGGCCTGGTTCAGCATCGCCGCCCTGCTCGGCAAGCCGATCACCCTCTACGGCGACGGCTGGCAGACCCGCGATGTCCTCAACGTCGCCGACCTGGCGCGGGCTTATGAGGCCGCCTGGGAGCACCGCGGCTCGATCAGCGGCCAGGCCTTCAACATCGGCGGAGGCCCGGCAAACACCCTCTGCCTGCGGGATCTGCTTGGTTTCCTGGAGGAGGAGCTGGGGATCACGATCGAACCCCGTTTCGGCGCCTCCCGCCCCGGGGATCAGCCCGTGTTCGTCTGCGATATCCGCAAGGCACAGGAGCAGCTGGGCTGGAGTCCGGCGGTCGGGGTGGAGCGTGGCGTCCGCGACCTGATCGGCTGGGTCCGCGAGAACCGCAACCTGTTCGATTTCCTCTCGGCATGACCCGCCCCCGGGCCCTGATCAGCACGATCGAGCCGATCGACGGCGGGGTTCCCACCATGACCCGCTGCCTGGCCCGGATGCTGGAGGAGCTTGGGATCGAGCCGGTCTTCGCCTGGTACGAGCCCTGGAGCCGCCGCCCCGACCTGTCGGTGCCGCTGCCCTCGCTGTTGCGGGGGCGTCGGCCCGGGGAGAGAAGCTGCACCGCCTACGGCGACCATGAAGCCCATGGCCTGGGTGCCTGGCTGCCGGAACTGGAGTTCACCCACTATCTGCCCCGCCGCAGCTGGCGCGAACTGATCGCGTCCTGCCGCTGGAACCTGGCGGTCACCGGCAACCCGCTCTGCGCCGTGCCCTACGCCCGGCTGGGTCTGCCCTTCCTGGCCTGGGTGGCCACCCCCTGGGCGGCGGACCGCAGCGAGCGGGTCCGCAGTTTCTCGCCGCCGCGTCGGCTTCTCGATCGTGGGCTCAATGGGCCGGTGCTGCGCCGCCTGGAGCGCAGCGTGCTTCGGGCTCCCGGGGCCCGGATCCTGGCCCTCAGCGCTTACACCGCAGCCGAACTGGAGGCGATCGCCGGCCGACCGATGGATGACGTGCTGCTGATGCCGGTCGACACCCACCGCTACCGGCCCGATCCCTCGCGAGGACGTCCGTGGCGGCTGGGTTTCTGCGGCCGCTGGCTGGATCCCCGCAAGGACATCGACCTGCTCCTGCGGGCCACCTCCCTGCTGGTGAAGCGGGGCCATCCGGTGGAACTGGTGCTGGCGGGAGAGAACGACCCTGAACCGCTGCGGGCCCGCTGGAGCGAACTCGGGCTTGAGGGGCGGGTGGTCACCCACCCCCACCTCGGGCCTGATGCCCTGGCCACCGTGCTCCAGGGTCTTGATCTGTTCGTGATCCCTTCCCACCAGGAAGGCCTGTGCATCGCCGCTCTGGAGGCGATGGCCTGCGGGGTGCCGGTGGTGAGCACCCGCTGTGGTGGCCCCCAAACGTATGTGCTCCCCGATCGCACCGGCCTGCTGGTGGATCGCGCTGCCGAGGATCTGGCCGCGGCGGTGACCGCCATCGCCACCGACCGTGGCCGGCGCGACTCCCTGGGTGCCGGTGCCCTGGCCTGGGTGCGTGAGAACGCCACACCGGAGGCGGCCCGAAGTCTCGTGCGCCGGCATCTGCAGGCGCTGGCGCCGCTGCCCGATCCCCTGGCGGTTGCCTAAATGTGCGGTATCGCAGGCCTGCTCGGCCGCTCCCCCGGAACCTTCGCCGACAGGGTCGGACCTGCCCTCGCGCACCGGGGCCCGGATGATGCCGGTGCCTGGCAGGACGACCGCTGCTGCCTGGTGCATCGCCGTCTGGCGATCCTCGATCTCTCCCCCGCCGGCCATCAGCCGATGCGCTCGGCCTGCGGCCGCTGGTTGTTGGTGTTCAACGGCGAGATCTACAACCACCGCGAGCTTCGGCGCGAACTGATCGACGAAGGTCACCGCTTCCAGGGCAGCGGCGATACGGAGGTGCTGCTGGCCTGGCTCGTCTCCCGCGGCGAAGCCGGCCTGGCGCGTCTGCGGGGCATGGCGGCCTTCTGCCTCTACGACCGCCAGGAGCACACCGCCCTGCTGGGGCGCGATCCCCATGGCATCAAACCCCTGTACCTCTGGCAGGGGGGCAGGGGCGAGCTGGCCTTCGCCTCGGAGCTGCGGGCCCTGCTGGCCAGCGGCCTGCCCGTTCCCCGCCTCAATGTCCAGGCTCTCGGCGGCTTCCTGGCCACCGGCTCCGTGGCCGAACCGGCCACGCTGGTGGAAGGGATTCAACGCCTGCCCGCCGGCCACTGGGCCCGCTGGGCCCAGGGCCGGCTGCAGGTCGAACCCTGGCGACCGCTGCCCGAGTCCCTGCTGGCCGCCGCACCAAGGGCCGGTGCAGAGCCGCCCGGCCCTGGGGAGGCCGTGGAGCTCACCAGGGCCGCCCTGGAGGATTCGGTGGCGGCCCATATGGTCAGCGACGTGCCCGTGGGGCTCTTCCTCAGCGGCGGACTCGATTCGGCCGCCCTGCTGGCCCTGGCCCCCCGTGGGCTGCGCACCTTCACCATCGGCTTCCCCGAGGCCGGGGCCGCCGGCTTCGACGAATCGGAGCCGGCGGCGCGGATCGCGTCCCTCTTCGGGGCGGAGCACACGCTGCTGCCTCTGGCCGCCGAGCAGGCCCGGGCCTGGTTGCCGGAGTTCCTCGCCAGCCAGGACCAGCCCTCCAACGACGGCTTCAACACCTGGTGCGTGTCCAGGCTGGCGACGGAGCGGGGTCTGAAGGTGGCCCTCTCCGGCCTGGGCGGCGATGAGCTCTTCGGCGGCTACACCAGCTTCCGTTCGGTGCCACGGCTGCGGCGCTGGCGAGGGCGCATCGGCCCCCTGGGCCCGCCGGTCGCCTTTTTCGTGCGTCACACCCCGGCGGGCCGCCGTCCGAAGCTCCAGCGTCTGGGGGCCCTGCTGGAGGCACCGCCCTCCCTCGCCCGCGCCTACCGCTGCCAGCGCGGCTTCTTCTCCCCCCGGGAGGTGAGCGAGCTGCTGCGGCATTGGGGCCTGAGCGACCGCGCCTGGCATCCAGACGGCGAGGAGCGGCAGGAGCCGCCGGCGCACCTCGCCGATCGGGAGGCGGTGGCCTGGCTGGAGGGCACGCGCTACCTGCGCAATCAGCTTCTTCCCGACAGCGACGTGATGGCGATGGCGGCGGGACTTGAACTCAGGCTCCCCCTGGTGGACGCCACCCTGGAGAGCCGTCTGGCCCCGATTCCTGCGGATCTGCGCTTGCAGCACGGCAAAGGGCTGCTGCGACGGGCCGTGCCCGAACTGCCTGGCTGGTTCACCGATCGGCCGAAGCAGGGCTTCCGCTTCCCCTTCCAGCTGTGGCTCGACGATCCGCGCGCCGGTCTGCTGGGCCAGCTGCCACCGGTGCCCGCAGGACTGGATCTGGGGCCGTGGTACCGCCGCTGGAACCTGATGGTGCTGCAGCACTGGCTGCGGCAGTGGCTGGGCATCGAGCTGGCGGGTTCGCTCTGAACCCCACACAGGCCGAACCGGTCACCACGCCTAAGCTCCTGCCGTTTCTCCGATCCCGTCCCACCGTCCCTGATGACGCTCGTTCTCGGAATCAATGCCTTCCACGCCGATGCCGCGGCGGCCCTGATCCGGGATGGGGAGATCCTCGGGGCCGTGGAGGAGGAGCGCTTCAGGCGGATCAAGCACTGGGCCGGCTTCCCCTCCCAGGCCATCGCCTGGTGCCTGGCCGATGCCGGCGTGCGGCTGGAGGATGTCGATCACATCGCCATCAACTCCCTGCCTGGTGCCCATCGCTGGCGCAAGGTGGCCTACACCCTGGCCAGGCGTCCGGATCCGAGGTTCCTGTGGCGACGATGGCGCAACAAGCGGGAGCGAGCGGGCCTCGCCCAGCAGCTGGCGGCGGCGTTCCCGGGCAGTACCCCGCAGGCGCAGCTCCACTTCGTGGAGCACCACCGGGCCCACCTGGCCTCGGCCTTCTACGCCTCCCCCTTCGCCCGGGCGGCAGTGATCTCGGTCGATGGTTTCGGCGACTTCGCCAGCGGCGCCTGGGGCTACGGGGAGGGAACGGACCTACGGATGGATGGCCAGATCTGGTTCCCACATTCCCTCGGGGCTTTCTACACCGCCATCACCCAGTACCTGGGTTTTCCCCACTACGGCGATGAGTACAAGGTGATGGGGCTGGCCCCCTACGGCCGCCCCACCCGCCTGGAGGAGATGCGCCGGATCGTGCGCCTCCAGGACGACGGCACCTATCGGCTGGATCTGCGCTACTTCCGCCACGCCAGCGAGGATCTGCCCCACCAGTGGAGCCAGGGCACGCCGGTGGTGGGCAGCCATTGGAGCGGGGCCCTCGAAGAGCTGCTGGGGCCGGCCCGCCGGCCGGAGGAGCCGCTCACGGAGCGGCATCACGACATCGCCCGCTCGGCCCAGGCGATGTACGAGGAGGCCTTCTTCCACCTGCTGCGCGCCCTGCATCGCCGCCATCCGGTGGACGCCGTGTGCATCGCCGGCGGCTGCGGCGCCAACTCCGTGGCCAACGGCAAGGTCACGGCGGCCACCCCGTTCCGGCAGGTGTGGGTGCAGGCGGCAGCCGGCGATGCCGGCGGAGCCCTGGGCGCGGCCCTGGCGGTGTGGCACGGTCTGGGGGGAGAGCGCAGCGCGCCGATGCGCACGGCCTACCTGGGCAGCCGCAGTGATGGCGAGGCGGTGGCCGCAATGCTCGAACGGGTGGACACGCGCCACCAGATTGACCAGGCGGGCTGCACGATCCGCACCCTCCCGGAGGATGGCCTGTGCGAGGAGGTGGCCGAGGCCATCAGCGAGGGGCTGGTGGTGGGCTGGTTCGACGGCCGCATGGAGTGGGGGCCGCGGGCGCTGGGCCATCGATCGATCCTCGGCGATCCCCGCCGGGCCGACATGAAGGACATCCTCAACCACAAGATCAAGCGCCGCGAATCGTTCCGCCCCTTTGCCCCCTCGGTGCTGCGCGAGGCGGTGCCGGAGTGGTTCGAACGCGACGGTGATGTGCCGTTCATGATGCAGGTGTATCCGATCCGCGAGGAGAAACGCTCGTTGATCCCGGCCGTCACCCATGTGGACGGCACAGGTCGGCTGCAGACCGTGAGCGAGGCCGACAACGGGCGTTACTACCGCCTGATTCGCGCCTTCGCCGCCCGCACCGGTGTGCCGATGGTGCTCAACACCTCGTTCAACGAAAACGAACCGATCGTCTGCACCCCCGAGCAGGCTCTGGATTGTTTCCTGCGTACCCGTATGGATGTGCTCGTGCTGGGCGAGCACCTGATCCGGAGGCCCGCCTAGATGGGGGTGCCGCACGGTCATCCGGGGGCCGCGGCAGGACCCTCGATTGAGATCATCGTGCCCACCCTGGATTCCCACCACCTGCTGCCGGGGTTGGTGGAGTCGCTGCAGGGCCAGAGCTGGCCTCACTGGCAGGTGCTGTTCATCGATGGTCCCAGTGGGCCTGTCCATCGTGAGTGGCTTGAGAGCCTCTGCCTCAGGGATGGTCGCTTTCGCTGGCAGGCCCAGGAGCCGGATCGGGCGGGGATCTTCGGGGCGATGAACCAGGGCTTCGCCGCCAGTTCCCCCAAAAGCTGGCTGCTGTTCTGGGGCAGCGATGACCGTGCCGCTTCGCCGCAGGTGCTGGAGAGGCTGGTGAAGGCGATCGGCTGCGCGCACGAGCGCGGGGAGGATCCGGATCTGATCGTCTGCGCCGGCCGCTATCTGGTGCAGGGTGGCAGTGGTCGCCAGCGGCTCGGTCGCCGCACGGTCTTCCGCCTCGGCCCTTCCTACCGCCTGGCCCTGCTGCTGGGCTCCACCCCACCGCATCAGGGCACCCTGATCGGTCCCGGCGCCCGCACCCACCTGGCCCGTTACGCCCCCCACTTCCGGCTGTCGGCGGATCTGGATTACTTCCTCCAGCTCGCCCGGGTTCCCGGCCTGAAGGTGGAGGTGCTGGATCTGGAGCTGGTGCTGATGGACAGCGGCGGCGTGAGCGCCCGCGAAACCCGCCGGCGGCTCCAGGAGGTGATGTGGGCCTACCGGCGGGCCTTCGGAGCCTTCTGGGTCCTCCCCTTTCTCTTCCGGTACACCCGCAGGATCGCCAGTCGTTTCGCGCCATGAGGAACCTGCTGCTCTTCGGGGCCTCCAGCCCCAGCGGTGAGGCCCTGCGCACCCAGGCGGGGTCGCTGCCCCTGAAGGTGGCGGGGCGCCGCCGACCCCCGGGCTGTCCGCAGGAGCAGTTCCTGCCCTGCGACCTTTCCGATCCCCAGGCGACCCTGGGAGCGGTGGCGGATCAGGCGGTGCTGGTGAGCTTCGCGCCGATCTGGGAGCTGGCGCCGTTCCTGGCTCGCCAGGCGCAGGAGCGTCCGGCCGCGCTGGCCGGTCTGGAAGGGGTGATCGCCTGTTCGTCATCGTCGGTGATCACCAAGCGCTTCGCGGTGAACGCCTTCGACCGCAGGCTGGTGCAGCAACTCACCGAGGCCCAACGATCACTGGAACAGACCTGCCGGCTCCTGGGGGTGCCCCTGCGGATCCTTGCCCCCACCTTGATCTACGGCCAGGTCGGTCCCTTCCGGGATCGCAATCTGAGCGTGCTGGCCAACCTGATGCGGCGCACTCCCGTGCTGCCGCTGCCCGCCCACACCGGCCTGCGGCAGCCCATCCATGCCAGCCAGCTCGCCGCGGTGGCCCTGCACCTTGCCCAGCGGCTGAGCCCCCTGCCCCCTGCCGCCGTTCCTGGCGAAGCCAGCGACGTGCTGCTGGCCCTGGGGGGCGATGACTGTCTCTCCTACCGGGAGATGCTGCAACGCCTTCGCGCCTCCCTCCCCGCCGGGGACCCGGGCCGGAACTGTCGCCTGCTGACGGTGCCCACGCACCTGATGCACGTCCTGGCGGCGCCACTGCTGCCCGTCAAGCCCAAGCTCTTCGAAGCCGTTCTGCGCATCGGGGCCGACCTTGCCGGGTTCACCCCGACCCACCGGATCCTCGAGGCGGCACCCCAGCCCTTCCCTCTCGGTCCGTTGGCGCTCTGAGTCCCGTCGTGAGGAACGCCACTATCGTGGACCCAGTCGCCCGCTGGCGTGTGGCAAGCGTTGAGACTCCACCAGCGTCCCCCCGCATCGATGTTTCCGCCACGATCCACCATCATCCGCTCGGTCACGCTGAACCTCCGGCCGACCGGTTGAGCGCACGGGGTGCCCTGCCTTGAGCCTGTTTCCCCAGGAGGCCGCTCCATGGGGCTTCCTCCTCCTGGCCGTGCTGCTCACCTGGCTGCTGCTGGCGTTGCTGCTGCCGGTGCTTCGCCGCCGCCTGCTCGACCAGCCCAACGCCCGCAGCTCCCACCGGCGGCCCACGCCCCGTGGTGGCGGCGTGGTGTTCGTGGTGGTAGGGAGCGTGCTGGCGACTCTGTGCGGCTGGGGTCCCGCCAGCTGGCTGCCGGTGTTCTGCCTGCCTCTGGCGCTGGTGGGTCTCGTGGATGACCTTCGGGACCTGCCGCCCGGCATCCGTTACGCCGCCCAGCTCCTCACCGCCGTGGTGCTGCTGGTCCTGGTCCCCTCAGCCCCCCTCCCCTGGTGGCTGATGCCCCTGGGGCTGCTGGCGATCACGGCCGTGATCAACTTCGTCAATTTCATGGACGGCCTCGACGGCCTGGTGGCCAGTTGCATGATCGTGCTGGTGGCCGCGGCAGCCCTGGCTGCAGGGCCGGCGGACGGAGCCGCCCTGGCACCGATGGTTGGGGCGCTCGCCGGCTTCCTGCTCTGGAACTGGAGCCCGGCGCAGGTGTTCATGGGCGACGTGGGCAGCACCTTTCTCGGTGCCCTGTTCGCCGGCCTTGTCCTGCTGCAGCCGGACCCCATCCGGGCCCTTGGCCTTCTGCTGGTGGCCTTCCCCCTGCTGGGGGATGCCTGCGTCTGCGTGCTGCGCCGCCTGGGCGCCGGCGAGCGGGTGTTCCAGGCCCACCGGCTGCATCTCTACCAGCGGCTCCAGCAGGCCGGATGGTCCCACGCCCGGGTGTCCTTGCTCTACGCCGGGGCCACGGCCGTTCTGGCGCTGGGTTGGTTGTTGGCCGATCCCTGGTCGCAGGCCCTTCTCGTGGGGATCGCGGCCGCGGCAGGAGTTGGGCTCGATCGCCGGGTGGCGGTTCCGTTCAGCCGTGCCCTGGCGCTCTCCCGATCCACTGCTTCCCGTAAGGTCCCCTGATCGCCTCGCCCCCCCTTGTTCCCCTTCCTCCGCCGCCGCCCGGAAAGCCCCGTTGGCCCCGCTCCCAGAAATCGGGGCAGGTTGTCCGTGATGCCTGAGGTGCTGCTGCGCCGGCTGGTCATGGTGGCCGTGGATGCCGCGCTGATCATGGGCTGCGTCGTGGGAGCCTTCGCCTTGCGCCTGCAGGACCGGGAGCTTCTGTTCAGCAGCCTGGAGGCCACAGACCAGCTGATCCCCCTGGCCCTGATCTGCGGCCTGCCGGTGCTCTATTTCAGTGGCTGGTACCGCGGCCTCACCCGCTATGCGGGAAGCCATTCCATGTACGGCCTGCTGCCGCGATCGGCCCTGATGGTGCTGACGCTGCTTCTGGTCAACACCCTTTGCGGAGCTCCCTCTCCCCCACGCTCCTTCTGGATCCTGTACTGGATTCTGTTCACCGCCACCGCCATCGCCGCCCGGATCGTGCTGCGCGATCTGTTGCTGCAGCAGCTGGGCAGAAGTCAGATCGTGATCGATGGCAGGGGCGAACTCCGAACGCTGATCTATGGGGCCGGCTCCTCCGGACTGAACCTGCTGATGGCCCTGCGCAACGATCCCCGATTCCGGCTGATCGCGTTCCTCGATGACGACGGACGTCTGCACGGCCGCACCGTCCAGGGGCTGCCGATCCATAGCCCCACACGTCTCCCTGAGTTGATTGGCCGAGAGGACGTCACCCAGGTGCTTCTGGCCCTGCCCTCGATCTCGCGGCAACGGAAGCGGCTTCTGGTCGACCAGCTCAGCCACAGGGGCCTGCGGGTGCTCTCGATCCCTTCCCTCAGCCAACTGGCCAGTGGCCGCCGAACCGTGTCGGATCTGCAGCCGGTGGCGATCGAGGACCTGCTCGGCCGGGAACCGTCCACCCCAGATCCCAGGCTTCTCTCCGCGAGTGTGCAGGACAAGGCGGTGCTGGTCACCGGCGCGGGGGGCTCGATCGGCAGCGAGCTGTGCCGTCAGGTCGTGGCCCTGGGGGCCAGTTCGCTGGTGCTTCATGAACGCACTGAGTACTCCCTGTATTGCATCGAGCGGGAACTGCGCGATCTGAACGACGCCGCCGAGCGGCCCGTTCGCCTCCAGGCCGTCCTCGGCGATGCGGCCGATGGCGCCCATCTGGAGGCGATCTGCCGGGATTTCGGCATCCAGACGATCTTCCACGCCGCGGCCTACAAGCACGTGCCGATGGTGGAGGCCAACCTCTGTGCAGGCGTGGCCAACAACATCCATGCCACCCGGGCGGTGGTGCGGGCTGCCTGCCGAACGGGCGTCGAACGTCTCACCCTGATCAGCACCGACAAGGCAGTGCGTCCCACCAACGCCATGGGTGCCAGCAAGCGCATTTGCGAGCTGCTGATCCAGGACGCCGCCGATTGCGTGGGCACTGCCGGTCCCGTGTTCTCCATGGTGCGCTTCGGCAACGTGCTCGGCTCCTCCGGCTCGGTCATCCCCCTGTTTCATCAGCAGATCGCCGCCGGGGGGCCAGTCACCGTGACCCATCCAGCGATCACCCGCTACTTCATGACGATTCCTGAGGCTGTGGCCCTGGTGCTGCAGGCCACCGGGATGGCCACCGGCGGCGATCTGTTCCTGCTCGACATGGGTGAGCCTGTGCGCATCGCCGATCTGGCGCGCCAGATGATCGAGCTGTCTGGCCTGCGGGTTCGCGATGCCGCCAACCCCCAGGGTGACATCGCCATCTCGTACACGGGCCTGCGGCCAGGGGAGAAGCTTTATGAAGAACTGCTGATCAGCAGCGATGCTGTCCCCACGGCCCATCCGTTGATCCGTCGGGCGAATGAGCACACCCATCGTCCGCAGGGCTTCCTGAGCCTGCTGTCAGAGCTGGATCAGGCCCTCCGTTCGTGGGATCATGAGGCCACCGCCCGTCTGCTTCGCCAACTGGTGCCGGAGTATCTGCCGGAATCCAGAGAATCCAGAGCCCCTTCCACGCAGCTTGTCACGCCGACGCTTGAGGAGGGGCCATGAGTCTGCGTCATCGGCTCAACAGCTGGATCGATCGTCTGCCAGCCCCCCTGGCGGCCCATGTTCCTCGCATTCCACCCGCCACGCATCGGAACCTCTGGTTGCTGCTGGCGTCCCTGGTGGCCATTCAGAGCATCACGGTCTTCACGACCTCCCAGCTTCCCAACAACGCTGTGTTCGCGCTGCTCATCTGGGGAGGAGCGTTGATCTGCATCGAAGACCAATTTGAGACCCTCACCCCCCAGCCAGGCCGCATCGGGCTGATGGTGGGCACGGTCCTGCTGACGTGGGTGGTGCTGCGAACCAGCGTGATCATGCACTGGGAGGGGATCCTGTTCGCCCTGGCTCCCCTGGCCGGTCTGGCCCTGGGGCTGCTTGGCGCTCCCTTGCGGCAGGTAATCCCCCGCTTCCGTGATTCCCTGCTCTGCCTGATGCTGCTTCCCGGTTATGCCTTGCTGATGCGGGTCCTGCCGGAAAAGCAGCTCAGCCTGCTCACCGCTCGTATTGCCGGTGTCTGGGTGGGATCGCTGGGTTACCCCACCCTGGTGAGTGGACGCTCCGTAATTCTGCCGGGTGGGGGTGTGGAAGTGATGGGGGCCTGCAATGGGCTCGACATGATGGCCCAGATCTTCTGCGTCGCCGTTATCTTCCTGCTGGCGTTCCGCATCCGCTCCCTCTGGAGTCGTGTCTTCGTGCTTGCTGCGGCCCCCTTGATCGGCATGCTTGCCAACACGATCAGGATCGCGATCCTTGCTGTCATCGCGAGCTCCGGCCAGGGACATGGCTCCGGGGCATTTGATTTCTGGCATAAGGAAACCGGTTCGCTTGTGTTTTCCGGTCTTGCGGTCTTCGTGTTCGGTCTCCTCTACATGCGCCTGCTTGAGCGTGAACTGCCCCCGCTGCCGGATCGCGACCGATGACGCCATTCTCTTCCCTGACGTCCGCTCCAAACGCCAAGACCGCCCCTGACCGCTCCACGCTGCCACTGACCCCCTGGCTGGCAGGTCTGGCGATCCTTACCGCTCTGGCCACCCTTCGCACCCTGATCCTTCCTCCTTGGCCCCAGGCGAATCCACTGCCCCCGGCGAGCGTCATTCAGTCTGCCCTTGCGCGCCGCGGTCTTCGGCCTTCCCTGGCGAACGGGCAGCCCCCCGAGCGGAACGCCGAACGGGCTCTCTCCCAGGAGCTGATGTGGCGTCTGGAGGATGGACAGACGCTGCGGCTGCGCCACGCGGCCATGCGCCGCTGGGAATCTTTTCAGCTGGCAGCCATCACCAGAAATGTGCCTGTCCTGTCGCTGAAGCGACGGTCTCTGGCTGCCGCGGGCCAGGGTGTTCCCAGTGCCCTGGGAGATGTGAAGGGCGGGTGGGCGCAGCAGAGCTGTCTTGTTACCGGCACCACATCCACCCACCCTTTCGGCGTCACGCATGAGCAGCTCACCGGGTTGCTGAGAAAGCGGGTGAATCCTCCCCAGGAGGCGCTGATGAGCTTATTCGGCTTGCGGCCCCCTCGTACCTTTGGCTGTGTGGTGATCAGCCTGCAGTCCAGCTCAGGGAATGAACCGTCTGCCGCAACCTGGCAACGGGTCATTGCTTCATTGAGCCCGATCCTCTCAAGAGCGAAGTGGCAATCACCCGGTCCTTGACCAGCAAAGCTTTTCCGGTTTCCTTCCCGTCATGTGTCGTCGACGTTGATTCTTCCTTTCCGCCGTACGCCCTCACCCCGCGATCCGTCGCACCGGTTTTCTTCCCCTGAGGATGCTCCACTCCCCTTCAGCTGGCTGCTGACGTCCCGATTGGCCATCGGCCCCATGCCACGGAGTCTGCAGCATTGGCAGCAACTTGAGGAGGCGGGTTTCCATTCCCGATTCAGCTGCTGCTATTCCCACGAAGAAGTCGTCTCCGTTCCAGCCCATTGGTCAAGTGACCGGGTTGCTCTTCCCGATCACCGAGAGCAGGAGCCCATGCTGGAAGAGAGGCTGGAGCTTGCCATTACGGCAGCACGCTCACTCCTTGAGAGCGGTCCACCGGTTTACCTCCATTGCTGGGCCGGACGTGAGCGTTCGCCCTTGGTCGCTGTGGGGGTGATGGCATATGAGAAGAACGGTAATATTTTTGAAGCACTTGAATGGGTGCGCCGTTGTCACCCAGCGGCCTCACCTGTTTACGGCCATCTCGAAATGCTTGATCAGATATTGCGAAAAAACAAAAAGTAGTTGGAACTAGGATTGGTCTTTGCTTGAGCCTGCCTGTGCAATGATTGTAAACGTACTACGCTGCAATGCAAGTGTCTTGCAAGAGGTACCCATTCAGGGGACGGGACGGCACACCGCGAACTTCCCCCCTGCTGAA
>JANWUS010000016.1:30119-31397 GCA_024958715.1 Cyanobium sp. FGCU52 | reverse complement strand
TATGTATCAGTCTAGCCTGAGGAGGCCTGTGCGGAGCTTGCTACCTAATCAAGAGCTGCTTTGCACTCATGGCATGCTTAGGTTTAAGGTCTTCATACAGTCATCACTGAAGGGGGGAAGGGGGGGGGGGGGCCGGGAATTAACCTTGACCGAATCACAACCTGCTAATAGGTGACTCCAGAAGACATTTGGAATTTGACTGGCGCTTCCGCTTAATTCTGGATATCTGTTAGTATAGTATGCATCTTCTGCATTTGATCAACAAGGGCAATCGCAATATTTGAAAAGACAGCACGAGCGGGAGCAAACTTGCGCTCTTGATTAAATGATAGTTTAATGACGCCGCTAAATCTATTTGAATCTATTCGAATGTGAATTGTTTTCCTTGGATAGTCGATAGCGTCAATGTCTACTGATCTCAATGATTTCCATGAAATGTACACATGTTCGAAGCGCATCGTTGCTGTGAAGATCTCCTTCCCAATTAGATTTATACCAGATGCGCTGATTAGGAATGATTGAGCAAGCCCACAATTCACAAGCAGTATAACTTCGCTTGGGACAGGAAGGGCCCCAAGTGAAGCCTGCACAAACTTGAAAGTGCCCAAGTATATGCTATTGATTTGTAGATTTTGATCATAAATATCATCTGCATAGGCTGTAGATGGCATGAATGACGCGTCTGATTCCTTGAAACGATTCGCGAGATAGCGAGACAACGTCCTAAAATATTGAGATTTGTTGTGTAGTTTGCGAAAGGTGTTATTAAGTAATTTCGGCAGATCTAGAGAGTAAGTGGACAAATCCAGTGGAATATCTAGCTTTTCGCTATTGATTCTCCCATCCAGTGCGCAATAGCCCTCAATCTTTATATTCATCGTCTTGCTTGTGTGACAAGCTTTAATGTGCCAGGATTGATCTGGGTTGCCAAAGTAGAAAAGCTTTGTTTTTTCAAGGAATTGAGAAACTAGAATGCCTTTATCAAAAACAATTATTCCATTCTTTCCCCTGAAAGCACTTGTATTCCAATGAATAAGAACTTTGCCTAGGTAATCACCGTGAATCCTATGCGCATTTAGCGCTTTTGCTGTTTGCGTACTGCCCCTCATGTCGGGATTGACATAAAGCTTTATTTGCTTGTTTCCGTCATCTATGATTCGCAAAATGCCGGCCAATTCTTCTGATAATGGTCTAAGCTGTTCACGACTGTTATATGCGGCGGTATTCATCGGATCGAGCGCAAGTGTCTGACTGAAGTCAGCGATCGCGCCTTTCTTG
>JANWUS010000016.1:0-30019 GCA_024958715.1 Cyanobium sp. FGCU52 | reverse complement strand
CCAGTGCTTGGTCGTAGTCAGCAATGGCGCCTTTCTTGTCTCCTATATCGTATTTAGCGTAGCCACGGTAGAAGAAAGCGAGGGCATTCATCGGATCGAGCGCAAGTGTCTGACTGAAGTCAGCGATCGCGCCTTTCTTGTCTCCTAGATCATCTTTGGCAACACCACGGTTGAAGAAAGCGATAGCATCATTTGGGTCGATTGCCAATGCCTTGTCGTAGTCAGCGATGGCGCCTTGCTTGTCACCCAGCTCAGCTTTGGCAAAGCCACGGTTGAAGAATGCGTGTGCATTCTTCGGGTCGATCGCCAGTGCTTGGTCGTAGTCAGCAATGGCGCCTTTCTTGTCTCCTATATCGTATTTGGCGTAGCCGCGATAAAAGAATGCATCTGAATTCTTTGGGTCAAGTGCCAGCGCTTGATTAAAGTCTGCAATTGCACCTTGCTTTTCACCCAGATCAGCTTTGGAACAGCCTCTATTGAGGAGAGCGGTGGCATCCTTCGGATCAATCTCCAAAACTTGCTTGCTATTATTGATGTCTTTATCGCTACGCAGTAATGCAATACTGTTGTTATTTGCCTTGCTTGAATCGCTTCGAGAAAAGCTTGGTATGATAGGCTTTGGTTTTTCTGAGCTATTGCCACCTTTGTTGCTGGGGTCATCTGATTGATCCTCACAGATGTTAATGACGAGATATAGATCACCTCTCGCTTTGCCGCTTAAGGCATTTCCTCTTCCCTTAAGCCGCAGTCTTTTTCCTGTGTTAATACCTGCAGGAATCTTGAGGTCGAGTTTTTCCTCCCGATCTTCGACTGAAACTAATAAAACACGAGTCACTCCGGAAGCGACTTCGCTTGGATGTGCATTAAGGATGAAATACGCATCAAGGTCGTCGGCAGCTTTAGATCCTTCTTTATTGATCTTGATCAAACCATTTGCATCTTCATTCCTGCCGAGTCCACCATAGAGAGCTTTGACTGAGACTTGATTTATATTAGTGCTATCTTCTTTTCTTCTTAAAGATGGCTTCTTGGTTGTTGACACTACGTTCTCCTTGCGAGCCTCTTGATCCGCAGCAGCCCTCTCACTGGCTTCCTGTTCCCTAGAGGAGTCTTCCTCTTGACTTATTGCGACTTTTGATTGTTCTGTTTCTTGGAGGCGAAGGGGACTTGATGCCTCGCTCTCATCTTTTGAAGCCGGTGCTACTATGCTATGAGGCTTTTCTTTTGCACACTTAAGCAAGTTGACGATCCATTCTACGTCAATTGCAGGCATTGCTGACTTGTCATCTTGTATGACTAAACTGTTGCCATTCCGCAGCGCAGGAATGCGCTTTCTAGTATGTATGTTTTCCTCAACTTCCTCTCTTGATACACAGTAATCAAGCCTTTTGCGTTCCAGTGTATAAAGGTTCTCCCTGGTCACCTCTGCCTGACTCAGGGTGTTAGACAAGATACGGGTAAACTCTCTTTTCTTTCGCTGGTCAAATCTAGATCTTACTTTAGAGATGTCTTCATCAGTTAAGCCAAATATAAGTTGCATGTGGTTTAATGTTTCTCTGTCGTTAACTGAAATCGCGGCGTCAGACTTGTGCTTTCCTTTTCTGGTCCTGCAATTCCAGTAATACTCTTTATATTCGCTCAGCTTGCGCTGATATTCTTTTTCGGCCTCGAGCTGTTCCTGCCTGAGTTTCGACGCTTCTTCTCTGACCTTTGCCTTGTAGTTTGGCCATTTATCACGACAAAGCTCATTAATGATTATCCTTGCAAGCCTTTCTAGGGAATCGATGGGAAACTTATGTGCAAATATGCGTTGATACTTGTCTAGCAGGAATTCCATGTCCTCCGGAAAACGAGTCACTTCAAGCTCGTAAATGATGATTGGCTTCTCAAGCTTAAACGCCCTGTGTATCTCAATCTGAACATAGCGACTATTAATCGCGGCATTGCTTAGGATCAGCAAGAAGATATCGTTGGTCCTTATCTGCTTCGCAATTTCCTTGGTATGCTCTGGGTTGTGAATGTCGTCATATGAAACCCAAGGTTCTATTCCGATCGCTTTAAGAAAATGCTGGATAAGCTTGACTTGAGACTCGTCTTGGCTTGAGTGGCTTAGAAAGGCTGAGATACTTGTCTGCACAGTTGCCCACCCGCTTGTTAGCAGTTCTTGATTGGTGAACGAATGAACGAGACTGGCTATCCCGGCCAAACTCAAGCCACTCTAACTATTCATCCTAGGCGATGTTGCCCACCAGCCTCCGCAGCCCTGCAGCGAGCCCCTGGCGGCGCGGGCTCGAGGCGGCCACCAGGTCGGCAAAGCGGTCGCGGATCTCAGGACCGCGGTGAAGCATCAGGCTGGCGGCCTCGCCGGCGAGGCGCTCCACCTCCTGGCGGAACTCCAGGCCGTGGTGCATGTTCATGGCATGAGCCGCCTCGTGGATAAGGGTCTGCAGCGCCTCAGGGCCCAGCGGGTCCTGCCAGAAGCAGGGCTGATCCAGCGCCAGGGTGAGCACGTTGGTCGTACTCCAGTGGGCGTAGAGGGTCACGCCGGCCTGATGGTTGAGGGTGAGTTGGCCGCTGACGCGGTCTTCCTGGCCCGGGCAGGTGTCCACCAGCTGCTGGCAGAACCACACCGCGAACTCAAGGCAGCGGGCCACCCGGTCAGCCCCGCCCTGGCGTTCCAGCCACTGCTGGCGGAGATCGCCCGCCTGCCTGGCCGTGGTGATCGAGAAGCCATCGCTACCGGCACGCTCCGCCTTGGCGATCTCATCGCGCCGGACCACCTCCTGGGCGGAGGGCACGAACACCCGCAGCATGTCGCGGAAGCCGCCGCTGGCCTGCGCTGTGTTCACCACCTGCACTCCAAGCTCGCGGGCGTCCTCATCGAAATGGCGCTCGCCTATCCGCGGCACCGAGCGAGCGATGTTCTCCCCGAAGGCCCGCTCGATGATCCGCTTCTGCACGTTGCTCTCGCAGCGGCGCCCTGCTGTGCCGACCCAGTCGTCCTTGACGGCGCTCTCATCCATCTCCTCGAGCAACGCGGGCAGGCAGGCCACATGCAGCTTCACCGGGAAGCCCGACGCCACGGCATCACGGTTGGGATTCATCGGCACCCGCTGCTGCACGTCGCAGTGGTACGGCATGTTCCAGTCGACGGCCGCGACCGGAATCCCCATCTCATAGATGGTGGCGGTCTCGCCCGGCTGCGTCCGCACCAGATGGATTGTGGTGGCGCGGCTCGGCTTCTTCCAGCTCTGGCTGGTGGCGTCGAAGATCTCCGTGGTGACGCTCGCGCTGATCCGGTGAGCCGCCTCCCTCGGCTCGATCCGCACACCATTCACCTCCAGCACCAGCCCCTGCGGCACCAGGAACTGGGCGAAGTAGGCATCCAGCCGTTCACGGGTCTCCGCTGGCCAGGGCATCCGCATCCACACCCGGGTGCCCGGTGTGGCATCCATGGCGGTGCCCTGGCGGGTGATGCGCTCGCCGTTCTCCAGCAGAAACTCCAGCTGCTGGCCGCCGCTCACCACCCGGGCCTGCTCGGCGATGCACAGTGCCTCCTTGAACCCCCTCCCGAAGCGACCGCGCTTGAGGTGGCTGTCGGTCTTGTGGGTGAGGTAGACGACGCGCAGGTCCTCCAGGCAATGGATACCCGATCCGTTGTCCTCACAGGCCACCTCGAAGCCGTTGTCGCCCTGGCCATAGCGCAGCCGGATCAGACCCGGCTGCTCCGCTGTCCGGCCTTCCCCGAAGGAGTCCATGGCGTTCTGCACCAGTTCCTTGATCAGGTGCTCGGCCGGACGGGCCGCATTCATGGCCGCGAAGCCTTCGGTGCTGATCGAAAGCCAGCCCTGGTTGCGGGTGGTCATCGTGTTGGTGGGACGAACTGCAGCGCAGCCTCCTGGAACCTGGGTGCCGGTGCGGGCTTGTGGTGCGAATGACGATTGGACTGCTGTTCTCGTCTGGGCTGCCGAGTGGCCGGTACTACGGCGGCAGTAAGGCGGCAGCGCGGCGGCCATGATCCGAGGAGAACTCAGGTGAGGGCGTCCTTGCGCTCCTTCAGCAGCCGCTTGGGCTTCGGAATAACCTTCTTGCCGGGCAGCCACGGGTAGGACTCCAGCACGCAGTGCAGCTGCCGGAGCATGATCGCCAGATCGTCGGGGCGAACCGGCCGGCTGGGCACGAGCACCACCTCGCCGACCTCTTGAACGTTGACGTGGGCCACCCAGTTGCCGAAGATCCGCACGCCATGCAGGCCATTGGCGATCCAGGCACTGATGGAGGACTCCAGGTAATTGATGCGCTTGAAGAGATTGTCCGCGTGAGGCACGCTCTCGCTCGTTTTGATCGTGACCAGCACCTCGACCAGTTTTCGTGCCGCGATGCCCAGTGCGGCCAGCTGGAGCTTGCCGCTGTCCAGCTGCTGAATGATGTCGCCGATGGTGGCGCGCAGATCTGGCCCTGAACCCTTCAGCGTCTGGCGTTTGAGCAAACCCTCCAGTTGTTCCTTCAGGGGCTTGGGATCAAATCCCAGGTCATCAAGGGTGATCACCTCAGTCTGAATCTCAGGACGCCTGAGATGTTCATTGATGGCTGTTTTGAGTTCCTCAATGGCCTCTTCCTTGAGATCAAAGATCACCAGGTTCCGCAGTTCAGGCACGTTTTCGAAGCCCATGCGCATCGATCGAAGCAGCCCGGCGATCAGCGGCTGAAGCTCCGCTCCCTGGCGGCCCGTGTTCAGAAGTGGCGTGGCAACGGTGTGGCAGTCGATCCCATGGAGCTTCAGCAGCGCAAGCATCCGGAACATCTGCTGAAAGACCGGGATGCCCTCCTCCAGCGGAGGCTGCGGAGCTGTCGTGCTATCGATCCTGGGGCTCTCAATCACCACCAGTCGCTTGAATCTTGAGCGATCCTGCTTCCATCTGACCGGAGCCTCCTTGCTGGTCAGATCCTCACTGATCCAGGCCCTGATGGTGGGAATCTTCGAGAAATCAAGCGCCCGACGCAGGTCTTTAACGGTGATGCTGCACTGATCCTTCAGCGCCTTGATCATCGTGCCATCCTGAGGTTCGTAGAACCCATCCCAGGCGGAGATCACAAGTACATCAAGCTGCAGCTTGTCATCGAAGAAATCACCATGGCGCAATTCCAGTAAGCGGCCCTCGAAGACGTCGTAGCCGTTGAGAACCTTCATCCCTATTGAGCCAATCTTGGTTTCAGTCTGCCACGCTCAAGCCCAAGAGATGCTGACCGCTGCGTTAGGAGGGGATCGAGCCTCCGGCCAGGCATAGCTCCGGAGCTGGAGCTCCTTGGCACTGCCGCACCGTGCGCCGGCGTCCTCAGCTCATCAAGGCCAAAGGCAGCGCCTTTGAACCTGGCAGCGCGTCCGGTTCGCCCCTCGACCACCTGAAGGCCTCGGCAGTCATTCGCACTCGTCAGGCGCATCTGCATTCCATCGGGTTTTCACTGTCCCCAGTTCGACACCACCCCGATGACCTGCCTCGCCTCTTCCTCCGCGCCTCAGCCCGACGATCTCAACCAGGGGCAGCCTCAGGCCGGGGGCCTGGCCATCACGATGGTTGGCACCGCAATGGACCAGCTGCGCAGCTACTGGTGCGGTCTCGGCTTCGATGGCGCTGTCTTCCTGGAAGGTGAGGAGCTGCAAAGCAGCCTGGCCGCCCTCAAGCCTGCCCAGCGCCGCGAGCTGCTGATCACCATCCTGGGGCTGTGCGAGGACACCCGGCTCTGCCAGGAGCTGCAGAAGGCGATCCAGCGGGGGCTGATTGATCCGGGCGCCGGGCGCTCCTTGGTGCGTCTGGTGGCAATGCTCCAGCCCGTGCTGGCGGTGCAGCTGCCGCAGCTGCTTTCCTTCGGGCAGAGCCGCACGATTGCGCCGTCCAGCGCTGAGCCGGCGGTTGAGCTGCAACTGGACATTGCCCTGCTGGGCCTGAGCATCCGGATGGACAACACGTTGCGCCGCAACGGGTTCCAGCGGATCAGCGATCTGATCGGCCTGGAAGAGCCGCAACTGCTGCGCCTGCACGGCTTGGGCGCCAACGGGTTGCAGGAGTTGATCGATGGTCTGGAGCGACTGGGGCTGCCCTTCCCCCTGAGACTTGATATTGCCGAGACGTTCACCCCGCCTGCACCGCTGGCCGAGGCGATTGTCACGGTCTGCTCCTCAGCCGGCCGCTGGGGCGCTCAGCCTTCGCAGCCTTGCATCGATGAGGCGGAGGATCAGCGTTGGCTGGATCGCGCCGCTGACCTGCTAGGCAGCGCATCGGTGGAGACGCCCGGTGCACTGCGGATGCTGGAGGAGCTCACTGCGCTCACCCTGGAGCACTTCAGTGCCCTGGAGCACCGCAGCGAGGAACTCCACCAGCTGCGCACCGTCTTCCAGGACATTCAGGCTGCCGCCGGCGCTGATGACGACCGGCAGCTGCTCGCCGAGGGTCTTCAGGGGGTACTGCTGGAGACCTACCGCCAGCGCTTCTCGGCAGTGGGCAGTGCCAACGGCTGGTTGCGCCAGCTGCGGCGTGCGGTGGAACCGGCCAGAGCGGTGGAGGCCTACCTTCGGCATGCAGGTGGCGAAACCCTTGCGGCAATCGGCCGATCGAGCGCATCTCAGGCGAGTAGAGAAGTCGTGCGGATCAGCTTCCGCAAGCTCAGCGAGTGCTGCGGCCTAACCCCCAAGGAACTCGCCGAGCGGATGGGCGACCGCCGCGAGCAACGCGAACGCCAACGGTTGCTGGCGGCCCTTCAGCCTTGGCTGGTAAGCCTGGGGCGGCTGCCCTTCCACACCGATGCCCTCGAAGAGGGTCTCTGCGAAGGATCCTCCGCTTCGGCAATGGGTCTGGAGCAGGTGATCCATCTGAACCTGAACCGGCGGCTCGAGCTCTACGCCGCGCTCGACCTGGAGGTCCCCGAGGCGGAATGGGCCCTGCATCTGAGGGTGATCGCCAACAACGAGGAGGACGCCGGTGCGGGCTACTGGCACCGCGAGGAGACGCTCAACCAGTTCCTGCATCGCTTTGCGGAGGTGCTGGGAGCCCCGGGCCTGATGCCTCTGCAGACGCAGCTGCCGGCCTCGGTGAAGGGTGCGGTGCAGCGCCATGGCAAACAGTCGGGCGTCGCCAAGAAAGTTGGCCTGCAATACCAGGGCCAGCTGACGGGCGAGAGCGGTGGCCGGACCTATTGGACCGAGCAGCGGTTGAGCGACCTCTTGGACAAGACGGTGGCCCACAGCGGCCTGTCCGCTGACGCCATGCCCAGCAAGCAACAGATCACGGCCTTCCTGGCCAGTGGTGTGATGCCGGAGTATCTCGACAAGCAGCCCAACTCGGTGTTCGCGGCACTGCGCTGCCAGTACACCCTGAGCTGGCAGCAGGTGGCGGAGCGTTTCGGAAGGGTGTGGCAGGGCTGAGATCTGCTTCACCGCCCTTCAAGACACCTGATGCCGCTTCCGTTGAATTGGTCAACGGAGGCGGCCCTTCCCATGCTGCGCCACTCGCGCAAGGGCTTCGCAAGCTGGCCTTCACTTGGTCTCGGTAGCCATTGGGATGATGCGGCATGGATCCTGGCCAGCCCTTGCGCGGCGCCGCCTTTGGGTCGGGTCCTCCGCATTTATGGCCATGGCCCAGGTCCACGTTCTCCACGATGTGATCCAGAGCGGAATCCGCTGGCGCGTCACCCTCCATGCCTGCCCCGATCAGGGCTCCTTGGTGCGCTTTGAGAAAAGCGGCAAGGGCGGGCGGCTGTTGCATCAGGAATCTGCCCAGTGGAATCGGCTGGCTGGGGGCTTCCTGCTTCCTCGCGAGTGTGTAGCGGGCGGGATGGTGCCCAAGTATCTGGTGGAGCGCATCGAAGCCATCCTGCGGGGGGCGCCCCTGCCGTTCAGGCGCTCTGAGCGGGAGCAGGTCCGGGGGAGATTAGTGCGGGCCCGGTAGGGGCCTACCGAGTGGGCTGCAGTTCCCCAGCCTTGCTGGATCCTCAGATCCTGAAGGTGCAGCCTTGTTGATGGTTGCGGGGACTGCGGCCCCAGGGGCGGACAACGCTGTCCTCACACTCCCCGAGGCCACAGCAGCCCCGTGCTGGGCCGTGCGTTCACGGTCGGCTCACCACCCCCACTGCCCCCTCCTCCCGAACCGCTGAGTAGCGGCCCCTGCTGCGGATGCTGGCGCGCGCCAACGGCACTGAGCGCCGGGAAATGGCGGATGAAGTCCGCCGTGGCGGTGACCATCTGCAGGCCCTGGGGCGGCAGCCCGGTGATGAAGTGGAGCTCGTTGCACTCCCGCCAGTAGCTGAGGGCAAAGACCGACATCCAGGGGCTGGCCTGGCTGTGGCTGGTGCCGCTGGGAAGCCACAGCCAGATGTCGAACGCGAGGGAGCGCTGGCCCAGCTGCAGCATCACCCCATCGGGCCTCGTCACCTTGCCGAAATGGGTGCTGGCGCCGCGGATGGACGTGCAGCCGATGAACAGCGGCGCCGGCAGCTGAATGAAGGGTGGCGGGGTATCGAGCAGGCCCTGGGGTTCGAGCACGAAGTCGTAGTGGCCCAGGCTGATGCCGCTGCGCAGCTGGTGGCCGTAGAGCTGCAGGCTGGCGCTCAGGGCATAGGGGAGGCTGCCAAAACGGTTGCCCGAATAGCCGTGCAGGGCCACCAACTCGTAGGGCTGCTTGCTGGTGCGGGGGAAGATGGCGATCGAGCACCAGCCCGACGTCCCGGGGCTCTTGTAGAGGACATGGCAGCAGTCGCGGTGCAGCTCGTCGTTGCCGCCAGTGGTCTTGAGCGTCCAGCAGAAGAACTCGCGGCCGGGGGTGGTGTCCTTAGCGATGAGCAGGATCGCGCCGATCGCGGTGGCGCCGCTGATCGTGCTGTCGATGTAGGCCAGGCCGGCGCTGTTGATGACGGAGTTGCTGTAGGAGCCGTAGCCGCCGTTGCTGGTGTTGCTCGTGTAGGTGCTGGCCTTGGCGGTCCCGAACTGGCCGGAGCTGGTGGTCTGGGTCTCGCCCTGGAGGGTGGCGCCGCTGCTGGTGGGGCTCTCGACGTGAAACCAGAGATGGGCGGGTTCAACGGGATGGCCGAGCTGCCAGGTGTAGCCCCAGCGGTTGGCGGTGGCATCGGCGTGGCTGCGCACCACCGAGAGGGGCGTGCTGGCGTTGCCGGGCAAGGCGTTGACGGCGGCCGCGAAGGCCCGGAAGGCACCGTCCAGGCGCATGCCGATGGAAGCCGGATCCTCGCTGGTCCACTTCCAGCTGCCGGCGGGGAACACCTGGCAGAACACCTGATACGTCATGGACTCGTGCCTCCCTGGGGGGCAGGTGCATCCTTGGTGCGGAGCAGCAGGCCGTGGGCGCCGATCGCCAGCCACTCGTTGCCATCGGCCGGCTTGTAGTAGCTCATCGCCGCACTGCTCAGATTCAGCGAGGCGAAATCGGAGGGGAGGATCAGCGGCTCCCAGAACTGGGCCGGCTCGTTGGCGGTTTCGTAGTAGCTCCAGTCGGTGGTGGCCAGCACCAGCTCAGCGGGCCGGCGGATCTGAACCGGAGAAGTGTTGGGCTCGCGCAGCAGGGTGCGGGAGCCGGAGGGCTGGCCGGAGCGGCGGTTCCAGCACACCGCCCGCAGTCCGTCGGTTGTCGAGGGTGGCGTGGCCGCCAGGATCCAGTGGCCGGAGACCTGATCGCGGGCGATCAGCAGCGGCACCGCCTGGCGATTCGTGAATCGGGACTGGGTGTAGGCGAACAGGAAGTATTCAGCCCCTGGCGCCAGCGACCAGCCCAGCTGGGCGGTGAAGGGCAGCGGCGTGGTGCTCCAGGCGCCGCTGCTGGTGCCCGTTTCTGAAGAGGGAAAGATCCAACCCATCTGGGAATCGGACCCCACAAAGGGTTCGGTGTTGCCGATGCCGGGGCGGATCAGGAAGGAGGTGCCGGTGATCGAGACCTCAAGGATCAGCACCGCCGCGGCACCACCTGGGGTGCGCTGGGAGAGGGTCGCCTCGATGCGCCAGCCGCAGGAATCGGTGGCGGTGGCGTTGGGGTTGGGCGCGCTGGCGATCCGCAGCTGGTGGGCGCTGACCTGGGCATTGGCCGCTGCAATCCAACTGGCCAGGTAGCCGTTGACCTCGCTGGCGATCGAGGGCCAGCTGGCGGCGGTGCCGAGACGGCTGATGTCGAGCAGGGTGCGGCTCATGGGGCTTGGCTCATGGCGCCAGTACCAGGACGTTGATGGTCAGGGCGATGGCGACCCGGGCGGTGCCGGTGTTGCGCACCAGCGCCCGCAGCGGTGGTGGAGAGGTGGTGCTGGTCTCCGTCGAGAAGTAGGTGCCGCCCGGCGGTGCCGTGATCGTCAGCTCTGAGGCGGTGGTGGCCAGATCGAGCAGCACACCGCCGCCGGGGGGCGGATCCTTGCTGATCGGTCGGCCGGCATCGCCCTGGCGGGCGGCAGCCGAGCTGTAGAAGCTCACCCAGGCCGGTGCATCGGTGCTGATCGCCACGAAGTGCCCCAGCTGGCCCAACCCTGGAAAATCGAGCGCGGCGGAGGCCCCCGGCAGCAGCGGTTCGGTGCTGCGGCTGAGGCTGAGCGGCCTGGGCGGCAGGGGAGTGCGGGGCAGCCAGCTGGCCATCAGTTCGCTCGGCGCGACTTACGAAACGACCTGCACGCGGCGGATGGCACGCACCACCGTGGCGCTTGCTGTCGTCTTGGCCTCGGCGTACTGGTCCCCCAGATAGGTCATCCGCACGTAGGCGGTGCCGCTGGCGGCCTGGGTGGAGGTCCAGTGGAAGAAGGGATCGTCGCCGTAGTTCTCATCGAAGTAGCGCAGCGTCTCCGCACCAGCGGCCCGGAAGGCGAGCACTGAGGTCAGGGCCGGATTGTTGTCGCTGTAGTTGGCGCCGGCCGGCACCGCATAGGGGTTGGCGCCATAGGCCGTTCCCGCATAGGTGCCGGCAGCCGTCGCCTCTGGCTTGAAGGAGCGGTAGAGGATGTCCCACTCCTGGGAGGCGGGCAGGTACCAGTCGTCGTAGCCGTTGATCGTGAGGGTGCGGCAGAAGCGAGCAGCCGGATGGCTGGTGCTGTTCATCGCCTCGCTGTTCGCCCAGCCGTCAAAAACGCTCGTCGTGCCGCTGCTGCTGGTGTTGGCCGTCTTCCAAGCCAGATTGAACGCCATGCCGCTGGCACGCGGCGAGACGATCAGCGCATGGGTGGGAACGCCGTTGGCGGTGTGGCTGATCAGGCCGGCGTAGTAGCCGCCCTCAAACACACTGCCGATGGCAGGGAGATCGGCGACTTGGATCGGACCGAGCTGATAGACGGTGCCGGTGGCCAGATCGAGGTAGAGATCCCCATCGACGGCGCCGGCGATGGTTCGTGGTGGTGCCCCTGTGCCGGTGAACCAGCCCGTTCCGCGCGGGCCTTGCAGACCGGCCGCACCCGCCGCACCCTGGATTCCCTGGGGCCCCTGGGGTCCGGCCGGACCCTGAGGACCGGCGGCACCAGCCGGGCCGGCCACACCAGCAGGGCCCTGAGGCCCCTGGATCGAGCCGCCATTCACCCAGCTGTTGGTGGAGGAATCCCAGACCCGCAGCGAGTCATCGGCCTGCACCAGGTAGGCATCGCCCTGGGCGGCGCCTGAGGGCAGGGCCGAAAGAGTGGCGACCTGGCCCTTGAAGTTGATGCCGATCCCCGCCGGACCCTGCACACCCTGCGGGCCTGCCGGTCCAGCGGGACCGGAGGGCCCGGCGGGGCCCTGTGCTCCCTGCAAGCCGGCAGGGCCCTGGGCACCAGCGGGTCCAGCGGGGCCCTGCGGCCCTGACACCCCTGGCGAACCCTGCGGACCGGCGGGCCCCTCAGGGCCGCGGATCGAACCGGTGGAACTCCAGGACCCCATGGCAGCAGGCGAGGGCGAAGGCGCCCGGTCGTGTCATCACCTGCTGTTGCCAGCACTGGAATCACTGGAGCCGCAGCATCACCGACAGCCCAGCCGGGGAGCCGGACACGGCGGTCACCTCCAGCCAGAGCCAGTGATCCAGCGGGACTGCCGGTGCCTGGAAGCTGATGAGCTCGGTACCGGTGCTGGTGCCTCCGTTGCTGCTGCTGATCGCCAGCGGCGTGCTCAGAACGGCCGTGCCGCTTGCGGAGACATCGAGGCAAGTGCGCAGCTGGAGGCTGAGGCTGGGGCTGCTGCCGCCGCTGAGCACCGCATCCAGTCGGCCAATGGTGAGCGCCTGGGGTGCCCGCAGCAGGATGCGGCGTTCGCCCACCTGAGGGCTGGCGATTGTGCTCACCAGGGGCGACGGCGGTCCGGGCGGGCCAAGCAGGGAGGCGAGCTGTCGCCAGAAGAGATCCATCAGGCCGGCGGCAGCGGTCGTTCCCTGTTGCCGTGGTGGCGTTCAGGCCGCGAGTTCGTAGACCTGCCCGCTGCGGCGATCGAGGTAGAAGTCCCCCACCACCGGTGTCGGTTGCAGGGTGGTGGGTGGTGGACCATCACCGGAGTACCAGCGGGTGGCGCGGCGGCCGACGCCTGATTCCTGCACCACCGCCAGGGCTGGTTCGCCGCTGGCCGGATCGGGCAGCAGGCCCAGGCCGCCGTTGGGATGGAGCCGCAGGCGCCAGAGGACCGCATGGCGGCCATCGAAGTCCTCGCCGGCCAGGCCACCGCTGGGGATCAAGGGCTGGACGCTGGTTGCTGGCGCCCCGCCCCCATCGCGCTGCTGCAGCAGCTGCCGCGGCGGCACCGGGCAACCGAGCAGGGCGACGGGCAGGGAGGCGATCAGCAGGCCGATCTGCACCTGCACCGTCACATCGGCGCGCTCGCCGTAGAGGTGGCGCAGCCGCGGCGCCTGGCGGGCGGTCGCGGGCCAGGGGATGGTCTCGCTGCTGCCATCGCCCCAGCGCACCTGGATGGGTGCGGTGATCGGCCGGCGGGGCTGGATCAGCAGCTCGATCGGCACCGCGCCCACCGGTTCATTCCAGCGGGGATCGGCCGGCAGCCAGGACAGCTCCAGCTCATCGGCCGGGACAGGGCCCTTGCGATAGCCGAGCTCCAGCCAGCCCGGCAGGTCCATCGGCAGCACCCACTGCTCGCTGCCGGGGCAACCGGGCGGGGGGAGCAGCCGCACGCGGGGCGTGGCCGTGCCGAGGGGGGAGTCCGGCAGGGGATAGGGCATGGGAGTTCATCGCTGGAGCAGGGGGAAGGGAGCAGCGGCGCGGTGATGGGCGCGTGTTCTCAGCAGAGGCAGCCCGGCGCTCCATCAGTGGCGGCGATGGTGCCGCCGGAAGGGGATCAACAGCCGCCGTGCGCCCCGCCTTGAGGTTCAGCTCAACGGGGCCAGCCATGCGGCCCCGGTCCTGCTCGTTGCGGCAGCGGCAGGTTGTGATGTGCGTAGGCGGCTTCTGCGCAGTCGAACCAGTCCCAGCCGTCCTTGGGCAGGGCCGTGGCGGCGCGGGTGCTGCGGGAGAGGGTGTACTGGGGGGCATGCACCTCGTTGGGCGCATGGATCAACGCGTCGCCCTGCAGGCGATAGAAGCCGCTGGTGTCGGTCGGGTTGGTGGTGGTCATGGCGGGAGGGGAGTCAGTAGATGAGGGTCCAGCCCTTGCTGCTGGCCAGCTGGGGCTGATGGCCGGCCTCCAGCACCCCGGGGGTGTTGCTGAGCAGGATCGTGCCGCGGTTGTTGACGGGCGCGAGATTGGCGTAGAAGGCATTGAGCGCCGCTGCACCGAGGCCCGTTCCCTCCAGGCCCACCAAGAGCTGGGAGGTGCTGTTGGGATCGAGGCCTTCCCCGAGCCCTCGCACATCGATGAAGGCCAGGGCATGGGAGTAACTGAAGGCGATGCCCTCCCGCAGCCGCCGCAGATCGAGTGCCGGGATGGAGCGCAGCGAGCAGCCCATGAACATCTGGCTGAAGCTCACGCCGTTGCTGGTGTCGAGCAGCGGCATCTGGCAGAGCTTGCCGCCGTAGTCCCTGAGCCAGGCGAACATGCCGCTGAAATCAACGCCGCGGCTGGTGTCCAGGGGCGGAATGGTCTGCAGGGAGGAGCAGCCATGGAACATGTTGGTGAAGGTCACCCCGCCACTGGTATCGAGCGCTGGGATGGTGGTGAGCGAGCGGCAGTAGTAGAAGAACTGCTGGAAGACGCTGATGCCGGCGGTGTCGATCTCCAGCTCGCGCAGGCCGCTGAGGTAGGAGAAGAGGCCCGCGCCATTGGTGATGGCATGGGAGCGCACCCGCACGCGCTCCAGCAGTGGGTGGGTGATCATCGCGGTGAGCCCGTCGTCGTGATGGCGTTCATCACCTCTTGCCGATCCACAGCTCGCTGAGAATGGGAGAGGCGATCGCGATGTCCAGCCAGCTGCTGACGGTCTCGTCATCGCCGTAGCCGTCCTGCAGGCGCAGGGCGGTGAGCCGCTGGCCCGGCTGGGGCGTGACGGTGACGATCGCCTGCCTGTAGCCGCGGGAGGTCTCGGTGCCGGCGAGAAGAGGGTTGTCGTGGTCGTAGCGATGGCGAACGATCGTTGGCACCAGCAGGGTGGTGGGGTACCTCCACAACACCTCGAAGATCGAGCCAATGCCATCGCTCCAGAGCGGCGGATCGAGCAGCACCACCACCCGGTTGTCAGCACGCACCTCAAGCTGATAGGCACTGGAAGGGAGCGTGATGCTCTGGGGCCCGTAGCGGGCTCTGATGGTCTCAGGGAGGCGGTTGATCCAGGGCAGATCGGTGGAGAAGAGGGGAAGCTCCAGTTCGGAGGCCTGCTGCGAGCGGTAGGTGGACCAGGCCCAGCGCTCGATCAAGGGAGAGGGTGAGAAGACGTCCTGCTGGCTGCCATCACCCCAGTCGACATGGAAGTTGCCGGAGGCCCCGAGGGCCAGGGTTGTGGGAGCACCGGGGAAGATGGCAGCCAGGCCGACGAAGATCTCGTCGTCCGGATCGAGATCCGGCAGGGGCAACCACTGCCTCGGCCGCTGCCAGGGGATCTCCGGCGGTGCGCTGTCCTCCGGTGAATCGAGGCTGCCGTAGCGGACCATCCAGCCGGGCCTGGCGCCAGAAGGAACGACCGCCAGCGGTGCGGGCGGTGGGCTCGAGGAGGGGACGGTGGCCATGGGATGCAGCACTCCCCTTCTGTTGCCAGAGTCCTGTTGAGGCATCAGGCGTGGATGTGGCAGCCATGACGGGAGGCATCGACCTCCTCCTGCCAGTCATCAAGGCTGTGCTGACCAGAACTCAGACGCCGATCGGCAGCTGTGCCTTGACGGGTTCGGCCAGCAGCCGGGCCATGCCGCTTGGATCCTGAATGTCCAGGCAGAGCAGGGTGGGGCCGATGAATTCGAGCGTGTAGCCGTCGCCCTCCACCACCAGATCCGGGATCCCCCGCAGGGTGGGGTGGCGAAACAGGATCGCGCCGGTCTCCGCATCCACCAGGCGCTCCATCTCCTTGAGCTGGACGGTCAGTTGCTGGGAGAGATCCACCGGCCACCTCCACGGCGATTGATCACGGTCCGTTCGTCGCTGGGATAGGTCGTGACGACCGCTGACCCATCCTCCCTCAGGATCACGATCCATGGGCGCTCCTCCCAGTCGATCACCAGGCCGCGGGCACCGGTGCTGACATCCAGGAAGGGTTCACCCTCCGCCAGCGCGGACTGCCAGCTTTCCAGCCTTGAACCGGTGATGCCGTAGGTCTCGAGTTTGTCGGCAGCGTGGCGGGTGAGCTGCAAAACGCCGCAGCTGGGATGCCCTCCCATTCTCAGGTGACGCGGGAGCATTGATCCAGCTCACTCCCCTTCCAGCAGCTGACCGAGGCGGCGTGAGAGGAGCATCAGCTGCTCGCGCTGCTGACGTTGCAGCAGCTCTCGGGCCGCCAGGGCGTTGCCGGCTGGTACTGGATCGGGAAGGACAGCCGAGCGGGGCCGGTCGTAGAGGGCCACCAGCAGGCCTGTGGGCCGGGCCTTGGCGGTGCAGCCGATCGGGCAGATCATCAGCGTCGTGCCGCGTGGCAATTCCGATTCATCGAGGTTGAGTGCCAGGGGCCGCTCGCTCTCGCACAGGCCCAGGGCGGCGTGACCCAACACCTTGGCCATCGCCACGTTCACCAGGGCCTCCTGGCCCGGCTGGAGGGGGAGCTGGGGTGTGCGCCCCTCAGCGGCCAGCACCTGCAGGCTGGCGGCACCATCCCAGTCGGCGATCAGCAGGGTGTTGAGCCCGAAGGTCTCGGCCGCGATGGCGGAGCGCAGCAGGGTCTGCACCTGCTCGCGGTGGTTGCCATAGCGCTGGGCGAGGGTCTGGCCGGCAGGCAGCATCAGCCGCTTGGCCAGATCGGGCTGAACGACAACCAGGATCCAGCCGAGGTAGAGCACCAGGCCAAGGAAGACGATGCGGCTGAGGCGATAGAGCAGCTGCCAGGGGCTGCGGGCATCGAGGACTTCGGTGATCGCCTTGTTGATCGCATCGGTGGTGGCCCTGGTGAACACCTCCACCCGCTCAAAGAGCCTGCTCTTGGGGGTACTCATGCAGGCCTGTGGGGCGTGGGAAGGGAGAGAAGAGAGAGATCAGAGGAGTGGATCGAGCCCGAAGGGGTCGTCACCCTCGGAGGTGAGCACGAGGGCCTGCTTCTGCGGCTCAGTGACATCCGCGGAGGCTGAGGGCTGCTGCTCAGATGCGGCCTGAACAATGGGTTCAGCGGTTGGTTCGGCCTGGGTCTCGGGGCGCACCTTGCGCGGACGACCGCGGCGGGCCGGCGCCGCAGGCGGGGTGGGTTCGTCCTGGGCAGGTTCAGTCGCCTCAGGGGCAGCGGACTCCTCGCTCGCAGCGGGGGCGGGATCCTCGGCGGCCACCTCGGCTTGGTCAGCGGCAGCAAACGATGCAGGTTCTGCATCATTTGGCTCGATGACCTCCTGCTGAGGAGCTTCTGCTTGCGGCGCTGCCGGTGTGGTCGCGGTCAAGTGCTCCAGGGCTGGTGCCTCAGGCTCCAAGTCGAGATCCAGCAGGTTGGTGGGCAGGTGGGCGTCGATCGGCTCGCTCACCGGTTCATCCACAGTTGTCGCCGCCGCTGCGGCAGGCTCTGGCGCGGACGACAAAGTTCCTGCGAGTGCAGGCAGCTGGGCGTCCTGGCCAGGACGCTGGGAGATCACCTGGGCTGCAGCACCCTGAGGAGGACTTTCCACCTCACCGACGCGCCAGCCGCTGCTGAGCCAGCCGGCGACATGCACCGGCCAGACGTAACGCACCTCGGCGCCGCGGTGGATGCGCACCATCCCCTGCTGGGCAGCAGCGGCACCGGAGGAGAGAGAAGGCGCATGGCCCTGCCGGGTTGGCATGGGGCCGGTGGAGGGGAAGCGATCAGGCATGGATCCGCTCCACTCAGGCCGGCAGGGTGGCGGTCAGGCCCACCACCATTCCCTCCGGAGTGGAGGGGGTGACGAGGGCCCGGGCAAAGCAGAGGGAGGCTCCATCAACGTTGCCCTGATCGGCGGCATCGAGCTGGATGTCCTTGCCGGAGATGTAGGCCTCCACCCGGCCGCCCTCTGCCGGAATGGCGACGGTGGCCACCCCCACGAAGGTGCCCATGGTGCCGTCGCGCAGCAGAGGAGCCAGTTCGAGCTGGGCCTCCACCGCCACGTTGTGGCCTGGGTGGGAGACCATCAAGGTGAAGTGGAGGGTCGCATCGAGCTTGGTGTTGAGCCGCACCACATCACCGCTGGCGAACAGCTGCTCGGTGTCGCGGGTGGCGGAGCGATTGGTCCAGCCGACGAGCACGGTGGCGGCGTCGAGAAGGGGATTGGCCTTGTAGGGGCTCATGGGTCGTTCTCCAGTGGGAGGGAAGGAATCGAGGCGAAATCAAGGAGGGGTGATCGTTCCCCCAATGGCCTGCTGCAGCACCTCAGCCCGCAGCCAGCCCCCCGTTACAAAGGGGGCCCTGCCCCCCCCCTCAGGTGAGGGGGGCGATGTTGTGGAGGCGGCCGGCGGCGCGGGGGTGCATGACGCCGAAGCCGACGTACCAGTCGATGCGCGTGCGGAAGACGGGGGCATCGGGGACTTCGCCGAGATCGCGGACAGAGATGCCGTAGCGGCTCTGGAACGGACCCTGCAGGCCGGTGACGCCCTGGTCCCCGAAGGTGCAGCAGTAGATCGAGCTGGTGCCGCCGGCCTCGCCGTAACCGAGGACTTCCAGACCCTGGGCATCGCGGTCAACCGTGAGGATCTGGCACTCCTGGTAGTGATGCACCATCACGCCCAGGTTGTTAGTGGTGACGTTGTAGACACCCTGGCCGACGGTCTGACGGGCGAGGGCATTGAGCTGACGGCGCATCGCCTTGCTCATCACCAGATACTTGTTGCCGCCGTAGGAGTTGACCGAGTCGATCAGCTCATCGAGCTTGTGAAATCGAGCGCGCCGCCACCGTTGTTGAGGGCCATCTCGGCGCCGGGGGTGAGCCGCTTGGCCAGACCGTCAAAGCCCCGGCCCTGGTTGGCGGTGGCATCGCCATTGATCAGGGCGGCCTCGAGGGTGAGGCGCATCGAGCGCACCTTCATCTCCACCTGGGAGGCGCGGGCCTCGGGGCCCTGCAGGTCAACGATCGAGCGGTCCACGTCGACATCGCCGCCGAAGAGGTGCACGGCTTCTGACTGGGGATCGACGACCCCGTAGCTCTGCTTGTAGCCCTCGTTCACAGCCCGGAAGCCGACCGAGGGGAGCTCCTTCTCAACGGAGTAGAAGAGGCCGCCGCCGGCGATGTTCATGAACGGCAGCCGCGCGAGCAGTTCCCCCTCGCTGAAGGTCTTGATCACCGCCAGGTGTTCCAGGCGGCTCTCGTACTTGGCTGCCTCGATCAGGGTGAGGCCCATCGGTGCTGCACTCCCGGGGATCGGCCCCAGCAACGTCATCAGCTGTTGCCAGGGAGGGAAGCAGGCCTGGGGATGGGCGACTGGGGCTCAGGCGATGAGGCTCTGCGCCAGCTCCGGATCGTCCTGCCCGGCGATGGGCGGCTGGCCATCGGTGGCGATCGCCTCGGTGATCACCTCAAACCCGGTGAGCTGGTGCGCCCCGAAGGAGCGCAGGAAGGGCACATCGGCCGCATCGCGCCCGCGGGCGATCAGCACCCGGCCGCAGCGGGGAATGTTGTGACGGGCATCAAAGACGTACCAGCGATCGCCGAGGAAAGCCTCGAACCAGGCCGAGAAATCGATGGGGGCCACGCCAACGGGGATGCCGGTGTAGCCGAGGTAGCCGGTGCAGTAGCGGGCGGGGATGTTGAGGCAGCGGCAGAGGGTGATCGCCAGGTGGGCGAAGTCGCGGCAGACGCCGGCACCGGCGGCGATGGTCTGGCTCGCGCTCTGGTGCTCGCGCGAGGCGCCGTACTCGAAGCGGATCTGGCCATGCACCCAGTCGCAGATGGCCTGCACCAGCGGCCAGCCGGCGGGGATGCCGCGGAAGGTGCTCCAGGCCAGCTGCATCAGGGCGGCGGTGTCGCAGTAGGTGCTGGCGTTGAGGAAGCGGTAGGTGTCGATCGGCAGGGCCTCGATCGGGCACTGGCGCACGCCGGGCAGCACGGGATCCGTGTGATCCGGAGCCTCGATGGTCGTCGCGTAACGGAGGCTGGTGGTGCCGGCAGCGGCCACGAAGCGGCACCAGCGGTTGCCGCTCTGATCGGCGAGCACTTCAACGGTGCGATCGGGCTGGAGCTGCAGCCGCTCGGGGGCAATGAGATCGGGGGCCAGGCTGCTGTGGACATGCACCAGGGCCAGCAGCGGCGTGGCGGTCTCACAGCGCAGTTCGATCCTGCAGCCGATGCTCAGTTGCACGGGGGTGTGGCCAGGAACGACTTCCTTGATGCTGTTCGCAAGATTGTGTCGGCGCCGGATCTGCAGCGCTCAGGACAGGAAGCGCTGATCCAGGGCGAGCCCCGATGCCTCACCCACGGGAGCAGGACCGACCGCAGCGGCGCCATGGTCAGAGGTCGTGCCATGCAGCCTTGTCGCTGATGCGTGTGGTGAGGCTCCATGGGTGGGGGCCGATGTCACACCGAGGTCGCAGCGCTGCTGTTCAGCGCTCGCCGGCACCGCGATAGCGCACGGGCTTGACATCACCCATCCACTCGATGCGGCTGCTGTGCAGGTCGTAGTAGCCCGCCACCACGGCCAGATGGCCGGCCCGGAGGCGATCGGTGAGCAGCACGCTGGAGTGCACCAGGTTGAGGGTGTGGCGACGGCAGGATTCCTCCAGGGAGAGGTGATCGCCGTATTGCAACAGCTCCATCCGCAGCTGGCCGACCACCTGCGAGAGGCTCGGGGTGAGCAACAGCTCCGGATGCAGCGCGGCTGAGACGGCACCACAGCCTTCATGCCCCAGGACCACGATCAGGGGCACATCCAGGTGGCCGACCGCGTATTCCAGGGAGGCAATGGCGGCCGTAGTGCTCATCGTGCCGGCATTGCGCACCACGAACAGGTCCCCGAAGCCGCTGTCGAACAGCAGCTCCACCGGCACCCGCGAATCGGCGCAACCCAGCACGGCGGCCAGGGGATGCTGCCCCTCGATCACGGCCTGCATCCGCTCGCGAGTGCTGTGGGGATGCAGAGAATGCCCCTGAAGAAAGCGCTCGTGCCCCTGCTGCAGCCAGTTCAGCACCACAGCCGGACGATCTTCTGGCTTGTGGTGGCTGAGCGGATCGAGGCGGTCGGAGTCACTGCCGGCATCAGCCATCCTGGACGATCTTGATGCGCGGACAACAACCCATGGTCTGACAGCTGCTGGCCTGAATCGATGTTCAGCCTGGACGGAGTGGACGAACGGGCCATGGCAACCAGCGGGGTCAGGCCGATCCTTGGGCTGCGGCCACGATCAGTGACGACCTTCTTGATAAGCAAGGGCACCTTGCAAGCGTCAGCCGGTCCAATGCGTCGGGTCGGTGCCGAAACCGTTACGGAAGGCAGGAACAGAGCAGCAACGGAGATGAACGGTCAAATCCATCACACTGATCCCAAACATCCTCTGCAGTTTTGCGCTGCAGGTTTCAGGGATTGCTGGACTGACCTCAGTCTCCCCACAGTCAGCATGTACATCATCGAGTCGCTCCACCCCGATGGCTGGAGAGAACAGGGCAGTGCCAGGGTCGAATACTGGGCCTGTATGGAGGCCCAGGCCAGATGCTGCTCCGATGGTCGGAACTACAGGATCATCGAGTCCCGCACCCATCGGATCGTGGCCCTGATCGATACCAGCAGTTGCCGGCTGAACCTCTCCAGAGCCGCTGACCTGCCTCTCCGCCCTGAGCCTTCAGGGCTGCCTGGCTGAGGCGAATTCACCAGGGCAGGCTGCCAGGCAGCTCCGCGCTGATGGCGCCCTGCTCCAGCGTTCCGGAAGGACTGATGGACCTGGAAGTCTGATTCGCGCGTAGTCACCAGCGGCTTTGACTCTCTGCAGAATCTCCCACAGGCTCTCGCTGGGGCTCCGCTCCGGCCCTCCTCATGGTCGGGGGGCACCTCAAGGGTGATACGAGCCCGCCGGTGTGGGCGTTGGCTGCGCTGCGCTCCGCATTGCAGTGGTGGACGGGCCCTTGACCCGCCCCCCGCCGGCAGAGGGGTCCTACACGGAGCCCTCCCATGGCTTCTCTGTCCCGCAAGGCTCAGCTGCAGCAGTTCTCCTGGCAGGTGCTGGAAGATCTGGTGTTCTGCGGCGAGCGCTGGCCACGGCTGGCTGAGCTGGCGGCCCAGGTGCTGTTCGAGCAGCAGTCAGCCCGGCCGGCGGTGCCGGCCGATCCGGCGCTGGAGGCTCTCATTCCCTTCTGAGGCCGGCGGCCGGGCGGGGCTCCCTCGGGGGCCTCTTTTTTTGGTCGCGGTCGCTAGAAGCAGACGGGGCCGTTCAACGGGACAAGGGGCAAGCAGGACGGCGGACGACGACCCCAGCGCGGCCGGTCGCCATGGCTGATCTGCCCGGGATCATCGAGCCCGCTGTCGGAAGGGTGGAGCACTGGCGGGGCCCGGAAGCCATCACGGTCGGCGAGGGGGGGAAGGAAGGCCCGCTGCCCCGGCCGTCTCGCCCCGGAACTCAGCCACTATCTGCAGCCCCATGGAAGGACGATTGTCGTCAGCTTCTGCCGGGTCGATACAGCCGAGGCCTGACGCGGGTGTCCCTCGCCTCTCTCGTGATGGCCTCCTCCTTTGCCCGCTGCGAGATCCGCCAGCTGGCCGTCTATGTCTATCCCGGTGGGATCAAGGCACCTGATGCCGAGCGCCATGTGGTCTTCTATGGCCGCCGCGGTCGCCCGGTGAGGAAGCCCCGCTTCATTCCGGCGCAGCTGGCGCATCAGCTGGCTCGCAAGCTGCAGGCCAAGCGGCTGGGCACCGTGGCGGTGCTCTGAGGGCGCCAGGCCCAGCGGCCGGCTGCTGGTTCGCCCGTGGCCGGCCATCAATCAGAGGCTGACTCGGGGACTGAGAGCAGGGCAACGATCAGCACCGATCGCGGTCATGCCTCGTTGTGCGCGGCAACCGGGAAGGAGGCGTTGAGAACCTCCTCAATGAGGTCAGTAATGGATCGACCATTTCGCAGGGAAATCTCCTCGAGTCGGTCGTAAAGGTCCGAATCGAGGATCAGATCAAGCCGCCGCGGTTGCGGCGATGAATCGAATACCGACTCCCGCGTCACGCGGGGGGGGGGACAGACATGGTATGCATGTACTGCGTGCTTCTGTAGTTTTAGCCCGCGGATGGGGCTCTACGCAACCCCTGCCAGACTGATGCAAAAGCTGAATAGGTTTGGGCGCGAAGCGACCCTTTTGATCATCCTGCCGGCTCACAGGTTCGCCTGGTGTTCCATGGCTGCTCCCGCTGATTGACTGAGTGAAAGCTGATTTTGCCAAAACTGGAAAATTTCCGAGCGGCTTTGCAGCCGTTTCCGGAAACAGGGGAATACCCCTCCGGTTTCGATTCTCCTGCGAGCTTCCCCAAGGATTCCCAGGGGCTTACAGGAGCTTGATTTTGAAAATCGAATTATGAGGAGAATTTTCAATTTTTTCTGCGTTGTTTTCTCCCCTTTTGAGGGTTGTGCGTTGCGGCGGTGGTGTGTTTCTGGCCCCAGGTGCAGTGAGCAGTGGCTGGCTGCGTTGGTGTCGTGCTGATTGGCTGCGTTCGAGTTGGGATTCGAGTCGGCGTGCGTGGTGGTGACATGGAGGCGGGCCGATCAGGCTCGGCGTTCAGCAGCATCCATGCGCCGTGAGATGGAGCGTGCCCAGCGGAGACCGGGGTCGCCGCCCCAGCCATCCCAGGCCTGACGGCCTTTGCCGTACGCGCTCCAGCTGGAGCCCTGCTTGTCGACCTTGTGGCGGGCGAAGTAGCTCACCATCCGATCGATCGTCTGCGGTGAGAGCTCCTGGCGGTTGGCAAGTTGCCTGGCGCGGGCCAGGCCCACCGGCGTCATGCCGCGTTGAGAAGGCGGCTGCTGAGCCCGGCGTTCGAGGGCGCGACGGGCAGCAGCGGCGACAGCGGCCGGCGACTGGAAGGAGATGCCGCGGTAGAAGTCCTTGCTCCGGCGCGGCATGGCGATCAGGCCGCTGCGGGTTCGTCGGAAACGGTGTCCGCCTCAGGGGCAGCCGCGTCATCGGCACCGGAGTTGTCGCCTGCGACAACCTCACCAGTCGTCGACTCAGCAGGGGCGGCATCCGGCTCAGTGACGGTGGTGACCTCGTTATCAGCCGCGACCTGCACCTCAGTGAGGGCCGGCACGAACTGATCGATGAAGGCATCGATGGCGCTCAGTTGGCTGTTGGCGTCATCGGCGCTGGCCTGCAGCTGGGCCATCAGCGCCTCGGCCGTTGCGGCGCGTTCCATCGCAGCCAGGGCATCGCGGCGAGCCGCATCGATGGCAGCAGCGTCCGCGGCGTCATCCGCCAGGGCATCGGCCAGGCGCTGACGAAGGTCCGCCTCGCGGGACTGGAACCCGGCGATCACGCCGACGATGCGGTCAAGGAGAGCAGTCATGGATCTCAGTGGAGAAAGGAGCAGGTGAAGGAGCCGGAGGGTCATGGGACGCCTCGGGGTTGAGCACTTGAGCGGGGGCCCTTGGCCCATTAGGGCCGGCGGGAGGGGGTGCGGCCGTTGACCGCGAACGAGGCCCGATAGAGCTCGGAGGCCGACATCGCCTGGGGGTTGAGCGGTTCGCCGTTGCTGGCGATGCCAGAGGCCGTCATGGCGCCGGCGGCCTGCATCCCGGCCGGGCCGCGCTGCTGGAACAGGAAGCCGTAGACGGGATGCACCCGCATCTCATCGAGGAAGTCGGCGGTGGTGAGGGGCCGACCGTCATCACCGAGCAACGGTTTGCCCTGGCCGTCGAGCGGTTCGAGCACGTCCTTGCCGTCCTTGTCGGTCCCCAGACGGAAGCAGCCCCCCAGCTGCCCCTTGAAGATGTCGAAGAACGTCCCCCGGCGGTCACCACCGGTGCGGCCCTCGGCCTGGGAGAAGGCCCGCTCCAGCAGGCGGTCCTTGCGGAGCTGCAGCACCTGCTGCTTGGCCTCATCGCGCTCGGCGGCGACGGCCGCCACCTTCTGGGCGGAGGCCTCCTCCATCTGCCGCTCGCGCAGCTCCATCTGCTGCTCGAGGATCTGCTTCTGGCGCTCAGCCTCCTGGAGGCGGGCGTACTCCTCGGGGTTGATCTCGGAGAAGCGGTTCAGCTGCTGGCGCAGCGTGCGGATTTCTTTCTCGAGCTGGTTGCTCTTGCGCCGCTCGGCCCGCAGGGGCTCACTGAGGCGGCTGTCGTCCACGGAGGTCGTGACTCCCTCGGATGCAGCAGTGCCGGAGCTGTCGCTGCCGCTGGCGGTTGAACCGGCCGGGCCGACAGCGCCAGCGGGGTCGCCCGAGGGGCCACCGGCTGTGATGGCCTCACCGGCCTGGCCGGTAGCGGCGTAATTGTCGTCAGCGCCCGTGCCGGTGGCGGCGGCGGGGCTGGAGGTGGAAGAAGCAGTGGCAGTGGCCATGACCCATCGCGGCTGTCGTGGAGTGAGCACCCCATCCGGGCTGTGCTCACGACCTATTGCCACGCAGGCGTGGGCTACAGATCCGGTTCCGGAGTCGCGGTGGCTGCCGCCCGGCGCCGCGGCAGGAACAACCAGCTGCCGGCGGGCAGCGGCGTGGAAGGGCGATAGAGCGGCACCAGCAGCGGCTCTCCTGCCAGCAGGATGTCGGAGGGCCTGATCGCAAACAGAGTCAGCACCTCCCCCAGCGGCAACGGGGCATCGCCGGGCCACTCGCGGTAGTCGGCGTAGGGAGGGTTGAGCTTGCGCAGGGTCGATCGGGTCGTCCCGTACAGCTGGGCCACCGAGGTGAGGGTGTCGCCGGCGATGACGGTGTGGCCCTCGGGACGCAGCAGCCAGGCGTTCTCGGGTTGATCCCGCAGCCAGCTGACGGTGGTGCCATGCAGCTGGGCCAGGCTGTTCAGCGTGTCGCCTGCAGCGGTCGTGATCACGGTGTTGGCGCTGATGTCGCTGTTCAGGGAGCGGAGGGTCTCGGGTGTGGTGCCGTAGCGCTCAGCGAGGGAGAGCAGGGTGTCACCGGGTTGCACCAGGGCGATGCGGTTGGGCTTGAGCACGAGCTCCAGCCGCTCACCCAGCAGCGGCTGCATCAGCGAGCCGATGCCGCCAGCCCCGAAGGGTCCCGCGAACTCCGTCACGGTGAGACCGGCCAGCTGGCCCCGGCCGGCTGTCGGCAGCACGCCGAGGGACTGGAGGTCGCGTAGCGACCCCAGCCAGATGGCGCCCTGGGCCGGCGCCTCGCAGCAGCGGCCATCGGCCAGGGGCGGCCGGAAGCCGACCTCACTCCAGGAGATGTCCGCCGTCAGCCAGTCCCAGGGATTGCTGGGCTGGGCGTCGAGCAAGGTCGAGCGGCAGAGATAGCCCGAGTAGAGGAAGTCACCGCTGTCGATGCCAAGGCCGCTGCTGCTCTCGCCCACCATGCGCCCGCGCTTGAGGAAGGCCTCGCAGACCATCCGGCCCAGGCGCGGCGAATCAAAACGCCCAGGCAGCTGGTGGATGGTGAGGAGCAGCCGGGCATTCGCGTAGGGCTGCAGCACCGACGGGGGCAAAGCCGCAGGGCCAGGGGTGAGCGTCATGGCTCAGCCCCGCGCCAGCACCGTGGTGAAGGCGCTGCCATGGCTGCCCAGCTGTGGGTCGCGGCTCCAGCTCCCCAGGGTCGGAAGGAGCAACAGCAGGGCCCGGGCATGGCTCCCCCGCTGGCGCCGCAGGGCGGCCTCGATCGAGAGCCCACTGCCGTAACGGGTGATCGTTTCCTCGCGCAGCAGTTCGGTGTCGAACTCGATCACGTCCGCCTTCTTGACCGGCAGCGTCCTGTCCTCCGGTAGGGCATCGGGGCTGGCGGCCTTGCGGCGGGTCTCGATCGGCGCCTGCAGCTGATCCGGGGTCAGCCCTGCCAGCTCGGTGTCGATGGCGGCGATGGCGTCCAGCTCCCTCCGGGCGGTGGGGATAGCGTCGGGGTACTGCTGCTCCAGCTCCGCCATCGCGTCGTTGATGGCACGGATGGCCGGCAGGCGGGCCGGGATCGAGAGGGCAACCCGGATGCCCTCCAGATCAGCAGCCCGCCAGCGGTAGGGCGAATCGGTCGGGGGCTGGGTCATGCGGCTGCAGGCGCGGCTGACTCCTCTTGCCGCAGGGGCAACGGGTCCGAGCCCTCCCCGGCTTTGGTGGCTGGGCTGTCATCCAGTGTCGGGCTGCTGATCGCATTGGCGGTCGCCAGAGCCAGCTGATGCCGCAGCTCCTCCCGGCTGATCACTCCCCTGTCGAAGAGCTCGATCCACTCCTTCACCTGGGGCTGCGGCTGAATCGGCGGGGTGAGCGGGCTCACTGTCACCTGCAGGCCCGCACCAGGGTCGAGGGGCTCTCCGGTGAGGGCTGTCCAGTGCTGCAGGAGCGTGGAGAACAGCGAGGCCTTCTGGATCGCCATTGCCTGCAGCAGCGCATAGCTCTGGGAGGCGGTGAGGCTGATCTCCATCTCGGTGCGGGCGGCACCGCGGTTCTGCGACGGGATCAGGGCATCGCGGCGCATGGTGTCATCGAGGATCTGCAGCCAGGCCCGGTGCTCCGCCAATGAGCGGGCCCGGATCTCCACGAACTCGAAGGACGCATCGGCCGGCAGGTCCATGCAGGTGTTGGGGCCCAGCACGACCGGGCCGGCCTGGCTGTTGCCCATGGCGTCCACCATCCCCTTGCGCACGCCGACCGGCAGGGCCGTGCGGGAGAGGAGCTCCTCGTATTCGCTCTTGCAGCGGAAGTGGTTGAGGTACTGGTGGGCTAGGCCCAGGTGCGGTAGATCCCCTTCCCCGAAAGCCGAGCCATCGGAGGTGTACCAGCAGGCCGGCAGTCGGGTGACGCCCTCGTAGGTGGTGGCCACCGGCTCGTCGCAGCGCCAGCCGCTGCTGGCCTGGGGGTCGGCACAGACCGGGTGGTGGGCCAGCTGCAGGCCGGTTACGGCCTCTCCGGCTGTGAGCAGCTGCAGGCTTCGGTAGTGCCAGCGGTCGGGGGCGTCGGCATCACCCAGCAGGGCCTGGATCTGTTCGGTGACGGCTCCTTCTGTTCCAGGCGACTCGGAGTTGATGGGACGGTTCACCGGCTCCCGCCAGATGATCCGGCCCGGCAGGCCGTAGGAGACAGGCAGCTCCCAATTCAGGCAGTTGGCCCGCGGCACCAGCTGCAAGCGGGGCAGGGAGAGTCGATCACCCCGGCGCAGGGCTTCCTGTCGGTCGCCCTCGCTGGGCCAGCTGTGCTCTGGAGGGAGCACCAGCACCAGTGCGGCACCATCGCGCAGCACCAGCAGGTCAGCGGACGCGAGGAAGACGCCCAGGTCCGTGCCTCGGCCGTCCACATCGGTGAGCACTGAGCTCAGGCTGGTGGGCATGCTGATCCAGCTGCCACGGCTGAGCATGCCGGCGTATGTGCGCAGGGCGTCCCGGAAGAAGCCCGAGGGGCGGGCGGCGTCAAGGCGCTTGCGGTACGCGGTCTCCGGCTCCCGTTCGCCCTTTGGGAGGTAGTGCTCTTTGCGGCTGCTGCCATCAGGAGCGGCAAGCAGGGCCCAGCAGTCGGCGGAAATCTGAAGAGGCGTCTGCAGAACGGCCAATCTGGGGTTCAGAGACCAAGGATGAGATGGCGTGTCATGGCTGGATGAGCGTTGTGGCTCCACTGCTTGCCTAAAGGCTGTTGGCTATTGCCAAGCAAGAAGGGCAACGCCAGAAAACCTCGAAGCCAATCGAATTAGTTGAATCAGATTAAGAGAGTTCTGCCATGACTCTTCAAGCTGTATCCGCTGTCACAAAATCAAACTTGCGAGCACGTTTACCGGACCGTCCCCAGGATTAGATCTGATATGGCATCCCAACTGAACGGAATCCGGAACATTCTTGCAAACTTCTGCGAATATCTCCTCCTTGGCATGAGACCCCTGCCTTTGGCGTGCCGGCCAAGCGGTGAGCCTGGCTAGACCAGTGCGGAGACCTTTCAGGCTCTATCAGCAATTGGCATGAGATAATACTCAAGAATAAAAGTATTTCGACATGTAACTGGTGCCATTCCTTATCGTCCGTACTAGGGAGAGGGGGCTGTTCTGGAAATTCCATTGCTGGGCCGTCAATGAGCCTCAAAAAAATCATCGATGCTTCAGAGAAGGCCGTCTTGGAAAAGATTCTTGGAGCTACTCTCCCAAGCGATTGCAGCATATCTATAGAAATTCGACAGGTCGTGTCCGAAGGGGATCCAGCAGGGAACATTCAGAAGTATCTCCTAGAACATGAAGACGCTGCTGCACGGCGAAATATGGTCATGCATGGTTCCAGCAAGACTGAAGGACCTGACAGCCCTGAGCTGTCGAACATCCAAAAGTATCTTGACGAGCACAAGGACGCTGCTGCACGGCGAAATATGGTTATGCACGACCCTGACCAGGATAAAGGACCTGAGTTCGGGCCCGAGGAGAAGGCGATGCTGGAAACCATCCTGGGCACTACGCTGCCAGCAAACTTTGAACTTTTAGTCAAGATCATGAGCTCAACAAGTGAAGCTGGAGCGAACATTCAACAATACTTGGTCGAACACCGAGACGCAGCTGCACGTCGCAATATGGTGATGCACGACGACAACCTCAAGAGCTTCTAATAGATAGATGCACCGAAGCTAAGGACACGATGAGCATGCCACATTCGACATCGGCAGACTTTTCCACCGCTACCTCCCTTCAAAAGAGCAACCACATTGCGCCTGCTCTTTGTGTCATGTCTCCAGCCCGCGTCCTCAGTAATGCGCGTGAGGTTGCCCTGTTTGGTGATCAAGGTGACGCACCGAACGCTCGCACTGGCTTCATGAGGGCCATTAATGTTATCCAGCCTGCTGAGAGGCATTTTCAGTATCACGAGCATCATGCGGAGGTTTATCTCGATTTCGGAAGCAACTCTACAGATTTCACCAGCACCCTTGCCTCAATGATGGGCGAAGACAATCTGCCTGTAGGGTGGCAATATCAATCCGACGAACGTGATGCGGTTAGAAGCTTGACCCTCGACGCGTTTAAGCTTTTTCGGCTATTGTATCCAGACACGTTTACAGTTTTTACTACGATCATTGGGGCTTTCTTGTTTGGCAAGAAGGAGCACGCGTTTGGCGCAAGCGTTTCTGATATTGTGGGTGCAATATGGATGGGGCCAAATGTCAAATGGTCAATTGCCCAGTACACAGAGGCAATCATCCATGAGTTTGTGCATCAAGTCCTTTTCCTTGAGGAAATGGTGAACACTATCTTCGCTGAAGGGGTTCCGCGTATGAGCGAAGATGACGCTCTGGTCACGAGTTCAATTCTCAGAATCCCACGTAGCTATGACAAGTCTTACCACTCAGCGTTTGTCGCATACGTACTGAGTGAATTCAGCCAGGCAATAGGAAATTCCGCAGAAGCAAACACGCTACTTGTATGTGCTGAGCAGACAATTAGGGCTTGCTGAATTACGTTTGCGGGCTTTTCCGGCGCGCCCAAGGCGGATCT
>JANWUS010000015.1 GCA_024958715.1 Cyanobium sp. FGCU52 | reverse complement strand
TGTATCAGTCTAGCCTGAGGAGGCCTGTGCGGAGCTTGCTACCTAATCAAGACTGATTTTGGGGCGGATTGCACGAAGGTGCGACGCAGTGCCTCGGAAAACCTCTCTGCATCAGCAAGGGAGCGGCGTGCGTGCTGCAGCTGCTCGGAGAGTGAGGCCAACTCGGCGATGCTGAAGGAGGCCTGCTGCTTGAGGGAGGTGACGTCGACCTGATTGGCGACGTAGTAGTCGGGGAGGGGGCTTTCCCCGAGGCGGATCGGGTACAGCGTGAGCCGGTTCCAGAAGCGCGTGCCGTCTTGCCGGTAGTTGATCAGATCACCGGTGTAGGACGCACCTTCCCGGATCGCCTGGCGGAGTTTGTCGAGTTCGAAGGCATCGGTGTCAGGCCCCTGCAGGAAGCGACAGTTGTAACCGATGGCGAGATCACGTGCGTAGCCGGTGATCGTGGTGAAGGCATTGTTGACGTAGATCAGCGGGGCATCCGGCTTGCGCATGTCGGCGATCGAGATGCCGACGATCGAATCGTCGACCACGCTGCCGAAGATGGAGAGCTCCTGCAGCTGATCCGTGAGCCGGCTGGCCAGGCTCGATTCACGCCTGCTCGACTCAAGCAGCTGGTGGTTCACACGGGCCAGCCTGCTGCTCTGTCTCTGAAAGAGGCCGGTGGCGGCCACCGATGTCACACCCAAAAGGCCGACATAGGCGAAGAGACCGCCGAGATTGCCGAAGCCCTCGACCTGAATGCCGCGCACGCTGACCTCCTGGATCCCGCGCACATCGCCGACTTTCCAGTCGCGTTTGGGGGAGTCGGGGTGGGCGTTGTGACAGGTGACGCAGGCCTGACGCATCACCACTGGTGTGGCCAGACGGTAACTGGAGCGCCCCAGACCATATCCTTTGAGCGCCGTGTAGGAACAGCGCTGGGGATTCTCACGGAACGCCTGAATGGCATCGCGCTCAAAGGAATCGAGCGGTTTGGCGAGACGCTTGGCGAAGGGATAGTCGGACAGAAATTCGTAGGAGATGCGGCCGTCGCTGTGGGCGTTATCGAAGAGAGCTCCCAGCTCGATGGAGAGAGTAGCCGGGATCGGGATGCCGCCATGCACGTTGCGGTAGTTCTCCGAGTAGACCGCCTGGCCATCGGCAGACTGGAGGCGCGCGATCACGTTGTCGGCGTAGTAGGCGCGGATACCGGTAGCCAGGGTGGAGATCTCATCAGCCTGCAGCTTCATCTGGGCGACCGTCGCCCCGCTCATCGAGGCCACCATCACCACCGGCAGCAGCAACAGACTGGCCAAGAGCAGCCACAGAACCGACTCGGGCCGCCAAAAGGCTCTCCACAGCCGGATCAAGATCTCCCAAGGTCTGAAAGCGCGAGACTGAACGTCCAGGCGCCGCGGGCCTGCCACTGAATCGCTGTCTCCGAACGTCCGGCTCGTCAAACGGTAGCGCCCCATCCGCTGCAGGGGAGCAGACTGGTCTGCTTTCTCAGGCTTTATTCTTCAACTGGGTTCAGGGGTAGTGGCCGGCATGGCTTGAGCAGGTGCCGGAATCGATCAGTCGATGGCGGCCATCGAGGCCCCGGCCCTTCAGCTGCACGCGACCATCGCGAGCAATTCTGAGGATTACGGTCTCCTCAGGCTTTTCGCCGAAACGATCATTGAGAAGAAACAGCTCAATCACGTAGAGTGAATTGCCCGGGGCCACCAGGCGCCCTTCACTCTCGCGGGCTTCGCGAACGTCACGGGAATGACTGGGTTGCGAACCCGGTCGGTAGCTGCTCAGGACACTGGCAGAGCCTGCTTGCTTCGAGATGTGCAGATGAATCAGCTTCGCTTCCTCAAATTCGCAATCATACATTACAATTGACTCATTGTAGCCCTTGGTGCTCCTTGTCTGACAAGCACAGAACAAAGCAGGGACCAGAAGGATTGCAAGCAGCTGATGAACAGAACGCTTGGGAAGCGGGAGCCCGAAGGCTCGGAGACTTGAACGTGCGAACTTTTAACAAACCAGCTCTGAGCGCATTGTAGTAGGCAGAAACGATTCTGGAACCTCCACGGCAAGCGGAATCCGAACAGCGGTGCGAAAAGGGATCAGCCAGGCAGGATCACCCGGTCGATCACGTGCACCACGCCGTTGTCGCAGACGATGTCGGCGCTCACCACGGTGGCGTTCTTCACCTCGAAGGGATCGGCGCGGCGGATGGCCACCGGAGCCCCCTCCAGGCTCTGCCATTCCGGTTTCGTCACCAGTTCGCTGCGCTGGTGGGCACCGGCCAGCACGTGGAATTTGAGAATCCGGGCCAGCTGGGGCGGGTTGTCCACCAGGGTCTGCACCGTGCCGGGGGGCAGGGCGGCGAAGGCGTCGTCGACCGGCGCGAACACGGTGAAGGGGCCCGGGCTCTCCAGGGCGCCGGTGAGACCCGCCACCTCCACGGCGGTGAGCAGGGTGGCGAAGCAGCCCGCTCCCTTCGCGGTTTCGATGATGTTGGCCATGGCGTTGGGGTGAGGGGCGGGGTCAGCGGTAGTCCTGGGTCTGGATCTGGGGCAGACGGGCTTCCGGCCGAAGGAAGCGGTCCATCTGGGCTTCGAAGAAGCGGCGGTTGGCCAGCAGGTGCTCGGGATCGGTGTCATCGAGCGGATAGAGCAGGGCGCAGCGCAGGGCCTGGATCACGGCCGAGGTGACGTTGTACATCGAGCGCTGGAAGGTGATGCCGAGCTGGATGAGCTTGTCCTCATCGCCGCGCTTGTGCTGCTTGTAGAGCTCCTCCAGGTAGGGGGGCAGGAAGTGCAGCATGTCCTGCATCAGCAGGGTGGGAGGGATCCCGGCCGAGCCCACCGGAAACACATCGGCGTAGAGGATGCCGTAGTGGAAGTCGGCCTGATCGGCAGGCACCTGGTAGGCCTGGGCGTTGTAGCTCTTGGTGCCGCGGAAGGGAGCCGTGCGGTAGAACACGGCCTCCACATAGGGCAGGGCCGCTTCATAGAGCCAGGTGAAACCTTCGCTCTTGGGGATGATCTCGAAACACTCCCCCTTGATGAACACGTGATGATAGATCGGCCGTCCCGCCACGGCGAAGATGCCGTTCACCAGGAAGTTCATGGCGTCAGGAACGCCCTTGAAGCCGCCCTCATCGTAGATGTCGCTCATCTCGAAGAACACCGGCGCCATCACCTCCCAGAACAGGCCGAGGTTGGCGTAGTAGCTCATCTTCTTCACCTGCTCCATGAACATCTCAGGGAACAGGCGATAGAGGCCGAGCATCAGCGGATTGCCGCGGAAGTAGGCCTTGATGGCGCGATCGGCGTTGGCCCTGTAGGCGTCGCTGGCGAGATAGTCGTAGAAGCGGCCGCCCATGCCCTGGTGCCAGAGCATGGCCTCCATGCAGGCCTCGGCGAACTCCATGTTGATCCGGTCGTGCCAGAGGTGATGGAGCAGCTTCGGCATCCTGCCGGCCTCCCCCTTGGCCATGAACTCCAGAAGTTCGGGGTGAGCCTTCTCGCCACCGCGCCAGATGCGCAGCTTCGACTGGTCGCCGGCGTAGGAATTGGGCAGATCGAGGTACTCCTGGCTGATGAAGTACTTGAAGGCCGGCAGGGGATCGAGGAACACCTGCTCGGCGATGTAGAGCAGGTCGCGCCAGTAGAAGTCCATCGGCACGGCATAGGCCTTGTAGATGCCGATGATCTGCATCAGGTTCTCCGGCGTGTCCGGCAGCATCGAGCCGCCGGCCTCCAGCCGGTGGATCACATCGGCGTAGCGATGGGTGGAGGGCGGAATCAGGGGGGCGGTGGCGGGCTCGGGGGCCGTGGCGGTGGGGGTCGTCATGACGTGCGCAGCTCCGCGGCGGAGGGGAAGGTGACGGCGACGAGGTGGGAGCCGGAGTCGGCGAGGGTGGAGACCTGGCCGGTGAGGAACGGCTGGGAGCGCAGGGCCAGGCGCGTGGATTCGCTCTCGCTCCAGCCCGTCAGGGCCGTGGGCCAGAGACCCGCCGCGATCACCAGCAGGGTGAGGGCCATCGCGGGCGCCCGCTCGCTCCAGCAGGTGGACGACCAGTCGGCACGCTCGTTGTCGAGGCGGCCGAAGCCCACCCGATTGAACAGGCGGATGGCGTACACGGCGGTGAAGCCCGAGGCGATCAGGCTCACCAGCGTGGCGCGGGGGAAGGTGGTCCAGCTGCCCTCGAACACCAGCAGCTCGGCCGGGAAGCCGGCCAGGCCGGGGATACCGGCGGCGGCCATCAGGGCCAGCAGCAGCATGCCCATGGTGAAGGGCAGGCCCCGCAGGGGATTCATCAGGCCCGAGAGCTCGGGGATGGCGGTGGTGCCGGTCTTGCGCTCGATCAGCCCCACACAGGCGAACAGCAGGGCCACGATCATGCCGTGGGCGAGCATCTGGGCCACCGCCCCCTGCAGGCTCAGAGGGGTGGCGGCGGAGAGGCCGAGCACCAGCAGGCCCATGTGGCCGAGGGAGCTGAAGGCCATCAGGCGGCGGATGTCGCTCTGGGCAATGGCATTGAGGGCTCCATACACGGCGCTGATGGCGCCGGCGGCGGCGATCCAGGGCGACCAGGCGGCCCAGGTGTCCGGCAGGAAGCCCACGCCGAAGCGCAGCAGGCCATAGGCTCCGAGCTTGGAGACCGAGCCCGCCAGCAGCATCACCACCGGGGTGGGAGCCTGGCTGTAGGTGAACGGCTGCCAGCCGTGCAGCGGTACGACAGGAAGCTTGAGGGCGAAGGCGAGCAGCAGCAGGGCCAGGATCCAGCGCTGCGCGGCCGGCGGAATCTGGGCGTTGTGGAGATCATCGAACCCGAAGGCCGGACCGCCCGGATTGAACCAGGCGAAGGCCAGAACGGCCGCCAGCAGCGCCAGGCCGGAGACGGCGCTGTAGAGCAGGAAGCGCACGGCGGCACCAGCGCGGTTCTCGCCTCCCCAGATGGCCACCAGCAGGGTGATCGGGATCAGAATCAGCTCGAACGCCAGCAGAAACAGCAGGGCGTTGCGGGCCAGAAGGCCGCCCACAACGCCCAGGTTGGTGGCCAGCATCAGCGAGAAGAACAGGCGCGGCCGGGACTGATCCGCCGCGGCCGAGAGGATGGCCAGGGAGGTGATCAGGGCGGTGAGCAGCACCAGCGGCAGCGACAGGCCATCCAGACCGAGATCGAGCCGCAGACCGAGCTTCGGCAGCCAGGAGAGCTGCAGGTCGGCGGGCGGATGCTGCCAGCAGAGCAGGCCCACCAGCAGCTGAAGCCCTCCGAACAGGGCCGCGAACCCGCGGACCCGAACGGAGGAAAAGGTTGCCGGCAGCAGGGGCACCAGCAGCGTGCCGGCGAGGGGCGTGGCCAGGAGAAGCAGGAGCGAGGACGATCCCATCAGCGGAACGGGCGGGCGAGTTCGGTGGGAGCGGACGTGCCGGAAGCCAGCAGCCAGGCGGCCATCAGCAGCACCCCGAGAACCAGGGTGAGGGCATAGGCCTGGGAGCGGCCGGAGGTGGTGAGGCTGAGGCGGCGGGCACCGGCGAGGGCGGCGCTGCCGGAGGCATCGCTGAAGCCCTCGATCAGGCGGTCATCGGCTCGGGCGCTCAGCCGGGCCAGGGCCACCACCAGCCACACCACGGTGCGGTGGTAGAAGCGCTCGGTCTGCATGTCATGGGCCAGCCAGTCCTGGAGGCCGCCGAGAGCTGCCGGCAGGTGGGCCAGGGGATGGGGCCTGAGATAGAACACAGCGGAAAGGCCGCCACCCACGAGGGTGGAGATCAGCAGGGGAACCGCCAGCGGGCCCCAGCCCGGCAGGGGGGAGAGGGCGAAGACCCCGTTGATCACCAGCAGCTGGGGCAGGTGCAGCACCAGACCCATCAGCACGAGGGTGGGCAGGGCCATCAGCCACAGCACTTCCGGGGAGCGGGTGGTGAACACCGAAGGACGGCCGCCGAAGATCAGGCCGAATACCCGGATCAGGCCGGCGCTGATGAGGGCATTGGTGAACAGCACCAGGCAGCCGAGCAGCAGGGGATGGGAGCTCTCGGCCGTCAGCTCCAGCAGCTCGCGCAGGGCCGCGAAACCACCGAAGGGCGGCAGGGCCATCAGGCCGGCGGCGCCGGTGAGGAAGGCCAGGCCCATCAGCGGACGCTTGCTCCAGAGCCCCCCGAGCTGGGTGAGGTCCTGGGTGACGTTGGTGATCACGATGGCGCCGATCACCATCAGCAGCAGGGCCATGGGCAGGGGATACACGAGCATCAGGTGATCGGCCACGCTGATGCCGCCCAGGCCCACGGCCACGAACAGCAGGCCGAGCCAGCTGCTCACCAGGAAGGAGAGGGCGCGCTTGACATCGATCTGGGCCAGGGCGATCAGGGAGGCCACCAGCGCCGTGGTGCCGCCCACGATCACGAGCACGGTCTGCACCAGCGCGCTCAGTTCGATCAGCGGTTCGAGTCGCAGCAGCACCCAGGCGCCGCCCACCACCACCACAGAGTTGCGCAGCACGGTGGAGGGCAGGGGGCTCTCCATCGCCTCATCCAGCCAGAGGTGAAGGGGAATCTGGGCGCACTTGCCCATCGGCCCGGCGATCAGGGCCAGCAGGATCAGCGGCAGCACCTGGGGCAGGGGGTTGCCGTTGTTGACCTGATCGGCCGCCCACGCCTGCAGCCCGTGGAAGTTCCAGGTGCCGGTGATCGGCAGCAGGGCGATCACCCCGGCCAGGAGGATGAGGTCGCCGATCCGCTTGGTGAGGAAGGCGTCCCGCGCACCCTTCACCACCAGCGGCTGGTTGTACCAGGTGCCCACGATCAGATAGGTGCCAAGCGTGAGCAGCTCCAGGATCACGTAGCTGAAGAACAGCGAATCCGTGAGCACCAGGGCGCAGAGACCGGCCTCGAAGAAGCTCAGGGAGCCGAAGAAGCGGGGCCAGCCCCAGTCCATCTCCAGATAGCCGATGGCGTAGATCTGCACCAGCACGTGCAGGCCGGTGATCACCGTCATCGCGATCAGGGCCGGCTCGGTGATCAGGCCGTCGAAGCCCACCTTCAGCCCGGCGGTGTCCAGCCAGGTCCAGCCGAAGGTGAGGGGCCGGTAGATGGCCGCTGATCCGGCGGCGGAATTGGAGTGCAGCGCCATCAGGGCGGCGGCGCTGTGCACGAAGGCCACGCTCACGAAGGTGAGGTTGAGATAGCCGCAGGGGCGGGGTCCCGTGCGCGAGATCAGCCCCGGCGACCACAGCAGTGACAGCAGCGACGCCACCAGGGGGTAGAGCGGGACCAGCCAGGCCGTCTGGGCGGGAAGGAGGGTCATGAAGGCAGGGAAGGGACGCGCCGGGTGGCGTGCCGTTGGCCCGGAACACTAAAGAGTGGACAACGGCTCTGGGGGCGCCGCAGGGCCGGAACTCCCTATGGGCACGCCAAGCACTGCTTATTGATCCCGAAAGGAATGCGAAGATGGATGAAGCCCTGAGCAGCCACCGCACTTGGCCTGTCCGAAATGCGGCTGCCGGATGGTGGCCAAGGTGGGGAGCGGCAGCAGTGCGCGGCTGGTGTGCACCGACTGCGGCCGCCCGGTGGATGCCACCCTCCTGGCCGAGGAACGGGGTCGCCGCCTGCGGGCGGCCCTTTTCCTGGCGCTGCTGGCCCTCGGGGGAGCGTTGCTGTTCCTGCTGGGCTCAATGACCGAGCAGTTCAATGGTGGTCCGGGGGTCGAGGAGGGGGCCCCTGCCGCGGGGGAAGAGAGGGGTTCCTCCGGGGAGGAGTGAGGGAGTCAGCGGCGTCCGCTGCGACGCCGGGCCCGATGCACGAGCCAAACCGCCACCGCCAATCCAGCGGCTGCAACCAGAACCTGGGCGAAGCGGGCCAGAGGTTCGCTTGCTTCCACCACGTGGCGCCAGCCGGCTCCCAGCCCCTGGCCGGCGAGGGTGAGGGCGCTGAGCCACACCAGGCTGCCGGCGCCGCTCCACAGCAGGAAGGCGGGCTGGGGCATCAGTTCGATGCCTGCCGGCAGGGAGACGAACGGGCGGATGCCGGGGATCAGCCGGCCCCAGAACACCACCGCCCCGCCATGGCGGCTGAACCAGCGGCGGCTGGCGGCCAGATCCTCGGCCCGCAGACCCATCCAGCCCCCATGGCGGGCGAGCAGCCGCTCCAGGCGGCGCTCATCCACCAGCCGGCCCACGCCGTACCAGAACCAGGCGCCGGCGAGGGTGCCGAGCAGGCCCGCCAGGATCACCGGCACGAACGCCAGATGCCCCTGGTGGATCAGCACGCCACACAGGGGCATCACCATCTCGGAGGGGATCGGCGGAAACAGGTTCTCGAGCAGCATCACCCCGGCGATCAGCAGGTAGGCCCGGCGGGGGTCGCTGCGCACCGCCGCTTCGAGGGCGGCGGTGAAGTCGTCGGCGATGAGGGAGAGATCCAAGGCTCGAGGCTGCTGGCTCTGGCTCAGGCGTCGGCGGAAACCCGCCGGCGCCGAAGCCGCCACAGCTTCTCGATCTCGAGGTAGAGGAAGAACAGCACGCTCACGCCCACGCAGATGGCCAGGTCGCGGCCGGAGAGCGGCACGGTGCCGAAGAAGGAGGCCAGCGGAGGCACGTAGAGCAGCACGAGCTGGAGGGCGGCGGTGACCAGCACGGCCCACAGCAGCCAGGGGTTGGAGAAGGGGGCCACCCGGATCAGGGGCAGTTCGCTGCGGGCCGAGAGGGCGTGGCCCATCTGGGCGAGGCAGAGGGTGGTGAACACGATCGTGCGCCAGGGGCCCTCGGGGCCGTAGGTGCGGTAGGCCCACACCATCAGGGAGATCACGAAAATGGCGAACACCACGCCGATGCGCAGGATGTAGGAGCCCACGCCGCGGGCGAAGATCGATTCACCGGGCTGGGCCGGTCTGCGCTGCATCAGACCCTCCTCCCCGGGCTCGAGGGCCAGGGCCAGGGCCGGCACGCCATCGGTGACCAGGTTCATCCACAGGATCTGCAGCGGCGTCATCGGCACCCCCACCAGGCCCACCAGCGGGGCGGCGGCGATCGTGATCAGTTCGCCGACATTGCTGCCGAGGATGTATTTCACGAAGCGGCGGATGTTGGCATACACCAGCCGCCCCTCCTCCACCGCATTCACGATCGTGGCGAAGTTGTCGTCGAGCAGCACCATCGCCGAGGCCTCCTTGCTCACCTCGGTGCCGGTGATGCCCATCGCCACGCCGATGTGGGCCTGCTTGAGGGCAGGGGCATCGTTGACGCCGTCGCCGGTCATGGCCACCACCTCCCTGCGGGCCTGCAGCGCCTTCACGATCCGCAGCTTCTGCTCGGGCGGAACACGGGCATAGATGTTGCAGTGCCCCACCACCTCCTGGAGCCCGGCATCGTCGAGCTGCTCGAGTTCGCGGCCGAGCACCACCTCGCCGTCGGTGGCCACCAGGCCGATGCCGGCGCCGATCGCCCGGGCGGTGAGCGGATGGTCGCCGGTGATCATCACCGGCCGGATGCCGGCCTCGCGGCAGCGGGAAACCGCCAGCGGCACCTCCGGCCGCGCCGGATCGAGCTGGGCCATCAGGCCGAGCAGCACCTGATGCTCCAGCTCGTGCTCCGGGCTGGGGTGGTGGGGAGCGCAGGCGAACGCCAGCACGCGCAGGCCGGCCGCAGCCAGCTCGCGCGCCTGAGCGAGCCACCACTGGCGCTCGGCCTCGCCCATCCCCACCACACCGGCACCATCGAGCCAGCGATCGCAGGTGGCGAGGATCACCTCGGGGGCGCCCTTGCTGATCATGAGCGTGCGGGACCCTTCGGCCACGGTGCCAAGCGGTGCCTGCAGGCTGCCGTCGGTGTCGCGTACCCACACGGCCATCAGCTGGCGCTCGGAGCTGAAGGGAATCTCGGCCTGGCGCAGGTAGTGCTCGCGCAGGGCGAAGCCATCGATGCCGGCCTTGGCGCCCACCACCACCAGGGCCCCCTCGGTGGGATCGCCCAGCACCTCCCATTCGCCCTTCTCGTCGCGGCGGAGTTCGGCATCACTGCAGAGCACCCCGGCCTGCAGCAGCAGCTGGCGGGCGCCGGCCGCGCTGCCGGCGCGGGCGCCGGGCGGCGGAGCCAGGGGCGAGGCGGTGAAGCTGCCCGTGGGGTCGTAACCGTGGCCGCCCACCGCCACCGCTTCGGCGCCGCAGCGCAGTTCCTGCACCACCTGGCGGTTCTGGGTGAGGGTGCCGGTCTTGTCGGTGCAGATCACGGTGACCGAACCGAGCGCCTCCACCGCCGGCAGCCGGCGGATCAGGGCGGCGCGCTTCACCATCCGCTGGGTGCCGATGGCCAGGGTCACCGTGATCACCGCCGGCAGGCCCTCGGGAACGATCGCCACCGCCATCGAGAGGGCCACCTCCAGCAGATCGAGCAGGCTCTGGCCCATGGCCCAGCCGCCCAGCACCACCAGCGCCACGAGGGCGAGAGCCGAACCCACCAGCACGTTGGCCAGGCCGTCGAGGCGTTCCTGCAGCGGGGTGGCCTCACCGCCGGCGGTGCTGATCAGGCCGGCGATCTGGCCGAGTTCGGTGCCCATGCCCGTGGCGGTCACCACCGCGGTGCCGCGCCCCCGGGCCACCTCGGTGCCCTGGAACAGGCAGTTCTGGCGCTCGAGCACCGGGGTGGACTCCTCCAGCACGAGGTCGGCGCGCTTGGCCACCGCTTCGGCCTCGCCGGTGAGGGCCGCCTCGCGCACCCCCAGCTCGGCCACCTCCAGCAGCCGCGCATCGGCCGGCACCCGATCGCCCGCCTCCAGCCGGATCAGGTCGCCGGGAACGAGCTGCTCGCTGTCGAGGCGCTGCCACTCGGCGTCACGGCGCACCTGCACCATCGGCACCGCCATCTCGCGCAGGGCCTGCAGGGCCTTCTGGGCCTGGCTCTCCTGCAGGTAGCCCAGCAGGGCATTGAGGCCCACGATCAGCACGATCGCGATGGCGTCCTTGGGGAAGCGCTGGTTGATGTGGGCGATCACCGCCGACACGGCCGCCACCGCCAGCAGCATGATCAGCATCACGTTGCTGAGCTGATCCCAGAGGATGCGGAGGTTGCTGCGTCCGGGGTCGAGCTCCAGGCGGTTGGGCCCCAGGCGCGCCAGGCGCTCGGCTGCCTGGGCGGTGGTGAGACCTTCGCTGCCGCTCTCCAGGCGCCGCCTGCACTCCTGGGGGTCCAGCGCGTGCCAGGGGGTCAGGGGCGGCTTCGCGGCGGCGGGGGTGGATGTCAAGGAGCGAATCGAAGCTGGCAGCGAAGGTAACCCCACTGGAGCAGGGGCGTAGGTTTCGCTTTCTGCCGCTGCGGCGCTTCGATGGTGCGCTTTCCCGATCTGGAAGCCCTGCGCCGGGCCGTGATCGGCAATCCCCTGCCCACCAGCGCCCACCACGAGGAGCGCTACAGCAACGCCGAGGCCCTGGCGATCCTCAGTTCCGATGCCCTCTCGTCGGTGGCCTACGCCACCCAGGAGATCGTGCTGGTGCTCGGCATGGCCGGGGCGGCGGCCCTGCGCTTCACCCTGCCGATCACCGCCCTGATCGTGGGGCTGATGGTGATCGTGGCCACCAGCTACCGGCAGACGATCAAGGCCTATCCCCACGGCGGCGGCTCCTACCGGGTGTCGCAGGAGAACCTCAGTCCCCTCACCGGCCTGGTGGCCGGCGCCTCCCTCTCGATCGACTACGTGCTCACCGTGGCGGTGAGCATCGCCGCCGGCATCGCCGCCCTCACCTCCTACTTCCCCGACCTGGAACCCCACCGGGTTCCCCTGTGCCTGCTGGCGGTGGTGCTGGTGACGGTGGCCAACCTGCGCGGAGTGAGCTCCAGCGCCAAGCTGCTGAGCGTGCCCACCTACGCCTTCATGGGCCTGGTGGTCACCCTGCTGGTGGCGGGAGCGATCAAGACGGGCATGGGCACGCTTGCGACCGTGCCCCTGGCGGCGCAGGAGCGGCTGCTGGAGCAGGGCCACGAGGGTGGGCTGATGGCCATGGGCCCGGTTCTGCTGATGCGGGCCTTCAGTTCGGGCTGCGCGGCCCTCACCGGCATCGAAGCCATCAGCGACAGCGTCACCGCTTTCCGGCCGGTGGAGTGGCGCAACGCCCGCCGGGTGCTGGGGGTGATGACGCTGATGCTGGCGGTGATGTTCGGCGGCATCAGCGCCCTGGCCCACCAGAGCGGTGTGGTGTATCTGGAGAACGGCCCCACCCTGCTCTACCAGCTGGGGCAACTGATCTTCGGCAACGGCGTGCTGCTGGCGCTGCTGCAGCTGGCCACCCTGATGATCCTGCTGCTGGCGGCCAACACCGCCTACGCCGATTTCCCGCGCCTGGCGGCGTTCCTGGCCCAGGACGGCTACCTGCCCCGCCAGCTCTCCTCGCTGGGCGACCGGCTGGTGTTCAGCAACGGCATCTTCGCCCTCAGCGCCTTCGCCGGCCTGCTGCTGGTGATCTTCCAGGGCAGCGTCAGCCGCCTGATCCCTCTGTACGCCGTGGGGGTGTTCCTGAGCTTCACCCTCTCCCAGGCCGGGATGGTGATGCACTGGTGGCGGCTGAGGGGGCGAGGCTGGCTCAGCAAGGCCCTGATCAACGGCCTGGGCGCCGTGATCACCGGTGTGGTGATGGTGGTGCTGCTGTTCAGCAAGTTCACCCATGGCGCCTGGGTGGTGGTGGTGGCGATCCCGATCCTGGTGAGCCTGTTCATGCGCATCCGCACCCACTACAACCACGTGGCCCGGCGGCTGCGGATGGCCTCCGACGTGAAGCTCAAGCTGCCGGAAGCTCCTCCGGCCGGGGGGACCCCCACGGTGGTGCTGGTGGGCCAGCTGCACCGGGGCACCTTCGAAGCGCTCTGCTTCGCCCGCTCCGTCGCCAGCGATCTGGTGGCGGTGCATGTGGATCTGGGGGGAGGCCGGGCCGAGAAGTTCCGGGAGCAGTGGCAGCGCCAGGTGCCCGAGGTGCCGCTGGTGATCCTCGATTCCCCCTTCCGCTCCCTGGTGGAGCCGGTGGTGGATTTCGTGCAGCAGTTCGAAACCGACCACCGCAAGGATCGGCACCGGTTCTGCATGATCGTGCTGCCGGTGTTCGTCACCCGGCACCGCTGGGAGAACCTGTTGCACAACCAGTCCACGATCCTGCTTCGCCAGGCGCTGCGCGAACGGGGCACGCGCGTGGTGACCACCGTGGGGTTCTACCTCTGATGAGCGCGTTCCTTCAGGTGGCCGCCACTGCTCCGGGGCTGGTCACCCTGCTGGTGTTCGCCGGTTCGATCCTGCTGTTCGTCACCGGATGGCTGGCGCCGGAAGTCACCGGTCTGCTGGCCGCCGCCCTGCTGGTGGCCTTCCGGGTGCTGGATGCCGACGAGGCGGTGAAGGGGTTCGGCAGCCCGGCCCTGATCACCCTGATGGGCCTGTTCGCCGTCTCGGCGGGCCTGTTCCGCAGCGGCGGTCTCGACCGTCTGCGGGCCCTGATCGGCTCCGATTCCATCCGCAGCCCCCAGCGCATGATCGCCCTGCTGGTGGGGGTGGTGGGTCCGGTCTCCGGGTTCATCCCCAACACGCCGATCGTGGCCACCCTGCTGCCGGTGCTGGAGGGATGGTGCCAGCGGCGGCGCATCTCTCCCTCGAAGGTGCTGCTCCCCCTCTCCTTCGCCACCGTGCTGGGGGGCACGATCTCCCTGCTGGGCACCTCCACCAACCTGCTGGCCAGCGACGTGAGCCGGCAGCTGGGCTACGGCTCGCTCGAGCTGTTCAGCTTCAGCTCGATCGGCATCCCGATCTGGCTGCTGGGCAGCCTCTACATGCTGTGGGCCTCCGACCGTCTGCTCCCCGACCGGGGCGGCGGCGACGACGATCTGCTGGCGGGGCTGGCCCGGGAGGGTTACCTCACCGACGTGCTGATTCCGCAGGGGTCGGGACTGATCGGCCAGTCGCTGCACAACAGCCGCCTGCAGCGCCGCTTCGATGTCGACGTGCTGGAACTGCACCGGGGCGAACGCAGCTTCGGCGCCCCCCTGGCCGACGTGACGCTCGAGGCGGGCGACCGACTACTGCTGCGCTGCAACCGCGACAACCTCCTGCGCCTCCAGCAGGAGCACACCGTCACCCTGGCGCCGGTGGGCGACGCCGAGGACGATCTGCGCGAGCTCGCCGGCGAGCCGGGCTCCCCCCAGCGGGTGGTGGAGGTGCTGCTGCCGAACGGTTCCACGATCGCGGGAACGAGCATGCGCGAGCAGCGCTTCCGCCAGCGCTACAACGCCACGGTGCTGGCGGTGCGCCGCGGCAACCAGGTTTTACGGGAACGGCTGGGGAGAGTCGTGCTCCAGCCGGGAGATGTGCTCCTGCTCCAGGCGCCCCTCGATGCCATCCGCGGCATGCAGTCGAACAACGACCTGGTGCTGCTGGAGGAGCTGGAGAAGGATCTTCCCACCACCGACCGCAAGTGGGTGGCGGTGATCGTGGCGGCCCTGGTGATCGTCCTGCCCCTGTTCAAGGTGATCAATCTGATGGCGGCGGTGCTGCTGGCGGTGGCGGTGATGGTGGCCACAGGCTGCCTGCGTCCGGGCGAACTGCAGCGGGCCGTGCGCTGGGACGTGATCCTGCTGCTGGGCTCCCTCTCCTGCTTCAGCGCCGCCATGCAGAAGACCGGCCTGGCCGAGGCGATGGCCACCGACCTGCTCCATTCGCTGCACGACTGGCCTGCCTACGCGGTGCTGCTGGTGGTGTTCGTGCTGGCCCAGCTGTTCACCGAAGCCCTCAGCAACGGCACCACGGTGGTGCTGCTGATGCCTATCGCCACTGAACTGGCCAAGGGGCTGGGGCTGCCGCCGATGGCCTTCGTGTTCGCCATCATCTTCGCGGCCAGCCAGAGCTTCCTCACGCCGATCGGCTACCAGACCAATCTGATGGTGTTCGGTCCGGGCCGCTACCGCTTCCTCGACATGACCCGCTACGGCGCGCCACTCACCCTGGGCCTGGCCGTGGTGGTGCCCTGGCTGATCTGCCGGCGCTTCGGCCTCTGAGCCCATGCCGACGCCCATCGCGCTGCGCCGCGTCCTGCCGGCCCTCGCCCTGCTGCTGTGGATGCCCGCCCCAGCCCCGGCGGGCCCGGTGCTCTACCTCGACACCTTCGTGGTGAGCACCTCGCGGGAGGAGTGCCTGCGGGACATGCGGCGGATGCTGGAGCAGGCCGGTCTGACCGGGCGGATCACGCCGGTGACCTTCACCGATGCTCGGGGCAGACGGGTGCAGGACGGCTGGGATGCCCACCATCCGCGGCTGGAGCTGAGCGCCTCGGTGAAGTGCGTGCCCACCGACGAGACCGGCGCCCTCGGGGTGGCGGGCCGGGATCAGGAGGCCACCTGGCGCCTGTACGGCGAACTGCACCGCCGGTTGCAGGCGTTCTGAAGGGCGCGGCGGGCCGGCTTCAGCCCGCCTGCCGGAGGCCGCCCCGCTGGCGGTGGCGCAGGGAATCGGCGAAGGAGAGCACCAGCAGCACGATGCCGATCAGCCCCGTGAGCCACTCCGGCACTTCGATCGCATGCTCATGCAGCCAGATGCCGCCGAGCATCAGCAGGCCGAGGGCGCCGATGGCGTAATGGGCGCCGTGCTCGAGATACACCAGTTGATCGAGGGCCTTCTCGCGGCTCAACATCAGCGTGAGCGAGCGGATGAACAGGGCCCCGAGCCCCAGGCCCGTGAGGATCAGGGCCAGATCGGAGGTGATGGCGAAGGCGCCGATCGTGCCATCGAGGCTGAAGGAGGCATCCAGCAGTTCCAGATAGAGCAGGCTGGCCAGGCCGCCGCCCGCAGCCAGTCGGGCCCCGGCCTGCTCCTCATCGCCGAAGGCCTGTGAGAGGGAGGTGCTCAGCAGCTGCAGCACCAGGCCGATCACGCCGGCGATCATCACCTCGGCCCGCATCTCCCCGGGCAGGGCGGCATCGAGCAGCAACAGGATGATCAGCGCCAGGGCGATCTCCAGGGCCTCGATCCGGCCGGCCGCACTCAGCCGGCGCTCGAGCGGACGGAACCAGTGGAGGGTCTTGGCCTCATCGAAGAAGTAGCGCAGGAACACCATCAGCAGGAACATGCCGCCGAAGGCGAGGATGCGGGGCTCCGCCAGCTCCAGCAGTTCGCGGTAGCGGACCGGGTGGTGCAGGGCGGCATCGAGGGCCTGCCCCATGCCCACGCCACCGGCCAGGGCCACCATCAGCAGCGGACCGGCGAAGCGCACCCCGAACACCGGGATCACCAGGCCCCAGGTGAGGAAGAAGCGCTGCTGCCCCGGCGTGAGTCGATCGAGCACCCGGGCGTTGACCACCGCATTGTCGAGGGACAGCGACACTTCCAGCAGCAGCAGCACCAGGGCGATCCAGGCCGCCGAGGCCCCCCGCGTGCCCAGCACGATCGCCAGGCCGGCGGCGCAGCAGGCCAGGGGGAAGATCAGATAGCGCAGATAACGCCAGGGCAGGGAGGGCACGCTCAGGAGGCGACTGGGCCCATGATCGCCACGGCCTGGCCTGGGGCCCAGGCCCAGAGCTCAGCAATGGCGGGAGCCGTCCTCAGGGAGTGCAGGCTCGCGCTCGAGGCGCTGCTCAGCCCTGGACAGCAGCCGGGGCACCAGCAGCAGCACCAGCACCAGGGCGCCCAGGCCGAACTCCACCACCCCCTTCACCATCCGGTCGAAGGGGATCCAGCGCCCCCCCACCCAGGCCAGGCTCACCATGGTGCCGGCCCAGAGCATGGCACCGGCGGCATTGAAGAAGGCGAAGCGCGGCCAGGGCATGCCCACTGCCCCGGCCATCGGCCCGGCGATCACCCGCAGCACCGCCACGAACCGCCCGAGCAGCACCGAGGTGCCGGCATGGCGGAGGAAGCGGCAGCGCAGCCGCTCCAGCTGCTCGGGCGACTGGCGCAGCAGCCTTCCCACCCGCAGGATCAGCCCCCAGCCGGCACGGCGCCCCACCCAGTAGCCGATGTTGTCTCCGAGGATCGCGCCGCCTGCCGCGGCCCCCATCACCCCGGCGAGGCTGAGCTGACCGCTGCCGGCGGCATAGCCCCCCAGCAGGGTCACCGTCTCCCCGGGGATCGGCAGGCCGGCATTCTCCAGCAGCATCGCCACGAAGATCAGCCCGTAGCCCCAGCGCAGCAGCAGATCGCCGAGGGCCTGTGCGTCGACACCGCCGGAAAGGGAAGGCAGCTCGATCACGGCGGAGGGAAACCTGGCGGGGCGCAACGGCGCAACCCTATCGGCCCACCCGCTCGAGCCGGGAGCTGGATTCCCGTCTCTGACGGTCCCGTCAGAGACGGCCGCGCCAGAGCCAGCGACGGCGATGCAGCGGCGAACGGTGCGGGCCTGGCCAGGTGAAGCGGGGAAGCGCCAGCGGGGCACTGGCCCGGGTGATCGGCTGACCCGCCACCGTGGCCACCTGACGCACATGGCGGGCGCAGATCTCGGCATCGCCCGGCAGGCGGCTGTCGAAGGGATAGGAAAACGAGGTGGGCCGCTTGCCCAGGACGCTCTGAAGGCTGTCGAGGGAGCGCACCAGCTCCCGCTCGAAGCCTGCGGCGTTGATCGCCCGCCGGGGCAGGTGATGGTGACCATGGCTGCCGATCTCGTGTCCGGCGCCATGGGCGCGCCGCAGATCGGCGGCCGTGGGGTAGTGGGGGCAGAGTTCGGCAGCGGCGGCGGCCCCGTCGCCCAGATCGGCCAGCAGCGGCTCGAGCTCCGCCCAGGAGCACCGCTCCCGCAGGAAGACCACCATCTCCGCCTCCGGCACCTCCGCCGCGGACGGCAGACGGCGCCGGGCGGCGGCGGCCAGTTCGGCGGCCCGACCGGGCTCGGCCCCATGCCAGTAGAGGAGATGCTCCCAGATCGGCCGCTCGGCATCGATCAGGGCGGTGGACTGGAAGAAGGTGGCGGGGATGCCCAGCCGCTCCAGCACCGCGAGTCCGTGGGTGTAGTTATCGCGCAGGCCGTCGTCGAAGCACACGATCACCCCCGGCTGATGGGGCGCCGGGAACACACCCGCCAGGAGATCGGCGAAGGTGAGAAACAGGGCCCCCTGACGGCGGAGGAAATCAAGTTCCGACTCCAGCGCGGCGGGGGGGATGGGCGGCACCCCGAAGCGATCGAGCACGGGCGCCCGGCCCGGTTCGTCCACCCGGTGATAGAGCAGACAGTGGATGCGGCCGGAGCACTGCCGCCGCCAGAGCGGATCGAACGGCGGCAGGAACAGCAGATCGAGGCTGCGGTTCCCCAGCCGGCCCAGCTGGCGTTTCAGGCCGCCGCTCATGGCGCCGTCACCCCCGTGGGTCCCACCACCACCCGCACGGCCGCATCGCGGCGTGCACGGTCGGCGAGATAGTCCCGCACCAGGCCCCGCTCCATGCGCCGGCTGGCGGCGAGCCGCTGCCAGAGCTCGTAGTCGTAGCCGGTGCGGCGCAGGAACAGCTTGCCCTTCTCCCACTGGGGCACCCGCTGGGCCCGTCCCGCCGCCAGCAGATGGGCGGCTTCGATCAGCCGTTCGATGCCGACATGGAAGGTGCGCACGTCGAGGGTCTCGAAGTCGTCGCCCGGCTCCGGGGGGACCTGGGCGGAGAGGATGATGTCGCCGCTGTCGATGCCGGCATCGATGTGGTGCACGGTCACCCCCACGAGTTCGGGGTGGCCCTCCAGCATCATGTAGAGGTTGCAGTTGGCGCCGCGGGAGTAGGGGGAGAGCCCGGTGTGCAGGTTGACGATCCCCAGGCGGATCGTGGGCAGCAGCTCCAGAACCGGGGCTCGCAGCAGCTGGGTGCCGTTCACCAGCACCAGGTCGGGACGATGGCTGCGCAGGAAGGCCACCACTTCCGGCGCGTTGATCGCGCTGGTGCGCAGCAGGCGGGCGCCGGCGGGCGGGAACCGGGCGGAGTCCTGAGGAGCGAACAGCCGCTGGCGCAGGGCCTCGGCCCGGCGCTCGCGCCGCGGCAGGAGCAGCCGGGCCTCGAGGTAGCGGACCAGGCTGCGGGGCCGGCGGTAGCGCTCCAGGCGCGAACGCAGGCTGCCGCGGGCCTGGGGGGGAGGCTCCTGCAGCACCACGCCCACCAGCTGGAACTCCTCGGCGGCCCGCCGGATCAGATGGCGCTGATAGGGGCCTTCGCAGCAGAGCACTGCCACCCGCAGACCCCGGGGGTCGGAGCTCGGCGACGCAGGCACGGGCAACGGGAAGGGTGATGTCGTGGCCGCCACCCTATGGCGCCAGTCGCCGCAGCCGCCGCCAGCGCACTGCCGACCACATCAGGAACGAGAGGAGCAGCGGCAGAACCGCCACCAGGAGGATCAGGCGGTATTCGTCGGTCCAGGAAGAGGCGGAGGTGACCAGAAGCTGCTCGCCGAGATACAGCACGTAAAGGCCCACGAGGATGCCCCCCTCCAGGCGGGTGATCACACCGCCGGACCAGAAGATCGGCAGGCAGGCGATGGTGGTGAGCACCATGATCGGCAGATCGCGGCTGATCATCACCGGGTCCACCCCCAGCCCGCGCGGACCGGACACCGTGGCGCACAGGCCGAGGATCACGAGCTGGTTGAGCAGGTTGCTGCCCACCACGTTGCCGATCGCCAGATCCGCCTTGCCCCGATAGGCCGCCACCAGGGAGGTGACCAGCTCGGGCATCGACGTGCCGGCAGCCACGATCGTCAGACCGATCACCGTTTCGCCCACCCCAAGCATCTGAGCAGCGGCGATGGCGCCCTTCACCAGCATCTGCGACCCCACCACCAGCAAGACCAGCCCGCCTGCGAGCTTGAGAGCAGCCACGGGGGGAGTGGACCGCTCGTCCTCATCGAGCCCCTCGCTCTCGTCGGGGTTCTCGCCGGCGGTGCGCATCTCCCAGATCACGTTCATCACCGTGGCCGTGAGCAGGGCCACGCCGGCCTGCCAGGTGACGCGGCCACCGGAGGCCATGCCCCACACGGCCATCGACACACCGAGGAGCAAGGGCACATCGCGCTTCACCAGCCGGCTTTTGACGCGCAGGGGCACGACCAGCGCACTCATGCCGAGCACGATCAGCACGTTGAAGATGTTGCTGCCGACGATGTTGCTCACGGCGATGGCATCACCCCCGGCACTGCCCTGCAGGGTGGAGAGCAGGCTGACGAACAGTTCCGGGGCGCTGGTGCCGAGGGAGACCACCGTGAGACCGATCACGATCTGGGGGATGCCCAGAAGCAGGGCCAGAGCCACGGAGCCGGCCACGAACAGCTCGCCACCGGCGAACAGCAGGCCGATGCCGACAAGGATCAGCACGGCGCTGGTGAGGAAGGTCATGCCTGCAGGTGATTGCGGCGGATTCTGGTCCACGCAGGGGACCGTTGCCTAACGCAGGCAGGCTGCCCCACCCCCCAGACTGCCCCCCAGCCGCTGCCACCCATGGCCATCCGTCCGGTGCTGCGCCTCGGCGATGCCCGCCTGCGTGGGCAGGCGGCTCCGGTGGAGCGCTTCGACACCCCGGAACTCCATGCCCTGGTGGCCGACCTGCGCGACACGATGGCGGCCTGCCACGGCGCCGGTCTGGCCGCCCCCCAGATCGGCGTGCCCCTGAGGGTGGTGATCTACGGGATCACGGCCAATCCCCGCTACCCGGAGGCGCCGCCGATCCCAGAAACCGTGCTGGTCAACCCCCGGCTCACGCCCCTGGGGGAGGACGAGCAGCTGGGCTGGGAGGGCTGCCTGAGCGTGCCGGGGCTGCGGGGCGAGGTGCGTCGCTGGCAGCGCCTGCGGATGGAGGCCTTCGGGCCCGGAGGCCAGCCGATCGCGCGGGAGGTGGAGGGCTTCCACGCCCGGGTGGTGCAGCACGAGTGCGACCACCTCGACGGCGTGCTGTTCCCCGACCGGCTGGTGTCGACGCAGCGCTTCGGCTTCAGCGAGGAGCTGCGGGCCGCCGGCCTGATTCCCTGAGGGCTCAGGAAGCGGCCGTGGAGGGGGACTCAGGGTTGCCGCGGGCACGAGCCACAAGCAGCAGTCCCGCCACCATGAACCCCAGGAAGCTGACCAGCATCAGATCCTGATGACCCAGCTCGCTGGCTGTGTAGGCGATCGCCACCGCGCTCACCGCCGCCAGGCTGGCAGAGGCCACCCCCCGCCGCCGGCCGCGGCCGGATCCGGGCAGGGGGATGCGCAGGGCGGCGATCGCCACCAGGCCATACACCAGCAGGAACGCAAGGACCGCGAAACCGCCGAGGGCGGAGAACAGCTGGTCGGGGGTGCGTCCGAGCAGCTCGAAGGTGCCGCCGATCAGCAGCAGGGGAACGGTGCAGCACAACAGGGCCCGGGCCGGTGTGCCGAAGCGGGGGTGCACCACTCCCAGTCCGGGGGGCAGCACCCCGCAACGGGCCAGGTGGAAGCCAATGCGGCCCAGGGCCGTGAGGCTGCCCAGGGTGCTGCCGAACAGGCAGAGGAACGCCCCGGCCTTGATCCAGGTGCCGGCGCCGGCCTGGCCGAGACGATCGGCCAGCAGGGCGACCGGGTCGAGGCTGGCGCGCTCCGCGGCCGTCAGCCAGCTCAGGCCCTCGGTGAGCACCACCGCCCAGACCAGGAACAGACAACCGGCCAGGGCGACTCCGATCCGCATCGCCCGCGGAACCACCCGGCTGGGATCGCGGGTCTCACCGCCGAGGGTGGCGGCGCTCTCGAAGCCGATGAAGCTCAGCACCGCCACCATGAGTCCCGAGCGGATCTGGCTGGCGCTGTCGCCCACCGGATCAAGGGCCGCCAGATCGGCCCGTGAGCCGCCATGGCCGAGCACCAGCACACACAGTCCCAGCACGATCAGCACCGAGATCGCTTCGGTGGCGAGCATGGTGCGGGTGGAGAACTCCACGTCGCGGCGGGCCAGTTCCAGACAGGCGAGGCCGCCTAGCGCGTAGCCCAGCAGGGGCACGGTGGGCCAGCCCACCATGCCGATCAGGTGGTTGAGGTAGGAGCCGAAGAACACGAGGCAGGCCAGCATCGAGGCGCCGTAGCCCAGCAGCAGGGCCCAGGCCGCAACGGCCCCGGACCGCGGACCCAGCCCCACCTCCACATACCCGGCGATGCCGCTGGCGCTGCCGGGGCTGCAGCGGAACAGCACCAGCGTCTCGCTGACCAGGACGATCAGCACCAGGGCGATGGCATAGCAGATCCAGGTGGCACGCCCCGCCGTGGCCACAGCCTGAGGAATGTTGATCACCGCCGTCAGGGTCAGGCCGATGGTGGCCACCGCCTGCGTGGTGACCGCCACCAGCCCGAGGTGGCCGCTCAGACGGGCCGGTGCCGGGAGAGTGACGTGACTGGGGCTGGGCATGGGCGGGCGGTCGTGGACTCCAGGTTTGCAACACCCGGCAGGGAAGACAATGGCGTCAGGACCCAAGCCAGCCGGGTCCACAGCCCCTGACCATCGATGGACCAGGCCAACGGCCGAGCGACCCCCCACAGCCTCCGCTGGTGGGTGCCGGGCGATCTCGACGGCTTCCTGGGCCTGGGGCTGGACAACCTGATCCAGATCCTGCTGATCGTGTCGCTCTGCCGCGGCGTTCTGGGCTATCCCGACCCGCTGATCTTCGGCACGATCCTGCCGGCGGCCGGCCTGAGCCTGGTGCTGGGCAACGTGGCCTATGCCCTCCAGGCCCGGCGGCTCGATCGGGCCGACGGCCGCGATGACCGCACGGCCCTGCCCTACGGCATCAACACGGTGAGCCTGTTCGCCTACGTGTTCCTGGTGATGCTGCCGGTGAAGCTCACGGCCCTGGGCCAGGGGCTGGGGGCGGAGGCGGCGGTGAGCCTGTCGTGGCAGGCGGGCCTGGTGGCCTGCCTCGGTTCGGGGCTGATCGAAGCCGGCGGAGCGTTCTGCGCCGGCCTGCTGCGGCGCTGGCTGCCGCGCGCCGCCCTGCTCTCCACCCTGGCGGGCATCGCCCTGGGCTACATCGGCCTCGGCTTCCTGCTGCGCACCTACACCCATCCGGTGGTGGGGCTGGCGGTGCTGGCGGTGATCCTGGTGGCCTACTACGGACAGGTGCAGCTGCCGCTGCCCGGCGGCCTGCTGGCGGTGCTGGTGGGCATCGCCCTGGCCTGGAGCACCGGCCTGATCCGAGTGGACGCCGCCACCTGGCAGGCGAACGCCGCCCAGGTGGGGCTGCACCTTCCCCGTCTCCAGCTGGAGGCCCTCTGGGCCGGCCGCGATCAGCTGCTGCCCTGGCTGGGGGTGACGGTGCCGATGGGCCTGTTCAACGTGCTCGGCTCGCTGCAGAACCTGGAGAGCGCCGCCGCCGCCGGCGACGACTACCCGGTGCGCGAATCGCTGCTGATCAACGGCATCGGCTCCACCGCCGCGGCCCTGCTGGGCTCCTGCTTTCCCACCACCATCTACATCGGCCATCCGGGCTGGAAGGGCATGGGGGCTCGCCTCGGCTACTCCTGGCTGAACGGCCTGGTGATGGGCCTGGGCTGTCTGCTCGGTCTGTTCGGCCTGGTGGGCCAGCTGGTGCCGGTGGAGGCCGGCATGGCGATCGTGCTCTACATCGCCCTGGTGATGGCGGCCCAGGCCTTCCAGGCCACGCCGGAGCGCCATGCGCCGGCGGTGGTGCTGGGGCTGCTGCCGGGGCTGGCAGGCTGGGGGTCGCTGCTGCTCAAGGCCGGCCTGCGGGCGGGCGGCGCCGGCAGCCCCGCCAACCCCTTCACAACGGCCCTGCTGCCGCCGCTGCAGCAGGCGGATGTGTGGGCCGCCGGCGCCTTCGCCCTCGAACAGGGCCAGATCGTGGCGGCCATGCTGCTGGCCGCGATGCTCGTCTACGTGATCGAGCAGCGCTTCCGCGCCGCGGCCCTCTGCGCCCTGGTGGCGGCGGCGGGCTCCTGGGTGGGCCTGCTGCACGCCTGGCGCTTCACCATCGCCGACACCGCCCTGCAGCCGGGCTGGGGCACCGGCGCCCCCTGGGCGATGGGCTATCTGGTGATGGCGGCGGTGTTCCTGGGGGCCTCCCTGGCGGCGCGCGAGCGGGCGCCCAAAGCCTGAACCGCGCCGCTGGTGCCAGGCTGGCAGCGAACGGCCGCCGCTCCATGGACTTCTTCGCCCTGAACGAGGAGGGCAGGACCGATCTGATCCGCAGCGCCCTGGAGCAGGGCCGATCGTTCCGGCTCTCGGGCACGGGCCCCGATGGGGCCGAAGGCACGATCACCTGCGACCTCGACCACTCCGATGTGGTGGCGAGGCTTTGGAACGAGGCCGTGCGGCCCCAGGCGGGGGATCAGCTGATCGATCTGCTGTTCTGCTCCGGCGCCAACGGCCAGCTGGCCGATCCCGCCAGCGGCGGCCGCTGGGGCGCCCTGTCGGTGGGGACGGCCATGGGCCTGGCCCAGCTGGCGGCCACCCATCTCGGGGCCAGCCGGCCGGAAGCGGCCCTGCTGGGCGAACTGTGCGTGGGCCTGGAGGGCGGCAGCATCTGGGCCGTGTTCCGCGACGGCGACGGCGAGGTGTGCGCCACCCCGGTGCGGGGCGAGGGCGCCTTCGCCGCGGCGGCCGGCTAGGCGCCGGGGGCGCCGGTGATGGCCGAACGCCTGCGGATCCGACTGCGTCCCCGCGGCGGCGGCCGTTTCTTCACAGCGGCCTTCCTGAGCGTGTGGTTGTGTGGCTGGGCCATGGGCGAAGTCTTCGCCCTCATGCTGCTGGTGCGGGGCGCACGCGCGCTGCTGGTCGCCGGGCCGGCCACCCCGGCGATGCCGCCACCGGCAGCGGCCGTGCCGATGGGCCTGTTCCTGCTGGTCTGGCTCAGCTTCTGGACCATCGGCGGCCTCAGTGCCCTGCGTCAGCTGCTGGGCTGCTTCGCGGCGGAGGACCGGCTGGAACTCGACTCCGGCGATCTCCTCTGGCAGCGGTGGATGGGCCCGTTCCGCCGTCGGCGACGGCTGCCGCTCAGCGCCATCCACGGCGTGCGCGTCGCCGAACGCAGCGGCCGTTGCGGGCCCCTGGTGGCCGATCTGGCGCGCCGAACCCTCACGCTCAGCGAGCTGGGCACGGCGGAGGAGCGGCGCGAGGCGGCCCGCCAGCTGCAGGAGGCGCTGGGCCGATCGGCCACCGAGGACCGGACCCTGGAGCCAGGACTGCCGCAGGGATGGGCCTGCCTCACACCCCCGCTGGGCGTGCCGCTGCTGGTGCCGGATCCGGGCCTGCGGCGACGCCAGGCCCAGGTGATGGCGGCGGTCACCCTGGTGCTGGGGCTGGTTTTCGCCCAGCTGATCCAGACAGCCCTGGCCCAGCCCTCGTTCTGGCCGCTGACGCTGATGGTGGCGGTGCCCACGGTGGCCGCGGTGTGGGGAACGCTGTGGCTGGCCCTGGGGCGGCTGGAGTGGCGACTCGAGAGCCGCCGGATGGTGCTGCAGCGGCGGTTCGGCGGCCAGCTGCGGGAGCGGTTCGAGGCCCGGGCACTGGAACTCCACCGCTCGATCGACAGCGACGGCGACCATTGGTACGACCTGATGGCCACCGATCTGCATCCGGCCGGCGGCCTGGCCGGGGGCTCGGCCGGCGGGGGCAGGGCAAAGGTGCCAGCCAGCCACAGCCTGCTGCGCCGCATCCACGATCCCGCGGAACCGCGGCAGCTGGGGCGCTGGCTGGAGCGCCAGTGCGCCCTGCCGTTCAACGATCCGGGATCCGGCGACTGAGACCGGAGGATCGCCGAGGGACTCAGCGTCCGGCCGCCGGCGGCTCCATCAGCTCCACGTGCTCCTGCTCGTGGGGATCGTTGCGGGCCACGATCGCGATCGCCGGTTCGGTGGCGCTGAGGTTGGTGGGCTGGTGGGGCACCCCCGGGGGGATGAACAGGACATCGCCGGCGCGGTTCACCACGGTGTGCTCCAGCCGCGGGCCGTAGCGGGTGCGGACCGTGCCCTGGATCAGGTCGATGGCCGACTCGGAGCCCACGTGGCGATGGGCGGCGGCCGAGCCGCCCGGCGGAATCACCACCCGGTTCATCGACAGCCCGCGGGCGCCGCTGTTGGCGCCGGAGATGCCCACGAACTGCCCGAGCCGCTGGCGGGAGATGATCGCCTCGGTGGGGCGCACCGTCACGATCCCGGCAGGGGCCGGCACCGGAACCACACCCGCGGGGGCGCGGGCCGGCTCCGCCTCCGAAGGGAGGGCGGCGGCCAGGCCCGCGAGGACAAAGAGCCTGACCATGAGCCTGGGACCGGGCTCCCCGCGCCGCTACGACGCCGGGGGCGGGACCGTGCCGAGCAGGGCAGCCCGCACGCCGGCCGCCGCCATGCCATCCACCGTGATCGACTTGTGCCGCCCCGTGAACCCCCGCACGATCGTCACGGCCCGGGGCGCGACCCCGAGCCGCTGGGCCACGAAGCGCCTCAGCGCCTCGTTGGCGGCACCATCCACCGGCGGCGCCTGTAGCCGGATCTCGATCGCCCCCTCCCGCTCGCCCACCACCACATCGACGCCGCTGCGGGGTCGGATCCGCAGCGCCACGCACTCCGGCGTTCCCATCGATCGGCGCGCAGGCACGCGTCACCCTACGGTTCGCCAAACCCGTGTCACCCCTTGGCCCCCTCCGCTTCCACACCCCGTCTGAAGCGGGGCGAGCAGCGCTTCGAGCGCATGCTCTGGCGCCTGCGCCTGATCGCCATCCTCCCGGTGATCATGAGCCTGGCGAGCACCGTGGTCACATTCGTGCTCGGAACGGCCGAGATCGGCAAGGCGATCCTCGGACTGGGCCACGCCGCCGATGCGGACATGGCCTACATGGCCAAGCTGCTCGGCGGGGTGGTCACCGGGATCGATCTCTACCTGATCGGCATCGCCCTGCTGATCTTCGGCTATGGCGTCTATGAGCTGCTGATCTCACCGATCGAGGCGGCCCGCGAAGCCTCGGGCGGCGGCAGCGGCCTCCTCGACATCCGCAACCTCGACCAGCTGAAGGAGAAGCTGGTGAAGGTGCTGGTGGTGGCCCTGATCGTGTCGGCGTTCAAGGCGATGCTGACCCTGCCGATCACCGACGGCCCGTCGCTGGCCTTCTTCTGCCTCAGCCTGCTGCTGCTGGCCCTCAGCGGCTACCTCGTCACGGGCGAGCATGGCCATGGTCGGCCGGGCCCCTTCCTGCGGCGCGACGACTGATCCGCTGCGCACCTCCGATGGCCGACACCCTCACCCTGCGCCGTCCCGACGACTGGCACGTGCATCTGCGTGACGGAGCCCTGCTGCAGGCGGTGGCCCCGGCCACGGCGCGGCAGTTCGCCCGGGCGATCGTGATGCCCAACCTCAGCCCGCCCGTCACCACGGTGGCGGCAGCGCGTGCCTACCGGGAGCGGATCCTCGCCGCCGTGGCCGCCGATCCCGCCACCGCCGAATCAGGCTTCACGCCGCTGATGACGGCCTACCTCACCGACGACACCAAGCCGGAGGAGCTGGAGCGCGGCCAGACCGAGGGGGTGTTCACGGCCTGCAAGCTCTATCCGGCCAACGCCACCACCAACTCCGCGGCGGGCGTCACCGACCTGGCGAAGCTGGAGCGGGTGTTCGAGACGCTGGAGCGGATCGGCCTGCCGCTGCTGATCCACGGCGAGGTCACCGACGCCGAGGTGGACGTGTTCGACCGCGAGGCGGTGTTCATCGAGCGGCACCTGGCGCCCCTGCTGCAGCGCCATCCGGGGCTGAAGGTGGTGCTGGAGCACATCACCACCGCCGAGGCGGCCAACTTCGTGCGCGCGGGCGGGCCCAACCTGGCGGCGACGATCACGCCGCACCATCTGCACATCAACCGCAACGCCCTGTTCCGCGGCGGCCTGCGGCCCGACTTCTACTGCCTGCCGGTGGCCAAGCGGGAGCGGCATCGCCGGGCGCTGGTGGTGGCCGCCACCAGCGGCGATCCGGCGTTCTTCCTGGGCACCGATTCAGCACCGCACCCGCGCTCGTCCAAGGAATCGGCCTGCGGCTGCGCCGGCATCTACAACGCGCCCTTCGCGCTCGAGAGCTATGCGGCGGTGTTCGAGCAGGAGGGTGCGCTGGAGCGGCTGGAGGCCTTCGCCAGCGAGCACGGGCCGCGCTTCTACGGCCTGCCGCTCAACGAGGGCACGATCACCCTGCAACGGGTCGATCAGCTGGTGCCCCAGCGCGTGGGTGAGGGCGAGCTCAGCCTGGTGCCGTTTCACGCCGGCGAGCTGCTGGGCTGGCGCCTGGCCGGGGGCTGAGCCATGGATGCCGTTGTTGCCACCGGTTTCGGCCATTTCTAGGTTGAAGCCACCTGTCCCACCTCCATGCGACGGATTCTTGCGGCCTTGGTGGGCACCCTGGTCGCGGCGGTGTTGCTGATCAACGCTCTGTTGCATCCCGCCCAGGCCGGCATGGCCGGCGGCGGCTCCCTGCCGGCCTTCGGCTTCCCCTTCAGCCAGCAGCCCCTCACCCGCTACGACGGCGGCACCACCAAGCAGGTGGGCACCTACAACTTCCCCGTCAGCGAGGGCATGGCAGGCGTCTACATGACGCTGGAGCCTGGCGCGCTGCGGGAGATGCACTGGCATGCCTTCGCCGCCGAATGGGCCTACGTGATCGAGGGACGCACGCGCATCACGCTCACGAGTCCGGAAGGGGAGGTGCAGATCGCCGACGTGGACGCCGGTGGGCTGTGGTATTTCCCCCGGGGCTGGGGGCACAGCATCGAGGGACTCGGACCCGGCACGGCGAAATTCCTGCTGGTGATGAACAACGGCACCTTCAAGGAGGGCTCCACCTTCTCGCTCACCGACTGGATCTCGCGCACGCCGCTGGCCTGGGTGAGTCAGGACCTGGGTCTGAGCCCCGCCCAGGTGCAGCAGCTGCCACAGCGGCAGGTGTACATCTCGCGCAAGCCCCCGGCGCCCGGCCCGCTGGCGCAGGCCCAACCCCGGGGCGCTGGCGTCAAGGCGATGGCCCAGAGCCATGTGTTCGATCTGAAGGCCCAGCCGCCGCGCTTCGCCCGCGACGGCTCGGAGCTGCGCCTGGCCAGCGCGAAGGAATTCCCCGCCAGCTTCAACATGACCGGCGCGATCATTCACCTGGAGCCGGGCGCGATGCGGGCGATGCACTGGCATCCCAACGCCGATGAATGGCAGTACGTGCTGGACGGTTCGTATGAGCTGAGCGTCTTCGCCGCTCAGGGACAGGCGAGCGTGAGCAAGCTGCGCGAGGGCGACGTGGGCTATGTGCCGATGGGTTACGGGCATGCCCTGCGCAACGGCGGCAGCACGCCCACCGACGTGCTGGTGGTGTTCAACAACGGCGATTACCAGAGCATCAACCTCAGCGAATGGCTGGCGAGCAATCCCACCAGCGTGGTCGCCAACAACCTGCAGATCCCGCCCGCGCTGGCCGATCGGCTGCCGAAGCGCGACGCCGACTTCGCGCCCTGACGCCCCCATGACCGCAACCCCGCCAAGGCGTCTCGTCTCCTGCGTCGCCTCCCTGCTCCTGGCCGGAGCGATCCTTCCGGCTGTCCTCCCGCCCGTGGCTGCCCAGCCCGGTGCCGCCCAGCCCATGGCTGCCCAGCCCGGCGCCCGGCCGGTGAAGGTGGCGGCGGTGGACTTCATCCCCGCCTGGGGCGACCGGGACGGCAACATCCGCCGCCTGGTGCAGGCCGCGGAGAAGGTGGCCGCCGCAGGGGTGCGCTATGCGGTGTTTCCGGAGACGGCGATCAGCGGCTACGACTTCACCGGTCCGGCCCAGCTGGCCCCCTTCGTCGACACCATCCCCGGCCGCGCCACCGAGGCGCTGCTGCCGCTGCTGCGGCGCACCGGCATGTACCTGAGCGTGGGCATCGCCGAGAAGGACACCGGCACCGGGCTTTTTTACAACTCCGCCGTGCTGCTGGGGCCGGAGGGGATCATCGGCAAGTACCGCAAGAACGGCCTCAACGGCCAGGACGTGCAGCTGTTCGCCCCCGGCGACACCGACGTGGGCGTGTTCGACACCGCCATCGGCCGCATCGCCCTGATCATCTGCTACGACGACACCTACTGGCAGTATGCGCGCCTGGCGGCCCTGCGGGGGGCGCAGATCATCGGCTGGCATTCGGTCTCCGACCGGGTGATGCCCGGCACGCCACCGGCACAGGCCACCTCCAACCACTCCACCGTGGCGAGCGTGCAGCACATGAGCGCGCTCAACGGTGTCTGGGTGGTGGGGGCCACCCGCAGCGGCATCGAGCGCAATCCGATCACCGGCTCGCAGCTCTTCTACAACGGTGGCTCCAGCATCTGGTCGCCCGAGGGTCGCAAGCTGGCGCAGGCACCGGTGGTGCCGCCGGAGGTGCTGCCGCCCGGTCTGAACACGTTCATCACCAGCACGATCGTGCCGGCCGCCGCCGATCCGGTGCGCGAAAGGCAGCTGGGCCGGCGGCGGCCCGCCCTCTACAACCCCCTGCTGGCCCTGCGCCGCGCACCGGTCGACGTGACGGCCACGCGCACGCCCCGGCGGGCCGTTCCCCTGGCCGCCGCCCAGTGGCCGGAAGGGGAGGCGCGGCTGGCATCGGCGCAGCCGCAGCCCGGCGAACTTCTGGTGCTGCCCGAGCTCTCGGGCCTGCCCAGCGACCTGGCGCCCAACCAGATCCGCGAGCGGGCGGAAGCGCGGGGCGGGCCGTTCGAGACCAGCCTGGCGGCCCGAGCCAGAGCCGGAGGCGGCTACCTGGTGGGCAGCTATCCGGAGCGCGACGGCACGCGCGTGTTCCACACCGTGGTGCTGGCCGGCCCGGCCGGCACGGTGCTGGCGCGCTACCGCGCCACCCATCTGAGCGAGAACGAACAGGCCTGGGCCAGCCCAGGCGAGGCGCCGCTGGTGGTGAGCACGCCGCTGGGGCGGATCGGGCTGGCCAGCGCCGGCGATCTGGCGGTGCCGGAAGCGGTGGGGCTGCTGCAGACCCTGCGTGCCGACGTGGTGGCAGCACCGGCCGGCAGCCCCAGCCCGCTGAAGGTGGAGATCGACCCAAGGCTTTACGCCGTGCCCGATCCCCCCACCGGCCGGGCCGATCTGCATCCCTACCTGGCCGCCAAGCTGGGCCAGTTCTGGCTGGTGAGCGGCGGCCGCCGCAGCGGCGCCGGCACCGCCGCCGGCATCTTCGGCCCCGAGCCGGTGGTCTCCACCCCCACGCTCACGGCGGCCCCCGGCGCCGACGCAGTGCGCTTGCGCACCACCCTGCCCGCCCCCGGCACCTGGATCAACCAGCAGCAGCTGATCGACGGGCAGCGCAACGATCTCTACGGACCGCTGGTACTCGACGCCACCAACAGCTGTTTCCAGAGCTGGCGGCGCGCCAGCCATGGCCAGACGCGCTGTCCCTGATTCACCCCATCTCCAGATACGCCAGCAGCGACCTGCAATGCCGCAGGACGATGAGCTGCTTGATGCGCATTCAATGGTGTGAGGGAAGAGAGTTCGATTGTGCTACGCCGAAGAAGGAGCCTCCGCGATGATGAGATGGCCCTTGCCGCCATGTTTGGCGACATACATGGCCTGACTTGATTAGGTAGCAAGCTCCGCGTCCCTCAGGAGGCGCTCTGGCCTCGCAGT
>JANWUS010000014.1 GCA_024958715.1 Cyanobium sp. FGCU52 | reverse complement strand
CGCTGCTGGATTGTGGCGGTCATGAGAACGGATGGGGGTGTGCCCGCAGGGGGCGATAGATAAGCCCGGCGATGCCGGTGGGCGCACTGTAACGGCTTGTTGCGGGATGTTGCGTGCGCGGCAGGCGCCTGGGCCATCAAGGCTGCCGATGCCACTGATCAGCTCCACTGATCTCCCTGTCAGGGAAGGCGATGCGCTGGCGGCATCGGGCAGCATCACGACGCTCCTGCCAGTTTTCGCATGGCCAGGATCCCGCGAAGCCGCATGTCCGCCCCTGCTGAGGCCCCCCACGATCCGTCACTGCCTGAGCTGCTGCAGCGGATCGATCACCAGCTGCTTCCGCAGCTGCAGCTCCGCAGCGTCGATCCGCACGACCCCGTCTGGGTGCTGAGCCTGCCGCAGCCCGGGCGGCCTGGACTGGAACAGGAGGCTGAGGTGTATCGGCGCATCGGCTGCCACCGGGTTTTTCCCAGTGCTTCAACGTGAACGATCACGACCTGGTGATGCGCCGCCTGCGAGGGGTCACTCTGTGGGACTGTCTGCGGCGGGGCCTCCGCATCCCGCTGCAGGCGATCCAGGACATTGATGCCGGGCTCGTCCATGCCGTCAGCCGCGGGCTGCATGGCCACGACATGCACGGGCGCAACCTGATGGTCCACCGGGGCCGTGGACTGATCGTGGACATCTCCGATTTTCTCAACCCTGCGCCCTGTCGGGCCTGGCAGGACCTGCGCTGGGCCTACCACTGGCTGTACCGCCCATGGATCGCTCCCCTGGGCCTGCGGGCTCCAGGTCCACTGCTCGATGGCCTGCGCAAGGGGTACCGGCAGTACCGGCGCCTGGTGCCGCCGGCTTGATGCCGGCCGACAGGGAACTCTCAGCCGGCCAGGATGCTGCTCTCCACCAGCAGCTGCCGCTGCTGGTGGGCCGCCACGAAATGGTGCGCCGCCATGGCGCCGCTCACGGCCACCGGGGGCACGCCGATCCCCGGGAACACACCGGCGCCGCACAGCACCAGTCCCTGGATCGGGGTGGTGCCGCCTGGAAAGGGGCCACGATCGGCAGGCCAGGCGGGGCCGTAGCTGCCCTGGTGCATCCGCAGGTAGCGGCGGTGGGTGAGGGGCGTGCCCTGCAGTTCGATCACCACGCGCTCGCGCCAGTCGGGCAGCACCCCATCGAACACGTGATGGAACACCGCGCAGCGCTCCCGTTTGCGCTGATCGTAGGCGGCGGTGCCCGGCTCCAGGTCTTTCCACACCTCCCAGGGTTCGTTGGCGGGGGTGTAGCCGTGCAGCACGTGATGCCCTGCCGGGGCGAGCGCGGGATCGAGCAGCGACGGCATCGAGAGCACCACCATGTTGCGTTCGGCGCCGATGCCCCGCTGCCAGTCGCCCACCCACACGTGATGGATCGGCAGCTGAGCCAGATCGTCGCCGCGCAGGCCCAGGTGCCAGTGCAGGAAGCTGGCGCAGGCCGGGGTGGCCTCCAGCCGGTTCCGCCATCGCGCCGGTGCGGCGTCGTGGTTCAGAAGGGCCGGCAGATCCCAGGGGCTGAGGTTGGCGATCACGCCCCGGCGCGCGCCGATCACCTCGCCGCCGGCGAGCCGCACGCCGCAGGCCCTGCCCTCCGCCACCAGGATCTCCGCCACCGGGGATCGGGTGCGGAGTTGGCCGCCGTGGCTCTCCAGGCCGCGAACCAGCGCCGCCACCACCGCCGGACTGCCGCCGATCGGGTAGTCGAGCGCCGCCTCGGGCTCGAACCACTCGCCGAACAGGGTGGCCATCGCCGCCGCGCTGGTCTGATCCATCCCCAGGCCGGAGATCAGGAAGCAGAGCAACTCCACCCAGTGGAGCAGGAAGGGATCGCTGAGGTGGCGGCGGGCGAGCGGTCCGAAGGCACCGCCGAGCTGGCCGAGCCGGCCGGCATGGCCGAGCAGGGCCAGCCCCTGGCCGCCGAGCACCGCCGCCGTGCCCAGACCCGGTCGCAGGGCCAGCAGGGGCAGGGATCGCGCCGCCGTGCAAAGCGGCTGCAGCACCCCCATGAACCGGGCCCACTCCTCGGCGGCGGCGGGTCCGCGCAGGTCGCGGACCACCGCCAGGAACGGCTCCAGGCCCACGCCCACCCGCAGCTGGCCTTCGGGCAGGAGCAGCCCCCAGTCGCGGTACCGGCGAACGGGCACCGACTCGCCGATCGCCCGCAGCACCTGGGCCAGGGGATTGGTGCTGGGCCAGCTCCCCAGCCCGCTCCAGAGCGAGGGCCCCGATTCGAAGGCGAAGCCCCGGCGCTCGAAGCCATGGGCCGCGCCACCGGGCCGGTCATGGGCTTCCAGCACCAGCACCTCGAGGCCATGGCGGGCGGCCAGGGCCCCGGCGCAGAGCCCGCCCAGGCCACTGCCCACCACCACCAGATCAGCCGTGGACGAGGCGGCGGAGGCCGATGCGCTGCTGCCGATCACCGCCGTCAGGGTTGCTCCGCTGAAGATCGCACGCTGATGAAGCGGCGACCCACGCCATAGCGGCCATCCTGCGTGCCGCCGACCCGGTCCCAGAAGGTGAAGTAGAGGCCGAAGTGCACCGACGGCCTGCTGTGGTGCAGCGAGTGGTGCGACGGACCGATCACCCAGCGGCCCAGCAGGTGGTGGGGGAAGCGACGCGGGAGGGTGTCGAGATCGAGATGGTTCACGATCGCCCATACGGTCATGGTGCTGAGCACGGCCAGAAGGGTGATCAGATGCAGGGGGATCAGCATCACGATCCCCACCAGAAACAGGGCCTGCACCAGGGCTTCCGGCGGATCGAACGCAAAGGAGGTCCAGGGCGTGGGCCGGCGTGAAAGGTGGTGGCCCCTATGAAAGGCGGTGTAGAGCCCCGGATGATGAAACAGGCGGTGGGTGGCGTAGAAGAGCGCATCCTGCAGGATCAGCACCGTGAGATAACTCACGACCAGATACCACCAGTGCCCGGGATCGGCGTCTGCATACAGCCGGGTGATGCCATGGGCCTGCAGCCACAGCACCGCGGCGGCCGCCACGGCGAACACCGCCGCCGACAGCACCGACAGGCGGATGTCATGGCGGATCCCATCGCGGATCCGCCTCCCCTGCAGCTCACTCAACGCTGCTGAGGCGTGGGGACGGCAGGCACGCAGCAGCCACCAGCAGCCTCCGGCGACCAGGAAATAACGCGCCAGGATGATCAGAAACAGCGCCAGGCTGTCGGCTCCGAAGGAATGGCCGGCCCACGGCTGCCAGAAACCCTCAAGCCCGGAGTGCGAGTGGGGCGGTGGCGGGATGAATCCGATGCCGATGGCGCCATCCGCAGCGTGGATGGCATCAAGCTAGAGGCAACCCACCCCCCAAAGGTGCCGTAACGATGCAGCGCTATCGGATCCGACACCACACCCTCTACAGCTACGACGCAGAGGTGGGGCTGCATGCGCACACCCTGCGGCTGCGGCCGCGGGAGAGCCATGAGCTGCGGATCGAAGCATCGTTGCTGCACATCTCACCAACAGCCACGCTCAGGTGGCACCGGGATGCGGAAGACAACTCGGTGGCCATCGCCACGTTCTCCGAACCTGCCGACAGCCTGAGGATCGAGAGCGAGGTGCTGATCCAGCAGTACCACCAGGCCCCCCTCGACTTTCTGGTCGACCCGGTGGCGCAGTTCTTTCCATTCCAGTACAGCGCTGAGGAGCAACTGCTGCTGGCTCCCTATCGCCGGCCTGTGGATCATGACGCTGCCCTGGAGCTCTGGGTGGCCGGCCTCTATGCCCCCGGGGAGCATCTGGAGACGTACAGCCTTCTGGAGCGCATCTGCTCCTGCATTCACGACAGGTTCCACTACATCAGGCGCGAGGAGCCCGGCGTGCAGCCTCCCGCCCACACCATCCGCTGCGGCAGTGGCTCCTGCCGCGACTTCGCGACGCTGTTGATGGCCGCATCCCGCCTGCTGGGACTGGCGACCCGCTTCGTGAGCGGCTATCTGCACGATCCCCTGTCACCGGAAGCCGGCGGCTCCACCCATGCCTGGGCGGAGGTGTACCTGCCGGGGGCGGGCTGGACGGGATTCGATCCCACCACCGGCACCCTGGCCGGACCCGACCACATCGCCGTGGCGATCTCCCACCGGCCCGATGCGGTGCCGCCGGTGGCCGGATCCTTCCGCGGCCCTGCCCGATCGAGCATGACCGTGGGGGTCTGGGTGACGCAGCTGTGAACGCATGCCGGCGATGCCTTCTGCCGAGCAACTCCACAAGAGCGGAGGCAGCTGTCTCGCCTGGAGATGCCTCTGGGTTCAGTCTCCGCCCTGCGGCTCGATCACCAGCTCGCGCCAGCCCGTGGCGGCATCAAGCTCGCGCCGGAACCTCCACTCCGGCAGCAGACCCACCACCAGTTCCGCCGTGGTACGCACCAGCGATCCGTGGGCAAGATGGCCGCCGACCACCTGGCCCCGGCTGTCGGCGATGGCGATATGCAGGTGGGCGCCATCGCGCGCAAGGGTTCCGGCGAGCGACAGGATCTCCAGATCGCCGCTGAGCCTGGTGGGCTGCTGCTGTCCTGCCAGCCGGATGCGCGCCACCGAAAGACTGCCGATGCCACTGAGCAGACATCCGGCCTGTTCGCCTTGCTGGCCCATCCAGTCCTCCAGCGCCAGGCGCAGGTCTTCGCCTGGCCCCAGCCGCAGCGGGATCACCTTCATGGGCCTGTTCCCTCCATAGCGTCATGGGAGGTCCACGGCGACGGCAGCCAGCCAAGCCCATGGGCCGTGGATTCGCTCCATCCGTTGCGGGCCGCTGCCGTTCATCCTGAATCCCTCCCCCTTCACAGCATGGGCAAGCCACTGACCCTCATCGCCGCGGGGCTCCTGGCCCTCCCGACCGCAGCAGCGGCTGCGGAAACCTGGCGCGACGAACCCGCTGTGGCGGCCCTGTTCCAGCGGGCGGGGGTAGTGGGCACCTTCGTGCTGCTGGATGAGAGCCGCGGCGAACTGCGGGGCTACAACCAGGCCCGCGCCGAGCAGCGCTTCTCGCCGGCCTCCACCTTCAAGATCCCCAACTCCCTGATCGGCCTTTCGCTGGGGGGGTGTCCGGGGTGGATGAACGCATTCCCTACACCGGTGGGCCCAATCCGTTCATGACGGAGTGGCTGGAACCGATGGGCCTGCGCGGTGCGATCCGCGTGTCGAACGTTCCCCTTTATCAGGAACTGGCCCGCAGCATCGGCCTGCGCCGCATGGACGAGGCGGTCCATCGCCTGGGCTATGGCAACGAGCTGATCGGCAGCGACGTGACCACGTTCTGGCTGCGGGGTCCGTTGGCCATCAGTGCCGTGGAGCAGACCCGCTTTCTCTCCAGGCTGGCCCACCAGAACCTGCCCTTCCCCAAAACAGCCCAGCAGCAGGTGCGGGAGCAGCTGGGTCGCGCCAGCCTGCAGGCCCTCGGGGTGCTGCCGCGGCCCGGTGTCCTCGAGGGCACCACGCACAAGTAAGCCAATCCTCAAGGCCAACACGCCGGTCCAGGTCCGCCGGAGATCGCGCTGGTCTCCATACGATGCCCATCCACGAGCGGGCCGCTGCCGTCGGCCATCAGGTACACCCGTGCACGAGCGCTGCCTCGATCAGAACCTGCCGGACCTGGTGCAGCGCATCCACGACCAGCTTCTCCCGGGGCTGCGCCTCCACAGCGCTGATCCCCATGACCCGGTGCGGGTGTTGAGCCTTCGCCAGCCCTGGCGCAGCCTGGGCAGCGGCAACTACGCCGCGGTGCTGAACCATCCTCACCACCCTGATCTGGTTGTGAAGGTGTACGCACCCGGTCGAGCGGGATGGGAGCAGGAGGCCGAGGTGTACCGCCGCATCGGCACCCATCCCTCGTTCACCCAGTGTTTCCACGTGGGCGAGGGCTATCTGGTGCTCGGGCGACTGCACGGCACCACCTTCTACGACTGTCTGCGCAAGGGCATCCCCATCCCACCTGGGGCGATTGCCGACATCGATGCGGGGCTTGCCTATGCCGTCAGCCGCGGACTGCACGGCAACGATGTGCACGGTCGCAATGTGATGGTGCATCAGGAGCGGGGCCTGATCGCTGACATCTCCGACTTCCTCGAGCCACAACCCTGCCGGGCCTGGCAGGACCTGCGCTGGGCATATCACACCGTCTACAGGCCGCTGATCGCGCCGCTGGGACTCCGGGTGCCGGGGCCCGTCCTTGACGGTGTCCGCCGGAGTTACCGGCTCTACAGGCGCTTGCGTGCCTGGGGGGAGGCGGCTGGTCCGCCGGCGCGCCTTGGTTGAAGGATCCGCAGACTCACAGGTGCTGACCATCCTCATGACTGTCAGGTTGGTGAGCCGCTGGCGCCATCGATGATGCCGGAGCCCCCCGCTCCCGTGGAGCTTCCAGGCACAAGGCCGATGGCGCGACCGCTGTTTCGAGACCCTAACAAAAGTCTCCAGCACTCGCAACTTGGTGGAGACCTGGGGGACCATTTCGCCGAAGCCGTCACGGCGGCGCCCCTGAGACTTTGGTCCATGCTTCCTCTGCGTTCCACGCTCATCGTTCTTGGTCTTGCCGCTCCGATGGCATCAGGTGCCGCCAGCCTCGACACGGCGGGAGTGAACCCCTACGCCAGCCAGGAGCAGGTCACCAGCATTTCCCAGTTCTCCGACGTCAGGCCGAGCGACTGGGCGTACCAGGCGCTCTCCAACCTGATCGAGCGCTACGGCTGCGTGGCCGGCTATCCCAATGGCACCTTCAAGGGCGGCCAGCCGATGACCCGCTTTGAGGCCGCCGCCCTGCTCAACGCCTGCCTTGACCGGATCACCGAGGTCACCGATGAGCTCAAGCGCCTGATGGCCGAGTTCGAGAAGGAACTCGCCGTGCTGCGCGGCCGTGTCGATGGGCTCGAAGCCAAGGTGGGTGAGCTGGAGGCCACCCGGTTCTCCACCACCACCAAGCTGAGCGGGCAAGCCACGTTTGTGGTGGGCGCCAATGCCTTCTCAGGATCGGCGATCGACACGGGGGCCAACACGGTCAATCGGGCACCGAATGAATTCACGGGCCGTCCACGGACGCCAGTATCCCTGCCCAATGCCACCACGTTCAACTACGACGTGCAGCTGACCTTCGACACCAGCTTCAACGGCAAGGATCTGCTGCGCACCAACCTGCGCGCAGGCAACTTCGGCCGCAGCGTGTTTGGCGGTGAGCCCCATTCGTTGGCGCTCTCAACCCTGGAAGTGGCCTTTGAGGAGGATGCTGGCCCCGATGTCGTGGCGATTGACAAGCTCTTCTACCAATGGCCCATCGGCAGCGGGTTCATGGCCACGCTGGGCGCTCGCGTGGGACAGGAAGACATGCTGGCCCTGTGGCCCAGCGACTATCCGGCTGACACCATCCTCAACGTGATGACGGTGAATGGTGCTCCTGCGGCCTACAGCAAGAATCTTGGAGCGGGCGCCGGCCTCTGGTGGCAGAGCAACGGCTTCAGCATCAGTGCCAATTACGTTGCTGCCAATGGCGACAGCGGCAATCCAAGTGTTTCGGCAGAGGACGGTGGCGGTGGACTTGGCAACAGGAATTCTGGCGCGACTGGCAGTGTTCAGCTGGGCTATCAGCAGGAGCAATGGGGCCTGGCTGCAATCTGGACCTACGTGCAACCGGAGACCCAGTTCGTCCCAGGAACCACCCCGTTCACGCACAGCGCCATCGATCACAACATCAATGCCGCCACCAGTGCCTGGGGTCTGAGCGCTTTCTGGCAACCCCTGCGCAGCGGTTGGCTGCCGTCCCTCAGCCTCGGGTGGGGCATCAACACCACCACCACCAGCACGTCCCAGCCCCGCGGCAGCCTCAGCACCAGCCAGTCCTGGATGGTGGGTCTGCAGTGGACCGATGTATTCCAGAAGGGCAACGACTTTGGCTTCGCTGTCGCCCAACCCGTCTTTGCCACCGCACTCACCGGTGGCGTGACTCCCAACGACGGCAACTATGTGTGGGAGTGGTGGTACAAGTTCCAGGTGACCGACAACATCTCGATCACCCCGGCTCTGATCTATCTCAGTCGCCCCCTCGGCCAGGTGACACCTTCGGGCGAAAGCTTCAGCCAGTTCGGTGGCCTCGTGAAGACCAGCTTCCGGTTCTGATCGCAAGCTCGTCGTTTCTCAGTGGCAGCCACAGCTCCCAGCACTCCCTTACTGGGGCGCATCCTGGGGAGTTGTGGATCCTTTCTCTGATGATGGCGCCCCCTGACTGTGTTGATGCTGGTGCTGGTGCTGGCCAGGCCGCGCAGGTTTGCGATAGCTTCCCGATCCGCCGCCGCCGCACGCGAGGGCTGAGGGAGTGGCAGCCAGCAGAGCCAGGGTCAGAGCCAGGCTGAGGTTGCGAATCGGCTTCATGAAGTTAATGTTGGTGTGTGGAGTGTTGATTTGGATGCACTGAGCACGGCATCCAAAGATCGCCCATGGCGTGCACGCCCTCACAGCCCAGTTCACGCGCCTTCTGAAGGGCCACCTGCCTGCTCGGGTTGGCCATCAGCTGTTGCTGCGCAGCCCCGCTGCTGTGGTGTTGATGGCTGGTCCCTGGGCTGAACGACCAGATCCCCATGGCATGGACACCGGCCACCACCACCCCCATGCCCACCACGCAGGCATTGAGCACCCCCATGCCCACCACCCCGAGGCTGATGACCCCCATCGGCACGACGCCGATGCTCACCACCCCCATGGGCACGATGCCGATCGAGATGATGCCCAGGGGCGCCACCCCGATGGCGATCCTTTTGGGCTTATCCCCGCAGTGACCCATGGGAGTGCCCGGCCTCAGTGGGAGGTTCCGGAGCCGTGGCCGTCACCGTGCTTGGCACAGGGCATCCACTGGTTCCCCATCTTGTGGGCGCCGGTGCAGTTGAAGTGCAGCCTGGCGGCTTTCTCCGCCTCAGCCTGGGTGGGGTAGAGGGCGGGAACGCCGCCTGAACCGACGGCTGGAGCGGCCAGGCCGGCGGCGGAAACCAGGAGGTTGGCACCGATCGCGGCTGCCACCTGGGCTGCCCATGGACTTGGAAGGAACGACATCGGCCGGATGCGAGCGAAAGGAGCCTCAACCCGCTTGGTCTCTAGCGTAGCAAATGTCTCCAGTAACGCGCTGCTGCTAGAGAGTTGCGTCCGGGACTCCACGCGGCCTGGCGCTGCCTAGTGTTGGAAAGCTTCTACTAAATGGAGGGTTCTTGCCTTGGCTCGCCAGGGATCTCCGTCAGCGAAAACCGCTCCGAGCCTGCGCATCGGCGAGGTGGCCAGGCGCACCGGCTTGCCGGTGAAGACGATCCGCTACTACTGCGATGAGGGGCTGCTCCAGCCCAGGACGCGCTCCGCCTCTGGCTACAGGCTGTTTGATGAGGAGAATCTCGCTGAGCTGAAGATCATTCGTGCCCTTAGAGCGATGGATGTGTCGCTTCCAGAGTTGGCAAGGATCCTTGAGGTGCGACGAGCCGGTGTCTGCAACTGCTCTGTTCTGAAAGACAGTATCTCGGCACAAATGGAATCAATCAGCCTGCGCATTTCCGAACTCGCCACCATGAAGGATGAGCTTGCACGCCTGCTGGACAGCTGGCAGGACTGCGGCGGCCTGAAGGTTGATCGCTGATCGCCATCGGCTTCCGCTTCTGACGCTCCGCCCACATCGGCCCCACGGCTTGCACCATGCGGGTTCGGGTGCGCCGCTGCCCATCCCGGGGAGCACCCGTCAGGAGCGCGCTGACGATCCGGCCCCTGCTCCAACACTCTCAACGGATCCCTGACGTTCCTGGCGTGTCACTGCTGTCATGAGAACAGCCACGCCGTCCATTGCACCGTTGACGACCCGGTCCGAGGTGCCCCGGACCCAACGGAACGTCTCCATAGACACCTGGCCCCAGGTGCCAGCCCTCCTCAGTCAACTTGCGATCCAACGCGGCGGGTTTGAACCCAGCTGCTTCTCAAGCCCCTAGTGCCCAGAGATTCCTCAGCACATCAGGCGCACGTTTTACAGGACGGGCGGGGGACTCAAATCATCAGAACGTTTTACGCGTGGGCAGTCGTCCAGCTGCCAGCCCATCCACCAGCGCCAGCTGGGCCGGCAGGCACACCGTTGCCAGGTCGTAGCGCTCCACCACCGACTGGCGGGCAGCTTGGCCCAGGGAGCTGAACCGTTGCGGGTCTGCCAGCACGGCGGCAATGGTCTGGGCCCAAGCTTCGGTGTCAAAAAAATCCACCAGCAAGCCATTGCGACCGGATTCGATCACCTCCTGCACCGGCGCGGTGGCAGAACCGATCACCACGGCACCGCAGGCCATCGCCTCCAGCAGGCTCCAACTCAGCACGAAGGGATAGGTGAGATACGCATGGCAGGCGCAGATCCGAAACAGCTCATGCAACAGCGGATGGGGCACCCGCCCCACGAAGTGAATCCGGGAGAGATCGAGCTTGCCGGCGAGCTCCTGCAGCAGCACCTGCTTCCAGCTGCCCCCGCCCGGTGGTGGCGCCCCGTAGCTCACACCCTCTCCTCCCACAATCACTACCCGCGCCTGGGGGCGCAGCTGCTGCAGCAACGGCAGCATCCGCAGAAAGCAGTGGATGCCCCGGTAGGGCTCCAGGTTGCGGGCCACGAAGCTCACCACCTCATCACCGGCCCGCAGGGTGAGGCCTGCCTTCTCCAGACGAATCTCAGCCCCCTGCCGCGGTGCCACCCGGGTGGTGTCGATCCCTTCATGGATCACGCTGATCCGATCGCGGTAGGCGCCAGGCGCGGTGCTGGCCTGCCAGCGGGTGGGAGCCAGGCCCCAGTCCAGGTCTTCGAGGGCCAGCAACTGGGTGCCGCGCCGCAGGCGCAGGCGGGCCCGGGAACGCCAGCTCGCCTGGCTGAACTCTGGATCAAAGCCAACATCGGCACCCTCCAGTTGATAGAAGAATTCCAGTTGGTGCAGCACCGGCACCTCCGGCAATACGTCCTTGATGGCCAGAAGCTCGCCCCAGCCAGGATGGCCGATCACCACATCCACAATCAGCCCCTTGTTGCGCAGCGCTTCAATCCGAGCTGCCACGGCTTCTGCTCGGAGCACCTTGATCTGAATGTCGCCCACCCAGTCGTGGCAAGGTGGCACCCCGCCAGCAGGCATGGGGTCGTAGCGGTGGAGGGTCACCCCCTCCAATGACTCCGCGGTAGGGCCGCCGATGGCCACGACGTGATCGCCCCTGGCCACCAGGGCGGCGGCCAGGTGGCGGTACTGGCCCGGAAAGTTCTGATGCACGATCAACACGTTCATCGGCTGTGCTTCCTCACCAGGTCATCGAGCGATCAGCACCCTTTGGAGGCACTGCAGAACGCTCGATTGTCGATTGGTCTGCGGGGTGTGACACTTGGTGCGCATGGGTTTCAGCTTCGTTGCCACTCAGGCGTTTCACCAGACAGCGGAGCGGCAGACGGGTGGCGTTCCCACTGGCACCGCAGCACTGCTGGCAATGGCTCCCTGCTCGCTTTCACCGAAGATCCTCGCCTGAGTGCCGAGGTCTGCCTCGAGTAATCCGAGGTCTTCGATGATTCGCTCGAGGTCGCGCCTTGGGTTGGCTCGCAATGTCTGGCGCCGCAGGTCTGTGGCCTGCTGGGTGATCAGCTGATCGCGTTGCTCAAGGAAGAGATCGATTCGGCTGAGCTCCCTCCAGGCTTCCGCCTCGGCAGCGTGAACACCGAGAGCTTTGCTTGGATCCCGGCGAATCGAGGCGATGTTGCCGCTGATCGACTGCTCACCGCGCGGGGAAAACTTGGCCTCCAATCGGCGACGGAGGAGATCGAAGCCCCCTTGCAATCCGACCTTCACGTTGAGGTGAATCAGGAAGGCTTTGCCCCGTTGATGCAGCTGCTGCATCAGCTCCCTCGTACAGGGCACGGTGGAGTCGCTGTCGATCACGAAGCAGACCAGGTCGCTTTCCGGGAAAATGATGCGGGCCACGTTCGAATCGCACTGCTCATCCTGCTCGGAACTGTAGCCCTTGGCCACCAGCGTCAGCAATGCCTGGCGTATCGATCAAGCGGATGCCGTAGAAATTGTAAGCACGGTTGTAGCGAGTAAAGCCCTGGCGTCCATCACCGATGGCCCCCTGATCGCGGCCGGTGAGTGTGGCGATCAAGGTACTTTCTCCCGCCTTGGCGCGGCCAACAGCCGCCATGCAGAAGCGACATCAAACAGCAACTTAATCTCATCTGCGCTCAGCTGAATGTGATCCAGGCACGTCTTGACCTGAAGCCCAGGCTCAGCAGCAGCCCCTGGCGTGGTCCTGTCTTGCCGCCACCGATGGCAATCAGACCATTGGCGAGACCATCGGCACTCATCAGAACCTCATGGGGGCGGGTGCCGTAGGTGGCACAGATGCCAGCCACCCACTGCCCATCTGCCGGCAGGGCATCAATGACCCGAACGATCACCTGATCCGTGGGCAGGTCGCGGGGAGAGGCATTCTTCTGAGGGCTAGAGCCCTTCCCCAGGTCCTTGAGCCTCCCGACCGCTTCGGGGCCCATACCAAGCGCGCGGGCAAGCGCCACGGCCGCGATCGAAGCCCGCCGACGACTCCGACGTCCCACCGCTTTGCTTTCTCCAAGGGCCTTCAACGCGTTCCGGTCAACCCGTGCCAGCGGTAGCAGGGGCTTCAGAGGCGATGCGTAGTCAGTCGCCCAGCAGACGGCAGCGCTCTCCCCTCACCTCCGCTGCTGGCTCCAGCACTGCTCTGTTCGACGGACGGCCTCAAGGCCGCTGACCGCCTGATCCTCGTCGTGGCCGCACATCGAGGCTCCTTCGCACCACCGATCGAAGGGGAACGGCTCCAGCCCCATGCGATGGAGTTCGGCGTTCTTACTGAACTGCTCAGCAAGCTTGCGGGCCTGCTCGATCCCCCACGGATAGCCAAGGTCTGTGCTGATTCGGCGTTGCTTCCACACCCCCTCGGGGGTCGGCAAGGTGGCGCGCAGACCGATGCGCTTCCCAAAGGGTGAGACCTCAATCGCCGCAGTGCATCCCAGCTGCTTCAGGCCCCCGTTGATACGGGCCGGACAGGTGTCCCTGGAGGCCATGGCGACAGCGCCTAAACGCAGATCGCGGCCGTGGACGCGTCATCGGCAAATGCCAGTTACGGCAAGGCTTCTGGCGGATGGGGGCAGGGGGACTTGAACCCCCACAGCCTTGCGGCCTGCGGATTTTAAGTCCGCTGCGTCTACCGATTCCGCCATGCCCCCGCCCTCGGAGTCTAGATTTCGCGTCCATCAGCCCCGTGGTCCCGGCGATGCCCGCCTTCCTGAGCGAGATCTCCTCCGAAACCCTGCTGGTGCTGGGTCTCTACGGCGCCCTCGCCGCGGCCTATCTGGTGGTGGTGCCCCTGGCGCTCTACTTCTGGATGCACCGCCGCTGGAACGTGATGGGCAAGATCGAGCGCACCGGCGTCTACGGCCTGGTGTTCCTGTTCTTCCCCGGCCTGATCCTGTTCGCCCCCTTCCTCAACTTCCGCATGGCCGGCCAGGGCGAGGTGCGCCCCGGATGACGCGCGGACAGGCCCTGCTGCTCGGCCTCGCCGTCTTCGGCATCGGCGCCGCCGGCTACGCCGGCTTCAAGGTCGGCGGACTCGATGGTTTCTCCCCCGGCATCGCCGCCTCGGCCCTGCTGATGGTGCTCGTGCTGGGCTGGACGGCCACCTATCTGTTCCGGGTGGTCACCGGCCGCATGACCTACCTCGAGCAGCGCCGCATCCACCGCGAGAGCGCCAACGCCCTCAGCGACGACGAACTGATGCAGCGCTTCCAGGCCCTGCCGCCCGAGGAGCAGGAGCGGCTGCTGGCTGAGGCCACCGCCAACGAGGAATCGGTGCTCCCATAGGCTCGGCTGCGACGCCCCGCCGCCCGGCCCGATGAGCGCCTCCCTCTCCGACCCGGCCACCCATCCCCAAGCGATCCGCGATCGCTTCGCCGCCCTCGCGGCCGAGGGGCGCTGCGCCCTGATGCCCTTCCTGATGGCCGGCGACCCGTCGCTGGCGGTCACCCGCGATGCCCTGCTCGCCCTGCAGGCCGAAGGCGCCGACCTGATCGAACTCGGCATCCCCTACAGCGATCCCCTCGCCGACGGGCCCGTGATCCAGGCGGCCGCCGGCCGCGCCCTGGCCGCCGGCACCACCCCGGGCCGGGTGCTCGAGATGCTCGCCGGCCTGCGGGGCACCCTCACCGTCCCGGTGGTGCTGTTCACGTACAGCAACCCCCTGCTCAACCGCGGCATGGAGGACTTCTGCCGCGATGCCGCCGCCGCCGGCGCCGCCGGGCTGGTGGTGCCCGATCTGCCGCTCGAGGAGGCCGAGAAGCTCTCGCCGATCGCCGCCGCCCATGGCCTCGATCTCGTGCTCCTGGTGGCCCCCACCACGCCGGCCGGGCGCATGGCCCGCATCCATGCCGCCAGCCGCGGCTTCACCTATCTGGTGAGCGTCACCGGCGTCACCGGCGTGCGCACCCAGCTCGAAGACCGGGTCGGGCCCCTGGTGCGCCGGCTCAAGGACCTCGGCGGTGCACCCGTGGCCGTGGGCTTCGGCATCTCCGGCCCCGACCAGGCCCGCCAGGTGCGCGACTGGGGTGCCGACGGCGCCATCGTCGGCAGTGCCCTGGTGCGGGTGATGGCCGAGGCCCATGCCGCCGGCAGCGACGTGGCCGCCGCTGCGGCCGGCTTCGTGCGCAGCCTGCGCCAGGCCCTCGACGCCGCCTGAAGCCCGGGCCGCTGCTGCGGCCCCGCCCCCTCAGAGCTGGATCGCTTCCGCCACCTGCGACGGCGCGCCGTCGCGGTTCGCCCCCACCGACCACAGCTCCGCGCGGAATGGCCCCTGGGGCTTCACCAGCAGGCGGGTGCGTCGGCCGCTCGACCAGTCGATCACCACGGCGCCGGCCTGCATCCGCCAGTTGCCGCTTCCGTCGGCGTCCAGGGTATTGGCGGCCCGACCATCGGAAAGCAGGCTCGCCAACCAGGGGGCCTGGGCCGCCGACGGCGGCATGATCCGGTACACCCCCACCAGCGCGGTCACCCCGGCGTCCACACGCACGGCTTTGCCGGCATTGGTGGGAGGGCCGCTGCGGTCGGCGCCGGGCGCCCATGACCACTGCACCATCCCCGCCGGCCCCAGCAGCAGGGTGTCGGTCCAGCCGCTGGAGTAATCCACCCGCACGCCATTGCCCCAGCCCCGCCACCGCCCCCGCTCCAGCAGATCGGCGGCCGTGAACGCACCGGCCCCCTCGGGCCGAGGCCCGCGGCCGGCCGCCGCGGTGGTGGCCCGGCCGTCGGCGTCGAGGCGCAGGTTGAACAGCACGTTGGCGTTATCCGCCAGCGACCACACCCCCATCAGCCGGGCGGGGTCGGCTTCGGCGGCATCAGAAGCCACAGCGCCAAGTCGGGGCTGGGCAACCGCCGGAGCGGCTCCTGCCCGCTCCCCGGGCACGAAGGCGGCGGTGGCAGCCGCCAGCAGCAGGGCCGGCAGGGACACGGAGGACAGGCGCACGGGGCGGGGTGCGGAGCGGCCTCCCCATGATGGGGGGCATGGACAGGCCGTGTGACTGGTTCGGTGCGGTGGCCGGGGAGTACGCCCGCCATCGCCTCAGCTATCCGCCGGAGTTCTTCTCGGCGTTCCTCAAGCGGCTGCCGGCCGCGGGCGGTGAAGTCGCTCCTTTGGTGTGGGACTGCGGCTGCGGCAACGGTCAGGCGGCCCTCGCCCTGGCCGAACGGGGCGTGGAGGTGATCGCCACCGACGCCAGCGCCGACCAGCTGGCGGCGGCCTTCCCCCATCCCCGCATCCACTACCGCTGCGCCGAGGCAGCCGCCAGCGGCCTGGCGGACGCCAGCGTCGACGGCGTGGTGGTGGCGGCGGCGGTGCACTGGTTCGCCGGGCCGGCCTTCAACCGTGAGGTGCGGCGGGTGTGCCGGCCCGGCAGCCCGATGGCCTGGATCGGCTACCTGCCGATGGAAGCGCTCGATCCGGCGGTCGCCGCCGTGCTGCAGCGCTTCTACCACCACGATCTGGGCCCCTGGTGGCCGCCGGAGCGCCGCCTGGTGGAGGCCGCCTATGCCGGCCTCGACTTTCCCGGCCAGGAATGGCCGTTCCCCGAGCACCTCCACATCGAGCGCCACTGGACCCTCGCCGAACTCCTGGGCCATCTCGGCACCTGGTCGGCCGTGCAGCGCTCACGTGCCGGTGGGCACGATCCCTTGCCCACCCTCGCGCAGGACCTGGCGGCGTGCTGGCCGAACGATGCCGAGGCCCGGGTGACCCTGCGCTGGCCGTTCATGGGCCGCTGGGGTGCCGTGGGGGATGCCGTGGCCCCGGGCGCCGTGGGAATCTGATCCGATCCGCCCCTCAGCCGATGACCAGCGGTCCGTCCACTCCGTCCGACCTGATCGCCAGCACCCCCCGCACCGAACTGGAAACGCTGTTCGCCTTCCTCGGCCGCATCCGTGACGATGCCGGGCTGCGCGAGCAGATCAACTGGATGCAGACCGTGCTCGAGGTGAGTGAACTCGCCGGCCAGCAGGGGCTGTCCTTCCGGCCCGAGCTGCTGGTGGCCGTGCTCGAGAGCTGCAACGAAGCGCCCTACGCCCGCGAAGGACTGATGGATGAAAAACTCATCCGTGTTCACCTCCGCCGCGACAAGTTCCTGTGAAATTCGTTCTCTGGGGCACCTACTGCGACAACGCCCTCGAACGCCGCACCCCCTTCCGCGAGGAGCATCTCGCCGGCCTGCGCCGCCAGAAGGAGGAGGGCATCCTCGTGACCCTCGGACCCACCGAGGGCAGCACCCACGTGTTCGGCATCTACGAGGCCGAGAGCCGTGAGCAGGTGGAAGCTCTGGTGAAGGGAGACATCTACTGGCGCAACGGCATCTGGACCGCCGTGGAGATCCATCCATGGATCCAGGCCTTCTGAACCGGATCCCTTCCCCGGGCGGACCGCACAAAAAAAGGAGCCGGGATGCCGGCTCCTCCAGGGATGCGGGAGCGGCCCGAGAGCCACACCCGCACGGTGGCAGGTCTCACCAGAGGCCGCGGATCGGAGCGGGAGCAGGCTCGGGCTCGGGCTGAGGCATGGGGGCCGGAGCGGGCTCGGGCTGGGGTTCGGGAGCGATCACCACCACCTCGGGGGAGGCGAAGCGATAACGGAAACCGAGCTTGGCGCCGAAATCGTTGTAGGAGTTGTAGTGGACGTCACCGTTGTAGAAGCCGCTGGCGCCGGAGTAGGTGCCTTCGAGATACACGTCGGTGTTGTAGCTCATGATGTAGCTGACACCGACCTTGGCCTGCCAGCCGAACAGCCCGCGGCTGGCGCTATCGGTGCGATAGCCATCCACGGTGAAGCTGGGGGTGCTGAGGTTGGTGTAGCCGATACCACCACCGAGGTAGGGGACGAAGCGGCTGTTGGTGTCGATGTCCCAGTACAGGCTACCCATGACATCATTCTTGTTGATGATGCCGGAGCCACTGAAGTTGTAGTTGCTGTTGTTGATGTTGACTTCGTTCAGGCTCGAACGGGTGTAGCCGTAGGTGAGTTCAGCGCGCAGGGCGCCGAAGTCGTAGCCGACACCGCCGTCGATCGAGAAGCCGCCACCGAAGCTGAAGTCTCCGGAGGGTTCATCACCGGGGAACACGTCGCTGGTGCGGAAGCCCATGGTGGTGGGCCAGGCAGCACCGGCACCCACGGTCAGGTACCAGCCGTTGACGGATTCGACTTCCACCACTTCCACGGTGGTGGGGGAGCCATAGCCCTGGGCCACCTCGGTCGCAGGAGCGGCCTGGGGCTCGAGGCGGAGCTGCTCGGCACCGGGTTCTGTACCGGCGAAGGAGGGAGAGGCAAGCAGTGCACCGCTGGCGGCAGCGAAGCCGACGCCGCGAAGCAGACCCTTGCGGATGCTGTTGGACATTTGAAAAGGGGTCTCACACCAATGTCTGTCTAGATAGCGACACTCCCATACACATCATCGGATGGACACTGATCACCGTGTCACAGAGCAGTTTCGGCAAAAACAATCGAAAGATGTCAGAAAGTGGAAGAGAGGAGTTGAGGCCTGGCCTGGAATCCGGCTGGACTCAGGACCGGGGCCACCCCTGCTGGGCCTGCTCCCACACCCAGGCCGCAACAGCCTCCGGACCGCCCGGGCCCAGCACGTCGCCATAACCCGACATCTGCCCGCGACCCGCAGCCGCCACCACGGCGATCGCCGCGGGGTCGGCCAGACCGTTTCGCTTCAGGGCATCCAGCCGCAGGGTGCGGCCACGGCGGATGATGTTGCCGCCGTGCACATGGCAGCCGGCGCAGTGGTTGGTGAACAACTCCTCGCCCAGGGCGCCCTGGCTGGCCTGGCCAACTGGGGGCAGCCCGAAAGCCGGCGGCGGCCAGAACAGGGCCAGGAGCAGCACCATCGCCAGGACCACCGACACCAGCACTCGCCAGGGGAAGCGCCCAGCCGGCTCGTCTGAGAGGCCCGAAGGCGCTGGGGCACCGGAAGCCATGGCGACGTTGGAGGGATTCACCAGTCTGCCGGCGAGGGGAAGCCCGTCGCAGACATGGAGAGCGGATCGACAGGCCTGGCCCGAACGACTCACTCTTCGTCGTCTTCGCTCGAACCGGCAGGGATTAGACGGATCTGCTTGCGACCCAGCTTGATCTCGAACTCATCGCCGGGCTTGAGATCCAGCAGGGCGGTGTAGGCCTTGCCGATCAGCAGGTTGCCATTGCCCTGCACGGTGGCCACATAGCTGAGCTTGCGGCCGCCCTTGCCCACCTTGCCCGTGGCACCGAGCTCGAATCCCTTGGCCTCGAGCAGGGCTTCATAGAACGCGGTGAAGTTGAGCCGCTCACCGCCATCCTTCTTGGTGGAGACATAGCCGCAGGCGCGGACGATCTCCGATTTGCCGACGTCGCCAAGCTCCTTGACCTTGGCCAGCAATTCCGATCCAGTGAGCATGGGAAGAAAGGGCGGTGATGAAGAAAGGGTTGGGGCGGGAGCTTCGCGGGAGTTTGACCTGAATCAACAGGGTTGGAACCGGAGGAAGATCCCTCGTTCACTTCTAAAAGATACAGCAGCAAGGGCACGTGCCAACCCCCCTGCGCCACAATCGAACCGTCGCAATCTGTGGATGGCTTGTCTGCGGCCACTCCGGCCATCTGATCTCGACCAGGTGGTGGCGGTGTATCGGGACGCCGTACTCAGCCAGGCGGTGGGGCTCTACACCCAGGAGCAGATTGAGGCCTGGGGCGAGCATGCCGGCCGTGATCCTGGCCTGCGGGAAGCGTTGCTGCGAGGCCATGGTCTGGCCAGCTGCGCCGAGAACGACGACACGATCATCGAGGCGTTCGCTCTGCTCGAACCCGACGATCGCCTCTCCCTGCTCTATTGCCGCGGCCGCGCCAGTCGGCAGGGGCGTGCTCGTGCGCTCGTGCAGGCGCTGGAGCAGGAATCACGGCGCCGTGGCTGTCAGCGCATCCGAACCGAGGCCAGCCAGCTCTCCCGCCCGCTCCTGCTGCGTCTGGGCTGGCGGGTGGAGAGCGAGGAAACGCTGCTGTTCGCCGGCGTGTGCTTCAGCCGCTGGCGGATGATCAAGGATCTGGTGTGAGCCCTTCGCTTGGTTATGGCCGAAGCCCAGTTGCAGCAGTTTCTCGAGAAGGTGCGGCAGTTGAACGCCTTCGTTGCCCTCGCGCAGGCCGATCCCGACCTGCAGCGCGAACTCCGCGACTGCGCCAGCCATCACGACGTGGTGGCCCTGGCCCGGCGCTTCGGCTTCGAGATCGGCCGGCGCTGGGGCGAAACGGAGATCCCCAGCGCAGGAGCGAACAATCTGCTGGCCGGTCCCTGCCCCGCGGAGGGGGAGGAGCACACCACGGTGTTGCTGGAAACACCCACCTTGCGACTGGAGCGGATCCATTCCTGCCGGGCCTCGAGCCCAGCAAGCTTCTGGTACAACCAGCCGGAGGAGGAATGGGTGCTGCTGCTGCAGGGAAGCGCCCGCCTCCGCTTCGCGGATGCGGCGATGGACCTTGAACTCAACCGGGGGGATGTTCTCTCGATTCCGGCGGGGCGTCGCCATCGGCTGGAGGCGACGGACGGGCCTCCCGGGACGATCTGGCTGGCTCTCTTTCATCGGAGTCCGTGAGTCGCGCCGGCCTGCGCACCAGCACGTAGGCCAGGGCCAGGAACAGCACGGCGACCCCGAGGCCCGCCAGCAGCAAGGGTTTGTTCTCGGCGCCGGCGGGAAGCACGATCACCTTCCGGGCCACGGCGGTGATGGCGGTGAGCAGCACCAGTTCGATCTGCACGGTGTGATGGCGCAGATAGGAATTGAGGTTCTGCAGCACCTCGATGGCGATCAGGAGGGTGAGCAGATCGCCCAGCAGGCGCACGAGGCGCTCGCCGTACCAGGTGATGTTGGGGGTGACCATCGCCTCCACCACGCTGATGATCAGCTGGAAGGAGGCGAAGATCGTGACCACCAGCAGCAGAAGGCCGAGCAGCTTGGCCAGTTGCTGCTCAGCACGATCTGCGAGGCGGAGATAGGCGGCATCGGTGAACCACCGCAACAGCGATCGCATCGGCGGCGGAACTCAGTTGCGGAAGGGTTGGTAGATCGGTTTGGCCGGTGTGGTGCTCGGTGGGTTCTCCAGCTGCGTGTCGCAGGTGACGGAGCCGTCCGGGGCCGTGACGCAGTTGGTGGGCTTCACCTGGGTTTCCGGCCCAACCTTGCTGCCGGGCTGGAGCATGAACTTCTCCACCTGGGCCACGGCCGGTAGGGCCAGCGCCGCCAGGCCGAGCAACAGAGCGGAGGCGGTGCGGTGGATCATCGGTGGGGAAGGTTCCAGGGGGTGGACGAACTCAGCATGGCGCCAAAACCGCCGCTGCGGCGATCGGCGCGAGGTGAATGGGCAGGGCCGAAAGAAAGAACAGTCGGGCCTCAGGGCAGCTCCTGCTGGCGGATCTCCTCGAGCAGCAGATCCAGTTGGCCGAGGGATGCATCGATCGATGGGGAGGGCAGGGAGCCCTCCCCGCGATCAGCCGCCTGGTCCTCCCCCTGCCACAGGGCTTCAACGCCGCACAGGCGCTGGGCCAGGCCGGTGAGGCCCTCCTGGGCATAGGTGCGGTGAAGGTCGTCGACCAGCACCGGCATGCGGATGGAGGCGGCCCGCAGCGCCCGGCGCAGATCGGCCTGGGTGCGCCCGGTGTGGCGCAGCCAGTCCTTCAGGAAGGCCTGAAGGTCGTCGAGCTGGTCGGGGCTGAGGGCAGGCATCGCACCGGGGTCGGGGTCAGCGGTTCGGCGGGAACCACTGATCCAGTCTGCGCTGGGCCCGATCCTTGATCACCGGGGTGACGTGGCGGGTGCACAGCCCCAGCAGGGCGGTGAGGGCCACCATGTCGTCGGTGAAGCCGGCGGCCGGGATGAAATCCGGGATCAGATCCAGGGGCAGAACCAGGTAGGTGAGGGCGGCCAGCACCGTGAGGCGGGCCTGGTGGGGCGTGCTGCCGTCGATCAGCATCTCGAAACACTCGAGGGCCGGCCTGGCGATCGTGCGACCGGCGCGGCGCAGAAGGCGCACGAGCACGGACTCATCGACGACGGCGTCGGGCATCACCTCGGTGGCAAGGGTGTCCTGGGCGGCGGGGCCCGCAGCGGCCTGGGCGGCGGACATGGCGTTCTCCTCTGGGTGGCTCGCCACGGGGGCGACAACGACGTCATTCTGTGGACCACCCACCGGCGCTCACCAGATACGGTTGCCCCTACGGAAGGGAGGGAGGACCGCCCTTCACTCCTCCACCAGGCCGCTCTCGATGCCCGCCTTGCGCAGCTTGCGCAGGGCGCGCTGCACCACCTGACGGCAGTACTCCCGGCTGCAGGACAGCTGACGGGCCACCTCCGCCAGGGTGCGCCACTCGTGGCTGCCATCGAGCCCGAAGCGCAGCAGCACCACCGTGCGCTCCTTGGGGGTGAGGTTCGCCTGCTCCAGCAGCGTCCAGACCGAGGCGGTGCGTTCCGCCTGCTCCGCCCGCTCCATCGGTGCCGGTTCCGGGCTCGGCAGCACATCCACAAGTTCGGAGGGATCGGCCTTGGAGCGCACGGCCCCCTGCAGGCTCACGGTGACGCTGCGCAGTTCGCAGCCCAGCAGTTCCTCCACCTCGCCCACCGCCAGGCCCATGGCCTTGGCCAGCTCCTGGGGCGTGGGCGCATGGCCGCAGGTCTGCAGGTGCCGGGCCTTGGCGGCCCGCAGCCGGGTGAGCTTCTCGTTGACGTTCACCGGGATGCGGATCGTGCGGCTCTGGGTGGAGAGGGCCCGGTTCAGACCCTGACGGATCCACCAGTAGGCGTAGGTGCTGAAGCGATGCCCGCGGGTGGGATCGAACTTCTCCACCGCGCGGGTGAGACCGATCGTTCCTTCCTGGATCAGATCCAGCAGATCGAGCCCCTTGCCCTGGTAACGCTTGGCGAGATTCACCACCAGCCGCAGATTGGCGGTGATCATCTGCTGTTTCGCCCGCTCGCCGTTGCGGAGGGTGCGGCGCTCGAGATCGTCGTAGGAGCAGGCCTCACCGGCGCCACCCGCCAGGGTGCAGCGCTCGTGCAGGGCCATCATCGCCTGCACCTTGCGCCCGAGGGTGAGCTCCTGCTCGGGGGTGAGCAGCTGATGGCGACCAATCTCTCCGAGAAACGCACTCAAGGAACTCGCCACGAGATTCAACCGGCACTGTTCGGAACCTAGGGTTGCGTCAGGCGTTCCGGCGAACCCCCCGAAAGGCTTCCGGATTAGCCGTCAACATCGGATACAAAGCTTCATTGCATCGGCGCCGATCCGGGCCACGGGCTTCCCAAACAAGGCGAAGAAAAGCGGAAGAAAACCAGCCAAATCTTTGCCCCGCGGAGCTACATCTTTCCTTCGGGATCAGGCGACCCGAGCGACGCCGGCCCATCCCGACCGTTAGCGTCGCCGGGCTTCCGCGAACCCGCCCGCCGCTTCCGATGGCCGTTCTCGCCGCCCTGCCCTCTCCGGTGCTGCCCAGCGCCGCCGTGGCCTACGTGCACTACCTGAGCTTCATGGTCTGCTTCGGTGCCCTGGTGCTGGAACGCCGACTGATTCGCGCCGATCCCTCCCGCGAAGACGCCACCCTGATGGTGATCACCGACGTGGTGTACGGCATCGCGGCCCTGGCCCTGCTGCTGAGCGGCATCGCCCGTGTGCTGCACTTCGGCCAGGGCTCGGCCTTCTACACCGAGAACCCCCTGTTCTGGGTGAAGGTGGGCACCTACCTGGCGGTGGGAGCCCTGTCGCTCTACCCCACGATCACCTACATCCTCTGGGCGATCCCCCTGCGCAAGGGCGAGCTGCCCAAGGTGAGCGAGGCCCTGGCCAGCCGGCTGCGCTGGATCCTGAACATCGAACTGGTGGGCTTCGCCGCCATTCCCTTCCTCGCCACGCTGATGGCCCGCGGAGTGGGACTGGCGGGCTGATCGATGGGGGCCCTCTGCCGATCTGCCTGCCGGCGGTTCGTGATCGCCGCGGCCCTGGCGGCTCTGAGCCTGCCGATCCCGGCGGGCTCCCCGGCTGCCGCTGCCGGCCCCGACGATGTGGTCGATGCTCAGCCAGCCTGCCGGGCCCCTGAGGAGCGCCTTCCCCTGGAGGTGCCAAGGACCGCCGCTCCCCCAGTCCCACACCCCGCTCCTGAGAGCCCTGGCGACTATCGCCACCGACTCACCCCTTCGCCCTACGGATGGGTGCGCCTCCCCGGCTGGTGCGTGTGGGTGGAGCCGGTCACGGCGGGTGAGGATGCGGCGCATCGGCGCGACAGGCTCTGGCTGGCGGCGGTGGAGGCGGCCCTGACCCAGTGGTCACGGGCGGGGGTGGGGGTGAGGCGCACCCATGACCCGGAGGCGGCCCAGGTGCGGGTCTGGCGCCGACGCCCACCGCTGCGCAAGGGTCCCGACGGACGAATGAGGGCGAGCCACGGCCGCGCCCAGCTCAGCCTGGTGGAGGCGCGCAGTCAACGGCGCCGCTGGCTCGAGCCGCGGGTGGAGGTCTGGATCGGTCAGGGCCAGGGAGCCCGGGGGCTGCAGGCCACCGCCCTCCATGAACTCGGCCATGCCTTCGGGCTGTGGGGCCACAGCGACGATCCCGCTGACGCGATGGCCGCCGTTCCCGGTCCCATCCCTGTGGTGGAACTGAGTGAGCGGGACCGGGCCACCCTGCGCTGGCTCCAGGCCCAGCCGAGCCGCATCGGTGAACCCCTGGAAACGCCCGCCCGGGCCGGAGGTCGTCCCTGAGCCTCAGCCCGTGAAGCGAGTCCGGGCCGCCGTGCGGAGAGGCTATCGATGCGCTCGAGAACGGTTCTCATCCTGGCGGCCTGGCGTTCCGCCTGCATACGATCCTTGGCCACCCCCAGCCATCGGCACCATGGAACGGATCGCGGTGAGCGGCGCCTCCGGCAAGACCGGCTGGCGGATCGTGGATGAGGCCAGGCGCCGCGGCCTGGCGGTGACCGCGCTGGTGCGACCGACCTCCACCCTGCCGCCCGAACTGGAGGGCGCCGATGTGGTGCGGCTCCAGCTGACCGACGAGGCCGCCCTCACGACAGCCCTGAAGGGCTGTGATGCCCTCGTGATCGCCACCGGCGCCCGCCCCTCGATCGACCTGCTGGGGCCGCTGAAGGTGGATGCGCTGGCCATCCGGCCCCAGATCGCCGCCGCCAGGGCCGCCGGGGTGCGCCGGGTGGTGCTGGTGAGCTCCCTGTGCAGCGGCCGCTGGCTGCATCCGCTCAACCTGTTCGGGCTGATCCTGGTCTGGAAGGGGCTGGGGGAGCGCTGGCTGGGGGAGAGCGACCTGGAGTGGACCGTGGTGCGGCCCGGCGGCCTGAAGGAGAGCGAGGAGAACCTGGAGCAGGAGGGCCTGGTGTTCAGCGGCCCGGGCGAGCAGGAGAGCGACAGCATTCCGCGCCGGCTCGTGGCCCGGGTGTGTCTGGATGCCCTCGCGACACCGGCCTCGATCGGCCGCATCGTCGAGATCACAAGTCGCCAGGGAGCTCCGGCGACCACGCTGGCGGCCTGGCTCGGGGCGTGATGGCGGGTCGGCTCTCCCGCTCCGTGCTGCTGGCCCTGGGGCTGGCGGGCTGTCTCGTCGCCTGCGGCGGTGCCCCCCGGGCCACCGAACGCCAGCGAACTGCAGCGCCAGCCAGCCAGCCCCAGGCGACCGCCACCGTGCCCCCGGCAACCGCTCCGCAGGACCCAGAGTTCGTGGGCGAGTCCCGGGAGATCGCGATCCGGGCGGTGGACGACACCGTGGGGCGGCCGATCGGCCAGGCGCTGGTGGGGCTGGCCAGCCGCTACCTCGGGACGCCCTACCGCGCCTTCTCCCTGGACAAGGGGCCGGGGGAGCGGCTGCGACTCGATCTCACCGGCTTCGACTGCCTGCTGTTCGTGGAGCAGCTCCTGGGGCTGGTGAACAGCCGCGCCGTGAGCACGCAGAGCGAAGCGGTGGATCAGTTCGTCGATCACGTGCGCAGGCTCCGCTACGACGAAGGCAAGGTGGACTTCTGCCATCGCCATCACTACTTCAGCCGCTGGGCGGAGGCGGCCGAACGGGCGGGCTATCTGGTGAACCTCACCCCCTACCTGCCAGGGGCGGTCACCCGCACCCTCGAGCTCAATTGGATGTCCACCCATCCCAGCGCCTACGCACCGATGCGCGAGCCGGCGAACCGGGACTGCATCACGGCGCTGGAGCGTGGGCTCAGCACCCGCCAGAGCTATCTGCCCCTCGCCCAGCTGCCGGCGGCGTTGCCGTCCCTGCGGGATGGTGACCTGTTCGCCCTGGTGACTCGCCTGAAGGGTCTGGACGTGACGCACGTGGGCCTGGTGCGGGTGAATGGCGATCGGGTGGAGGCCATCCACGCCGCGCCCGGGCGGGGCGTGATGCTCAGCGAGGATCTGGCGCGCTACGCGGCGGGGGTGCCCGACGTGATCGGCGCGACGGTGCTGCGGCCGATGCCCAACCCGGACGGCAAGCCGGGGAGCTGAGCGCGGGAGTGACGCCGACGATGGCGGGCCCGGAACAACCAGGGCCGCTCAGTGCCTCCCTTCAGCTGCCACACCCCGAGCTGGTTGCGGGCGGCGCGCTCCTCGGCCTCCCAGTAGCTCTGGGCCTGGCAGTGCTGCACGTGCCTGGGATCGACGAAGGCCTGGCCGTCCTCCACCAGGGCGAGGTTGAGATTCACACCGCCGATCACCTCGGCCACCAGACGGCCGAAGCGGTCGATGTCGTGGGGGATCAGCCGCACACGACTGCCGCGGCGCAGACGGGTGAGGAGGTAGCGGTGACTGGCCGGGCCTTCCGGTGCCTGGGCCAGTTCGGGGGCATCGATGCAGGCCAGCCTCACGGTGAAGCGCTGGTCTCCGGCGCGCACGTGCAGGCTGTCCCCGTCGCCGATCGCCTCCACCACCGCCTGGCGCGGTGCGCTTCCGGGATCGCGCCACGGTTGCGGAGCGGCCAGCGCGGGCGCCGCGAGCAGCAGCAGGGGGAGCAGCAGCGACAGGAGCGGGGAAGAAGCCACGGAAGCGCGGGGACCTTCGCCCTGCCAGCAGCGGGGAGTCACGCAGGGCACGCCCACATGCCACCCCACCACCCTATAGTTTCGCGTAGCTGTTGCTACAGAACCACCTTCATGAAGGAGGGATCCGCCCTGTCGATGATCGGTATCTCCAGCGCCCTGTTCATCCTGATCTCGGCCAGCCTGGCCCTGCAATAAGCAGGCGCCCGCTGCTCCTGCCTACAGCACCACCCATCCCGCCGTGAGGTTCGGGGCACCGGCCACGGCGATCTGGAAATCGGCCGTGAGGTTGCTGTCGACGTTGCCCTCCAGCAGGCCCAGATCGGCCATCAGCCCGTAACGCAACTGGGCCGGCGCCGTGAACGCCGCCGCCCCGATGAACACGAAGGCCTGATTGCCCTTGAGGCTGCTGTGGGCATCGATCAGCGAAAGGTCGATGCGATCGCTGCTGTCGAGATCGGTGATCAGGTCGCGGCCGGTCGCGCCATTGCCTGCCTCCGCCAAGGAGGCGTAAGTGAAGCGATCGGCGCCGGCACCACCGGTGAGCCGATCGGCCCCGGCGCCGCCACGGATCAGATCGGCGCCCGCACCACCATCGATCTGGTTGGCACCCGAACTGCCGGTGAGCGTGTCGTTCCAGGCCGATCCCACCAGGTTCTCGAACCCCGTGATCGTGTCGCTCCAGCTGCCGACGGTCCGCTGGGCGCGGGTGCTGGCGAGGTCGACCGTGACGGCGGACGTGGCCGAGGCGAAGCTGACGGTGTCGACGCCCAACCCCCCGATCAACACGTCGGAGCCTGCACCACCGTCGATCGTGTCGTCGCCGGCTCCCCCGTCGATGCGGTTGTCGCCGCCGTGGCCGAGGAGCCGATCGGCACCGGCGCCACCGATCAGGTGCTCGATGGAGACCAGTGTGTCGTTGCCCGCCCCTGTGTCCTGGGGACCGGCGAGGGAGAGATCCACCGTGACGGGGGTGGCCGATCCGGCCCACGACGCCGCATCGATCCCCTCGCCGCCATCGAGGCGGTCGTTGCCCAGGCCGCCCTGGAGGGTGTCGTTGCCGGCGAATCCCTGCAGAAAGTCGTGATCGGCGGTTCCGTTCAGCTGATCGTCGCCCCTGCCCCCGCGGTAGAGGTTGGTGACACGCGAATCGATGGTGGCCAGATCCCAGCTGGGTCGTCCCCACCAGCCGATCGACTGCACCGGATTCCAGGGATTGGCGGAACTGTTGTCGCGGAAGTAGTCCTGGATCAGGACGGCATTGGCGGCGCTGCTGCCGGCTTCGACGATCTCCAGATCGTTGTCCACCCGGCGGAGCACGATGGCTTCGGGCGCGAGCACGGAGCCTTTGATCTGGATCTGGCCCGGATCGCCCTGGAGGGGCTGGGAGCGGGAGGCGATCATGTCCCGTCCCACCTCGCCTTCGAACACATAGACATTGCTGCCGCTCCCCCCATCGAGCCAGTCGTCGCCCGGTCCGCCGATGAGCCGATCGTCGCCGTTGCCTCCTTCAAGCCGGTCGTTGCCATCCATGCCGTAGATCCGGTCGTGGCCGTCCAGGCCCTGGATGGTGTCCTCACCGAAGTAGCCGAAGAGCGACTGGGACTCTGCGGTGCCGGCGAGCATGCGGGCCCGGATCTCCTCGTCGGTCCAGACGGAGCCGTCCGCGAAGCGGAACTCCTCCACAGACCATCGCCAGAAATGCGCGGGCGTTCCTCCCCAGAAAAAGGATGTGATCTTCAGGGCTTCGGGATCGCCATCGATCTGGATGTGCAGGTCGAGATCCCTCTCCGAGTGGGAGCGGTAGAAGCGCACGTTCTCGGGCCCGATTCCGGGTCCGAACTCAATCATGTCGCGATGGGGCCGGCCATCGCTGAGGTCGCTGATCACGTCCCTGCCCTCTGCGCGTCGGATCAGGTAGGTGTCCGAGCCACTGCCGCCATCGAGCGCATCGGAGCCGCTGCCGCCATCGAGCAGATCATCTCCGCCCCAGGTACGGATCCAGTCGTCACCGGCACCACCGCGGATGGTCTCGTTGCGGTAGTCGCCGTCGAGGAAATCGGCTCCGTCGGTGCCCTGGTTGAGGCGCAGCCTCAGCTCCTCGGCACTCCAACGGGTGCCGTCGGCGAAGCTGATCCAGCCGAGATGCTGGAGCATGTGAGAAGAAGATGGCGCGTAGTGCAGTCGAAAGGCCTGGATATGCACCTGATCGGTGCTGCCGGCGATGCTGATGGCCAGATTGCCCGCCGTGTCCTGCTGGAGGATCAGATCCTGCGGGCGGATGCCGGCACGGAAGGCGAGGGTGTTCTCGGCGTCCTGACCAGGAAGATGCTCCGTGGCGATCCAATCGCGGCCATCTCCGAGGCCGAAGACGAAGGTGTTGCGGCCTGCTCCTCCATAGAGGGTCTCCGAGCCGAGGCCGCCCACGAGGATGTCATCGCCACCCCTGCCGTCGACAAAGCCGCCGTAGTCATTCCCCACGAGCAACTCACCGGCATCGCCACCGACGAGACCACCGGGTTCGGCGTTCTGACGGATCAAGCTCTGGCCCCCGATCGCCAGCAAGGGCAGGAAGAGGTTCTCCGGAGCCGACAGGGCGGCCAGGTGGGCCCCTTCGATCAGAGGGGCCATGGGCTCCCGACCCAGTTCGGTGATGGCGGCACTCAGGGAACGGGCCTGAGCTTCCGGATTGCCGCTGGCGAGATGTTCCTTCAGCATCGCCACGCCTGCATCGACGTCGAGGCCCCGAGCCTCACCACCACTTGCCGGTACCGGGTGAATGGCCGCGAGCATCGGCGCAAGATCCACCTGGAGGGTCAGGCGTGCAGCGACACGACGTCGCAGCGCTTCGAAGGCCATCTCCAGCTGGGAGGCGCCGAAGGCATCCGGAACGGCTCCGTCGCGGTAGCGATCTGCGAAGAAAGCCTCGAGGGCCGCCACCTTTCGCCCCTCGGCGATTGCCGAGCCATACGACCTTGGATCGACGGACTGCACGCCCGCCCAGTGGAAGAGAAGGGAATCCAGGAGGGAGACGCGGGCGCTGGCATCAGCGGCGACCCAGCGCTGCACCAGATCCTGGAGCTGGCCCGATGCGTCCCGGGCGATCGCCTGATGCAGGCTGGGCACCAGACCCATGCCGGGGATGTCGGGAAGAAGGGCCACGGTGGCCTCGACCCTCTGGATGTCGACGGCACGACTCAGGGCAGGATTGATCGCGAACCAGATGTCCCGCATGGCATGCTGGCTGCCCATGCCGGTGGTGTAAGTCCCGAGCTGGCGATGGGCATTGCCCGCACCATCCAGCTCGCTGCTGCTGGTGTAAGTGGTGGAAAGGGAATGAACCCCCTGGGAACCCAGCTCAGAGAGTTCTCCTTCGTCCACGGCGCCGTCGCCATCGCCATCCCGCCAGAGCCGCAGCTGACTCCAGACGGAATCGGCGCCATCGATGCGCCCGTTGCCGTCGACATCATGGGCACGCAGCGCCTCAAAGCCGTTGATGGCGCGGCTGCCGGTGGGCAGAAGGGTGTGGTTGCCGAAAAGCTCGGCGCCCGAACGGATCTGGCCATCGCCATCGAGGTCGCGGACCAGGAGCGCGTCGTCGGGTGACAGCCAGCCGGTGCGCTCCGCAAAGCGGTTGCCGTCGTGGTCGAAGAACACACCCGACTGTTCCCAGCCGATCGTCTCGACGCCATCGCCATCGAGATCGAGCACGAGCGGGCACCCCAGCGTCGGAGGCGTCGGTCTGTCGAACCACTCCTGGAGCTGCCTCAGGAAATCCGGGCTCCAGTCACCGGTGCCGTTCTGCAGCCAGGACGAGAGCTGGGCTCCGGCCTGATCCCCGGCCAGCCCGGCACCGAGCACAAGGGCCGCTGCCAGGGCAAGGCCCCAGGGACCTGCCAAAACCAGGGGAGCCACCGCCAGCGAGGCCAGACGTCCAGCGGCGAACGCCGAGGCATTGCGAATCGCCCAGTCCGTGAGCAGCCGCTGGGCGGAATCTGTCTCGCCTGCCTGCTGGAGTTTGACCGCCTGGTGAGCCAGCATCGCCAGATCGATCACGTCCGCCGCGGCACCGAGGCGATCGAGGACCGAGAGAACCCGGGCCAGGTCATCGGCACGGCCGTTGAGGGCATGGTTGTTGGCCTCAGCGAGAAGATCACGGCGCAGCTCTCGCAACGTCTCGGCACCCTGGGCATGCTCGGGAAGCCGGGTGCCTGGAACGAATTCGCCCAGGGAGCGCGTCGCCGTGGTGCCATCCGGAGCGACAACGGTGAGGTGGGGCTGATCGGCAAGAAACTGCCTTGCATCCACGACCATCTGTTCGGCCTGCAGGGGCATGCCCTGGTCGTCCACCGCGATGCGCAGTTCCGCCGCCTTCACCTCGGACTGGGCGCGGATGGCCTCAAAGGCCCTGTCAGGACCAAGACGGCGCAGGACTTCGATGGGGATGCCGTCGATGTGGGTGATCGACTGGTTGTCGAGCAATTCGGGCAATTCGGTCAGACGGAACACGCCATCACTTGCTGCTCCCCCAGTGAGGGTGATCACTTCACCCCTGGCCTCGCTGACGAAACGCCGTGACACCTCGTCCCAGATGCCGGTGGGCTGGCGGGTGTTGTCGATGCGTGTGCCATAGAGGAAGGAGTATGCGGCTGAGCCAGGCGTAGTCGGATCCTCTCCGAAAATCCGTTCCAAGCAATCTGCAAAGGCAGGATTAGAACGCAAATTGAGGAACTTTCCAATTTCAGCATTGTTAACTATTCGCACATTATCCGATGACAACGCGACACTTTTAGCCATCTGTAATGACGAAATAAAACGCCCCTCAGCCGGATCTCCGACATACCCAGAAACCCCACTGAAAAGGATCGTAACTGACCCAGATGCAGAGTGATCAATCCTGGAGATGAGCTGTCTAAGCTCAAATTCGCTCTTGATCAGCAACAAAGCTCCGCAAGGCCCTGGCACCCCGCCAACAAGACGCTAGTTTAGTACTGATGCACTAGTGGAGGAC
>JANWUS010000013.1 GCA_024958715.1 Cyanobium sp. FGCU52 | reverse complement strand
ATGTATCAGTCTAGCCTGAGGAGGCCTGTGCGGAGCTTGCTACCTAATCAAGTCTGGTCTTGCCATCTCCTCATGACTACACCCGTTCCCCAGCAGGCCATCACCCTGATCCAGGAGTTCGAGGGCTGCCATCGGTGCGTGCCCGGCAGTGATCTGATCGAGGCCTACCCGGATCCCCTCAGTGGCGGCGAGCCCTACACCATCGGCTGGGGAACCACCGTGTATCCGGATGGCCGAAGGGTGCGGCTGGGCGACACCATCACCAGGGAAGACGCGGACAAGTTCTTCGTGTCTTCGTGACCAATCTGCAGCAGAGTTACTGGGAGCCGCTGTTCAGCCGCATTCCCTTTTGGGGCGAGATGCATGAAGCGATGCAATCGGCTCTCTGCAGCTTCGCCTACAACCTGGGAGTTGGCTTCTATGGAAGCGAGGGCTTCAACACCATCAGTGGCTGCCTGCGGGAGAAGCGCTGGGGCGATGTCCCCAGTGCCCTGATGCTCTATGTCAACCCCGGCAGCAACGTGGAGGCGGGCCTGCGGCGCCGCCGCGAGGCGGAAGGTGCACTCTGGCGTGAGGGTCTGCAGCGGCTTGAGGCTCCGGCCGCGCCGGTTCCCCAGCAGCAGATCCTGGAAGCCATCACCGAAACCTTCCTGAAGAAGGAGAAGGTGGATTCCTCCCAGCTGGCTCCGCATCAGCTGGTGCCCGTGGAGACGGGCCGGCAGTACAAGATCGAGCAGGTGGTGCAGACCGAAGACCGTTCGATCCAGGTGCGGTTGGCCTATGGCGCCGGCGACTGGTGGCTGTTCCAGCCCCACTGGCGCTTTGTGGGGGAAGAGTCGGGCGCCACACCGGAGGCTACGCCTGGCGAGTCGACTGCCCCGGAGGCTGAACCGGCGTCGGCGTCGTCGGACGTGGCAGGGTCGCGTGTGCTCGATGTTCCCTTCTTCTCCCAGCTCGATAACACTCTCAATCCCACCGGCTCGTGCAATGTCACCTGCGTGGCCATGTGCCTCGCCTACCTGGGCATGCCCCATCCTCCAGGTAATCAACTGGAAGATACGCTCTACAGGAAGATGGAGCAACTGGGCTGGAGCCGGCACGATCCCTATGATCTGAAGGCGCTGGTCGATTCATTCCCGGGATACAAGGACATCTTCCGGGAGAATGGTGGCTTTGCCGACATCAGAACCTCGATCGATGCTGGCAACCCCGTGATCATCCACGGCTACTTCACCAGATTTGGCCATATCATTGTTGTCTGTGGTTATGACGAGAAGGGATTGATTGTCAACGACCCCTATGGCGAGTACTTCAGCAGCGGCTACGACAACAGTCGGTCGGGGGCAAAGCTGCACTATTCCTATGGACTCATCGCCCGAACCTGCTCGCCTGAATCCGTGGGCCAGCCCAGAAACATCTGGTACCACACGGTGTTCAAGGTCTAGGGCTGAGCCTGCTTCAGCGAATCGGGGTTGATGGGCGCGATGAAGGAGCTGTTGGCGCGAACGAGGCACAGGGCGGCCCTGCCCCTGCCTTTCAGTCGAGCGTCGTAGAGGATGTCCACAGGCTTGATGCGCACATTCAGGTAGGCCTTGCCCTCCCGCAGCTGCAGGGGCGTGGCGGGAAACGACGGCTCATCCGTTTCGATCACCGATCCGGTCTTCAGGGCGATCGAGGGCCGGCCCGTGATGTCGCGGCACCAGAGACCGCGAGGGTCGCGATCCACCACCAGCCAGAAACGCTGCCGGTAGGAGCCGCGGTTGCCGGGGATGTCGAGGATGCGGAAGTCGCCGTCGGCAGCGGGCCGGATCACCTCGGCGCTCTGGGCCCTCGCGATCTCCGACAGGCCCAGACAGCAGAGCGTGCCCATCAGGCCCAGCAGGCCCCGGCCTGCAGGCCTGTTTCCACCGCCACGCCTGGAGCCCGTGCCGATCATGACGACCATGTCCTGCCTCCTCCCCATCCTCAGGGACGCTGGGGAAGCGTGCGTGGGGCATCGCCCGTTGCTTCGGGCCTGGGGGCCTTGCCGTCGGGCCCGGCGTGGGGAGCCCCGATCAGCGGCTCAGACCTGTGGTGCGGCCTGCTGACGGATCATCCAGTCGGTGGCGGCCTTCTGGGTGTGCCAGGCCCGCAGCAGCTGCTTGGCGAGTCGGCGCAGCTCCTCGGGATCGCCGGTGGCATCGATGGCGCGGCTGAAGCGCTCGATCTCGAATTGCTGCCCGGTGGTCAGTTCGATCGGCAGAACCATGGTGGGGGTTCAGGAGTCGCGGCAACGTACCGGCAGAGGCAGGGCCGGACGTACCAGGCGCTACCGGAACCTGGGATTGTCAGTGTTTCGGGCTGTGAACGTGGTGGCAGGCATAAGCGTTACTGGTTGTAAAGATGAGGTCTTCTTTTCGGTGGAGCGGAGACATGCGTCTCAACTGGCCGCAGCATCTCCAGGCTTCCCGTGCCATCGAGCTCGCCGACGAGGGGCAGCGGGGCATGGCCCTTGCCCTGATGGGTGTCTCGCTGCTGATCCTGGCGGAAGACCTGCTGGCGGCTGAGCTCCCCCGGCCTGACGCCGGCACTGCAAGCCTCACCCAGCCTCCGCACTGAGCCTTGTCCCGGCGGGTCTGCGACCTTCCCCGGTGATCGTGGTAAGGCGGTGGCAGCCCGTCCGGGGTCAGCCGCCGAGCGTGACCCTTGCCAGGAACGCCTCCGCTGCCGCCGCGAGGCGCTCCCGCCGTTCGGGTTCCATCCGCTCCCGCAGCTTCGCCATCATCGAAAGGCGGGGATTGGCCTGGAAGAAGGACAGGTGGCGGTCGATGAACCGCCAGTAGAGGCCGTCCCAGATCTCACACCAGGGCCCGCGCTTGTAGTCGCCCATCTTGAGGATGTAGTTGGAGCCGCAGAGGTAGGGCTTGGTGGCGAAGATGCCGCCGTCGCTCATCTGGCCCATGCCGAACACGTTCGGGCCCATCACCCATTCGTAGGAATCGAGGTAGCGCTCCATGAACCAGCGGTGCACCTCGTGCGGGTGGATCTCGCAGAGCAGCATCAGCGTGCTGAGCACCATCAGCCGCTCGATGTGGTGGTTGTAGCCCAGGCGGTTCACGCGCCGGATCGCCGCATCCAGGGGCGGCAGACCGGTGCTGGCGTCGTCCCAGCAGGGGGCCAGCCGGCGCTGGTGGTTCCAGAAGTTGGCGGCGGCCTGGCGCTCGCCGTGCACCCGGTCGATGCCGCGCACGAACTCACGCCAGCCGATCAGCTGGCGCACGAACCCCTCCAGCGAGGCGATCGGCACTGGGGCGCCGGCCTCCTGCCGACTTTGCACATGGGCAAAGGTGGCTGCGATCACGGCGGCCGGTGTGAGCAGGCCGCAATTGAGCAGCGGCGAGAGCAGGGAATGGTTGAGGGTGTCGTGATGCGGGGTGAGCGCGTCCTCGTAGGGCCCGAAGCCATCGAGGCGCTCCGCCAGGAAGCGCTGCAGCCAGGCGTCGGCGCCGGCGTGATCGAAGGGGATCCACAGCGGCCCCAGCTCCCCCGGGTGATCGGCGAAGTGGGCGTCGATCAGCTCCCGCACCACCGGCTCGTGGGGGCTGGCCGCAACCGCCGGCAGCGGCGGCTCCACGTAGCCCTTCGGCAACCGCTTGCGGTTGTCGGCATCGAAGCTCCAACGGCCGCCGATGGGACTGCCGTCGGCTTCCAGCAGCAGGCCCAGGCGGCGGCGCTGGCGCTCGTAGAAGGTTTTCATGAACGGCCGGCGGCGGCCCTCGAACCAGCTGCGGCTCTCGGCCACCGATTCCAGGAACGCCGGTGACGGCAGCACCGTGAGTCGCACCCCGCGCTCGGCGCACAGCGTCTGCAGTCGGGCCTCGAAGCTCCGGACGGCCACCTCCGCCACCCGCAGTTCGCGGCCCCTAGGCTCCGGCGCGTTCTCCAGCTCGCTCGCCAGCCGCTGCCAGAACGTCACCCCCTCCGAGGCCGGCAGTTCGAAGTAGCGCACGTCCAGCCCCCGCTCGATCAGGGCATCGCGGAAGCTGCGCATCGCCACGAAGGTGTGCAGCAGCCGCAGCCGGTGATAGCGCCAGGTGGTGGCCACCCCCAGGTCTTCGATCATCAGCACCCGGCTGCCGGGGGCGAGCTGCAGAGGCGAGGGCCGCAGCCAGTCGCGGTGAAGCTGGTCGCCCAGGATCAGGGTGAGGGGCATCGGTTCAGCTCCATCGCCGTCGGTGCATCTCTTCGGGGTCGTACAGCCGCACCTGCCGCTCCAGGTCGAAGCGGCGGGGTCTGCCGCCGAAGCTGCGGGGGTCGGAGCCCACGCCGGCCAGATACGCCCAGTTGCCGGTGTTGAGCGCCGGATGGGCGTCGATCAGCATCCACTCGAAGAAACGCGCCCCCCAGGTCCAGGGCAGGCGAAGCTCGTTCACGAAGTGGGAGGCCACCCACTGGCGGCCGCGGTTGGAGAGGTAGCCGGTGGTGAGCAGCTCGTTCAGCTGGGCGTCGATCAGGGGGTGGCCGCTGTCGCCGCGGGTCCAGCGCACGAAGCGCTCCCGTTCGGCGACCCAGTCGGGCGGGCGGTTCTGGATGCCGCCGGGGGCATGGAAGGCGGCGCCGTGGCGCTGCTCCGACCAGAGGAAGAACTCGCGCCAGAGCAGTTCCTGCTTCATCCACTCCGAGCCCTCGTCGGCGCCCTGGAGCTCCTGGTAGCGCAGCACCTCCTGCCAGATGCGCCGCACCGACAGGGAGCCGATGGCCAGGAACGGCGAGAGCTTGGAGGAGAACTCCGTGCCCACCAGCCCGTTGCGGGTGGCCTTGTAGCTGCGCAGGCCATCGGTGTCGAAGAAAAAATGCTGCAGCCGGGCCAGGGCGGTGGGCTCATCGCCGCTGAACGGGAAGGCGCTGCGGGGATCGCCGGCGGCGGCGGCGCGCATGGGCTGGGGCGGTTCCAGGCCGGCGAGATCCGGTGGGGGCAGCGGCGGTTCCGGTGCCCGTTGCAGACCTCTGCGGAAGTCCGCGAACACCCGCGGGAAGCGCTCGCGCGCGATCGGCCAGTCGGCGAACAGGCGGCTCTCCGCGCAGGTCAGCACCGCCGTGGGGGCGACTTCGGAGCGCAGGGAGGCGAGGGCGGCCGCCGTGGTGTGCTGGGGGGTGTGCAGCAGCGGCACGTCCGGCGCCGCCAACCGCGCGTGTAGGGAGGCGAGGGCCTGGGCCTCCAGCCGCCGCTGGTGCGGACCGCGCAGCCGCTGACCCTCCGGCCTGCCGGCCAGCACCAGCAGCCGGCCACCCGGCGTGCGGCGGGTCAGCTCCACGGCCTGATGCAGGGCGGGCTGGTCGTCGAGGCGCAACTGACCCTCGAGGGCCAGCACGATCGTGCCGTCGCCCGCCATGGTGGTTCGCAGAGCCGGCCCAGCCTGGCAGGTGCCGCGGTGCCGTCGCGAATCCGGCAGCCTGGGCCTCGCAAGGAGCTTTGGCGTGCCCTCCCCTTCCACCCCCCTGCTGCCCCTGCCGCGCACGCCGGCGGTGAGCGGCGTGCTCGAAACCCTGGCCTTCTTCCGCGACCCGGACTTCGCCCGCGGGCGCTTCGAGCAGTACGGCGACGTGTTCGAAACCACCCTGCTCGGCCAACGCACCGTGTTCCTGCGCGGGTCGCAGGCAGTGGCCGACCTGTTTGCCCAGGCCGAGGCGGTGGAGGGCTGGTGGCCCGAGAGCGTGCGGGTGCTGCTGGGGCCGCTCTCGCTGGCCAATCGCAACGGGGCCGACCACAAGGCGCGCCGCAGGGTGGTGGGCCAGCTGTTCACCAACGCGGCCCTGAAGCGCTACGGGCCGGGGATCGTGGCGCTGGTGAACGAGCTCTGCGAGGAGCTGCGGGCCGCCGGCGGAGCGGTGGCCCTGGCCCCGCGGCTGCGGCGCTTCGCCTTCCAGGTGATCGCCACCACGGTGCTGGGGCTCGACGGCGCCGACCGCGAGGCCCTGTTCAGCGACTTCGAGACCTGGAGCCGGGGCCTGTTCTCGTTCCCGCTCGCCCTGCCCGGCAGCCCCTACGCCCGCGCCCTGCGGGCCCGCGGGCGCCTGCTGGAGCGTCTGGCGGCGGTGCTGGCGCAGGCCCAGGCGGCGGCCGCCGCCGGAGCGCCCCTGGCGGCCGGCGGCCTCGACCTGCTGGCCGGCGGGCTCGATGAGGCCGGCCTTCCCCTGGCCGATGACGACGTGGTGGAGCAGCTCCTGCTGCTGCTGTTCGCCGGCTACGAGACCACCGCCTCCTCGCTGAGCTGCCTGCTGCTGACGCTGCTGCAGCACCCCGCCGAGCTGGCCTGGCTGCAGGAGGAGCTGGCCACCCTGAGCTGGCCGCCGCTGCCGGGGGAGGAGCTGGGCGCCTACGACCCCGCCCGAGCCCCGCGTCTGGATGCGGTGGTGAAGGAGGTGATGCGACTCACCCCACCGGTGGGCGGCTTCTTCCGGCGGACCCGGGAGGCGATCGGCCTGGCGGGCGTGGCGGTGCCGGCCGATCGGGTGGTGCAGGTGAGCATCGCCGCCAGCCATCGCCACGGCGCCGCCGGCGAGGACCTGGAGCTGTTCCGCCCCCAGCGCCACCTCGACGGGGGCACGACGGTGGGCCTGCTGCCGTTCGGCGGCGGCGAGCGGGTGTGCCTGGGCAAGGCCCTCGCCGAGCTGGAGATCCGGCTTCTTGCCGTGGGCGTGCTGCGGCAGCTGACGCTGACGCTGGAGCCGGGGCAGGACCTGACGCTGGCCGTGATGCCCAGCCCCACGCCGAGGGACGGGCTGCGGGTGCGGGCTGCTGCCGGGCCGATCGCGATGAACCGCCGCAGTTAACAGTTCTTCACACTAGGGTGGGAGAAAGAGCTATTCCCTTGAGCAACCTGCTGACCGTCGTCTACCTCACCTGCTTCGCCGTGATCGCCGGCGGCGCCTTCGCCCTGATGACCCAGAACCTGCGCAGCGCTGCCACTGGCCCCATGGTCCGCTCGATGGGTCCCCGTCCCCGTCGCCATCCCGAGGCACCCCAGCCCGGCGAGGAGGTGCTGGTGATCGATCTCAACCGCGAGCGGTTGGAGGAGCTGTACCGGCAGGCGTCGTAGGCCTCGCCAGGCGATCAGGGAGCCAGGTGCCGGCGCCCGCCCAGCACCCCCAGCCACAGCACCACCACGACCCAGTGGATCAGCACCGGCGGCCAGAGGGAGCCGCTGATCCCGTAGGCCAGGGCACAGACGATCCCGAGCAGGGTGCAGGGCAGCAGGAAGCGCGGATCCCGGAACACCTGCCGGCCGGCCGGATACCAGCTGGCACCCGCCAGCGGGTGGTAGAGGACGAACAGCCCGGTGCTGAGCAGCCCCCAGGGAAGGAGGCCCCCCAGGCCGGCCTGCTCGCTCGGATGGGGGATCAGGGCCACACGGAACAGCAGTTCCTCCCCCAATGCGGGCATCAGCAGCAACCCGGCCGTCAGCCGCGCCAGCGGCCCGGGCGCCAGGGGGTGGGGGCGGGCCGGCAGGAAGCCGCTGCGGAACCCGGCTGGCAGCACCATGGCGGCGTAGATGCCCAGAAGCAACAGAGCGATCGCCCAGCCGGAGGCCGGCACGGTGGTGAGCAGGGCTTCGCCCAGGCGCCGGAGCGGCAGGGCCAGTGGGCCGGAGGGCAGAGACAGCAGGAGGCGCGGGGCGGAGACCGGTGACGAGGGTAGGGGTGACGCTCTAGGTTGTGACGGTTCCCTGACCGTCTGCTGCCGCGATGGTGCCGTTCGTTCCCCGCTGCTCCAGCTGCCGCAACTTCCTGGGCTGTCAGGCCCAGGCCGGCCTCTGTCGCGTCTGGCAGGTGATCCTGCCCGCGGGTTCGGCCACCGCCCGCACCTGCCCCCACTGGCAGGGCGCGTCCAGGCGCTAGGCGTTGTCGCGCAGCGACTGGCGGTGGGCCTGGGTGGTCTCCTGGATGGCGAGGCGGCGGATCTCCAGGATCTGGCCGATCTCGCGGGCGAAGCTCGGCTGGCGGTCGATCATCTGGTTCACCACCGCCGCCGAGATCTTCATCACCTCCAGGTCGTTGCTGGCGGCGATCGTCACCCGGCTGGGCTCGCCGGAGAACAGGCTCATCTCTCCGAAGAACTCGCCGCTGCGCAGCGGCAGCAGGTCGATCTCCTCGCCGCGCTCATCGCGGGTGGACATCTGGGCCTGGCCGGCGACGATGATGTAGAGCTCGTTGCCCATCTGCCCCTGGCGGATCACCTTCTCGCCGGCGGCGAAATGCTGGAGCGCGATGCCGGTGGAGGCGGAGCTCACACCGCTTTCCTCGCGATTGAGGGGCACGTAGGAGGGGATGGCCTGCAGGCTTTCGCTGAACTTCTTGGCGAGCCCCTTCTGCTGGCTCGTGGGCCCGTGGAAGTTGTAGACGGTGCGGATGGGGAAAGGGATCGAGAGGTTGTTGCGCTTGGCGGCATACCACACGCGTGTCATGAAGCGTTCACGGATCTGCTCGATCTCGCCGTAATCGCGGATGAAGAACTTCACCTCATACGACACCGCGGAATCGTCGTAGTCGAGGGTGAAGACATCGGGTTCGGGATCCAGCAGGATGCCCTTGGTTTCCAGCGCCGTGCTCTTGAGCACCTGACGGGCGAGGTTGGGGGGATCGTTGTAGGAGAAGCCGATGCGGATGCGTTCGGCGTGGATCGGCGTGGGCTTGGTGAAGTTGCGGATCACCTCACTGCTGATCAGCTTGTGGGGGATCACCACCATCTCCTGCTCCAGGGTGAGCAGACGCACGGCGCGCCAGTTGATGTCGATCACCTGGCCCACCACGCCGCCCACCTCCAGCCAGTCGCCCACGGTGAACGGGCGCTCGAACAGCAGGGCGATGCCCGACATCACGCTGCCGAGGGTGTCCTGCAGGGCAAGGCCGATCACGATCGAACTCACCCCCAGGGCCGTCACCAGGCCCGCCAGATCCGCATTCCACACGGTGGCCAGCACGAAGGCGGTGCCGAGCAGGATCAGGAACAGGCGGGCCAGATCGATCAGCAGCTTCGGCACCCGCGAGCGCCAGGTGTCGGCTTCGGCCTGCTCGAACAGGATCACGTTCAGCAGGGAGAGGGCGGCGTGGATCACGCAGACCCAGAACACCGTCTCCACCGTCTTGAACAGGCGGCTGCCCGGATCCACCTGCAGCAGGTGCTGCAGGAACAGCAGCAGCACCAGCATCGGCACCAGCACATCGCGCAGCAGGCGCACCGTGCCGGCGAAGGCCCGCCGCCGGCGCTTGAGGCGATGGATCCACTCCCCCAGCAGGACCGTGAGCAGGGGGAAGCCGAGGGCCAGGCCGATCCCCCAGACCCAGAGCGGCACCGTGGCGGTCATGGGCTGGTGAGGGCTTCGCTGGGCGCCGTAGCCACAGCACCGATCAGGCGCCAGGCCTGGGATGGCGCCGCGCCGTCGCCGGTGGGGCCGGTGCGCTCGAACTGGTAGAGATCCTCCAGCCGGTGGTGCACCACCTCCGACACCAGCACAGCTCCGGAGGGGCAGACCTGGCTGAGGCCATGGGCCTGCTTCACGGTTTCGCCCCAGATGTCGTAGACCACGCGGCTCTTGCCGACGATGCCGGCCAGGATGTCGCCGGAGTGGATGCCGATCTGAATGCCCAGTTCGAAGCCCCGCTCCAGGTTGAAGCGGCGGAGGATACCGAGCATTTCGATGGCGAAATCGAGGGCCCGTTTGTCATGGTCGAGATAGGGCACCGAGAGGCCGCACACCGCCAGGTAGCAGTCGCCGATCGTCTTCACCTTCTCCAGGCCGAAGCGTTCGGCCAGATCGTCGAACGAGGCCACCAGATCGTTGAGGATCGCCAGCGACTCGTAGGCGCTGAGGCTGGTGACCAGCCGGGAGAAGCCCTTGAGGTCGGCGAAGAGCACCGCCACGTTGGTGACCTCCTCGGCGATCTGGGTTTCGCCCCGCTGCAGCCGCCGGGCGATGGCGGTGGGGAAGACGCTGAACAGCAGCTTCTCGTTCTCCTGGTTCTTCTGATCCACCAGGGCCGTCTGGGTTTGCAGGCTGTGAACAACCGCGTTGAACGACTGGGCCAGTTCGCCGAATTCGTCGTTGGAGGTGAGGGCGGGAATGCTCGTGAGTTCGCCCGAGGACACCCGGCGGGCGCTCTCGATCAGCTGCTGCACGGGCTTCACGAACAGGTGGGCCAGAGCCATGGCCAGCAGCGTGACCAGCAGGATCAGCAGGGTGACGGTGATCAGGATCTGCCGCTGGAAGGCATGGATCGGGGCGTAGGCCTCCGCCAGATCGATCTGGGAGAGGATCACCCAGTCGAAGCCCTTGATCTGCAGCGGGGCATAGGAGCTGAGCACCGGCACGCCGCGGTAGTCGATCACCTGCAGGGTTCCCGACCCGCCGGCGATGGCCTTGCTGACGGCCGGCGTCTGGACCGGCTGCTGAAGGATCGTGGTGCCGTACTGCTGCAGCCGGGTGATGGCGTCGTCCTTGACGCCGCGGGATCGCAGCTGGGCGAGATAGGCCTTCGGATCCTGCAGGTAGAAGCGCGAGGCCGAGCGCATCAGCCGGTCCTGGCCCACCAGGATGGTTTCGCCTGAGTTCCCCAGCCCGTCCTGCTGCCATTTCTGGTTGCCGGTCATGACGTTGTTGATCTCGTTGACGGGCATCTGGAACGCGAGCACGCCCACCAGCCGGGAGCCGTTGTACAGGGGGGCGGCGATGAAGGAGGCGGGGGCGCCGTAGGAAGGGGCGTAGGCTGCGAAATCCACCAGCTGGGTGAATCCCTTCTCCTTGGCACCGATCACCTGCCGCACCAGCTGGGCGAGATTGGTGTCTTTGTAGGGGCCGGTGAACAGATTGGTGGCGTAATCGGTTTCCTTGAACACCGTGTAAACGATCTGTCCCTGGGGGTTGATCAGGAACATGTCGTAGTAGCCGAACTTGGCGATGATGTTCCGAAAGATCGGGTGATAGCGGCCGTGCACCTGCGAATAGCTGCTGCCATCACGTGCGGCGGTGAGCTGCTGTTTCTTGCCCACCGGGTTGGGGTTGGCGGCGATGTAGTGATACTGGAGGTACTCCGTGGCCCGCTCGCTGGGCAGATAGGCCGGCAGGTTCGGGGTGCCGGAGTGGTATTTGTCGAGCCGCGGCAGGAACTGGCTGCGGTAATACGTTTCGAGGGCCTGGGCCGATCCCTTGGCTTCGGGAACGCTGGCGAGCTGGTCGTAGGCGGCGGCGAACTGCTCAACGGCGGCGATGATCGACAGATCCTCACTCAGGGTCTGCGTGTGATTCTGAATCGTGCGGAAATAGGATTCGATCTGATACGCCTTTGATGCCCGCACACTGGTGAGCTGATGGAAAACGCGCTCGGTGAGATTGATCTGGCCGCTGCGGTAGCCCAGGGCCGCCGAGAACAGCGTGGAGAAGCCACTCACCAGCAACAGCATCAGGATCAGCTTCGACTTGATGCTGAGCTGATGGACTGAATCCCTGGTGAGTCCGCGTAGCCGTACCGGCATCCACACCAGTGGGTTCAGCTTTGAAGAAGGCATGACAAAGCCTACGGGCCCGAACCGGGAGTTTTGTAGTGAAGGTCACTCTTTCCTGGGCTCGTTGTTTCTGCCCGGCGGCTCAGAGGAACTCGGGCAGGGCTCCCGCGGGATGGGTCGCGGTCGGCTGCTCGGCCAGCAGGCTGAAATCGCTGAAGCTGAATCCGGGGCCCACGCAGCAGCTCACCAGGCTCCAGCGGCCGAGGCTGCGGGCGGCCTGCCAGTGGCCGGCGGGCACCACGGCCACCGGCTCGAGGGTCGGGTCGGCAAGCGAGAAGCCCAGCCGCTGCCGGCTGGGAGTTCCGCCGCCGGGAGGGAGGGTGAGAAGTTCGAGGGGGTCGCCGGCGATGGCATGCCATGTTTCGTCGGCGCACGCCACCCGATGCCAGCGGCTCACGGCGCCGGCCTCCAGCAGGAACAGGATCAGGGTGAGGGCGTTGCGGGTCTCGCCATCGCCGCGGCGCACGGGCTCGCTGCTGCGGTGCAGTTCCCGGTACCAGCCGCCTTCGGGGTGGGGTTCGAGCCGATAGCGGGTGATCAGCTCGCGCACCTGGGGATCGCTCATGGCGCGGGGAGGGACGGCTGAGCGGGATGCTGGCAGCAGCGCGGGACACACACGCGATGGTGATGCACAGACGGCCCCTGATCGGGGTGATGGGCGCCGGCGAGGGGGCCGATCCGGTCGCCCTGCAGCTGGCGGAGGACCTTGGAACGGCGATCGCCCGCCGGGGCTGGGGACTGCTCACGGGCGGACGGCCGTCCGGCGTGATGGCGGCGGCCTGCCGGGGGGCGATGGCGGTGGAGGGGCATCTGGTGGTGGGGGTGCTGCCCGGCGATGGTGGTGATCCGGCGGGTGGTCCCGAGCCCACGGCGGCGCTGGATGTGGCCCTGTTCACCGGCCTGGGCCAGGCCCGCAACGTGGTCAACGTGCTCAGCAGTTCGGTGGTGGTGGTGTGCGGAGCCGGGGGACCGGGGACGGTCTCGGAGGCCGCCCATGCGCTCAAGGCCGGCCGCCCGCTGCTGCTCCTGGCCACGCCGCCCGCCTGGCATGAGCTGTTCGGCGGCCTCGGCGGTGACGTGCGCGGCTGCGACACGGTGGAGGAGGTGATCGCGGCGATCGGGCGACTGCTGGGGGAGAGCCCCATGGCGACCCCGGGGGCCGAGTCCCTGCCGGTGGCGCTGGTGCAGCTGAGGGCCGGGGAGGACGGCGCCGCCAACCGCCGCCACGCCGAGGGCTGGTTGGAGCGGGCGCTGCAGCCGCAGCCCGGGATCGCCCGGCCGCGGCTGCTGATGCTGCCGGAGGTGTGGAACGCCCCCTACGCCGCCGCAGGTTTCGCGGCCTATGCCGAGCCGATCCCCGAACCCGGCAGCCTGTTGCTGGAGGGGCCGTCGCCGTCGCTGGCGATGGTGGCCCGGCTGGCGCGGCGCCATGGCGTGAGCGTGATCGCCGGCTCGATCCCCGAGCGGGGCGCCGACGGTCGCCTGTACAACACCGCCACCGTGATCGATGGCGAGGGGCGCCTGCGTGCGAAACACCGGAAGGTGCACCTGTTCGATGTGGATGTGCCGGGCGGGATTTGCTTCCGCGAATCCGACAGCCTCAGCGGCGGCGGGCGGATCACGGTGCTGCCCCCCGAGGGCGACCCGCTGGGGACGGGCCTGGCAGCACCACCGGGCCTGGGCCTGCTGATCTGCTACGACATCCGCTTCCCGGAGCTGGCCCTGCTGATGCAGCAGCGCCAGGGCTGCAGCCTGCTGGCCTGTCCCGCCGCCTTCAACACCACCACCGGCCCGCGCCACTGGCACCTGCTGATGCGGGCCCGGGCGGTGGACACCCAGTGCTTCCTGCTGGCCTGCTCCAGCGCCAGGCCCACCGAGGGCGCGGCCTATCCGAGCTACGGCCATTCGCTGGTGGTGGATCCCTGGGGCACCGTGATCGCCGAGGCCGGGATCGGCGAGCAGGTGCTCCATGCCGAGCTCGACCTGAGCCAGGTGGCGCTGGCGCGCCAGGCGATCCCCACCTCGCTGCAGCGCCGCCCCGATCTCTATCGGCTGGAGCAGGCTCAGCCGTAGGGCCCGAAGCGTGCGGTGCAGGCCGCGCCGCAGTGGCAGCCCAGGCTGATCGCCTGCTCCACGCTCCAGCCCGCCGCCAGGCCGGCGGTCACGCCCGCCGCGAAGCTGTCGCCGCAGCCATAGGTGTCGATCACCGGGTTGCTGAGGGTGGGGGCCGGGAAGCGGCCACCGGGTTCCATCCGGCCGCCGGCGGCGCCTTCGGTGGCGATCGCCAGGCGCGGCGGCGGCTGGAGCGCCCCCGGGGGCACCGCCTCGCCGGGATCGAGGCCGCTGCCGATCAGGGCGTCGAGCGTCACGCCCGCTTCCTGCAGCACCGGCAGCCGCAGGCGGGGTGTGGCCGCAAGTACGGCCGCGGCCCGACAGGCCCGCACCGCGGCGGCATCGGCGGCGGTGAGGAACACGCCATCGCAGCGGGCCATCGAGTCCCAGGGCAGGGGATCGGCGGCGGTGGGGGTGAGGCGCTCGCCGATCACCGTGATCGAGCGATCGCCATGGTCGTCGACGAAGCTGACGCCGCGGCGGGTGGGCGCATCGCGCCAGGCCACGCGCAGCTCCAGCCCCAGGGCGGTGAGCCGCTCCGCTGCCTGCTCGCCGGTGGCATCCCGGCCGAGGGCGGTGAAGAAGGGCACCGGCTGGCCAAGCAGGCGCGCCAGCTGCACCGCCACCACGGCCCCGCCCCCTGCGGGCTCCTCGAGGTAGCGGCGGGCGTGGCCGATGCGCCCCGCGGCCGGCATTGCCTCCACCGCCAGGAAGGTCATCCACTCCACGTGACCCACCACCGCCAGCCGCAGGGACGGAAGGGGGGGCAGGGCCTCGCGGGTCCAGAGGTGCATCAAGGGCCTGGCGGCAGCCGGGGCCCGCAGGCTATGGCGACGCCACGGCCCGCCGGGCGGATGAGAGGCGCTTCACGCTTCTTCATGGGCGTTGCCAGAATCGCGCCACCACGCATCCCGTCATGTCCACCCCGCTGCTCCTGGAGTTGTTCGCCGGCTTCATCACCGCCGGCCTGGCCCTGTGGTTCGTGGTTCTGGGGCGCTCCACCGCGCCGGCCGCTGAAGGCCCCGGCATCGTCTCCACCGCCCTGTCGGGCACCTTCGCCAGCGTGGCGATCCGCGAGTTCCTGGGCCGTTACGTGCTGCGGGAGGGCCTGCCGGCCACGGTGGGTCTGCTGCTGCTGCGGCTCACCATCGGCGTGATGATGATCCACCACGGTCAGGAGAAGCTGGCCGACCCCCAGCAGTTCGCCACCACCTACGTGGCCTCGCTGCATCTGCCCTTCCCTCTGTTCTTCGCCTATGTGGCCGGCTTCTCCGAACTGATCGGCAGCTGGCTGCTGATCCTGGGCCTGCTCACCCCGCTCGGCGCCATGGCCATCGCCGGCACGATGACGGTGGCGGCCTACCAGCACATCCTCACGGCCGGTCTGAACATCTACGTGCTCGAACTGGTGGTGCTGTATCTCGGCGGCAGCCTCGCCCTGCTGCTGCTCGGTCCAGGTCGGCTGTCGTTTGATGCGGCGATTCTGAGCGACCTGATCGAGGAGGAGGCCTGATGCCCCAGGCCTCGGCCCGGCCGCCCGCGCCCGCCCCGCTGCTGCAGCGCCTGGCTGCCGTGCCCGGCATGGAACGGGGCGGTCGCCGGCTGGTGCTGCTGCTGCCCCAGCTGGGCGATTTCGACAGCCTGGAGTACGCCCAGGCCCTGGTCCCGGTGCTGCCTCGCCTGGAAGCCGCCGGCATCGCCGTGCTGGCGATCGGTATCGGCAACGAGGCCAGCCGCCAACGCTTCTGCGGCTACACGGGCTTCCCGAGCGAGCGGCTGCAGGTGGATCCTGAGCCGCGGCTGCATCGCGCCCTCGGGCTGTACGAGGGCCTGCAGTGGCCCGGCGGCGCCTGGCCGAACCTGCTGCTGATGTGCGCGGGCATCGGTTCGCCGGGCACCCTGGCGGAAGTGCTGCGCGGCTACACGGGCGACCGGAGTGCCCCCCAGCGCATCGCCGACGACGAAACCATCGAGGCGAAGCCCCTGCCGCCGATCCGGGGCTCGTTCTTTGCACGGGCCGGTGGCACGGGATTTCAGCGTCCTTTCGAGCTGGCCACGGTGCGGCTGCGCAACATGGGCGAGGTGCTGAACCACTGGCGCACCTACGTGCCCCGCGACGACTTCCTCACCCAGCGGGGCGGCACCTTCCTGCTGGATGCCGACGACACTGTGCTGCACGAGCACCGCGACCCGGGCATCCTCGGCTTCTCGGCCACCATGGCCAGGCCCCTGGCCTTCCTGGATCCCTACCTGGGCTGAGGTGACCACGGGGGGCGGCGTGACCGTCCACCCCAACTAGGCTTCAGCCTCACTGCCTCCGGGGGAGATGACCCTCGCCCCACCAGCCTCCGCAGCGCAGCCAGCCCCTTCCGGCCTCACGGCTGAGGGCCTGCCCCACCAGCTTGTTATGCCCCCGGACCTGCGGCTGACGCCCGAGCAGTTCGCCTTGGTGTGTGAAGCGAATCCAGAGGCGGTGCTGGAACTGGCGGCCGATGGCCAACTGATCGCGATGACGCCCACCGGTGGAGACGCCAGCGCCCGCAACAGCCTCCTCATTGCTCGTCTGCAGATCTGGGCTCTGGGTCAGGGGAGCTGGAAGGTGTTCGACAGCTCGGGAGGCTTCCGCCTGCCGGATGGCTCGGTGCTGAGCCCCGACGCGGCGGTGGTGCGGGCCGAGCGCTGGCAGGCCTTGACCCCTGAGCAGCGCCGCGGTTTCCCGCCCCTGTGCCCCGACCTGGTGGTGGAACTGGTGAGCGCCAGCGATGAGCGCCCCCGCGGCGCCGAGGCCCTGCGGCGCAAGATGGCCGCCTACCTCGCCAATGGGGCGCAGCTGGGCTGGCTGCTGTTCCCGGAACAGAAGGCGGTGGAGATCTGGCAGACCGAAGGAGAAGGCTCCACCCCTGGCCCCCGGCGCCTGGAGCCGGCCAGTCGCCTGGAGGGCGGCACGCTCTTTCCTGCCCTGGTGCTGGAGCTGGAGGAGATCTGGGCGGGCTGACCAACAAACCTGGCTACGGTTTTCCCATGGGACTGATCCGCGGCACCTTTTCGCTCAGCAATCCCACCCGGCCCGATCTGGCGCCGCTGGAGGTTTCAGCCTTGGCCGACAGCGGCGCGGTGCATCTCTGCATTCCGGAGCACCTGGCGATTCAGCTGAGCCTGGCGGAGCTGGAGCAGCGGGAGGTGGTGCTGGCCGATGGTCGCCGCCGCACGGTGCCCTACGTGGGACCGGTGGAGGTGCGCTTCCGCAACCGCCGCTGCTTCACCGGTGCGATGGTGCTGGGCAACGAGGTGCTGCTGGGTGCGATCCCGATGGAGGACATGGACCTGGTGTTGCGACCCCAACGTCAGAGCGTGGATGTCAACCCCGAGAGCCCCAACATCCCGGTGAGCCTGGCTACTTGACCCGCCTGGAGGCGACGTGAGCTTTGCCCCCACCTAGGCTTGATCTTCCCTGCCGCCGGGGGAGATGACCCTTGCCCCACCAGCCTCCGAAGCGCAGCAAGCTCCCTCCGGCTTCACGGCTGAGGGGCTCCCCCACCACCTGCTGCTGCCCCCGGATCTCCGGCTGACGCCCGAGCAGTTCGCCCTGGTGTGTGAAGCGAATCCTGAGGCGGTGCTGGAACTGGCGGCCGATGGCCAACTGATCGCGATGACGCCGACCGGTGGCAGTACGGGCCGACGGAACACCCGCCTGAGTTTCCAGCTGGAGCACTGGGCCCGCACGCAGGGGGGCTGGGAGGTGTTCGACAGCTCCACCGGCTTCCGCCTGCCGGATGGCTCGGTGCTGAGCCCAGATGCGGCGGTGGTGCGGGCCGAGCGCTGGCAGGCGCTCACCCCTGAGCAGCGCCGCGGGTTCCCGCCCCTGTGCCCCGACCTGGTGGTGGAACTGGTGAGCGCCAGCGATGAGGCCCCCCGCGGCGCCCAGGCTCTGCGGCGCAAGATGGCCGCCTACCTCGCCAATGGCGCGCAGCTGGGCTGGCTGCTGTTTCCGGAGCAGAAGGCGGTGGAGATCTGGCACGCCGAAGCAGAAGGCTCCGTCCCTGCCCCCCGGCGCCTGGAGCCGGCCAGCCTCCTGGAGGGCGGCACGCTCTTCCCTGGGCTGGTGCTGGAGCTGGAGGAGATCTGGGCGGGCTGAACAGCAGGCCGGGAGAACCGCGGTAGAGTCCGGGTCTAGACCAGGGATGGGCGATGCGCGCCAAGCTGTTTCGCAACGGTCGCAGTCAGGCCGTGCGTCTGCCGGCGGAGTTCCGGTTTGAGGGAACGGAGGTGGAGATCGCCCGCGATCCGGAAACCGGAGCCGTGGTGCTGACGCCGCTGCGGCCATCGGCCCGTGCACTCCTGGAGCTGAGGGATGCGTTGCTGCAGGAGCCTGGCTTCGAGGCCGAACTGGATGCGTTTTTCGAGGGGTTGCACGACACCCGTCCTGCCGAACCTGTGGACTTCCCCTGATGGCTGCGGGGACCAAGCGGTTGATGCTTGACACCAACGCCATGAGCGCCTTTCTCAAACGACGCTCGCCACGCCTGGATGCCTGGGTGCGTGAGCAACGTTGTTGCCTGTCGGCCCTTGTAGTGGCCGAAATCCGCTACGGGCTGGAGAAGCTGCCAGCGGCGTCGCGGTTACAGGAGCTGGCGGAGGCCACCCTCGAGACCCTGGAGATCCTGCCCTGGTCGGAAGCCTCCAGCAAAGTATGTGGCCGGCTGCGCGCCGATCTCGAACGCCAGGGCAAGCCTCTGGCGGTGATGGATCTGCTGATCGCCAGCCATGCCCTCAGCGAAGGCTGCGCCCTGGTGACGGCGGATCGGGCCTTTGCCAACGTGGCCGAACTCCAGCTTGAGCCCTGGTGATGGCCAGCACCCACGACATCGTCTCCAAGCTCTGGAACCTCTGCAACGTCCTGAAGGACGACGGGGTGACGTACCACCAGTACGTGACGGAGCTCACCTATCTGCTGTTCCTGAAGATGGCCAAGGAAACGGGCCAGGAGCAGGGGATTCCGGAGGAATGGCGCTGGGACGAGCTGGAGAAGCTGGATGGCACGAAACAGCTGAATCACTACAAGCTGCTGCTGCTGGAGCTGGGCGGCAGTGAGAGCGGCAGTTCAGCGCTGGTGCAGGAGATCTATGCCAATGCCAGCTCGTTCATCAAGAAACCGGTCACGCTGAACCGCTTGGTGAGCGAGATCGACCGGCTGGATTGGTACAGCGCCCGCCAGGAGGGATTGGGGGATCTGTATGAGGGGCTGCTGCAGAAGAACGCCGAGGAGAAGAAATCGGGTGCGGGGCAGTACTTCACGCCCCGGCCGCTGATCGATGCGATGGTGGCGGTGATGCAGCCGCGGCTGGAGGATGTGATCCAGGATCCGGCGGCGGGCACGGGCGGTTTCCTGATCGCGGCGCAGCACTGGATCCGCGAGCACCAGGACCCGAGCCTGCTGGATGAGGCGCAGCAGAAGAAGTTCTACGAGCGCACCTTCTACGGCATGGAGCACGTGCAGGACACGCACCGGCTGGCGCTGATGAACCTGATGCTGCACGGGCTGGATTCACGGCCGGGCCAGGGCGGCATCTGGTATGGCGACACCCTCAGCAGCGACGGCCAGGGCCTGCCGGCGGCCACGTTGATCCTCACGAACCCACCGTTCGGCACCAAGAAGGGTGGCGGCCTGCCGAGCCGCACCGATTTCACCTTCCCCACCAGCAACAAGCAATTCTGCTTCCTGCAGCACATCTATCGGGCGCTGCAGCCGGGCGGGAGGGCGGCGGTGGTGCTGCCCGACAACGTGCTGTTCGAGGGCAACGTGGGCAAGCAGATCCGCGCCGACCTGATGGAGAAGTGCGATCTGCACACGATCCTGCGGCTGCCCACCGGCATCTTCTACGCCCAGGGCGTGAAGACGAATGTGCTGTTCTTCACCCGCGGCTCCAGCACCGAGCGGGTGTGGGTGTACGACCTGCGGGCCAACATGCCGGCCTTCGGCAAGCGCACCCCCCTGAGCCGCGAGCATTTCGCGGCGTTCGAGGCGGCCTACGGCCCCGACCCGCTGGGTCATGCCCTGCGCACCGCCACCGGCCCCGAGGGCCGCTGGCAATGCTTCAGCCGCGAGGAGATCGCCGAGCGCGGCGACAGCCTCGATCTGGCCTGGCTGAAGGATGACTCGGCCGAAGACGCCGCCGACCTGCCGGAACCGGCCGAACTGGCCCGCGAAGCGATGGTCGAACTGGAGGGCGCGCTGGAGGATCTGCGGGCGATCCTGGCGGAGCTGGGGGAAGAGGTGGAGGAGTTGGTGTGATGGAGGGGATAGGGGAGCACGCACCTCCGGAGGCAACGGATGCTTCATGTCGTTGGCCAGTTGTTTCCTTGGATGAGGTGTGTTCGATTACTTCTGGAATAACAAAAGGCAGGAAGCTGCCAGCAGAGCCGTCGCGAGAAGTGCCTTACATGGCTGTCGCGAACGTCCAGGACGGGCGACTTAATCTGAACGGCGTCAAGACAATCCAGGCATCATTGTCAGAGATTGAACGCTATCGGCTTGTTAGGGGTGATCTCTTGCTGACTGAAGGAGGGGATCCAGACAAGCTTGGCAGAGGGGCTGTTTGGAATGGTGAGATTGATGAATGCATTCACCAAAATCATATCTTCAGGGTGAGGGCTGCTTCTCCTCTGATAGATATGAGTTATCTGAGTAGACTGGTCGCAAGTCCGGCTGGAAAAGCCTATTTCCTTTCTCAAGCCAAGCAGACAACTGGAATCGCATCGATCAATCTCACCCAGCTCCGTGGTTTCCCGGTTCCTCTCCCACCTCTTGGTGAGCAACTCTCCATCGCCGCCAAGCTCGACACCACCCTGGCCGCTGTGGATGCCTGCCGCCAGCGGCTCGATGGCGTGGAGGCCCTGCTCAAGCGCTTTCGCCAAGCGGTGCTCGCTTCCGCCACCTCGGGGGAGTTGACGCGGGAGTGGCGGGAGGAGAGGGGGACCGACTGGTCGCCGCATCAATTGACCCTAGGCGACCTTGGCGCAATCATTACCGGGAATACGCCAAAGGTTGTCTCTGATGATAAGCAGGGAATAGTGCCACTCTTCAAGCCAACTGAGCTTGATGATGGCTACCACGTATGGCATGCAAAAGAGTTGATGGGCCCCAAACGCGCTCAGGGCGCCCGCATGCTCCCTCCGCTGTCAGTCTTGGTGACTTGCATCGGGGCGACCATTGGAAAAACTGGGCTGTCCCGGATTGCGGGAGCCACAAATCAGCAAATTAACGCCATTGTCTGCGATCCTAAGATTGCGATCCCTGAATGGGCCTTTTTCTGGTTCACTAGTCCGGTTGGCCAAGCTTCAATCATCGCAAATTCCTCTGCAACTACACTGCCTATAATTAATAAGTCGCGATTTAGTGCGCTTGAGCTTGATGTTCCTGGTGTTGAAGAGCAAGGGGAAATCGTTCAACTTGTCGAATCCCTCTTCTCCCTCGCCGACCAACTCGAAGCCAAGCTCACCGACGCCCGCAAGCTCGTCGAGCGGCTCACGCCGGCGCTGCTGGCCAAGGCGTTCCGCGGGGAGCTGGTGCCGCAGGATCCCAACGACGAACCGGCGAGCGTGCTTTTAGAGCGGATCCGGGCGGCCCGCCAGGCGGAGGCCGCTGCTGGCAAGACCCCGCGGCGCGGACGGCGCAAGGCTGCAGCCAACCCGGATCAGCTCCCTCTCGCAGCCGCCCCCGTTCCCACCGATCTTCTGAGCAGCCTGCTGCGCGAATGCGGTGCCCTCAGCGAGCGGGCCCTGCTGGCTGCCTCCGAGCTGGATCCCGATCGTTTCCAGGTCCAGCTGGCGATGGAGCGGAAGGCTGGCGCGATCCGCGACATCCAAGGCGACGGCCAGAGGCTTCTGGAGGCGGTGGGATAACGGCCGGCTCGATCACGTGATCGAGGGCGTGGAACAGGCACCCGGCTCCCGATCGACCACCGTGCCATGGAACGAAGGTGGCTGAGGGCATCCGCGCATCCTCAACCGTTCCATCCATCCAGGCGGCGTAACCTCCGGCGTGATTCCGGTTCCCTGCAGGTGCCCTCGTTGTGCCGCATCGCCTCCCCAGGCCAGCCCACGGCGCCTGGGTTCCGGCTGCCTGCAGCGCTGCTCGTTCCGCTCCTGCTTCACGGCGCTATGGCGGCGTTGCCAGCGGGTGTGAACGCGCAGGAAGGCCCCAAGGGCCAGGGTATGTGTGGGCCGGGATACGCCCAGGTGGACGGTATCGGTTGGAGCAACTGCGCGCCGATCCCCGGCGCCAACCCTGGGGCTCAGCAGCAGCCCCCCTCCCAGGGCCCTGGCTTGCTCCGGCAGTTCGGAGACTCCATCCTGCGGAGGCCCGCGGCACAGCCTGCCCCGCTGCCCCGCTCCACGGCCCAGGAGAACGCCTGGGCTTCCAGCTTCCCTTCGGCGAACGGCAATGGGGGGCCATCGGGTTGTCAGCCCGGCATGGCCCGCTGCTGGCACGCCTTCTGGGGAACGGGTGATGCCCCCTACCGCCGGCTCTATGTCGTCGACCTCAAGCCGCGAACCCCTGCCGCGCCGAAGGATCCCGTGGCGCTGGATGTGGTCACGGCCTACGAAGGGGACGATCCCCGAACGCGGATCGCCACGGATCATGCGCTGTTGACGGTGCAGATCCGCTGCCAGCAGAAGCAGATCCGCATCGCCGACGGCTATGCCGTTCTCCTCGATGGCCGCATCCAGCGCAGCACCTCGGCCACGCCCTGGCTTCCCTTCCTGGCCGCCTGGCACGAGCGCGCCGCCCGTGCGGCCTGTGATCCGCTCGTGCGCCAGCGCCCCCACGACCATCAGCTGCTCTGGTTCGGCAGCATGCCGACCCCGGCCGACGTCGCCGCCGCCACGCGGCAGGCGCTTTGGGCTCAGCCCGCGCGCTGATCCCCCGCCTCCCGGGGAAGCACCTTCAGCTGACAGCACAGCACCGCAAGCGCCTCGCCGGGCAGCCCGAGGAAACGATCCAGCCAGCCTTCGCCGGTGGGCGGCACGAGGGCGACCCCCACCAGCACCCCCCTCCCCTCGGCATCGAGGGGGCGGCCGGCGACCGGTCCGCGCTGCCAGTTCGCCTCACCGGTGCCCAGTTGCGTTACCACCTGCAGATCCGGCGCCACCGACCGCCCGGCCAGCAGCAGCTGGAAGCGGGCCTCGAAGGCCAGCTCCACCCGGCCCGTTTCGGGCTGCCAGCGTCCCGCCAATTGCTGCGGACGGATGGCGATCGCGATGCCCGGCGGCAAGGGGACGCCCAGGATCCGGCCGGTGCGGCCGTTCAGGGCGGGGATGGTGAGGCCGGCGGGATCGAAGTGAAGCGGTTGCCATCCATCCGCCGACGTCTCCCCAGCCACACCGGTGCCACCGCCGCCACTGGCGTCGTAGCGGAAGCGGGGCCAGGGGCCGATGGCCAGGCCGCAGCCGGCGTCGGTGCGCAGTTCGAGGGTGTCCAGGAGGGGCTCGGCGATGTGCCGACCGTAGGGGCCCGGCTCAGGCCACCGACCGGTCAGAGGTTCAGCCCAGCCATCGGGAGCGGGAGTGCCTAACAAAGGAGTCGATCCGGATCTTCCGACCGATGCGCCTGCTCAGCTGGCACGACTTCGACCGGGCGGTGCAGCGGATCACCCAGCGTTACGGCGATCGCCGCTTCAGTGGCGTGCACGGCCTGCCCCGCGGCGGGCTGGTGCTGGCGGTGAGCCTGAGCCATCGGCTGGAGCTGCCGTTGCTGTCGGCCCCGCTGCCCGGCTGCCTGGTGGTCGACGACGTCTACGAGACCGGCCGCACCCTGGCGCCCCACCGGCAGCTGGAGGGGGCGGAACTGCTGGTGTGGATCAGCAAGGTGGAGCCGATCTGGTGGCAGGCGGTGGAGGTCTGCACCGATCCGGAGTGGATCGTCTTCCCCTGGGAGGACAGCGCCCGGGCGGCCGAGGATGAGCGGCGCTATCGGGAGTCGCGGCGCTGGTCAAGCTAAGGAGCGGTCGCCTTCGGCAGAGCCTCATGCCGCCACTGGCGGATCACCTGCTCGGGGCTGCGGTGCTCCAGATCCACCGCCGCGTTGAGCCGCTGCATCGTGGGAGCCGACAGGCGTCCGGCCAGGCTCTCGATCACCGCCACCAGCTCCGGGTGGCGCCGCAGGCTGGCGGCGTTGAACACCGGCACCGCGTCGTAGGGGGGGAAGTAGTGGCGGTCGTCCTCGAGGATCTGCAGGTTGAGGGCCGGGATCAGGCCATTGGTGCTGTCGCCGGCGATCAGATCCACCCGCCCCTCGGCCAGGGCCCGGTAGGTGAGGCCCAGATCCATGGCGCTGGGGGGCGAGTCCAACTGGAAGCCGTAGCGGCGGGCCAGGCCCGGCCAGCCATCCGGTCGGTTGAGGAATTCGTAGCCGAAGGCGGCGCGCCACCTGCGTGCGGCCGGCACCGCCTGGCTGAGGGTGCGCAGGCCCAGACGCTCGCCATCGGCGCGGCGGATCAGCATCGCGAAGCTGTTCTCGAAGCCAAGCGACGGAAACATCTGCAGCCCGAAGCGCTCCGCCATCAGCTGGCGGCTGCGTTGCCACAGCGCCCGGCGGTCGGCGGGGCGCTGGCTCTCCGGCTGCTTGAGGATCGCCGACCAGGCGGTGCCGCTGTACTCGACATAGCCATCGATGCGGCCGCGGCGCACGGCCTCATGCAGCAGGAAGGTGCTGCCGAGGCTGAACTCACGCTTCACCTTCAGACGGGTTCCGGCCTCGATTTCCTGGGCCAGCAGTTCGCCGAGCAGCTGCTGCTCGCTGAAGCCCTTGGCGCCGATCACCACCGTGGCGGCCGGCCGCTGCGCCAGGCCGTGCAGAGCGATCGCCAGCAGCACGGCGCCGGCAAGGGCGATGGCCAGCGCCCATCGCCGTCGGGGACGCCGCTGGTGCTGCAGGCGGGTCTCCAGGGCGCCGAGGCCGGCATCGGCGGCCAGGGCAATCGCCGCCGACGGCAGGGCGCCCGCCAGCAGCAGTGTGTTGTTCACGGTGGCGATGCCGCGGAAGATGAACACCCCCAGGCCACCGGCGCCGATCGCCGCGGCGATCGTGGCCGTGGCCACCGAGATCACGGTGGCCACGCGCAGGCCCGCCATCAGGCTGGGCAGGGCCAGGGGCAGCTGCACCCGCAGCAGCACCTGCACCGCGCTGAGGCCCAGGGCCCGGCCGGCCTCCAGCAGGCCACCCGGCACCTGCTGCAGGCCGGTGATCAGGCCGCGCAGCAGCGGCAGCAGGGCATAGAGGATCAGCGCCACCAGAGCTGGCGTGGGTCCGATACCGCCGAGCAGCGGCACGGTGAGCAGCAGACCGAAGAGCGCCAGGCTGGGAATGGTCTGAACCGTGTTGGCGCCGGCCAGCAGCAGCCGCTGCAGGCGGGGACGGCCCTGCACGGCCAGCCCCAGCGGCAGGGCTATCAGCAGGGCCAGGGCCACGCTCACCAGCACCAGCAGCAGATGCTCGCCGCTGCGCTGCAGGATCTCCCGGGCCAGGGCTGGGGTCATCAGCAGAGCATGGCCCCTCAGGAAGCCATGCGCCGGGAGCCGTGGGCGTGGTCGTCGGAGCCGGATGGCTGCCCTCACCGATCAGGCGGCTGACCTGGACGGTCCGACCGGGCTGGTCACCCTGCTCTGACGTCTGCCTGTGCTGCCAGCCGCCAGCGCATTGGCATCGACCCCTCGCCCTCGTGGTGTTTGCTGGCGGCAAAGCCGGGGCAGACGGACGGCTCGGGTGCTGACGCACGATGCGCTTGCCCGCGAGCACCCAGTCGCCGCTCGGGATGGGGCTGGTGATGTGTGGTCCCCAGCCGAACCGTTGATTGCCATTGGCCATCGCTTCCGCCACTTCTTGGCAACGCAACTGCTGGAACAGGGGCAGCACATCCGAACCATCCAGGAACTAAAGGGGCACTCGGATCTCAACACCACAATGATCGATACCCACGTGCTCAAGCGCGGCCTGGTGGGCGTCATCAGCCCAGCTGACTGGATGTAGCAGCCGCTACAAGTGGATAGCGGGTTCGATAACCACCGTTCGCCATGAACGCATGAAACCGACAGCGCCTGCAGTTGCTAGGGTTTGCTTGACTAAGTGGAAGTGGTTCACGGAAAGCAGCAGGAGCGGTACTGTGGTTCTCGGAAACCATCCAATAAGCGTTCGGCTGCAGTTCCACCGGAGTGGGAAGGAGGTGCGACAGCAACAGTGGCAATTGGCAAAATAGCTTTGAGACTTCCTAGATCTGCGGGCAGATTCGTGAGCTTGTAGAGGAACCGGGCACTCGATCTCTTCCCCATTGAATATAGGATTCTCGGCCTTTCTGAGAGCCGTGCAGAGTACTGGCTATGCTCGTTGCCTGCTGCTGGCGACCTAACACGCAATAACTGTCTCTCATCATGGCACAATGGGAGGCGTAAACTTACTCACCGCTCTCAATTCAACTGATTCATCATAACGCTACCTGATCAGCAACAAAGCTCCGCAGAGCGAAGCAAGGGCTCTGGGAGCGGCCGACATACAAGACAAGCGATCAGTAAGCGTTGCGGCAAAATCATTAGATTGAACCGGCGGTTGAATCGGTAGTCGATCTCAGCCAAGTAGCGATCCTCATATTTCTTGAAGTCAAAGGCGTGATAAGCCCCGCTCAAAGCTATTTTAACATTTCTAAGGATTGTGTTTAGCCACTGAAAGCTTGGGATATCTTTTGGCTTCCTGCCTCCCGCAACTTCGACCACATGCTTGCGGCTCGCCTCGGCTGCGCCACAGGAGCATCCTACGCCATCGGGAAAGACGGTGCTCCCCGGCACAACATGCGCCTCTGCCCAGTCCTTAATGGCTTCAAGCGTAAATCCACTCACTCGTCTCTTCATGATGCGGACCGGCCTCCTGTTCTCATTCAATTCCACGGCCGCGACGAACGAAACCTTGTTTTCCGATCCGCGCCCTGCCTTGCCGACACTGAGTTCTCCACAAAAGTAAGCATCGTCTATCTGAACGATTCCCTGAAACAATTACAGGCTATCTTGCTCCTGCATTGCCCGCATCAGCTTGTGTCTGATCTTCCTACTTGTGGGATAGGTCACGCCAAGATGGCGCCCGAGCTCCATTGCGGAAATGCCGCTCTTTGCATGACTGATAAATTAAATTGCCAGAAACTAAGTGGCCAGGGGCAACTTGATGAATCGAAGACTGTACCAGCCGTGACCGTTGGTTGATGGCGACAGTTCTTGCATTGGAATCTTTTTCGTCGGTCATTAAGGCTCTCGCCAAAGTGATCAGAAGCACCGCACCGCGGGCAGCGGAAACCGTCTGGCCAGCGAGCATGCTCCAGGGCACCTTGGCACTTTTCTTCTTTCCCAAAGGCCTGCATGAACTCTGTGAGGGAAAGGCCCTCTTGGTACTGGATCCTGTTCTGGGGTAATGGCCTGACCCCTGAGTGGTAGTCCTGTACTTCTTTACGGCCTGGTCGGTCTCGCGACGAGGGCTTGCGAAGCTTTGTTGCAGCTCAAGTAACGCTAATGCTGTTTTGGTACGTTTGTGTTTATGCAATCTGGTTATTCGTAGGAGAGAAGCGACATGAGACAGAAACGAACGCTCCATTTGCGCTACCACACATCCGGCAACCTTCGTCTGCTCGAACAGCAGCTAACAGCCCCGGAGAAAACAGAGTCACACGAGACGGACGGTCGCAAGAGACGTTACAAACCTTCCCTGCTGACCCATCAGCTGCAATTCTCCCCCGGTGGGTTCCGGTGTGACTGGGCGGATGAACACGGAACGCCACAGGCCACCCTGCTTCACCCACGCAAACTGCCACCGGAAATCCTTTACCACGCTACCCGCACCTGGAGCGCCTTTCCTGTTCGGCCTCCCCGTGCACAGGCCGATCATGGGCGGATCGAGCGGCAGCTCGGAACCAGCAAACTGGTCGGAGAGACGGAACAACATGCTATTCCCCTTGACTTCGCCGGGTTCGGCAGGGTCACTCTCTGGATCGAGACCGCTACCGAGACGAGGTTTCGCCCTCCCTGCCTGAACCTCTGGTGGCGGACACTGCTGCCATTGCAGGCGTCACTCGTGGAAGACCTCGGCCTTCCGACGCGGATCGAGGCGCGCCTGCCCGACGGCACTACGGGTGTCCGCATCGAATTGGAAAGCGTTCAAGAGGAGCCATATCAGGCTAGAGATTTTGAAAGACCGGCAGACTATCGTCATCCCGCCGGAGACCGGCGCCCGCTCCAGAAGCCCCGCCGCAATGGTGACGGACTGCCCACGCCGGACATTGTTCGCCGGGCACTGGACGAGGACGACGCGGCTCCCGCACGCGCTGGCGAACGTCTCTTCGCGTTGATGCCAGACGAGGATGTGAAGGTTCTCTTTTCCGACACGCTGATTACCAGAGCTATCGATGCCGTCAACAACGTCTCTAGTTATCTGGGCGAGTTCGCCGGGCAGCGATTTATCTTCGAGACGCACCGGTGGCCGCATCAGGTGGAAGCGAACGCACCGAGGCCGCAGAACGCTCCAGATCGTTCTGTCCTGCCGTCAACGCTGATCCGTATCGGGTTGGTGCTGCTCGCTGTCGAACTCGGGCAACTGAATCTTGGGATGTTCAGCGGCGACTTCACGCAGGCTGTCAACGCGCTGACCGACGCGACACAAAAATTCAAGTGGCAGCGATTCCTCGCCCGTGTTGATCAACGGCTTCTACGCCCCGCGCTTCAAGACTACGCAGCTCGCGACATCGCCAACTGCGGACGCAATGCAACCAGTGACGCGCAGTTGATCCTTGAGCTGTTGAGTTGCGCCGACCCGCTGCTTCAGGACTATACGCCACAGCCGGGCGAAGCCGCCTCAGAGCTCGGACAGTTGAAAGAATTGGGGCGCATCTGGCTCGGCAACTTATTCCCACAGATCGATGTCTCGCCGAACCTGCCGAATGTCCGCACGCGGCAGGGGGCGCAGGTATTCTACTCCGATGCGCTGCGTACCATCCGCGTTGATAGTCTGGAAGACTGGGTGAACGTCGAAATCGGTGAGTGGACACACCAGCTGGACTTCGGGCGGCAGCCTCTCCTTGCGCCGTTCCGGTTTGTGGATAACGGTGGCGCTTCCATCTTGCAGCCGCTCTTTCCCGATTTCTCAGAGTGGGATCAGGTGCGCGTCGGTCTGTTCACCGGTCTGCGTCTCCAGAGGCTCGAGATCGATTGCGGGGTAGACATCGAGCCGACGTTCAGCGCGAAGACCTTCTTCCTGGGCCTGTTCTGCCCGCCCTGTCTCTTCGCGTTGTTCCATTCAGGTTCGGCCTCGGTGGAGGCGACGGAGATTGAGCTGCCCGTCTTTCTCTACGCGCATCAGGATGAGGCCGTTTCCAGTACGCCGGAACTGCGCCTGCTGGTTGGCGAACCAAGTTTCGGGAACATTGCTGTCAGCCTAAGTCTGTTCGACGACTGGTTCGCGGCGATACTCAGCTTGGGACTGAGTTACCTGTTGGATATAGTTGGGGCGCTTCTGGCCGCCATTATTGGGGACGACATTCTAGAAGGCGTGCTGAAAGCGCTTGCGGGCAAGTTGTCCGAACCTATCGATGCAGCGCTGCGGCAGATTCCCCTGCTTAACCCCGGCGAGATCGTGAAGATTAATTCCGTCACTTACAGGGAACGATTCCCGGAGCAGAAGGCTGTACCGGAAGTGAGGAAAATAGCCTATCGCGGGCGGATGACGCCGGATGGGAGCTTCCACTTAGAGACAGATGCTTCTCTTTCTAGCACTGCGCACAATTTTGGGCCGATGGTCTTCCCGCCCGAAGGAGAGGCACTGGACAGCGATCTGGCGGTCGTGATGTCGAATGCCTACGTCGCGGCGACACTTTGGGATCTTCGTAGACGCAGCAGCGCAGGACCTTTGATGACACGCAAACCGGACGGAACAATCTCCGAGGTGGACTGGTGGGTGGAATCGCCCGACCTGACCGGGATGCCGCCCCGCCCCGCTATCTCGCAGCAGGGACCGCCACCGGGTCTCATTTTGCAACCGGGTGTACAGGCATCGTACTGGGGCTACTCCTGCCTGATTCAGGTCGGCTCAATGAATATTCGGCTGCGCGATCTGAATGCTTCACCTCCGGGTGAGCCTGTAGCCGATCTGGAACTTCGAGTCAGCATCGAGACAGGGGTGTCGCGCTTCGTGACCGTCACTTACGACGTGTGCGAAGATGTGACCCGATTCGCCGCAAAACTGCTCGATCCCCGCGACCCGTTTGGACCGAGAAGGGAGCCCCGCCCTGGCCCATCGCCAGACCCGCGATTCGGCGGAACGCTGATCGAAGGCCGGTTTCAGCGCAGATCTGACGGCCCTGCGAATGATATGGATGGCGTGCCTGTTCGCGGAAGGCTGGAGGATATGCGGTTTGGCTATCTGTTTTCGCCACCAGATAGGACGCCGCTACCGGATGATCCCGGTCCCGAGCCGGTTCCGGGGACCATACTCTGCAAAACGGTGACGAGTTGGGACGTGGCGGAGCGCCAGACCTGGTTGACGTGTGAGACCCGTTTCACAGTCCCGGTCCATCTGGGCATTCTGGAGACGCTGAACTTTCGCAAGGCGTTCGCCGGGGGCATCAACATCCTTCCTTTGATGGACTATCGCATCAACATTGCGGACATTGTGTCGGATCAACTGCCTTTGACCATTCAGGCAAATGGGCCACTGGCAACCCTCACACTGCCCGACAATCAGGCGTGGCTTAAGGAAATGATGCTGAGGGAAGCGGTGCGAATGGTGACGCGATACGACTTCACCGATGTGGCGCAACTCCGCACCGACTACGGGCTGGAGTCGTTCGTGACGCTCGATCCCGGCGCATTTCGACCCTCGCTGTTTGTGCGACTGGACTCTTACACCGCCTTCCAGACCTCCACACAGGGGCGCAATCTGGCGATACGCATCTCTCTACTAGAGAACATCCTGAATCGCTTATGACCGGCGGCGCGGGCGGGGCGGAGCGTAGGGCTCTAATGAAATGGACCCGCCCTTATGCTGATCGGTTTTAGTGACCACAATGGTTCATACAGCCAGACAGACAAGCATGAGGTATGTGGTTGGGTAAGGAGGTTGTATTGCATGCTTAGACAGAAAAATTCGCATACAGACATTCAGCACCACGCTCTACTCCACACAAATGAGATCGGTGCCGGACTCGCATACACCTTGGCTCTCTGGCCGAGTCCGCGCCGAACAACGCCTTGCAGCTGACTGCCTACAGCCTTCGCTACGCTCCGGCTTTCGACAGCAGCTGAAGGCTGGCGTTCTGTGGCTACTTGCTCGCCTTGCTTTTCCGCTTCGCCGCTTTCTTGGCTGGCCGTTTCGACAACTTCGCCGGCTTGAGTTCGCTGTGGCAGTACATCGCCATGCCGCCGTTCTTGCGGCCGTACTTGTCGATGCGTTCGCAGACCAAATAGCCACCGCGAAATCCGGTGACTCGCACCATTCGGCCCCATTCGTCTTTGGCAATGTCGCCCATCGTCGTCTCCTTTACGCTCACAGAACCAAGCGATGCAGCGGACCCGCGAGCCGCCGTCTGGTTGTAGTTTCGTCAGCGGTCGCGGGCCGCTGATCGCTGGCGTTAGCTGGAACCGTTAGCAATGAACGAAGACTCGAGCCGAAACACCCCGGAAGGCGCTGCCTTCCTTGACCTATCTGCACGCCACCAAGACACCTGTGCAGCAAAGTCACGCGAACAACTACAGCATTTGCCACAATCTGCACAGAGGACGTACGAGAATCTCGGCACCTTGCTCTCCTTGCTTGATCGGATGGCATCCTGTTACTGGGGCTGCCACGGCAAGGAGCACGTGATTGAGGATCTTGTGGGCCGAGCAGTTGGCTCAAGTCGAGCGGCACTACGGCTAATCGATTTCGGCCACTATGATCAAGCTCTTGCGCTGGCTCGCGGAATCGCAGAAATTGGAAATCTTATGTGGTTATTCTATATCAAGCCCGATGAGCTGCGCGACTGGATAGATCTTCCGGAGAAAGACCGCCGATCCCGCTATTCCCCGTTTGGCGTTCGCAAGGCGATCGAGGCCGCCGGCAGCATTGTGCCGCATGACCAGACAGACTATGCCTGGCTCTGCATGATTGCAGTACATCCAGCGCCGAATGTTCGCCCTCAGGCTCACAATCATCATGGCATACCCACCCTTGGAGGCGTCTATCAGGAGGACGGCCAGATCGAGTGCCTGACACGCTTGGCCTGGGGACTTGCTTCGGTTGCAGGTCCAGCCGCCAAATTGGCATTGATCGAGCGGCCGCGTGCCGAAGTAATCGTCGAGGCCAGCATTAGGGTTGCAGAAGAGCTTCCGGACTCAGAAAACGAAAACAAGGTTAGCCAAAGTTCAGATGATATCCTCAAGAAATCGAAATAGCTGGACAGGGCTCTCCGTAACAAGGATGAAGCCAGCTAACGAACAAGGATAGATCGCGCGTAAGCCGCGATCTTATCCAGTTGTTGGACT
>JANWUS010000012.1 GCA_024958715.1 Cyanobium sp. FGCU52 | reverse complement strand
AGCTTTCAGGCATGGAGTCCTGCGACGGAGCGTCCTGCCCCCTGAACGCATACGTAATGATTGTGGCGATTGCGTAATCAGGCATTTTCATTTGATGGCTTGTTGGTGCATGCGTGCGAAAGATTCTTACATTGAGACCTGTGCCGTTGGTGGCCGCTTATTGTGCCGCTCATAACCAAGATAGACTGCTTTGGACTATGCAACAAAATCTGCCCATACAGCCAAGCATGTAGTCGGTGAGCATCATTACTCCGTCTTACATGCGTGCGAATCGATTCGCCTTCATAGAGGATGTTGGGCTCTGGCGCTTGGCCCAGAGTTCCTCCAGCCGTTCACGATAGTGGCGGCCAACTTTGGCGGACGAGAAGCGGTGGCGGTAGGAAGTGGTGAGCCCCGGAACGGGTTCGGGCTGCTCTAGGCGATGCACGGCCACTTGCCGCAGGCATTTGGCAGCATGATCAAGATCGGCATCGGCCCAGACCTGGCCTTCATGATCGAAGTACTCGCCTTTCAGAACCGGGATCAGTTGGTGGCGAACAGGGTGAGCTAAGGGACCGGTGCAGAAATCAGTGGTGGAGCTGTAGCCGGTTACGATCAAGTCGAGCCCGAGTTGAAGGGCCTCGGCGTGGCCACGGCCCAGCCCCTCGGAGCGGTGCAATGAAACAAAGCCATCACAGCAGCCGTAGAGAGCTAGAAGTTCGTTGCGCTCGAGGTTGGCTTCGATCACGTGCATCCGAGGATCTCGGCGGGCAACAGCCTTGAGCTAATCCCAGGCTTCATGTGGCCAAGCAGGCTTAAGGGTCTTGATCACGAGGCCCACCCATTCACTAAGAAAGTAGCCGGGGGGAAAGGCACGATGGAAGGCATCGATCACCGCCATCGGGTTCTTTCAGCTCATGGTGGAGTTGATGTCGAATCCGAACACAAACAGCACTGTGTCGTTGGGCAACCCGAAGCGCAGACGAGCGTCTTTGCGGGCTTTTGGATTGGTGTAGCGATCTGGGTTTGCAATCTCCGCTGGCGGTGGCATGCCCGTGACGCGTAAGGACGTTTCCTCGACATCATGCTGTGCGTAGGGCAGTAGCGCCTTCTTGATGATGCTGCTGTAAGGCCAGGCTTCATCGGCAAGTTAAAGGATTGGTTCCCACAGTGCTGGCCATTTTCTAACTCCCACGGCCATGACACAATCGTGTAACGATCTTCTTGCTTTCTCAAACCATTTTCACAAAACCATCTTGCATGGATGGGTGCCGCCATGCAGACAAGATTGAAACAAACGGGCCTTCTTCACTTGGAGGCAGAGTGAGCTCCTCCAGTTTCCGCTCTGATGTTGCTGAACCATTCCTTGCCGGGTGGTTGATGACGCAGAATGGGGTGGCCGCTGCTCGCAACGCGTAAGCAATGGCACGGCTATCTTCCCCAATTCCAAAAACATTGAAGGCGTGGCAGATTAGGTTCACACCGAAGGGCCGTTCGACGAAGCTCGTCTTCATTGCCCTTGTCATCTGTTCGTGTGGGAGGGAAGTTCGCCTCGACTCTTCTGCTGCAGTGGCAGAGACCGGTTGTGCTTCCAACCATTTCTGTAGCGCCCTGGCTCTGAACGGCAGCGGACCGCGCAACTGCAGATATTCCTCTTCCGGCCTTCGACTTGCGGCAAGTAGGTTGACGCCAATCCCTGGTAGCAACTCCCGGATGAGCTTGCGACTCGATGGCAGCTTTTCGAAAATTGAGTAGCGGTTTATTGCTTCCGCCAGGCGTTTTGAGTATCTGCTGAAATGATTATTGTCTGCAATGGTTGGCATGATGCCAGGTATTTCTCCAGTGGAGGAGATCAATTGTCCAGATGGGCTTGCTGCAAGGTTATGCTGCTGCTCCCGAATCTTATCCCCTGTCCGAGCGTGAAGTGGGCGCATCAGGATCAGCAGGACTGCCTTCAGCTTGGTGCGGATTCGCATTGCATCCAATGTGCTTGCTTGATTCTCCCTCGGAACCCGCTTTTTGTAGCGAAACCCGGCCTATCTTGCCATGGTCGTCTGTGGGTGACCTTGCCCGCTCCATCTACGCGGATACCACTTCGTCATGGAGGGATCTGCCATATCAGCCTGTCATCAGAGCATTGTCAAACAGGGTATTCGAGCTCAGGTTAAAAGAGGATTCCGTTGTACATCTTGAGGATGATCTCCTCGAGAGTGTGGGTGGAGACCCAGCCAAGTTTCTGTTCGATCAGGCTTGGATCTATTTCTGAATATGTAAGATCCGCAGGCCGTAGCAGGTCATTGCTTGCTTCAACTCTTTCCTCCGTATTGACCCCCGCCACTCTACAGGCAGCCGCCACGAGCTCACGCAGGGAATTGGTCTTGCCGGAAGCGATTAGGTAGTCCATTGGCTGCTCGGCTTGCAGCATCCTGTGCATCGCTTCTACATAATCCGGAGCCCAACCCCAGTCGCGCCAGATGTCGAGATTGCCAAGCACCAGTTTATCCTGGTTCCCTTCTGCGATCGCCTGCACGCCCTGGATGATCTTCTGAGTCACGAACCGGCTCGGCCGCAGAGGTGATTCGTGGTTCGCCAGGATGCCGGTGCAGGCGAACAGTCCGTAGGCCTCGCGGTAGTTCGCCACCTGCCAGTAGGCCGTGGCCTTGGCCACCGCATAGGGGCTGCGGGGGTGGAAGGGGGTGTCCTCGTTCGCAGGTATGCGGCCCGTGTCCCCGAAGCACTCGGAGCTGCCGGCATTGAACAGGCGGACAGGCGCTCCCAGGTAGCGGATTACCTCGAGCAGATTCAGCGTGCCACCGGCGATGGATTCCATGCATTCCACGGGCTGCTCGAACGACAGCCCCACACTCGTTTGCCCCGCCAGGTTGTAGATCTCCTCCGGCGCGACCCCGCTCACCACCTTCAGCACGCTGCGGAAATCGTTCGGCGCGAGCGAAACGATCTCAACCCCCTGGCGAATGCCCAGACGCTCCAGCCGGCTGGTGTTGGCCATCTGGGCATCGCGGCTGGTGCCCACCACCCGATAGCCCTTGCCCAGCAGCAGGTGGGCCAGGTAAGCCCCGTCTTGACCGGTGACTCCAAGAATCAATGCAACTTTCATCTTTTCTGCCCGACGGATCGGCTGTGAGGTGGCTGTGATCCAGCTGGAGGGCTTCTGTGGCGCATTTCTTGGCATCATAGGTCTTGAGCTGTCTCGGGTTCTTTCGGATGGCAAATCCCTTCCAGCCCCACCGCCACGCCAAGGCTGATTCGCCAGCTTTTTGGCTTCATTCCAGTGATATTCTAGGCTCAATCGTCTCGTTACCCCCTTTTCCATGAAGCCGAGCGCTTACCTCAAGAGTCTTCCACTTGCCGAGAGGGTGTACCGGGAGGATCCACTCCTGGCTCAGAGGCTGTATTCGGAGGAGCTTTATCGCTATCTGCGAGATGGCGTTGTGATCTTGCCTGGTGTGCTTGATCATGCACTTCTTGGTGCCTTTGACCGTGATCTCTCTCTCTTTCTCGATCTCAGAGCTGCGCCAGCCCAGCTTGGCCAGATCGAGGTTGATGGACGGGGCGAGCACAAGCGAGCCGGGACCTTGGCGAACCTCGGCATCAACGACTTGCGCGATGCACTCTCCGGGTTGAGGCTTAATGACCTCCACAGCCATTTTGATTCTGCTGCCAGCATTTCCTTGTGTGAACCTGTGACATCCTTCTTGTCAGAGCTTTTTGGGTCCCCTCCTGCGTTGCTGCAGAGTCTGACATTCTTCAAAAGTAGTGAGCAGCCTCTTCACCAGGACTTCTCTTATGTCAACAGCCATTCTCACATCGCCGAGTTGGCCGCTGCCTGGATTCCGCTTGAAGATATTCATCATGACTCGGGTCCGTTGGTTTACTATCCTCGATCCCACTTCCCTGATCGGTATGGCTTTTTTGATTGGGGCAATGGTTCTGTTGTTGCCGATTACGCCACCATTGATGCCTACTATTCTGCTTACAAAGAGTATTTGAATCGTGCTATCTCTGATGGGGGGTTACGGCCCGCTACATATCTGCCAAGGCGAGGTGATCTCCTGATCTGGCATGGCGCCCTTGTCCATGGAGGCTCTCCCATCATCAATCCAGCGCTAACGCGCAAGTCCTTTGTCTGCCACTACACAAGCCTTGCTTCTCATCCGCAGGTGAAACGCTTTCGGCATCAGCAGGGTTTTGGTTTTGATCTCTTTCAGGAATCGAGCCCTGGTTCGCAGGCTACGCCCCCCGTACCCTTATTCAAGCCCTCCTTGCAAAGGCGTATTGCCTCCAAGGTGAAGCGGCTTGTCAAGGCCTCCTTTTTCTGAGTCCTCCCCCTCATCCCTCACCCCGGTGCCGCACGTGCTTGCGGTAAAACCGCATCACCGCCAGGGCCACACTACGGGGATCGTGGCGCAGGGTGGCGGTGGGACGAGCACCCTGCAGTGGTGCCAGCATCACCTCGTACCCCTGGCTGCGCAGGGCGCGCACGTCGCAGAGAACCGGTTCGGCGCCGCGGCGCCGGTAGCTCTCCACCAGGGGTGAATCCTCCAGCTTCTCCTGGGCCAGCACCGCGTCGAACAGCCGTTCCTCCACACCGAGGCTGGCAAGCTGGGCCTCGATGGCCCGCAGGTGGCCGGTCACGTCGAGGCCGTCGGTTTCGCCGGGCTGGGTCATCAGGTTGCACACATACAGCCGCGGCGCCCGGCTGCGGCGGATCGCCGACACCAGCTCCGGCACCAGCAGGTTGGGCAGCAGGGAGGTGTAGAGGCTGCCGGGGCCGAGCACGATCAGGTCGGCGTGGGCGATCGCCTCCAGCGCCCGCGGCACGGCCGGCGGGCGCTCGGGGAGGCAGCCGAGCCGCACGATCGGGCTGGTGGCCTTGCCGATCCGCGATTCGCCCTCGATCCGCTCGCCGTTCTCCAGCTCGGCCCACAGCCGCACATCGGCGTTTGTTGCGGGCACCACCTGGCCCTGCACCGCCAGCACCCGACTGCTGGCGGTGATGGCCGCCTCCAGGCTGCCGGTGATCGCGGTGAGGGCCGAGAGGAAGAGGTTGCCGAAGCTGTGGCCCTCCAGGCCGCTGCCGGCCCGGAACCGGTACTGGAACAGCCGGGTGAGCAGCGGTTCCTCGGTGGAGAGTGCCGCCAGGCAGTTGCGGATGTCACCGGGGGGCTGGACGCCCAGCTCCCGCCGCAGCACCCCACTGCTGCCGCCGTCGTCGGCCACCGTGACGATCGCGGTGATGTTGCTGCTGTAGCGCTTCAGGCCGCTCAGCAGCGTGGAGAGGCCGGTGCCGCCGCCGATCGCCACGATGTTGGGCCCCCGGTTCAGGCGCCGCTGGGCCACCAGGGCATCCACCAGCACCGTGTCCTTCTCGGGTGCCAGGGCCTGCTGGATGGTGCCGAAGCTGCGGCTCTGACCCAGCCAGAGCATGCCGCCGCCGATCAGCAGCACCAGGGGGCCGGTGATGCCGCGGGGCAGCACCCGCGTCACCTGGCCCAGGCACCAGCGCACCGTTTCCAGGATCCAGTAGATCGGCTGCAGATCCGCCCAGATCGCCGCTCCCAGCAGGGCGATCAGCAGACCGATGCCCGAGGTGAGCATCCAGCGCTTCACCACCAGCCCCGGCTGCAGCCAGCGCACAGCCCGCCGCGAGCGGGTCATCAGGTCGTGGCGGCGCAGGTCGCCCCGGCCCCCCCAGGCGGCGCGAACGAACCGGTCCGCCCGTGGCCGGCGGGGAGCTCTGGCTTGAGGGCCTCGGGCGGGCAAGGAGCTGGCGCTGGGGCGCCGCGGACACTGACCGAACTGTACGGATGAAATCAAGGCGGCGAAACGCCAGGATGGGCATGGTTCCCAGGGCGTCCCTCCCCGTTGCGCCGCCTCCGACCGACCCCGTGGTCCTGAGCCTTGCCCCTTCGGCTCTCTCCCCTGGCACCGCTGCGGTGGCGGAGATGCGCGGCCTCACCATGCGCTGGGGGGAGCGACCGGTGCTCGATGGCGTCGACCTGGTGCTCAACCCCGGCGAGCGGCTGGTGGTGGTCGGCCCCTCGGGGGCGGGCAAGTCCACGATCCTGCGCCTGCTGGCGGGCCTGGTGCTGCCCACCGCCGGCAGCCTGCTGATCCATGGCGAGCCGCAGGCCTATCTGCGCCTCGATCAGCGCCAGCCGCCGGACGTGCGCCTGGTGTTCCAGAACCCGGCCCTGCTGGCCTCGCTCACCGTGCGGGAGAACGTGGGGTTTCTCCTCTACCGCTTCAGCCGCCTCAGCGACGCCCAGATCCGCGAGCGTGTGCACGCCGCCCTGCAGGCGGTGGGGCTGGCGGGCATCGAGGAGCGGATGCCTGGCGAGCTGAGCGGCGGCATGCAGAAGCGGGTGAGCTTCGCCCGTGCCCTGATCGACGATCCCTCCCGCGACGGCCAGCGCGTGCCGCTGCTGCTGTTCGATGAGCCCACCGCCGGCCTCGATCCGGTGGCCTGCACCCGCATCGAGGATCTGATCGTGCGCACCACCCGCATCGCCCATGCCTCCACCCTGGTGGTGAGCCATGTGCTCAGCACGATCGAGCGCTGCGCCGAGCGCGTGGCCCTGCTCTACGACGGCCGCTTCCGCTGGACCGGCAGCGTGGCGGAGTTCCACGAGACGCCCAATCCCTACGTGGTGCAGTTCCGCACCGGTAGCCTGCGGGGACCGATGCAGCCGGCGGAGCTCTGAGCCCATGCGCCGCAGTGTCCGTGAGGCTCTGGTGGGGTTTTCCCTGTTGGCGGCGGTGGCGGGTTCCGCCGGCATCTGGCTCTGGCTCAAGGGCATCAGCATCTCCAGCCGCAACTGGACCATCCGCGCCAGCTTCCTGGATGCCGCCGGACTGGCCGAGCGCTCCCAGGTCACCTACCGCGGCGTGGTGGTGGGCTCGGTGCGCAGGCTCCAGGTCACCGATCAGGCGGTGGTGGCCGATCTGGAGATCACCGATCCCCAGCTGCGGCTCGCCCGGCCCGTGGTGGCCCGGGTGGCGGCCGGCTCGCTGCTCGGTGGCGATGCGGTGGTCTCGCTCCTGAGCGGCGGCAAGCCCCTGCCGCCGGGCCTCCCGGGGCCCCGCCAGGGCAGCTGCGAGCGCCAGCGCATGATCTGCAACGGCGACGTGGTGCGCGGCGTGGCGGCCCCCACGATCGAGACGGTCACCGCCACGGTGCAGAAGCTGCTCGACCAGGCCGACCGCGATGGCCTGATGGCCAAGATGGTGGCGGCCACCGAAAGCTTCGACACCACCGCCAAGGAAACCGAGAAGCTCACCCGCGAAGGCCAGGTGTTCCTGCGCGACGCCCAGATCCTGGTGCGCCAGCTCAAGGGATCGGCCGGCAAGGTGGATCCGATCCTCACCAACCTCAACAGCGCCAGCGCCGATGCCGCCCGCGCCACCAAGGACGTGAGCCGCCTGACGGCCACGCTCAACAACCCCCGCACCCTGGCGGATCTCAAGGCCACCCTCGCCAATGCCCGCCAGCTCACCGCCCGCTGGGAGGCGGTGGGCGGTGACGTGCAGAAGCTCAGCGGCGATCCCCGCTTCCTCGACGGCATCCGCAGTGTGTCGGTGGGCCTGGGCAAGTTCTTCGAGGAGCTCTATCCCGCCGCCACCGATTCCGCCCGCCAGCGGCAGACGCGCTCCGACGGCGCCGCTGCCGCTGGCTCCCGCAGCACTGGCACCCGTGCCGCCGACCGGCCGGCCCCGCCGCCGCCCCGCCGGGGGCGCACCCTTTCGGCCGCCGACCGCAACGAGCAGCAGCGCGGGCCCCAGCTTCCGCCCTCCAGCCGGCGCTGAGCCTACCGGCCGTTCAGACGCTGGCGATCGCCTCCAGGGCGATGGCGGCGATCGCCTGATCGCTGGCCTTCGGCAGCTGCACGTAGCGGCCGCCGGCGGCCTCGGCCAGCTCCCTGCCCATGCCGCTGCCGATGAACTTGCGCTCAGTGTCGATCACCAGCAGCTTGATGCCCAGGGCGCGGTAGCGGCTGGCCACCTGCTTCACCTCCTCCTTCAGGTCCACCGGCTCCTCGCCCTCGATCGGTGGCTGGCCGAGGGAGCGGGAGAGGGGCACGTTGCCGCGGCCGTCGGTGATCGCCACCACCACCACCTGGCCCAGATCGCCGGTGGCCAGGGCGTTGGCGGCCACCCGGGCCGCCTGGGTGAGGCCGTGGGCCAGCGGCGAGCCGCCGCCGCAGGGCATCGCCTCCAGCCGGCGGCGGGCGGCGGTGATCGAGCGCGTGGGGGGCAGCAGCACCTCCGCCTGCTCACCACGGAAGGGGATCAGGGCCACTTCGTCGCGGTTTTCATAGGCCTCGGTGAGCAGGCGGATCACGGCGCCCTTGGCGCTCTGCATGCGGTTCAGCGCCATCGAGCCGCTGGCATCCACCAGGAAGATCACCAGGGCGCCGGCCTTGCGCTGCAGCTGCTTGGCCCGCAGGTCGCCGTCCTCCACGATCACCTTGCGGTGCGGCTCCCGTTCGCGGCGGGCCTTCTGGTACGGCGCAGCGGCCCGCAGGGTGGCATCCACGGCGATCCGCTTCACCGGCCCCCGGGGCAGCATCGGCTTCACGTAGCGGCCGCGGCTGTCGCTCAGCACCACGGCGCGGCTGCCGCTGCTGCCGCTCTTGGCCTTGGCGGCCGAGAACAGCAGCAGATCGGGATCGATCGCGGTGGCCTCCGGATCGAGCAGGAACTCCTCCGGGATCGAGGGCGGCGCCTCGTCCTCCGGGCTGTCGTCCTCGGTCTCGTCGTCGTTGTCCGGCTCGTCGGGCTCCTGCTCGTTCTGCGGCGGCTCCGGCTCCTCGGGGGGCTGCTCGCCCTGGGGCGGCGGTGGCGGCGGCGGCTCCATCGGCTGGTCGGGATCGGGCGGCGGCAGCTGCAGGGCCCGGGGGGCGATCACCAGCCGCACCGCCACCTGCAGGTCCTCGGCCTCCACCCGGTCGCGGCCGCTGAGGGCGGCATGGGCGCGGGCCACCCGCACGGCGTAAAGCTCGCTGCGGTGCCCCTCCACCCCGCCGCGGATCGCCTCGTTCACCAGGTAGGCGATCTGCTCGCGGCTGATCTGCACATCCGGCAGCCACTGGCGGGCCAGCAGCAGCTGGGTGGCGAGGGCGTCGGTCTCCTCCTGGTGGCGGGCGCGGAAGGCCTCCACCGATTCGCCGTGCTCCAGGGCGCTGCGGGTGATCGCCACCCGCTGCTCGGTGTCCAGCAGCTGGTTGGCGGAGAGGGCGATGGCGAAGCGATCCAGCAGGTGGTCACGCACCGCCCCCTCCTCGGGGTTGTAGGTGGCGATCAGCAGGCAGCGGCAGGGGTGGGAGAGGCTGAGCCCCTCCCGCTCGATGCGGTTCTCGCCGCTGCCCACCGCCGCCAGCAGCAGGTTGGTGATGCCGTCGTCGAGCAGGTTGAGCTCATCCACGTAAAGCACCCCCCGGTGGGCCTCCGCCAGCAGGCCGGGCTGGAACACCGGCGCACCGGCCGCCAGCGAGGCGGCCACGTCCACCGAGCCGATCAGGCGGTCTTCGGTGACGCCGAGCGGCACCTGCACGAACGGCGCCGGCACCACCTTGGTGGGCAGCAGGCTCTGGGGGCCCGTGGCGTCGGGGTCGCCGCCGAGGGCCAGGATGCGGCGGCGGGCCCCCTCGTCCCATTCCTCCGGCCGGGTGGGATCGAGGTTGCGGCCGATCGTCTGCGGGCCGAGGTCGAGCACATCGATCGGCGGCAGCAGGGCGTGCAGCCCGCGGGCCAGCACCGATTTGCCGGTGCCCCGGCCGCCGGCGATCACCACCCCGCCCAGCCCCGGATCCACCGCCGCCAGCAGCAGGGCCAGCTTGAGCGTGCCGTGGCCGGTGATGGCCGCCAGGGGAAACGAGCGGGCGGCGATGGCGCTGCTGCCGGGAGTGGCTGACGCACTGGCGGCCATGGGGGAACAGAAGCCCTTGGGAAGGGTCAGTCTCTCCGATGGGCCTGCCTGCGGACAGGAAGCCCGGATCGCCGGCATGAGCGGTTGGCTCAGAGGTCTTCTCCTTCTGGGGGGATTTCGCCGCTGATCAGGGTGAGGAAGAACTGGAATCGAGCTCTGTTGGTGGGATTGGGTTCGAGTTGGACGCGTCCGGAAAGCAGAGCCGCCTGATGGAGGAATTCAAGGCTTTCTGTCTGGCGTTCAGCGTCCTGAGCCTGGCGTTCTCGCGCCTCAGCTGCTCGGTTTCTCTCTCGATCTGCTCGATCTCGCTCCTCAGCTGCTTCATTCGCAGCTCGTAACCGGGATCGCGTCGCCAGTTCAGCATCGATAAGAACTGTCGCCACCGAGGCAGCGATGAAAACGATTCCCCATTGCTGCTCGAGCTTGAGGGTGTTGCCGGCGAAGGAGATGTGGTCATAGGAGGAGAACAGCGCGATCAGACCGAGCACGAAGCCGCCGATCGCCTGGGTGAGGCCGAGCCGGTCGAGGCGCGGCCACCGATGGGAGGGTATTTCTGAGTCTGGCGGGAGCGGGGACGGGGCGCTGTCAACCGTTGGCTCTGGTGGGGTGTCGGTGGATGGGAACACAGACAGGCGGCTGACGTCAGGAGGGCTGGAAGCCTTCTCATCCATCAGTTCCACCGCTGGCAACTGTTGTCACCCCCATGGGGGCAGGGCGAACGGCACGGCATGGTTCCGCTCCGATGCTGGGATGGGGAGCTGCGGAGAGAGATCCGGGATGTCTGCATCGCGGCAGTGGCAGCCAGGGGGCGACACGCTGGCGGTGGCGCTGGGGGCCAACCTCGGCGATCCCGAGGCCACCCTCACGATGGTGCGCCCCCGCCTGGAGGCGGCGCTGGCGGGGTGGGGCGGCACGCCGCTGGTGCGGGGCTGCCGCTGGTCGCCCCTGTTCCGCACCGCGCCGGTGGGCGGTCCGCCGGATCAGCCGGCCTACGTGAACGCGGTGCTGGTGGCCGGGCCCCTGCTCGTGCCCACCCCCGATCCCCGGGAGCTGCTGCAGGCTCTGCTGGCGTTGGAGCGTGCTTTCGGCCGGGTGCGGGGCGAGCGCTGGGGACCGCGGCTGCTGGATCTCGATCTGCTCTGGTGCGGGGCCTGCCGGCTGCAGGCGCCGGCGCTGGAGCTCCCCCATCCGCGCCTGCAGCAGCGCCGCTTCGTGCTGGAGCCCCTGGCGGCGATCGATCCGGCCCTGTCCCCCCCCGGCGGCGAGGGAGCGCCCCCACCCTCGGTGGCCGACCTGCTGGCGCAGCTGCAGGCCGCGGCGGCGAGCTCCATGGCGGCGGCGTCCGCGGAGGCGGAACCTCCCCCCCAACGCCTGCCGCCCCGCCCCGGCTGGCCGGAATAGGCCATGCTGGCCGCCATCCGACGCCTCCGCCATGGCCCCCCTGCCGCCCCCCGAGCCTGCGCGGCACCTCGCCACCGAGGCCAGCCTCGATGCCCGCAAGCTGCGCTTCGAGGTGAACCGCCTGGCGCTGCCGATGGGCGTGGAGGGCACCTTCGGCGTGATCAAGCACCCCGGCGCCTCCCTGGCGGTGCCGGTGCTCGACGACGGCCGGGTGGTGGTGCTGCGCCAGTACCGCTTCGCCGTGGCCACCCGCCTGCTGGAGTTCCCCGCCGGCACCCTCGATCCGGGCGAGACGCCCCTGAGCACCATGCGGCGGGAGCTGCAGGAGGAGGCCGGCTACCGCGCCGAGCGCTGGGATGAACTGGGGGCGATGCTGCCCTGCCCCGGCTACTCCGACGAGGTGATCCACCTGTTCCTGGCCCGCGAGCTCCACCTGCTGGCGGAGCGCCCCCCCGGGGACGACGACGAGGACATGGAGGTTCTGCTGATGGAGCCCGGCGAGCTGGATGCGGCCCTGGCCAGCGGCAACGAGGCCCTCGACGGCAAGAGCGTGACCGCCTGGTTCCGCGCCCGCCAGGTGCTGGGCCTCTGATGGCAGCGGCGCGTTGGCTGTTCTGGCACCGCCGCGATCTGCGCCAGGCCGACAACCTCGGCCTGGCGGCCGCGGCCGCCGCCACCCCGGCGGTGACGGGTGTGTTCGTGCTCGATCCGGCATTCCTGGAGGCTCCCACCCAGGCGCCGGCGCGGTTGTGGTTCCTGGTGGAGAGCCTGCGGGAGCTGCAGCAGCGCTGGCGGGAGGCCGGCAGCCGCCTGCTGCTGCTGCAGGGCGATCCGGCGGTGGAACTGCCGCGGCTGGCCGAGGCGATCGGGGCGGAGGTGGTGGCCTGGAACCGCGGCGTCGAACCCCAGGGGAGGGCCCGCGACCGGCGCGTGGCCGCCGCGCTTCAGGCCGAGGGGCGGCGGGTGCTCGCCGACTGGGACCAGCTGCTGGTGGCGCCGGAGGCCCTGCGCACCGGCGGCGGCGACCCCTACCGCGTGTACGGCCCGTTCCTGCGCAACTGGCGCGGCCAGGTGCTGCGCAAGCAGGCCCTGGGCCCGGCCACGGCCGGCGGCCTCGATCCGGCGCCCGCGCCCCGGGGGCTGCTGGATCTCGATCCTGCCGCCTTCTCCGCGGAGCGCCGCCATCTCTGGCAGACCCTGCCGCTGCTGGTGGAGGTGCCGGACGCCGCCAGCCTGGGCCCTGTCTTCGATGGCGCCGAGCTCTGCCCCTGCCGGCCGGGCGAGGCGGCGGCGCTGCAGCAGCTGGAGGCCTTCGCCGATGGCGGCACCGGCGGCGGCCCGCTGCTGCGCTACGACGGCGATCGCAACCTGCCGGGCCAGCAGGGCACCTCGGCCCTGAGCGCCGCCCTGCGCTTCGGCACCCTCTCCCCCCGCCAGGCCTGGGCCGCGGCGCGCTCGGCACGGGACCTGGCCGGCAGCGCCGAGGCGCTCGCCTCGATCGAGGTGTGGGAGCAGGAGCTGGCCTGGCGGGAGTTCTACCAGCAGGCCCTGTTCCATTTCCCCGAGCTGGCCGATGGCCCCTACCGGCCGCAGTGGAAGCAGTTCCCCTGGGAGAACGATCCCGAGCGGCTGGCGGCCTGGCGCGAGGGGCGCACCGGCGTCCCGATCGTGGATGCGGCGATGCGCCAGCTGAACGCCAGCGGCTGGATGCACAACCGCTGCCGCATGATCGTGGCCTCCTTCCTGGTGAAGGATCTGATCTGCGACTGGCGCCTGGGCGAGCAGGTGTTCATGGAGCGGCTGGTGGATGGCGACCTCGCCGCCAACAACGGCGGCTGGCAGTGGACCGCCAGCAGCGGCATGGACCCCCGGCCGCTGCGCATCTTCAACCCGTCCACCCAGGCGGCGAAGTTCGACCCCGAGGCCACCTACATCCGCCGCTGGCTCCCCGAACTGGCCCGCGTCAGCAGCGCCGATCTGATCAGCGGCCGGATCGCCTCCCTCCAGCGGGGCGACTATCCCGAGCCGATTGTGGATCACCGCCAGCAGCAGGCCCGCTTCAAGGCGATCTACGCGGCCCTGCCGAAGCTGGGCTGAGCGGCTGGCCGCCGGGGCCAGGCTGGTTGCCGGCGTTTACACGAGAAAGGGCAGCTTGTGGCGTTGACGTCCGAGCAGACCCACGGCCAGCAGCAGCCCGATCAGATTGGCCAGCAGGATCAGCAGGGCGTGATCGAGCTTGAGCTCCCCGTGGATCAGGGCATGGCGCAGATTGCTGAGCACCCTGTAGAGGGGATTGAGATCGGCGGTCCAGCCCAGATGGCCCAGCGCTTCCTTCTTGTAGAGGATCGGGGAGAGCAGGAACATCAGCTGCAGCACGATCGGCACCAACTGAAAAAGTCTTCGTAGCGTGCCCCTAGCAAGCAGACCAGCAGGGGGAACCAGTAGATGAACAGCAGCAGATTGAGAAAAGGAAGCAGCCCTGCCGTGAACAGATGGGGCAGCAGTGTGGGTTGAAACAGCGAGAGGATCAGCAGAACAAGCCCGAACGACTGCAGGAAGGTTTGAACCTGGAACGACCATTCCTCCAGCGTGTAGAAGATCGGATCGGTGTTGGTGTTCTTGAGGTTGCCGGCGTTGTTCTTGAACAGGCTGGGGGCCGATTGCACGGAAGCGGCGATCGCGTTCCAGGTGACGAGCCCGGTGCCGAGATACACCACATAGGCGTTGAAGTCCTGCACCTTGAACACGGTGCCGTAGACCACCGCCAGCACGGAGATCGACAGCAGGTTCGACAGGCCCAGCCAGAAGCTGCCGAGGGCCGTGCGGGCGAATCGCTCGCGCGTGCGGGCCGAGGCGGTGAACCACCAGGCCCGGCGGCTTTTCCAGCCGAAGCGCAGAGAATCAACCGCAGTGTTCATCGTAATAGGCTAAAGCATCCTCGAGAGAGCCATCAAAGACGATCTGCCCCTGGTTGAACACCAGGCCCCTCTTACAGAACTGGCGCAGCAGGGCATTGGAATGGCTTGCCAGGATCAACGTGCCTGAGGCATCGATGAATTGTTCCATGCGCTTCTGGGCCCGCTCGAAGAAGCGGGCATCGCCGGCTCCGAAACCTTCGTCGAGGGCGAGGCAGTCGTGGGTGCCCGAGGTAAGCAGAGTGAACAGCAGACGGGCGGACATGCCTTCGCTGTAGCCCTTCATCGGCAGATGGATGAAATCGCCCAGTTCGGAGAACTCCACGATCGACTGCAGGTAGTCGGCGAAGCCACGCAGGTTGCCGTGCTGCAGCAGGTAATGGCCCTTCACCGCCTGCAGGCCGCTGAGTTCGGGGCTGGTAAGGAAGCTCTTCTGAATCATCGGAAACACCGGGCAGGTGGCGCGGAAGCTTCCGGAGCTGGGCAGGTAGATCCCTGAGATCAGCCGCAGAAAGGTGCTCTTGCCGGCGCCGTTGTGGCCGATCAGGGCCACGCGTTCGCCGTGCCGGATCGCGCAGGTGATCCCGCGCAGGGCCTCGATCTCGGCGCCGGCGCGGGTGTTGCGCAGGGCCCCGCCGGTGAGGGAACGGATCAGGGCCTTCTTGAGCGTGCGGGTTTCGCGGGTGTTCACGGGGATGCGCAGCCACACATCCCGGAGCTCCAGCACCGGAGGATCGATCGACGCTGCCCTCATGCCGTGGCGACGGGCTCCTGAGCTGGCTCGATGCGCGGCTGGAACATGAACATCGAATAGATCACGTTACGGCGCATCTGGATCATCATCTCCAGGAACATGTCGTAGCCCTCGTTCTTGTATTCGATCAGCGGATCCTTCTGGCCGTAGCCGCGCAGACCCACCGACTCGCGCAGGGCTTCCATCGCCTGCAGGTGCTCACGCCAGAGCGTGTCGATCTGCTGCAGGATGAAGAAGCGCTCGGCCTCCCGCATCAGACCGGGACGCACGGCCTCCACCTGCCCCTCCTTGAGGTCGTAGGCGTTGCGCATCTGCTCCTGCAGGAAGGCCTTCAGTTCATCCATCGACAGCCCCTCCAGCTGCTGGGGAGTGAGATCTTCGAGGAGGTAGATGAACTCCTTCACCTTGTCCACCAGGCGGCTGAGATCCCATTCCTCCGGCGGCAGCTCGGGATTCACATAGGCCTCAACGATGTCGTCGATGGTGCGCTCGCCGTAGCCGATCACCTGGGCCTTGAGTTCGCGGCCCTCGAGCACCCGCCGGCGTTCGGCATACACGGCCTTGCGCTGATTGTTCATCACCTCGTCGTACTCGAACACCTGCTTGCGGATGTCGTAGTAGTAGGTTTCCACCTTCTTCTGTGCCCCTTCCAGCGAGCGGGTGAGCATGCTGGATTCGATCGGCATGTCTTCTTCCACCCGAAAGGCGTTCATCAGGCCGGCCACCCGCTCGCCGCCGAAGATGCGCAGCAGGTTGTCCTCCAGCGAGAGGAAGAAGCGGGTGGAGCCGGGGTCGCCCTGGCGCCCGGCACGGCCGCGCAGCTGGTTGTCGACGCGGCGGGATTCGTGGCGCTCGGTGCCGATCACGTGCAGGCCGCCGGCCTCGCGCACCTGCTGCTCCTCCTGCTTCACCACGGCGTCGTACTCGCCCTTGACGCGGGCGATCAGCTGGCGCATCGCCTGGATCTGAGGGTCGTCGGTGGGGGCTTTCTCGGCCGCCTGGGCGATGCGGTCTTCGAGTTCGAGCACGCTGAGGCTGCGATCGCCCCAGGCCTTCACCAGATCCTGGGCCAGCTGGGCCAGCTGGCGGTCGGTGTCGTCGGTGAGGGCGCAGGGATAGAGGGCGCCGATGGCGCGGGCCTCGCTGGGGGCCTTGCGGGCAGCGGCCTGGGCCGCGGCGCCGAAGCCCCCCGCCTCCTGGGAGCGCTGCTGCAGCGGAACCGGCGGCCGGTGGCCCTCCTCGGGCCGCACCAGGCGGGGCAGCAGCACTTCGCGCAGCTTGAGGCGGGCCATGTAGTCGCTGTTGCCGCCGAGGATGATGTCGGTGCCGCGGCCGGCCATGTTCGTGGCGATCGTGACCGCTCCGGCGCGGCCGGCCTGGGCCACGATCTCGGCCTCCCGCTCCACGTTCTCGGGTTTGGCGTTGAGCAGGTTGTGGGGGATCTGCTGTTCGGCCAGCAGGGCGCTGAGCAGCTCCGATTTCTCCACGCTGGTGGTGCCCACCAGCACCGGCCGGCCGGCCCGGTGGATCTCGGCGGTTTCCAGCGCCACGGCCCGCCACTTGGCCGGCTCGCTCTTGTACACCTGATCGGTCCAGTCGGCGCGGGAGCGGGGCCGGTTGGTGGGAACGATCGTGACCTCCAGCTTGTAGGTCTTCTCGAATTCCACCTCTTCTGTTTTGGCGGTGCCGGTCATGCCGGCGAGGCGGGGATAGAGCAGGAAGAAGTTCTGGTAGGTGATCGAGGCCAGCGTCTGGGTTTCGGGCTGCACCGGCAGGTTCTCCTTGGCCTCGACCGCCTGGTGCAGGCCATCGCTCCAGCGGCGGCCGGGCATCACGCGGCCGGTGAACTCATCCACGATCACCGCATCGCTGCCGCGCACGATGTAGTTCACATCCTTGATGAACAGCTCCTTGGCCTTGAGGGCGTTGTTGATGAAGTGGGCCCAGGGATCCTCGGGGTTGAAGAGGTCCTGCACCCCCAGCAGCTGCTCGGCCCTGGCATAACCCTCGTCGGTGAGGGTCACGTTGCGCTGCTTCTCATCCACCTCGTAGTCGCCTTCGGGGTCGATGCCGTCCTTGCCCATCTCGGCGGCCCGCTGCAGCAGCTCGGCCACCTCGGCGGCGCGGCGGTACTTCTCCTGGGGGCGCTCGATCTGGCCGGAGATGATCAGGGGGGTGCGGGCCTCGTCGATCAGGATCGAGTCCACCTCGTCGATCACGCAGTAGTAGAAGGCGCGCTGCACCACCTCGGCGATGTCGCTCGCCATGTTGTCGCGCAGGTAGTCGAAGCCCAGCTCGCTGTTGGTGGCGTAGGTGATGTCGCAGCCGTAGTTGAGGCGGCGGGTGGCCGGATCCATGTCCTGCTGGATCAGGCCCACCGAGAGGCCGAGGAAGCGGTGGATCTGGCCCATCCACTCGGCGTCGCGCCGGGCTAGGTAGTCGTTCACGGTCACCACATGCACGCCGCGGCCGGTGAGCGCGTTGAGGTAGGCGGGCAGGGTGGCCACCAGCGTCTTGCCTTCGCCGGTCTTCATCTCGGCGATCTGGCCGTCGTGCAGCACCATGCCGCCGATCAGCTGCACGTCGAAGTGGCGCATGCCCAGCACGCGCCTGCCCGCCTCGCGCACCACGGCGAAGGCCTGGGGCAGCAGCTCATCGAGCAGCTTGCGTTCGCGCTCCAGGGTGGCCTCCAGGCTCAGGCCCCGGCTGCTGCACTCCTGCTGCAGGTTCTGGAGCTTCTCGCGGAACTCGGCGGTGAGGTCGCGCAGGCCGTCGTCGGGGAGGGCCGCCACCTCCTCCTCCAGGAGATTGATGTCGGAAACGATCGGCTGGTAGCGCTTCAGCTTGCGGGCATTGGGATCACCCAGCAGCAGCTTGAGCATGGGACAAAGGCCAACCGTTAGGGGTCACCTTACCGCCGCCCCCCTGGGGCTCCGGGACCGCCGGAGGCGAGGATTCCGACCATGCGAAGGCAGGTGAGCACTTGGGTTCCGCCACGATCCGGCTGATCCGCCACGGCAGCGGGGCCCCCGCCCTGCGGCTGGGCCTGGGCCCGGGCCTGCGGCCGGTCGGGGCGCTCGCCCAGTTGCGTCGGCTGTTCGATCGGGAGAGCTTCTGGGCGGCGGGCCGCCCTCCGGACGGCCTGCGGCGGATGCTGCGCGGCAGCCAGGCCGCCGTGAGCGCCTGGGAGGGCGACCGGCTGGTGGGCTTCGGGCGTGCCACCAGCGATGGGGCCTACCGCGCTGTGCTCTGGGACGTGGTGGTGGCCGGCGATCACAAGGGCCGGGGGCTGGGGCGCCAGCTGGTGGAAGCCCTGCTGGCGGCTCCGGCGCTGGCCCACACCGAGCGGGTCTACCTCATGACCACGAACAGCGCCGGGTTCTACGAGCGGCTGGGATTCCGCTCCAAGGAAAGCCAGAACCTCATGGTGAGGGAAGAATCAAGCGGATGAAGAGATTCGAACTCTCGACCCTCTCCTTGGCAAGGAGATGCTCTACCACTGAGCTACATCCGCGGCTGGGCTGTCGGAAACCCGGCAGTCGAAACCGGCCGGCTCGCGCCGACCGCAAAAGCATGCACCACAGGGGGGCCCTTGGGCAACCCCTGACCCGCTCTGACACAACCCTTGGAGGTCAGTAGCTTGAGGCGGATGGGCGATCGTCTTCTGGGCCTGCCGGCCGACACCCTTGCACTGCTTCGCCGCCATGGCCTGCTGAGGCTGTTGGTGGAGCGCGAGACCCTGGCCGAAGCTCTGGCTGGAGAGGCCCTCGATCCTTCCGTCGCCGAGAAGGCCCGTCTGCGTTTCCGCCAGCAGCGAGGACTCGACAGCGAGCAGGCCATGGCCGCCTACCAGAACAACCAGGGGCTCCGCGACGAGGACCTGGCCTGGCAGATGGAACTGCCCGCCCGCCTGCAGCAGCACGCCCAGAACCACTTCGGCCAAAAGGCGGAAGCCCGCTTCCTCAGCCGTAAACACCAACTCGACAAGGTGGTCTACAGCCTCCTGCGGGTGCGGGATGGGCTGCTGGCACGGGAGCTGTACTTCCGAATCGGTGCCGGCGAGGCCAGTTTCGCCGACCTGGCGGCCCGCTTCGCCGAAGGGCCCGAGAAGGCCACCAACGGCATCGTGGGGCCGGTGCCGCTCACCCAGGCCCATCCGGTGCTGGCGGAGAAACTGCGTATCGCCACCCCTGGGGTGCTGATGGAACCCTTCCCCCTGGCTGACTGGTGGCTGGTGGTGCGTCTGGAGCGTTACACGCCGGCCGTCTTCGATGAAGCCATGGCCGAACAGATGGCGGCCGAACTGTTCGAAGAGTGGGTGCAAGAGGAAACCGGCCGTAGGCTCGAGCGGATCACCGGCACGCAGGCGTCCCAACTTCCGGCATGACCCAGTCGCCTGCCGCGGTAATCAGCCGGCACCCTGCGTTCCGCGATCTTGGCGAGAACGCCCAGCGACGCCTGGGGGATCAGGTTCGCTACCTGAGCTTCCGTGTCGGCCAGCCCCTGCTCGACGGCAAGACCCTGCCTGCCCAGGTGTTCATCATCCTTGAGGGTGAGGTGCGCCTGCTCGGCCTGGAACGGGACCGGTTGACCAGCCTGACCCGGATGGGCCCCGGCACGATCGTGGGCCTGGCTTCGCTGGTGCGCGGTTCCCCTTGCGAGAACGTGTCAGCCGCAAGCAACGTTGTGGCCACGGCCCTTCCCGATGAGCAGGTGGTGCGTCTCTACCGGGAGGAGGAGAGCTTCCGAGGCTGGTGTGACGGCCATCTCTGGCCCGCCGAGGTGGCGGATCTGCTGCAGGTGTTGCAGGCCCGCAGCCCGCGCGACGAAGGATCCCTGCTGCAGGTGCTGCCCTCCGCCGCCCGGGCGGCCCGGTTGGTGCCGGCCACGGCCCAGGCCCTGGAAGGCGAGGGGGCCGAGCATGGGATCTTCCTGGCCAGCAACACGGGGACCGGCGCAGAGATCGGCGACCCGGTGGATCTCAGCCAGCCGCCGCCCCAGGCCCAGCTCCCCTTCGCCCTCCGCCTGATCGCCCTTCCCTGGGCCCTCGTGCCAGGGACCGAGGCCCACGCCGCGGCGGTTCATTCGATGCCGAAGCCCAAGGGTCAGGAGGTTGATCTGCCCGAGGCGATCAATGCCGCCCCCGACCTGCCGGTGGCCAGTGCCCTGCGGCTCGGCCGGGGAGGAGGCATGCCTGAGGTTCGCCTGATCCGGGGGGAGGGGCCCCTTCAGGAAACCCTGGCCTGCTTCCAGATGGTGGGCCGGATGATGAACCTGCCCTTCCGCCGCGATGCGATCGAGAAGGTGCTGCGCGATGCCCTGCGCCGCGGTCAGGGGCCGAATCTGCAACTGGTGGGCCAGCTCGCCGCCAACCTCGGTCTGCACGTGGTGGCCGCCCAGGTGCCGGCCGCGATGGGTACCCGTCTCCAGGTGCCGGCGCTGATCCCCTGGAAGGACGGCTTCGCCGTGGCGGTGAGCAGCAATGGCAGCGGTCTGGCCCTGGCCTCCCCCCGCGACGGCATGCTGAACCTGCGCCCGGCGGAGATCGCGGAGCGCTTCCCCGCCGGCATTGAACTGCTGCTGCTCGACCGCAGCACCGCCACGCCGGAGGACACCTTCGGACCAGGCTGGTTCTGGCCGGCGCTGCAGCGCTACCGCGGCGTGCTGCTGCAGGTGCTGCTGGCCTCGTTCGTGGTGCAGCTGTTCACCCTGGCCAACCCGCTGCTGATCCAGATCATCATCGACAAGGTGATCACCCAGCGCAGCCTCGACACCCTCCAGGTGCTGGGGATCGCGCTGGTGGCCGTGACCCTGCTGGAAGGACTGCTGGGCAGCCTGCGCACGTTCCTGTTCGCCGAAACCACCAACCGCATTGATCAGCGACTGGGTGCCGAGGTGATCGACCACCTCCTGCGGCTTCCCCTGGGCTATTTCGATCGCCGCCCGGTGGGGGAGCTCGGCTCCCGCATCGGCGAACTGGAGAAAATCCGCAACTTCCTCACCGGCCAGGCCCTCACAACCCTGCTCGATGCCGCCTTCTCGGTGATCTACATCGTGGTGATGGCCTTCTACAGCTGGCTGCTCACGATCGTGGCCCTCGCCGTGCTGCCGATCCAGATCGGACTCACCCTGCTGGGCGCTCCCCTCTTCCGCCGCCAGTTCCGCCAGGCGGCCGAGGAGAACGCCAGCACGCAGAGCCACTTGGTGGAGGTGCTCACCGGCATCCAGACGGTGAAGGCCCAGAACGTGGAAATGGTGAGCCGCTGGAAGTGGCAGGAGCGCTACAGCCGCTACATCGCCCGCACCTTCGAGAAAACGATCACCGGCACCGCGCTCAACGAAACCAGCCAGGTGCTGCAGAAACTCTCCCAGCTGCTCGTGCTCTGGGTGGGCGCCGACCTGGTGCTCAAGGGGCAGCTGACCCTCGGCCAGCTGATCGCCTTCAGGATCATCAGCGGCTACGTCACCCAGCCGCTGCTGCGCCTCTCGGGCATCTGGCAGAACATCCAGGAACTGCGGGTGTCATTCGAGCGCCTCGGCGACGTGATCAACACGCCGCAGGAATCGAACACGGCCGACCAGGCCAAGATCCCCCTGCCACCGATCACCGGTCGGGTGGTCTTCGACCATGTGAGCTTCTCCTTCCAGAGCGGCACCCCACCGGTGCTCAAGGAGATCGATCTGGTGGTTGAGCCGGGAACCTTCGTGGGGGTGGTGGGCCAGAGCGGCAGTGGCAAGAGCACCCTGATGAAGCTGCTGCCGCGGTTGTACAGCCCCGATCACGGACGGGTGCTGATCGACGGTTACAACATCGACAAGGTGGAACTCTATTCGCTGCGTCGCCAGATCGGCATCGTTCCCCAGGATCCCCTGCTCTTCAGCGGCACGGTGAGCGAGAACATCGCCCTCACCCGCCCTGAGGCCGACAGCGAGGACATCGTGCGGGCTGCCACCCTGGCCTGCGCCCACGAGTTCATCATGGAACTGCCCTCCGGCTATTCCACGCCGGTGGGCGAGCGGGGTGCCGGTCTTTCAGGTGGCCAGCGCCAGCGCATCGCCATCGCCCGCACCCTGCTCGGCAATCCCAAGCTGCTGGTGATGGATGAGGCCACGAGCGCCCTTGACTACGACACCGAGCGGCGCGTGTGCGACAACCTCGTCGATGAGCTGCACGAGAGCACGGTGTTCTTCATCACCCACCGGCTCAGCACGATCCGCCGGGCCCACCGGATCGTGATGCTGCACCAGGGGGCGATTGTCGAAAGCGGCAGTCACGAGGAGCTGATGGCCCTGAGGGGCCGCTACTACGCCCTCTACCGCCAGCAGGAGTCGGGCTGATGAAGGTGATCGAACGGCTTCAGGACGCCCTCGAACAGCGGGTTGGCGCGGTGAGCCACGACGAAACGGTGCTGCAGCAGTCGCAGTTCTGGATGCGGTCGGTGCTCTGGGGGCTGATGGGCACCACCGCCTTCGCCATCGGCTGGCTGGCCCTGGCCCAGACCGAAGAGATCGTGGTGGCTCCGGGCAAGCTCGAGCCGATCGGGGCGGTGAAGGAGGTGCAGATGCCGATCGGGGGCATCGCCGAGCAGATCCTTGTGAAGGAGGGCGATGAGGTGAAGGCGGGGCAGATCCTGATCCGGCTCGATGCCGAGGCCAGCCGTCAGAAACAGCTCTCCCTGCTCCAGACCGAAAAGCTCAAGCATGATGAGCTGCGCACCAAGCGCCAGCAACTGCAGCTGAAGCAACTGGAGCAGCTGCGTTATCAGGAGATGAATGCCAAGGAGGTGGAGAAACTCACCAACACCCTCGCCCTCGACAAGGAAATTCTGCGACGCCTCGGCAGCCTGGAGAAGGAGGGTGCCGCCGGCGAACTCCAGTACCTGCAGCAGCGCAACAAGGTGGCGGAAGGCGAGGGCCAGCTCAACCAGACCCGGGTGGACCGGCTGCGACAGGGGGCGATCCTCGACCAGGCGATCCAGCAGCTGCGGGGTGAGATCGCGGCCATCGAAAGCCAGCTGGCTGAGCTGGACAGCCAGCTCACCGAAGCTCGGGTGACGCTGCGCTACCAGCAGCTGCGGTCACCGGTGAATGGCGTCGTGTTCGACCTCAAGCCCAAGGGACCTGGCTTCACGGCCCAGGGGGCGGAGACGATCATGAAGATCGTTCCCTACGACAAGCTCGAGGCCCAGGTGGAGATCGCCAGCCAGGACATCGGCTTCGTACGCACGGGCATGCCGGTGGACGTGAGCATCGATTCGTTCCCCGCCACCGACTTCGGTGTGCTGCAGGGAACCGTGCGCAGGGTCGGCTCCGATGCGCTCCCGCCCGATCAGCTCAAGCAGCGCCAGGAGTACCGATTCCCGGCCAGCATCCAGCTGGCGAGCCAGCAACTGAAGCTCAAGAGCGGTCACAAACTGCCGCTGCAGGTGGGCATGAGCCTCACCGCCAACATCAAGTTGCGCAAAGTCTCCTACCTGCAACTGCTGCTCGGCAGCTTCCGAGACAAGGCAGACTCCCTGCGAAGGATCTAGGGGTTTTGGGTTTGTGTCGGCCGATCGGAAACCTGGCGTTGCTGCACCCTGAAGGCCGGCCCACTTTTAGTTGTGCCGCGTCTGGACTCCTCGATATGGAGTCCAGATGCCAAGCACTATGAAGATGAGCTTGTCCAGAACCCTAGCAAGTGAGCTCAAAACAGATGAAGAATCCTGAATGTAAATCTGCCTCGGTCACCAAAAAAATGCTTGCTAGCATGGAGCTGCCGTGGACCTAGGAGATGCGAACCAATGACGCCAGCAACGATGCTACGTTTGTCAATGAAGCAAGAAGCAATTCAAAGTTCATATCGCAGTGATTCCAAACGCCAGGCATGGCTGTGTACATCGCACGCGTAATTACGCATAAGTGCGCTAATCTGAAAAAGCGCTATGGCCGAGCAGAAAACCCAAATCCCAATGAATACTTGCCCCCTGGTCTCCGTAATCACCCCATGCTTGAATGCCGAAAGAACGATCTCTGACACCTTGCGCTCGGTGGCCAAGGCGGCTGAGCTGCTCGGCGACTCCGGCTGGACTTTAGAGCATTTAATTGTGGATGGGGGTTCCAGAGACGAAACACACAAGGTTGTTGTCAATCATAGTGAAGAAAACAGATTAAATGTTTCTTATGGCTGCAATTGGTGCGCCGCCCCGAATGAAGGCATCTATGAGAGCATGAACATCGGGCTTGCACAAGCTAAAGGCTATTTTAGCCATGTTCTCAATGCCGACGATTTTCTTCATGACCCAAGTGCCTATGTGACAACTCTGAGGAAGGCGTACCAACACGGAGCGCGCATACTACTGTCTTCAATTGTCTACTTTACAAGACCGGGACCCAAGTGGAAATATCAATGGCATTTGCCACCAATCCCCCACGATGAGGAAATTTGGCGCTACCAACTACTTGCTGGGCTCCACTATCCACATCCAGGCTTTATAGCCGATACGGAGCTCTACCGAAGCGAGGGATTCGATGAGAGATACGCTATTTCTGCAGACTATAAACTGATGCAGAGTCTACTGCTCAAGCAGGGGATTCACAAACATGTTTATGGCTGCGACATGCCGTTTGCCGCCATGGCCACGGGGGGTACCTCGGGCACATGGCGTGGTATGATCAAGGGTCATAGTGAGCTCAGGGCGATTAACGACGAACTAGGCATTCGAGCTAGTATCACTAAGCGTTACTGGAGCAAGTTGAACATGCGCATCCGACGCTTGTCCAAGGAGTCTTTGTTTACGGATTGATGGCACGTACAGCAATAGTCTTTGGGTGCACAGGACAGGATGGATCATTACTATGTCGCTCTCTTCTAGCGCAAGGGATGAAAGTGGTTGGGGTTTCTCGCTCAAGTAATCCGAACCTTGATACTCATCGAAAGCTCTGCATTGCGGGAGAGATTGAGGTCACGACAGCCGATATCTCGGACTTTCGTGAGATCCTCGAGCTGCTTGGGCGCCATCAGCCCAATGAGATTTACAATCTCGCAGCGCAGTCATCGGTTGGACTTTCCTTCCAACAGCCCGTAGACACCTTCGACAGCATCATTAATGGAACCATTAATCTGCTGGAAGTGGCTCGTTTCGCAGAGTTTAATGGGCTTTTATACTTTGCAGGTAGCAGCGAAATATTTGGAAATACAGAAGAACCTGCAAGCACAAAGAGCAGGCGCAATCCGCGCAGCCCCTACGCAATCGCAAAAGATGCAAGCTTTAACACTGTGCAGCTATACCGGCAGGCATATGGTCTGCACTGCGTCACAGGAATTCTATTCAACCATGAAAGTCCCTATCGATCTCCAACTTTTGTAACCAGAAAAATAGTAAGCGGAGCCCTAAGATGCTTGAAAGAACGCGATTGCAAGTTGAGATTAGGCGATCTCAGCGTCGCTCGCGACTGGGGCTGGGCAGAGGAGTATGTTGAAGCAATGCAGATTATCTTGAGAGCAGATGATCTCGTTGATCATGTAATCTGCACAGGCCGTATGGTTACACTAGAGTATTTCGTAGACCGTGTCTTTTCGGAGCTAGACATATGTTGGCGTGATCGAGTCGAATTGGTTGACAGCCTGAGACGCCCATCAGAGATTCGCTGCAGCGTTGGTGATCCCGAGCCAATGGCACTTGCCCATGGATGGCGGGCACAACGCGATGTAGATGATGTAATTCAGTTATTGGTTGAGTCTGCACGACATGAAGGCCTACATTCATAACAGTATTGCATGGCACGAAAAATCCAAATTCAATTGAAGCGGATGTCCACTCACTGTTTAGACGATTCTTTTTGTCAGCCATGAGACTATTAGGAACTTGACCTTTTAGCATGCCCTCCTTCGGATGGGGATCATATCCTGCCAATGTCGAGATAGTCTTTTGGAGTTTACTGGAACTCTACCCGCGTATCTAGGGATGCATATTCCAGATATTGTGAATTGAGTCGATGCTTTTCTTTTGGGAATACTATCTGACCGATCAATGCCATGTATTCTGGCAGAATAGTCCGACATTTCTAGCACTTGTTCGGCATGCTATTCTTTGCGGCAATGTCACAGAAGCCATGGAAGCTGGTAAAGCCAGTCTAAAAGGGCGGACTTAAATCGAGCGCATAACCTACAATGGTCATTCAGAATTAGCACATTGCCACTACTCGTATCTTGGGTCACCAAACTGCGCACTCTTGGCTGCGTGGTGTATGCGAATATTCGTGAGGCCAAGAGCTGGCATGGCAACAAATCAATCTACTTGCTTCACACCTGACGGTAGATACTCGGACCGAAAAGCTGAGGACGTAGCCGCGGCCATGATTAGTTCCTCGCTTCACGATGAAAATGATCAGTGCTACGGGTTTTTCTTTTAGGAGTGATTCTGGCGCGACACCACTAGCCAAAGGTTCTATGGGGTCCTGAAAAAGCAAACCGTTCCCTGACTCCGATTGCAGCCAGGCAGCAGGGCATAGGCAGCGCGCAAGCATGATTATCCAATGGCCATCGATTCGGCTGTCTCAAGCAGACAACTGTTTCTGAGCAGTATCCAGAAGCAGCCTGGGCTTTTCCAGCCGCTCCACCAGGCAGAGATAGTGACAACCAAGAGGCAGAGGAGCCTTCGGATCTTCTTAGCGCACATCACCACAACTTCCATGGAGATCAAGTTCTCTGCCCCTCTGGCCAGCCGAGCCATCATCAGATCTAGAGAATACGTCCGCGCTTCCCGGATCCAACGCATCCTTCTACCTCGTTTCGCATCCGCTAGTCTTCGCAGAGCTGCCGCTTATGCGCAGCATTGATCTCTGGATTCTTTGGCGGTCTCCTTAATCTCTTGCCAGACAGACGAATACTGTTCCTCGTGCCGAAGTTTCGGCTCATGGTATTGATGTAGATGCGATCGGCATAGATTCGCACGGGATAACATCCTTCAGAACATCAATGGTATCAAGATTTCTATTCTATGCAGGTAAGCGAGCTGGCGTCGTATCGTGGCTTTTGTTCTCCGGCGACGTGGCTTCTTATGCTTGGAAACATCAAGGAAGATAGCACGTGCCCTCCTACGATCATAACGAGGCCGGTGTTTACGAAAATCTGAGTGCTGGTGGCAGAGATCATCAATGCTCCGTTCGGTCGACTCCCTTGCCTCGTTGAGCAACTTCAGATCGGTCGGATGGGTGATGTCGACTGGCTTGCAGGCGGCATCGATGGTGAGTGTTCCCCAGTTCTTGCTCTCTGGCCACTGGACAGACTTCACGACGTCATCAAGTGAGAGCTGGTTGCCAGCATTGGCATCGGCATCTGGATCGTCAGAGTCGTGGTCTTCTGGGAGTGACGCCACAGCCTCTATCAGATTTCCAGCGATTCAAGCCACCCGCCTACGTAATTGACGCGGGCGTCATGGCCGTCACGATCGGGGCCAGCAGCAGCCCAGCTCACCATAGCCCCAGCGGCGACACGAAAACTGGCCCACCCCCTGGAGAGTGACAGTGACGCCGGAACCACAACCTGATTGACACGGGACAGCCAGCAAAGCCAAGGATAAACTGCATAGAAGGATTTTCTCGGCCCTGTTCACCGGTCTCCTCGTCGGTCAGACCAAGCCTCTGCTCGATGAACAACGCACCAAACGTCAGCTGTAAAGGCTTTGCAGGAGCGCCAGTGGTGGTTGAACTGAGGAGCATAGGCTTCTTCCAGCTCTTCCCATGGCATCAGAGAGGAGAAGAGTACCCAGCGGTTATCTGAGTCCAACGTGCCGCCAAAGGGCACATGGAACCCCTCGAATGAGAGCTGCTCGTTATGGTGCTTCTGGTACATCTGCAGCGTTCAGCAGTTGTAGCAATCGTCAACTGCCCTGAACGAGTTCAATTTATCGGACCTCCATCGCTGAAATAAGCTGCGCCACGGTCGATAGACCTTGCGGTCGCTTCTCTGGACTTTCATAATGTCCAGTCTATGGAGAATAGGTTAGATGGACGAGCGTCTTCTGCCACATGTAGTATCGTTGATCCGAAATCGGGTCGAAACCAAGGCCTTGATCTCTACATCATATACTACCGAATAAATGCCCTGATCAAACTTATAACACAAGCCACAAAGGCCTGCAAGCATTTGGAGGAGAGTACCCATTTGAAAACTCAAGCCGTGACAGTATTCTCCGTTAAACTCAGGATATGCATTACTTGCATATCAACGATCAGACCCTGACGGACCATATTGATATCAGACAGGATGCACTCCCGTTGATGAGGGAGTCATTGGATGCTTGTGTTCAATGCTGACATCAGACAGAATCACACGACAGTTGCTGTCGAGTGCAAGCCTTAATCATTGTATCAAGGTGTGATAGAGTTCAGCATGTTCCTTTGCCATTCTACAAAGGCTGTATCGTTCAGCAAGATGAGTCCAGTTTTGTTCGCCTAGTTGATTCTTCGGGGTTGGCAAGGGCTTCTGATGGATATCAGCGAGCATCTCCATCCACTCAGATTTAGATTTTGACGGGAGGAGCTGGGCGAAAGCTCCACCGACTTCAGCATGGACTGATATCTCCGAGGCGATGCATGGAGCATTGCAGCAAAGAGATTCAATCAATGGAAGCGAAAATCCTTCAGCATGCGAGGGAACAAACACAGCTTCACAGCGGCGGTAAAGCCAGGCAAGCTCGGCATCTGACACCTGATATTGCCTGACTAGATGACTAAGCTTATACTCTTCAATCAATCTGAGCTCTTGACGGCTCCAAGAACCACCGCCAGCAGCAACCAATAAAGGGGCATCAGAGTAGTCCAAGACTGAACGCATTGATTCAAGCATCATCAACCCATTCTTATAGCCTGATCGCTTTCCAACAAGCAGCCAAAAGCGCCTGCCGTCAAGTGAGGATAGCGTTTTGGGTTGAATAGCTTGAATATTTGTGCCAAGGTGAATGGTATGAATGGGAACTTGAATTTCTGGCCAAACGTTCCGAAGATCACAGGCGCTAGTATTGCTAATGCTGACAATAGCATCACTATTCGCCAGCCATGACCTTTTGTTCGCATGCGAACCGAGTCGAAACTTCAACCTCAGTTTTCCCAAGGGAAACATGTCTGGGCATAACTCTGGCGTCATATCATATAGAGTGGTTATCAAGCGCTGCCCAGGCAGTCTTTTGGGGCGACCAGTATAAAAGGACGCATGAATTAGAGAGGCATCTTTTTTTGAAACAACACGAACTCCATGAAATACCGCCAGGGTAGTCTCTAGATCCCGAATGTAGCGTGTGATGCCACCATGACTCTGCTTGGATTCAATCTGCTTATCAAATGCAACAGAAATTGACTTGGGATATGACTTCATCTTAGTTGGCGAGCAATTGCTTGTATAGTCTTGCGGTAGCACCAACTGTGTTGTTCCAACTGTAGGTCTTCGCGCGAGCCGAGCCAAGTAGGCTTAGCTTATCACGGAGTTGGGTTGACACGCCAAGCGCTGTAATGGCTGCGCCGATTTCCCCAATTGATGCGGGATTAACGAAATAAGCTGCGCCTTGAGCCAGTTCACTTAAAGCTGGAACGGACGACGAGATCACCGGAGTGCCATATGTCATCGATTCGAGAACTGGTAAGCCGAAGCCCTCTCCCCATGAGACAAAGATAGTAGCGAATGCCTTTTGGTATAAGCAGCCCAGCAAAGCATCAGGAATGGAACCGAGTAGGATGATCCTGTCAGCAACTGGACTTTCAGAAATTGCCTGGAGGATAGGATCGTAATGCCATCCCAACGCCCCGACAATGATGAGGCGTAACTGAACATCACGTAATTCTCTGGTTGCCAGCTCAAATCCTTTAAGCAGATGATAATGGTTCTTTCGAGGTTCAATCGTCCCTACAGAAAGAAGCAGCTGATCATCTTCTGAAATTTTAAAGTGTTGACAGAAGACATCCCAGCCATCACTCTTGGCAGAATGGTCTGTTACTGAATCGCCTGCCAGTGGAATGGCATGTAGGTGATTAGGTGGAATCTCTGGCATCATCCTCTGAATGTCAGAGCGGACAGTCTCAGATACACAAACTATATGCTCGCTGTCCTTAATGTTAGACAGTGACTCCTTAAAGCGTCTCACACTCTCAGCCAAGAAGAATTGAGGCATGGAAAGAGGGAGTAAGTCATGGACGGTCCTGACAAGAGCGACGTGTTCAAGATTTGTTGCACTCTCTGGCATAAGAAGAAAAGGACTGTGGAAGACAACCTTCTCGCGTCCTCGAACTTGTTGCTTCAGATGAAGAGAACCAAGGGTTTTCTGCAGAGGAACATGGCGTGTACTTTGCTTTAAGAATTGAAGGGCATGGCGTCGCCAAGACTGTGGTCGGTGAAGACTTGCCAAGAAGTCTTGATCAAAATTCTGAAAGAACTGCTCCCAGGTGATGCTCGGCCTTGACCATTCAGACCTCCTAAACTGTAAATCCTGCCAGAAGAACGGATAGTCCAGTAGATCTGGACAAATGGGTTTCAGCTCTATATCGCTAGTTGCGCTGAAATGCCTAAGTAGCGCTTCGGCATATCTGTAGACGCCAGAGCGGTTGCCAGTCCGGCCGGCTAGCGCAAGAACTTTTGCATCAAGTAGGACTTTCAATGGGAAACTCTGCGTCTGTAGTTGGGTACGTCGCGTTGCGGTTGATAGCCTTCAGAATTGAGCTTAGCGTAGACTGATGCCACAAAGGGCGAGCGGCAACCTCTCGGCTGTTATCCCTATGTTCACGCCAACCAACGCATCATGGACCAGCGTTCGCAAGAGCTTCTCTCTCAGATAAACAATCGGATTCCTGTGGGTGTCGACTGGAAGGCAGGAGCCCTGGAATATCTTGATCAGCTTTTTGCAGGCAATGACCGGGATGCTATGCGGCGGTTTCATCTGGTTAAGCCATTCATAACCCTGCAGGATTCTGATTTGTCTATTTGCAAGCAGACTCAAGAGCTTTGTCGTGAGCTTGGGTTTTTTGCTCATCTACTTGCAACCTTGGATCTTCCGCCAACTGCTTCATTCCTTGATGTTGCATGTGGGACGGGTTGGGTCAGTCACTATTTGGCCAAGCTTGGATTGCGAGTGTGTGGATTTGACATCAGTCAATCCATGATCAATCTTGCTAATGAACGGATGAATGCAGATCCTTTGCCTACGACAACGGGTTCGCCCCTGAATGTCGATTTGTTTGTGCATGATATAGAGTCCGGTCCCCTTGAACGAAGAGAGTTGTTTGATGTGGCCGTCCTGGAGTCGGCTCTCCATCATTTTGGAGACCCAATCAAGGCCCTGCGCAACATCAGACACAGCCTAAAACCGGATGGCATTGTTGTTGTCATTGAAGGTAGCTCAGATGGAACCGACTCTTATTGCAGAGAGATTATGGAGCGCTACAATACTCTTGAGCGTCCTTATACCCCTGCTGAACTTGAGGAGATTATTGCTTGTGCCGGGTTTACCGCCCAAAGGCGAATGGTTCCTCTTTCAGGTTTTTTTGCACCTGGACGCCTCAGTGCTGCAAGCGTTGAGACTTTGCTATGTACAGATCGCTCCTGGAATACCATGGTAGCATTTAACTCCACTAAGGCGCTCTCCAGCATCTGTCTACACGGAGATGATGAGCCTCCCAATTTCCTTGTCAGTGCTTCTGGTGAGTATGTTTGCGATGTGAGCAATGAACATTGGATTGGGGCTTCGACACGGATTGTCTGCTCTCAACCAGACAGCGATTACATCGGCCTTGTATTTCGTTCCCCTATCCCTAATCTTAATGAAAAGCCCATCCTCCTTTTCGTCAAGGATTTGCTTGTCGGTAAAGCACTAGGTCCTTACAAGGTATTGCCGAAGGCAGATTGCGACGCAGAAATTCAGATCCAACTGCCCCTGCACGGTGGACATGGTGAATTTGAGCTGGCTGTAAGCGAAGTCTTCAATCCAGCATGGGTGACTGAAACAGATGATCAGCGTCTCCTAAGTGGCCGCATCTGTTTGGTGCCTGCCGATGAAGTTGATACCAATGCCGATCGCTTACCGCTGCCCCAAAAGTTCGTTGATGTCTGGATGGGTCCCTGTGAGATCTTTCATCCGATCGTGGAGGGGAATTCCACGATCCGCTTGAAATTCACGAGTCCAATTCCGCGGCAACGTCTACGCTCACAACAGATATGGATTCGCAATGGCGACACAGGGCAGGTGCATCGTCTCAGGATTCGGCCGAGTTGGAGCAATGAAGTCAGCGCAGTGCTGGAGTTGAGCGGACTCGCTCCAGGAGTAGAGTTGGAAATCACATCGTCTGACTGTTTTAGTCCTGCATGGCAGGGGCAGGAGGATACCCGCCTCTTGAGCTATCGCATAACCCAGGAGCTGTAACTACGTTGCTTGTCTGACCCATTCTATTCGCACATTCTCGATACCACGCCATCAGACCACTGGAAACTTAGTGGTGTCGGGAACGAGTCATTCCTCTTCCCGCTTGTTCCGCTGAGCTTGATCGTCATCAGGCTTTCTTCTGGAAGCCATGAGTGAACTATGTCACAAGATCCAGGCTTAATGGAGTTCCCTTGCTGATGTCTCGATTGACGCGTCGGCCCAGCATTGTTTCGTAATGGCGTGGATGGAGGCCGTAGCCGGGCCTGACAATGCGTAGATTCTCTGGATCCAGGATCGTCCCGGCAGGGATGTCTCGGGCGATGTAGAGGGACCGCCTAAACCCGAGTGAAGCCTGCTCGGCATCGGTGGGTCCGTAGAACACCTCTCCGAGGCCTTGCCACGCACGCTCTGTTTCCTGAACGAGCTGTTTGAGCTCAGCAGGCTCCAAGGAAAAGGCACTGTCCACGCCTCCTTCGTCTCTCGACAGACAGAAATGCTTCTCAATAACCCGAGCCCCCAATGCGACAGCAGCAATCGAGACGCCAATTCCTCGCGTGTGATCGGACAGGCCGACTGTGCATTGGAACAACTCCGCAAGGTGCGGAATCGTATGGATATTTGTGTTTTCAGGTGATGCTGGATAGGAGCTTGTGCATTTAAGCAGGATTAAGTTCGCGCAGCCTGCCTCACGCGCTGCTGTAACAGCCTCCTCTAATTCACCCAGAGTAGCCAGACCCGTAGAGATGATTAACGGCTTGCCCGTTTTTGCGGCCTTGCGAATTAACGGTAGATGACTATTTTCAAAGCTGGCAATCTTGTAAGCGGGTACGTCAAGATCCTCTAGGAAGTCGACAGCTGCTTCATCAAACGGTGAGCTGAAGCAGAGCATGCCATGCTGATTGGCTCGTTCCATAATCATTGCATGCCAATCCCAAGGGGTAGCCGCTTTTGCATAGAGGTCATGCAGATTCTGACCGCTCCACAAGCTGGCTGAATCAGTGATCTCAAAAGTACCTCCTCGCACATCAAGTGTGATTGAATCAGCGGTGTATGTCTGAAGCTTCAAAGCATGGGCGCCAGCAGCTGCGGCCGCATCAACAATCCTCAGCGCTCTCTCAAGACTCTGATTATGATTGCCGCTCATCTCAGCAATCACAAACGGGGGGTGACCAGCGCCGACTGGGATATTGCCAATCATGAACTCTGGTGATCTCATGTTCTGGGCTGACCTGAGTGGATGCGGTAAGCATAAAGTCTGGCGTCACGCAGACGGAAGTGAAGGCGGATGCGCGGAACAGCAGCCTGACCTAGACGCCTGATGACGCCTTCCTGCACCCACCGCACGTTGCGATCCAGTTCATTGCCAATCAGTTCACCGCATTCAGTCCAAGTGAAGCCCGGCAGCGGAGCGTAGTCTTCGTCCAGCACAGCAACCTGAACGGAACCTGCTGCTGATGTAGCCATATTGATACTTAACTGTGCGTTTTGTTCCACGGGGAATGACTTGCTGATCATCTCACCCCAGGCGTCGCGCCCTTCCAGATAGCCCAGCCGATCAAGCGGTAGCGTGTAGCGACACAGTTGCGCCCCAGGCTGAGCATAGTGAGTGTTCAGGTAGAAGGAAAGTTGGTCTGGTGCGGTTTGAACAACACCATAAGCCGGGAAATTCGTTCGCGATACCCAATGTTCCAGGCCGATGCCTGGCCGCAGGAAGGCCTCCGGGACAGTTCGGGCGTAGCGATTGCCGCCGCGGCTAGTCAGTAGGACCACATCTGAACAGTCATTGTAATACTCCGGGTCAACTTTAAGCTCTTTCGCTTCTGATTCGCTGAGACGCTGACGGTCGGGCATGAATCGTGCAGCGATTCCAATGTAGAGATGTGGGGCGCCTGGGTAGGGCTGGGTCTGATTGGTGTAGAGATGCTCAAGTGGTCTTCCTCCAAAGCGCATCTGCTTCGGCTTGCTCCAGCGCCTGAAGTCCTTTGATACGCTGCGACTGATCGTGCGCGTGCCGCTGAAGCCCTCGCCAGTCCAAGTGCGTAGATAGCATATGTAAAGCTGCTCATGATTAGACCAGAAGGCAACATTCTGGGAATCTAACATCCCGTCGCTGATGGCCGGTCGTTCAGACTGACGTGTCCAGTTAACCCCATCGCTTGAGACATAGGCATGCAATCCAAGTGGTGCAACTCCGGCGAGCGCCTTGAAACAGCTTTCTTTGCTCACATCTGGACGGAGGTCAATGAAGGGAGTAAAGTTATGCGAGAATGGCGGTTCTTCGGCGAGAACAATGTTGGTTTCGTCCTTGTCTTGCCATGAATGCAGGCCCAGGTTGGGTCGGATCCAATTGATCCCGTCAGCAGAGGTTGCCAGGCATGTCACCTCGCCCCTGCGGCATTCCATCGAGCCATCACTGAGCCCTCTATAGTAGAGCTTGAATTCATCTCGATCGCTGTCATGCAACACCGTGCAGTAGCCGGACAGCGGACCCTCCCAAGGCTGGTCGAACCAGAAGACTGCTCCCTCACAGCGTGGCTCTTCCAAGCGATGGTCGAGTCGCTTGGTGCGCTGAATCATATGTCGATCGGCCATTAGTTCCAGTCGACCGATAGGGGGTGTCTTCATGGTTGATTCTCAGATTATTGTTCGCTGAAAACATAGTGCCTTCGATCGGCGCGGTGCACAGGCTTTGAACCCTGCCTTCTCAAACAGGCTAATGCTCGCCAGGTTGCTCGGCTTGACCTCGGCGACCAGTTCACCACACCCATCCGAGTATTGTCGTAGTGTTGCTATGGCTTCCATCAGCATCGACGCGGCTAGTCCATGTCCGCGGCAAGCGGGTTCCAGAGCCAGGGACACCAGCCACTGGGTTCCGTGAGCACCGCCACTGATTTGTTCAAAGCGGACTGATCCCAGCGGCAGTCCGTCTGCGGTGTGGGCAATCAAGAGTTGAGTAGCCGGATCCATCAGTCGCGTGCTGAACCAGAGGTGATGCTGTTGGGGGCTGATGGGATCGTGAGAGAAGCTGGCCGCGCGGCTTTCAGAATCATTCGCCCAATGCAACCAGATGGCTTCATCAGCCGCCTCGGCCTTGCGCACGCTGATGGGCAGTCTTGGCCCGAGCATGGCAGCCACCACTCGTCTCGTTCCGAGTCCATCGGTGATGGTTCGCGCACGGCTGGACAGAGCCAGCAGGTCCAGGGTGCCATTGAGCAGCTGTTGCACAGTCCCGCGAACTGTCTTGGCACTGAGCTGCGCGGCTGGACCGAGATCCACCGCTGCTCCGGCTTGAGAGAGTTGCCGGATTACCGCATCCTGATTCGAGGCCAGACTGGACATCAGGGCCGGCAGGCCGAGGCAGGCGCGCTCCCAGCTGGTCACCCCGCCGGCACCGATCGCCAGATCGGCTTGGGCGATCAGACCCACGAGGCTTGGTTGCGGCCCATGCAGGCGCACCTGAGGATGGGCCCTCGTCAAGTGTTCGAGACGTTGCCGATGGATGTTGGACGGCCCAAGCACCACGTCGATCTTGATCGGCAGGGGGCTAGGCTCCAACAGTGCTCGTAGGCAGAGTTCACTGATGTTTCCGGGATCCGCACCTCCGAAGAAGATCAGGAGTTTCTGTAGGGGCGCGATTCGACTGGGAAGAATCTTGTGCAGCATGGCAAATTCATCTCCGATCAGCGCGTAGTGTGGGCCGAGCAGGCAGCGGCAACTTTTAGGGACACGCTGCTTGTACAGCTGCAGGCCGTCGCTGCGGAGCCAGTTCTGATCGACAAGCAGGTCGGCGGCTAAATCCCTGTCAGCAAGGTCATCGATCACTAACAGCCGTGCCTGATGACCCTGGCGACGCAGATCCCCCACCACCCGGAGATGCCATGGGGCAGCCACTCCGTAATGATCCGCCACGATCCAGGGGATGGATGCTGGAGCCACTGCGGCGATGGCTGCCAGTGTGTCTGCGGCATCCTGATCCTGTGTACAGCCCAGCCAGCTGGCGGGCTCGGTCGGCTGTGCCGCCCCCGACGCAGATGCCGGGAGTGAAGGCAACGTCCGCACAGCGAACTCGTCGGCAAGGAGCTGGATCAGATCTCCCGGCTGCTGTCTGCAGAGGAAGAGAACATCGACATCATGACGTCGGAGCTGACGCGCCAGCGTGCGACAGCGCATCACATGGCCGCTGCCCATGATCAGCCCACTGTCACAGCGGATGGGGATCGTTGCGTGCATTCAGCGGACTCGGAAGAGCGGAACTAGGGGATCACAGCGGAGACGTTCGCCGACTCCCCCGGCGGTCATCAGCGCCTCGGAGAGCAGAGGAAGCACTTCGGAGTAAGCCTGCACCACCAAGTCCAGGCACGGCTGATCGTGCGCGGCCGAGATGTTGTGGCTTCCGATCGTGAAGATCCCCCGTGAGTAGAGCTCTTGCAGCAATAGGGTCCGAATCTCCGAGTTGCCAGCGTTGGCGTGGTCGCGGATCGACCAAATCATCCAGCTCGGGTGTCCGCTGAGGCCGAACACCTCGGCCAGACCAAGGTCGGCGCTGATCTTGCTCACCCGTTCGGCGAGCTGCTGTCCTGCTGCAGCCAACTGCTCGGTGATCGGTTGGCTGGAAAGCAACTCGAGCACAGCTTTCGCGGCAGCGAGGGACAGCGTCTCCCCACCGAAGGTGCCACTGAAAAAGATCTCGCTGATGCGCTCCATAAGCTCTCGGCGGCCAGTGAGCGCTGAAAGTGGATAGCCGTTGGCCAATCCCTTGCCGAAACAGGCAAGATCGGGCGTGACCCCGAACAAGGCCTGGGCGCCTCCGTTGCTGAAGCGGAAGCCTGTGATCGTTTCATCAAAGACCAGCAGGGCGCCATGCTGATGAGCGAGAGCCTGAACGCCTTCGAGATAGCCAGGTTGCGGCCAGGCAATGTTCATCGGCTCCAGGATCACGGCCGCAAACTCCCCGGGATGGGCGGCCAGCAGTTCAGCCAGAGCCGAAAGGTCGTTGTAGGGGAAGGTATGGCTGAGTTCGCGCACCGACAGAGGGATTCCACCATGGCGCGAGGTGGTGCCAATGCTCCAGTCCTGCCAGCCGTGATAGCCGCAGATGGCGACCCTGTCGCGGCCTGTGCAATGCCGCGCGAGACGGATGGCGCCGCTGGTGGCGTCGGTTCCATTCTTGCCGAAGCGCACCATCTCGGCGCAGGGCACCATGGCGATGATCAGTTCGGCTACCTGTCGCTCCAGGGGATGAGGCAGTGAAAAGGTGACGCCGCGCTCAAGCTGAGTACGGACCGCTTGATCGACCAGCGGGTTGCGGTGGCCGAGGGTGATACAGGCCAGGCCGTTGGTGAGATCAAGAAATCGATGGCCATCCACATCCCAGAACCAGGGCCCCTCGGCCCGATCCACGAAAAAGGGGCTGACGCCGCGAGGGAGCTGGGTAAGGCTTTTGCTGAAGGTCTGGCTGCCGAGGGGGATGACCGCCAGGGCCTGCTCCAGCAGGGCTTCCGAGCAGGGGAAGGTGGGGTGGCCTGCGGACATTGTGGTTAGAGGATTGACGGCCATCATCGCGGAAAGCGCAGCAAGTACCCGGCGAGGGGTGGATGAGGCGAGCTGTCTGCCACGGCAATGGCGGCTCCGTTCACCCCAGGCCGGTGGCCTCACTGAAGAGTTGCTTGTTCTCAGCCGACTGGGAGAACTCCAGCAGGACGCCTGCCTTGTCCAGCCGCCCCGAGGAGAGAGCGGCATCCCAGAAGGCGAGGCCGACCGTATCTGGATCACGGCCCAGAATGTTATTATACATTCCAGTCACGAACGTCTGGGTGGAAGGATTCGCGCCATAACGAGAGATGAATTCTGGCGCCTGCGTGAAGTAGAACGCCGTCTGCGCTAACGTGGCCCTTCGGCTTTCGTTGATTTGGTTCCAGTACTGAAAGCCCGCCGCATCGGGGATGCGCTTGAAGGCTGCGTTGTATAATCTGAAAACCTGACCGGTGATGTCGTCAAAGCCTTTGACCTGATCAAAGACGGACTCGAGCTCCTTGTAAGTGAATTGCACCTGGTCGGCAAAACGAATGGTCAGCGAATCGCTGACGAGCCTGTCGAAGCGCCCATCGACGTTGCCGCCAGTGCCAGGGCCCTTGAGGCCGATTAGCCCTTCGGGCAAACGGGCAAACTTATAGTTAGTAATAAGATCAGGGTAAACCTTGCCTGAGCTGACGCTGTTGTACTTGGCAAGCAAATAATTGCTGCTTGGTATCAGGTTAGAGGTGTCGCGGATGAGCACTTTCTGGGTATCCCCAATAGGCTGAGTACGACCGGCGTCGGCAAAGAAGGAGAGCAACAGGGTCTCATCGCCTTCGCTGACAAAGTCGTTTCTGATCTGGATCGCAATCATGGCCGTACCATCCGGCTGGAGCTGGACACTCTGCTGATCAACCGACTGGTTGCTGAAAACAAAGTCCGACGAATCAATTCCTACTCCCGAATAAGACCAATACAGTCTTTGACCGGCTGGAGCGTTTTCGGTAGTGACTCTGACATTGAGCTTGAGGCCTTCGTTGATCCTGCCTGTAAGAGCTTCGAACTCATGGGTTGGGGCAGGACTTCCGCCATTCAGGTCTCCCGGAGGCCAGGGCATGGTGTCGACGACCGCTCCAGATTCGCGTCCCCAGGCTTCTGTCAATGCAAGAAGATCTATGTCTTTGTAAAAGCTTGGGTATTCCCCCCACACCGATGGTTGGCCATAAGCCATGACAGTTGTATCGACGGTCGGGTTGGACGTGTCGCCGATCCAATCCCCATCATCGGGATCAAACGGATGCTCAAGTCCTAGCGCATGTCCAAACTCGTGCAGGAAGACAGCCTGCCACCAATTTGACCCCAGGTCTCGCTGTTCGGATTGTGTGGTTATGGAAATCTCGAAATTTGGGTCGCCAATCCACTGCTGGCGATTCCAGTCGTAGTAAAGCCAGTCGAAGTTGTAAGCACACTCTCCGGCATAGAACTTGCCTGGCGCTGCTGCGTAGTGAAGCATGACGCTTATATCAGATTCGCTCTTGCTGCTTACAAAGGTGAAGTCGAGTTCAATAAAAGAATCGAGCCTGTTGATTGCCTGTGTATAGTACCCAAATCTGAAGTCTTCGATATTTAATGCATCAACCGCGATTCCATCGTAACTTGTTGATGATCCATATCTGTCGATGAAGACCTTTATGTTTCGGCCCGCTGTTGCTGTGCCAAGTTGATTGATTATCGTTTCGTTTTTCAGATGGCGTGTTTCGAGCATTTTGATCTCCTTGGGCTTTGCCTTTGATTTACGGTGCTGAGGGTTGTTTAGCAGGTGCGCGACTCGTGACTTTTAATGGGCACGCTGTAGCAATTTTTCCGTCCCTTGGATGTCAAGTCTTTGGATGCAGGGTGGATTCTGGGCGTGGAGCGGGCTTGCGCCCCCCGTGGCGGGCCATGGATCTTGGGTTGGATTCCACTGTAGAGGAGAGCTGGCATTGTTGTCTGTGAACTTCTTGGTTGTGTTGGCGAATGGCACCTGATCGCGCTTATGCACCACCGGCTCAAGTTGTTCCGCTACCGGCGATCACAGCAACAGGTGCTGCTGGCGGCGACTGGATGAAGAGCCACGGCCCTCGCCACAGCAGCGAGCCCCGATCACTGACCTTTTCGCGCCACGCCCAGCTGGAAAGGATGCGACCCGTCGTACCGCTGAGCGCTGCCGTACGACGGGTCAGGTCGCCTGCTGGGGTTCTCTCGGAAACAAATTTCTAGGCAGTGGCGGATCAGGATCAGAGCTCGGCATCCAACGACCTGAGGTATCCTTCATTGCGCACTGTCTCGCTATTGCTGGAGGCCAACGTGGGGTGCTGCTGTAGAAACGTGATCGCAGCGTCGATGGTGAATGTCGGATCGCTCGGGTACAGAGCCTGGAAGATCGCGTTAACCAGATCAAAGTCCTTAGGATCATCAACCGTCAGACGAAAAAACTGACGGGGTTGGCGATGGCAATAGTGGCCAGAGCGAAGCCCCAGCTCCGGCCGGCGCATCCAGGGCGTGACATGCTCTCGCTCGGAGGGAAGAGTGGCTCTACTGGCAGCAAGATCAAGCAACTCTCTACGGAACACCTCCACATCGCAGCCATCTGGGACGGTGAGCGCCAGCGCATCGGCAGAGTTGCTGAGGTAGTCCCAACCGTGGTTGTGGAAGGCTTCCAACAGTTCGTCGATCACGCCGGGATCACTGAGGGGGCAATCACCCGTGAGGCGTACCACAGTGGAGCAGGGATGGGCGTCCGCGCAGGCCTGGAAGCGTGCCAGCACATCGTGCAGGTCACCGCGGAACACCAGGTATCCAGCATTGGCCACAACTCGGGCGAGCTCGTCATCCGTGGCGTCACTGGAGGTGGCCAGAACCACTTGATCAAGGCTTTTGGCACGGCAGACCCGATCCAGTTGATGCAGGATCATCGGTTGCCCAAGGATGGGCATGAGCACCTTGCCAGGCAGGCGGCTGGAGCTGGTGCGGGCCTGAAGGATAGCGAGGGTGGACATATCAGGCTTCTGAGGTGAGAGTCGTTGAGGCGTCTTGGGTCGGCACATCGACTCGGCCGAGCAGCAAATCCAGTGTTCTGACGATCTGGAGGGATTCAGAAAAGGAAGCTTCCTGCTTCAAACACGAATGAATGGGGAGAATAAACGTGAGAGGATGCAGCGCATTGATGCTGAAGCTGGCGGGTTCGAGGTCGGGCGGATATGCCTGGATGAAGCGGTCATAGAGCTGCTCGTCCCAGCGATTGTGGCCTGCCTCTACGCTGACTCGCTCAAGGTCGGAAAGGATGTTCTCCTCTATCTGTACAGGTGTCTTGTTGATATAGGCAGGAATCAGCAGGTTTGGAAGGCGGTTCCCGCTGATGAAACTCTGCTGCAGCCTGCGGATAGGGGAAAAGTTTGTTTGGTGCAGGCAGTGGTCAAGCTCTGAGAGAGCAGTGATTGCAGCGTCGACATCGCCTGGTTGGAGCCGCTGGGTGAGTTGCGAGTTGCCGCTGAACAGACGGGTGATTGGATTGTCAAGGATGGGGTGAGATTGAGCGATGGACTCCAGGGCAGAGCTGGTGTTCTGGCCGTGATGGAGCCAAATGCTGATCAGCGCGGAACGCAAGCGCTGCTCGGGATGACGGAGGATGGTGGCACTGGCGAGGGGCGGGGCAGAGGCCGCGAGATTCAGCTTGTGATGCACGCCGTAGGGCCGTTGCCATTCCCATGCGAACAGCGACATGCCCAGGTCGGCGGCGCCGTGAAGATCCTGTACCCCGCCAGAACATGATCTCGTTGGAAATGGCGGGATGGAGCTTTCGAACAGTTGGGCAATCAGAGGGTTGTCGGTGCCGGATGCAAGCGCTTCAAGTGCGAGTCTGATCGGGAGTGAAAAGCGAGTGCCACCTGTTCTGGGAACGTGATAGAAGCGCAGCGACGCTGGCTCAGACGCGGTGGGATCTGATGGGCAGAAGTCATAATCAGCCTGCCTGCAGCGTTGAATGAATCCGGTAACCAGTTGGGCATTGCTGGGGCCGACGGGGATGGGGTAAAGGGTTGTGCTCATGCCGCAGGGTCCGGAGTTGAGGAGGCAGTGGCCTCACTGGCCAGAAGACCCAGGCGCAGCACGTCGGTGCGCCTGTCTGTGTCCAATTGAGCCTCACTGCGCAGAGTACCCTCTAGGCGAAAGCCACACTTCTCAAAAGCCCTGAGGCTGCCGATGTTGTCGGCATAGAGTCCGGCGCAGAGTTTGTGCAAGCCCAGTTGCTGAAAGGCCCAGTCGCGCACCAGGGCGATGGCCTCAGAAGCGAAGCCGAGCCCCCAGCAGCCGCGATCGCCGAGGAACAGACTGATGTCGGCCCGCCGGTGGATCGGGTGGATCGGCCCCAGCTTGATGTTGCCGATGTGGCGGTCCTGCTGATCGCGCCGGCAGATCGCCCACCAGGGGCTGGCGGGGGCGTTTCCGTGATCCTGCCAGTAGGCCCGCACCGATTCGAGGGTCTGACGCTGGAAGCGGGTTTCCAGGAAGGCATTCACGTCCGGATCGTTCAGCCAGGCCACATAGGTTGGGTTGATGTCGGCCTCGGCCACGGGCCGCAGCAACAGGCGGGCACTGAGCAGGCGTGTCATTGTTCCAGTCGGATCGGCAGGCCTGCGTTGCGGATATGGGAGCGGCACTGCATCGGATTCTGATCTCGCTGGCAGAAGAAGGTGCCGGCGGCTACGGCGGCGGCACCGGCCTGATAACCGGCTACGAAGTGCTCGGCGCGACCGCAGCCCCCGGCCCCGATCACGGGAACCCTGACGGCCGCGTGCAGAGCCTGGATCAGAACCGTATCGAGGCCTCCACCCTCGCCATCGCGATCGATGGCGGTGATCAGCAGTTCCCCGGCGCCCCGCTCCGCCGCTTCGCGCGCCCAGGCCACGGCAGGCCGTCCGCTGGCCTGGGTTCCTCCCTGGCCGAACACCTGCCAGCCCAGATCGCCATCCGGCCGCGCATCGAGGCTGAGCACCACGCACTGGGCGCCATAAGCGGCCGCCACCCGGTCGATCAGATCGGGCTGAGCCAGTGCCCCACTGTTGAGCACCACCTTGTCGGCGCCGCGGTCGAGCAGTTGCTGCACCTGATCGAAGCTGCGGATGCCGCCTCCCACCGCCAGGGGTGTGGCCAGGGCTTCGGCCATGGCGGTGAGGGTGTCGAGCAGCACGGGCCAGCTCGCTTCGCTGCGCTCCAGGTCCACCAGCACCAGTTCATCGGCCAGCTGGGCTTCATAGATCTTGGCCTGGGAGAGGGGGTCGCCGATCGCCCTGCGATTGGCGAACTGGCGGGTCACCACCAGCACCGCTCTGGGGCCGCGGAAGCTGCCCTGCAGTGCGAGCTGCAGCTTGGGGATCAGGCGACGTTTGAGCATGGAGGAAGGGAGAGGAAGTTCTGCAGCAGCCCGCGACCCAGTTTCTGACTCTTCTCCGGGTGGAACTGCATCCCCCAGACGTTGGTGGCGGGATCGCCCACCACGGCCGTGAAGGTGACTCCGTAGTCACATGTGGCCAGCGCCTGCTGGCTCAGGGATGGAGCGAAGGAGTAGCTGTGGACGAAATAGACGTCTCCTGCCTGGGGAAAGCCTGCCGCCAGGGGTAGTTGCGGATGGAGCCAGCTCAGGCTGTTCCAGCCCACATGCGGCAGAACCAGATCGGGCCCCACCAGCAGCTGGGTGACATCGCCAGGGATCAGGTCAAGGCCGGGGATCGGTTCGCCGCTGGCACTGCCCTCGAAGCCGCGGCTGGCCAGGAGTTGCATACCCAGGCAGATGCCCAGCATGGGCCGGCCTGTGGGCAGCCAGCTGCCGCGAATCCAGTCAACCCACCCCCGCTGACGCAGAGCGGCCATGCCGGCTGAGAAGGATCCCACCCCCGGCAGGAGCAGGTGGGTGAACGGAGGGTCGTTGGGAGCCTGCGGCGGAGAGGAAAGGCGAGTGGCATGCACGCCGAGACGATCGAGAGCCGCGCAGACCGAACCAAGATTCCCCAGTCCCGCCTCGATCACCAGGACTTGCGCGCTGGTCATCAAGCGCCGCAGCCGGCGGTGGAGCCGCAACCGGCGCAGGTCTGGGCCCAGCGACCCACCTGGGCTTCGGCGTCGGCCGGGTCGAGGCCATCGCCTCGCTGCCAGCTGTCGAAATCGGGGGTGGCCTCACCGGCACGGATACTGGCCGGGTCGAACTGCCAGGGCGACACCTGATGGCCCATGGCGATCGTGTGGAACTCCTCCTCATCAAGGCCCACGTACTCGAGGAACAGATCAAGGCTGGGCGGGCGTCTGCCTTCGAACTGGCGGATCATCGCCTGCGCCTCCTCCTGGCTGATGCGCTGGTTGCGCAGATCGATCGCCGCGAGGTGGGTGGGCCGAGTGTAACCGCGCTTGATGTACTTGATGTAGTCGCGGACCCCCTGCATCCAGCACTCAATCTTTTCGTAGTTGTAAGAGCCGGGCACATTTTCAACGAGATCACCCTGCCAGCCCAGCTCGGCTCGGATTTTCTCGACCTGCATTTTCACGTCCCAGGGGATGTAGCTTCCCAGGCAAACAGAGCGGTAGCCAAGCTGGCGAAGATCCTTTAGAGCTGGGTAGCGAAACGGTTCCAGGTCGCGTTCTTCGAGGTAGCCATCAAGGCGGATCAGCATGTCCTCGGCAGAGATGCCGAGATTGACATAGCGATTGAAGCGCTCTTCGTCGACCTGTTCGGGTTGGTCGTAATTGTAGTAAGCGGTGTATTCAGCCGAGGGTTCGCCCCAGAAGATCAGAGGCACCTGCTCCTTGATCGCCACCTGCATCGGGTAGGCGAAGATGCCGGTGTGGCAGTGCCAGCAGAAATCGCCCTTCTCAAGGAAGGCCTGAAGCATCAACCGCTGCACCACCTTCCAGCTGGGGGTGAAGTCATGCACATCGACGCCCAGCTTGCGGAAGACGCGATCGCAGTTGGCACGCAGGTTGGGGCGCAGGAAACCATGGTTGAAGCGCACAACCAGGGGCTTGAGCCCCGGGTAGCGCTTCATCAGGTAATATAGGGTCCAGGTGCTGTCCTTGCCGCCGCTGAACGGCACCAGGCAGTCATAGCGGTAGCGGCCGCGGTACTGAGCCACGAGCGCATCGAGTTGGTCGAGCCGCTCCGCCCAGTTGATCTCGGCCTTGACTTCCTGGGCGCGGCAGACATTGCAGACACCCTGTTCGTCCAGCACCAGGGTCTCGTGGGTTTCCGGCAGCAAGCAGCGGCTGCAGCGCTTCAAGGTGGTGGAGAAGGGAGATCCCATCGACGGTTCAGCGAGGCCAGCAGCGTGGGTCGAGACTATTCCCTTCGGGCCAGGCCCAGCGTTCCGGATCCCCGATCGATCCGGGGTCGGCCGGATCGTTCCAGTGCCGCAGCAGCTCCGCCAGCTCCGCTTCACGGGTGACCCCCACCACGGCGGCCTCGAGACCGCCGCAGCGCCTGGCGAAGGCCAGGGCCAGGGCCAGCGGGCTGGTGCCATGGGCGGCGGCCCAGGACTGCAGACGGGCGTGATGCTGGCGGAAGGCCGGATCGATCCAGGCCGGCCACTGGTCGGCGGGCGCCAGCAGAAGTCCCTGCAGGTACAGGCTGCGGGCATGGATGGCGATGCCCTGACCCTCGAGCCTTGCCACGGTGCCGTCCTGCAGGGGGCGTTGGTCGTAGAGCGACAGGGGCAGCTGCACGAGCTGCAGCTGATCGAGCGGCAGCCGCTCCAGCTCGGCGCCGCCATAGATCGACACGCCGATGCGGCGCACCAGACCGCGCTGCCGCAGGCTCTGCAGCCAGGCCAGCAGGCGATCGCCATCGGGGCGGCGCAGATCCGCGGCCTGATGCAGCAGGAAGCCGTCGAGGCTGGAGCACCCGAGCCGCCTGAGGCTCTGCTGGAGACCTGCCTCCCAGGCCAGCTCCGTGGCGGCGCTGAAACTGTCAGCGGGCTGGGCCGGCAGCTTGCTGATCAGGGTGAAGCGATGGCCGTTGGGCAGGCAGGCGCCGAGCACCGTTTCCGCCTCGCCATAGGCCTGGGCGGTGTCGAGCCAGCGCACAGCAGAGCTGGAGGCGAGCGCCAGCAGGCGTGCCACTTCAGAGCGGTTCACCTGGCCAGCGGCGTTGGTGACGCCGTAGGCCAGGCCGAACTGGGCGGTGCCGAGGCAGAGTTCCACGCCACTCACAGCAGCTGCCGCAGGGTGTTGACGACCCGCTGCTGGTCGGACTCGCTCAGACCGGGGAACAGGGGCAGGCTGATGGCGCTGCTGGCATAGGCCTCGGCCGCAGGGAAGTCACCGGGCTTCCAGCCGAGACGGCGGTAATAAGGCTGCAGATGCACCGGAGCGTAGTGGAGCTGCACCCCGATGCCGGCGGCGCGCAGACCTTCGAAGACGCGACGGTGTTGGGCCGGATCCTGCTCCTGCAGGCGGATCACCGCCAGATGGACACTGGAATGGCAATCGGCGGGAATGTGCAGAAGCCGGACCGGCAGGGAGCTGAGCAGATCGCGATACACCTGCAGCAGGCGATTGCGCTCGGCGACGATCGCCTCGAGACGCTGCAACTGGCTCAGGCCCAGAGCGGCCTGAAGATCGGTGAGGCGGTAATTGAAGCCCAGCTCCTGCTGTTCATAGGCCCAGGGGCCGGCATCCGGCAGTTCGAACAGCTCCCGCTCCCGCTCGATGCCATGGCTGCGCAGTCGGGCCATGCGTGCGGCGAGCTGCGCATCGTTGGTGGTGGCCATCCCACCCTCAGCGGTGGTGATGATCTTGACGGGATGGAAGCTGAACACGCTGATGGCGCTGTGGGCGCAGCTGCCCACGGGCTGGCCGGCGTAACGGGCGCCGATGGCATGGCTGGCATCCTCGATCAGCTGCACGCCATACCTGTCAGCCGCAGCGGCGATCGGCGCCATGGCGCAGCTGGTGCCGGTGAGATGCACAGGCACGATCACCTTGGGGAGGGTGCCGTTGGCAGCCGCGGCGGCCAGCTGCCGCTGCAGCGCATCGGGATCCATCAGGCCGGTGGCCGGGTCGATGTCGACGAAGGCCACGTCTGCGCCGCAGTAGCGGCCGCAGTTGGCCGAAGCCACGAAGGTGATCGGACTGGTCCAGAGCCGGTCGCCCGGCCCGAGATCAAGGGCGAGGCAAGCGAGGTGCAGGGCGCTGGTGGCGGAATTGACGGCCACCGCGTGAGAGGCACCCACGCGGGCGGCCACGGCCGCCTCGAAGGCCGGAACGGTGGGGCCCTGGGTGAGGAAGGGGCTGGTCAGCGCCGCGCTCACCGCCTCGATGTCGGCGGGAGTGATCGTCTGGCGGCCGTAGGGGATGGGCTGCACAGGGCTCACACCGGCTGGAAGGCCGGATCGACGTGCTGCCGGATCAGCTCGCGGATTTGCTCGACGCTGAGGACATCGGGATTGCTGCCCGAGTTGTAGGCGAAGCCCTCGGGCACAGGCGTGGCCCCGGTGGCCTGGCAGTAGGCCGTGGGAGCGCTGGGACCGGAGGTGGGCAGGATGGCGTAGTAGCGGCCCAGATCGACTGTGGAGAAGGAATCGCTGGCGGTGATCATCTCCTCATGGATCTTCTCGCCGGGGCGGATGCCGGTGATCGGCTTGCTGCAGCCCGGGCCGATCGCTTCAGCGACATCGGTGAGGCGGTAGCTGGGGATGCGCGGCACAAGCAGCTCGCCGCCGCGGGCGTGCTCGAGGGCCCACATCACCATCTCGACGCCCTCCTGCAGAGAGATGTTGAAGCGGGTCATGCGGGGATCGGTGATCGGCAGAACACCTGTGGAGGCCCGCTCGAGGAAGAAGGGGATCACCGAGCCGCGGGAACCCATCACATTCCCATAACGCACAACTGAGAAGCGCAACTGGCGCTCGCCGACGAAATTATTGGCGGCGATGAACAGCTTGTCGGAGCAGAGCTTGGTGGCCCCGTACAGGTTGACCGGCGCGGCGGCCTTGTCGGTGGAGAGGGCCACCACCCGCTCGACGCCTGAGTCGAGGCAAGCTTCGATCAGATTCTGGGCACCGAGAACATTGGTGCGAATGAACTCGAACGGATTGTATTCGGCTGCCGGTACCTGCTTGAGAGCGGCGGCATGGACGACCGTATCCACCCGTTCCAGCGCGCGCCTGAGCCTGGCCTGATCACGCACATCGCCGAGGAAGAAGCGCAGCTGGGGATAGCGGCTTTCCGGGTAGATCTGCTGCAGCTCCCACTGCTTGAGTTCATCGCGGCTGAACACGACGACCCGGCGGATTTCGGGGTAGCGAGACAGCAGATTGGCGATGAAGGCCTTGCCGAAGCTGCCGGTGGCGCCCGAGATCAGCAGGCGGCTTGAGGCGTTGAAGGTCACGGAGGAGGAGAAGACGACGCGGACAGGAGGGAGAGGTGCCTGAGGCGGCTGGATCAGCTGCCGGAAGGGTTGAGAATGGAACTGGTGGCGTCGAACAGGCGCTGGAACACGGTGACGCTGCGCAGATTGAAGCTGACGCTGGCGGTCATGCCCGGCTTGAGGGGATAACGCTTGCCGTTGCTGATGAGCTGCTGCTGCTGCAGCTCCACGCCCACAGGGATGGAATAGGTGGGTGCCTGGACCGGGCTGGTGGGCTCGATGGAGTCACGCCCGACGCTCACCACCTTGCCCTGGAGAACCCCATAGGTGGAGGAGGGATAGCTGTCGATGTGCACATCGACGGGCATGCCGGTGTGGATGAAGCCGATCTGGGCGGCTGGCACCTCGACGGAGGCCGTCAGCCGGTCGCTGGGGATGATCTGAAACAACTCATCGCCAGGATTGACGGGCACACCAGGAACCTTCACCCCCAGACGGAAGACATACCCATTCAGCGGCGCCCGCAGCAGGCTGTCGCGGATGCCCTGCTTGGTGGCGCTGATCTCGGCCTGCACGGCACGCATCTCGTTGAGCTGCTGCGTGTAGGTTTCGTTGTTGCGGCCGGAGAATTCGCTGCTGCTCTCGCGCAGGGCGGCCTTGATCCGTGTCTGATCTTCTTCGTTGCTTGACAGTTCGCTCTGCAGGTCGAGCAGCCGCTGACGCTGCTGCAGCAACTGGAGTTCAGCGATGGCACCCGCGGACTTGAGGGTTTCGTGTCGTTCCACGATGACACTTTGCAGGCGAATGTTGTCTTTGAGTGACTCGGCTTTGAGAGATGCCTGGCGAAGCTGGGCCTGAAGCTGTGCCTTCTTTTCCGATTGGCTGGTAATCGACTCATCGGAACTGCGCACGACGCTGAGGTCGAGGTTGTCGCTGAATGCCGGCGTGGGCAGATTGGCGGGCATCGGCAGGCCGGTGAGGCGTGCGGTTTCCTGAAGCTGCGCATAGCCGCGGGCGTATCGGTTCTGCAGAGCTGTCAGGCGGGCCTGCAGCGGGGTGTCATCCAACTGCAGGATGGGCTGGCCCTTGCGGACATACTCCCCCTCCTTGACGAAGATGCTCCTGCTGGTGCTGCTGCTCTGGGAGCGACTGCGGGTAGGCGCCTGGGCGGGCCTGAGCCGTCCCTGGCTGCTGACGGAGATCTCTGTGCGAGCCACCAGCGACCACACCAGCACAACGCCGACGAAACCGCTGAGGCTGGCCAGCAGCAGCAGGGGCCAGCGACGGGAAGGGAAGTCGTCCTGGTAGTTGGAGTGCGGGGTGATCCTCTCGAGACCAGCCCGCAGCTGGGCGGCGCCCGGCAGACGCACCGCAGCCAGCCGCCGGCGGAGGCGCAGGGGCGGCTTGGGGGACGGGGAGGCGGCGGCCATCAGCTCAGGACTCCATCACGGTTCTGACAGCCCACGAGGGCGCTGAACAGGCCGTCGGCGGCAATCAGTTCATCGTAGGTTCCGGACTCCACCACAATGCCCCGATCCATCATCAGGATCAGGTCGGCGGGCCGGATGGTGGCCAGGCGATGGGTGACGAAGAAGACGGTGCGGCCTTCAAGGAAGCGGAAGAGGTTGCGGCAGACCGCGGCTTCGGTGCGGTAGTCGAGGGCGCTGGTGGCCTCATCGAGCACCAGCAGCGACGGATTGGCGAGCAGGGAGCGGGCGATGGCCAGGCGCTGGCGCTGGCCTCCGGAAAGGCGGCCGCCGCGCTCCCCGACGTCGGTTTCGAAGCCATCGGGAAGCTGCATGATGAACTCATAGGCCTCGGCAGCGCGCACCGCCTTCTCAACCTCAGGTTCGGTGGCTCTGGGGTTGCCGACGGTGAGGTTGTCCCAGACGGAGCCCTGGAACAGCAGCGGATCCTGCGGAACGATGCCGATCTGATGGCGCAGGGAGTCGAGGTCGACCTTCTGGATGTCGTAGCCATCGATCAGGATCGTGCCGCCGCTGGGGCGATAGATCAGGGGCAGCAGCTTCATCAGGGTGCTCTTGCCGGAACCGGAGCCGCCGACGACACCCACGAAGCTGCCGGCAGGCACGGTGAGGTTGAGGCGCTTGAGCACCACCTCCTGGGTGCCGGGATAGCGGAAGGAGAGGTTGCACAACTCCACCTCTCCCTTCACCGGGGGCAGCAGAAAGCGGCTGGTCTGAGTCTGGGGTTCGCTGCGGGTCTCCACCACATCGGCGAGGCGTTGGACGCTCACCGAGAGCTCCTGCACCGAGCGCCACAGGGTGGAGAGACGCATGATCGGCGCGGTGACGTAGCCGGCGATGATGCGGAACGCGATCAGCTGACCGAGCGTGAGTTTGCCATCGATGACCAGTATGGCGCCCACGAAGATCACCAGGACGCTGGAGAGCAGAGTGAGGAAGTTGTTGAGCTCGCCCACGATCGTGCCGATGCCGGCGAGCTTGAAGCCCTTCTGCACGTAGTCGACATACAGCCGGCGCCAGGAAACCCGGGTGAGATCCTCGATGTTCTGGCTCTTGACGGTCATGATGCCGTTGAGGTGCTCGACCAGAAACGAGCTGGTCTTGGCGCTGGCGACGGCGCGGTCGTCGATGTTGGTTTTGATCACGGGGGAGAACACCACCGCCAGCAGCACGGAAAAGGGCACCGTTGCCAGGGCCGCAATGGTGAGGGGCACGCTGTAGATCAGCATCACCACGATGTAGATGACACTGAACACGACATCGAGAAACACCGTAAGCGCCTGGCCGGTGAGGAAGCTACGGATGTTCTCCAGCTCACCGACTCGGGTGCTGACCTCACCCACCGGGCGCTTGTCGAAGTAACTGATCGGCAGATGGAGCAGGTGATCGATGATCGTGGTGCCGACGCGCACATCGATGCGGTTGGTGGTTTCCACGAACAGCAGGCTGCGCAGGCCGGTGAGCAGGCTCTGGAACAGGGCCAGCACGATGAGAATGGCGCCGTAGCTGTAGAGCGTGGAGAGGCTTCGCTGGCCGAGCACCAGATCGATGATCTGCTGAATCAGCAGCGGATTGGCGAGCTGCAGCACCTGGATAAACAGGGAGCTCACCAGGATGATCACCATGGCGAGGCGATGGCGCGCCAGCTCGGGGAAGAACCAGCGGAAACCGAAGCGCTCGATGCCGGCGTTGGGATCGGGCTCGATGACCAGCAGCTCGATCGGGGCCCCCGGCAGATCGCGCAGGGCGACGAATTGCGGCTGGGGCTGGTCGGAGGCGGCGTCGAAGACGGCGAAGCGCAGACCCTCACGGGGCTGCCAGAGGCAGAGATGAGTGGGGTCGTGGGGAGCCGTTGGCGGCGGCGGCGCGAAAAACGCCTGGCGGCCGATCAGCAGGCTCCGATAAGCGGTGGTGGTGCGACTGAGACGCAGGTCGGTGAGGGGAGCCAGGATGGAGAGCAGGGTGCCGAGGGCCGGTTGCTCCTCCTGCCGGCCGATCACCGCCATGGAGCGCTGGAGACGCTGGCTGCGGGCCCCCACCTCCACGGCCTGGCAGGCCATCAGCAGCAAGGCCACCGGCAGGGGGCGAATGTCGTCGGCCCGGATCGGATCGATCTCGACCGATTCGATCGACAGCAGGCTGAGACTCTCCTGCTCGCGGAAGGCATCGGGTTCGACGGCCTCGGGTTGGGGCTCGAGGGCACGGACCTGGGCCGAGAGCCAGGCCTCCGGATCGCTGATCGCCTGCGGCTCGGCCTGGCGCAGGCGGTAGAGGCGCAGCGGCAGGCGCTGGCTCTGGCGCGCGAGTTGCTGGAGCTGGGGCGCTGTGGCGTTCTGCAGGCAGAGACCGTAGAGCTCCTGAACCTGACCGGATCCGCAGAACAGGGCCCGCTCGCCGCTCTGCTGCAGCAGTTGACCCAGTTGCTCCTGGGTCACGGCCAACTGCGGCGGCAGAGCTTCGACGGCATCGAGCAGACGACAACCGAGCTGTCCCAGATCGAGCGTGCCGAATGGCAGCCGGGCCAGCAGTGGCTCCCAGAGGGCCAGCAGCTCAAAGGGCTGCAGATCGGGCCAGTGCTGCTGCGGGTCGCGACGCAGGGTATCGAGCCAGGCATCGGGGTCGAGGGGGGAGGCCTCCAGGCTCGATGAGGAGACCAGACAGTGCTCGATCGGCCGGCCGGTGACCAGATCCCAGCTGCCCAGCGGTGATGCAGGGTGAATCTGGTTCTGCACCGTGCAGGCCAGGCCTGTGCGCGGATGGCGCTGCAGCCAGCGCACGGAGCCGCGGGCCACCTTCTGCAGCCGGGTGGGCCAGGTGCCCTCCTCGAGCAGCGTGGCCCCCTTCTCCAGATGCTGCAGCAGGGGGGGCGAGCTCTGTTCAGGCATGTGGTTCGGGTGTGGTGAGCGAGGCAATCCAATGGCCGGCCAGCTGTTTGGCCTGGTCCTGGCGCCAGGTCTGGGTGGTCTCGCGGAGAAGACGAGGACTCAGCTCCTGCAGAGAGGGGCGCTCAATCCGCTCAAGCTGGAGCAGGATCCATTCCTGGCCATTGTGAAACGGGGGCAACCACTCACCGGGGGGGCTGCCCGCCAGCATCTGGGGGATTCCCGCACTGATATCGGCCAGGGAGATGCTCTCGCGGCTGCTGGAGGCTGCTCGCGGAAGCCTCTGCAGATAGGCTTCCTGCTCGGAAGGGCTCGCCTCCAGGGCGATGCTGATTTCCAGAGCGAGGCCACGATCGCTCCCGCAATGAACCACTAGGCAATGGGCCTGCTCATAACGGTGACGCTGGCCGACATACAGGGCTTCCAGCTCCTGGCCGAACCAGGCACCGGCGGCACTGTAGTAAGCCGATGCCACGGCCATCTGCCAGCCCAGATTGAGCTGCCGATAGCCACCCTCCAGCCAGTGACGCATGGCCAGCTCATCAGGAAGCTGATGCCACCAGAACAGGTGGGCGAGCTCGGGATCCTGCCAGGGGAAGGACTGCTGGACAGCAGAATCGACCACATAGGCACACCAACCCAGCAGGGTTTCCGTACGGATCAGATGACTGAGCAACGGGCCTACGATCGGCTCTGACGCCGCCTGAAGAGCCTGGGCCGAGATGGTGATCGTCCCCGGCGGCGGCACGGATGGGCTGACAGACATGGATGAATCAGACAGATCCGCTGATCATCAGGGGTTGAGATTCAAGCTTGTCTCGCTGGAGACGGCTTTCAAACGTGAAGTCGTCAACTGATTTCAGGTCATCCACATAATCGACCATGGCAAATGTGAGGCTTTCGAAAGAGTCAATCACCTCATTGAGGATCACGGTTGACTCCTTCTGCAATGCCTGAAGCCCCGCATCGCGGGCTTCGGGATCAGCGAAATAGGCTCGATTATAAACACCCAGCAGCTGCATCCAGGTGCGGAACAGACTGCCACGATAGAAGCGGATGGGGATCTGATCGAGAAGGCTCTTTTGGGCAACGTTGCAAAGGTCGCTCACACGGTACAGCGTTGAGATATCGAAGGGGTTCTCCGCCAGGCTGCGCAGGTCGTTGAGGAAGCGGAAACAGCGAACCCGGATATCGGCGAGCTTCCAGGCCTGATCGACATGCGCCTCACTGTAGGCCTCAAAAGCAGGAGGCGGATAGACCTGGCCGGGAGTGTTGTGCTCAAGTCGCTCAATGAACTGTTCCGAGGTAGAAGGCTCGGCGCCATCAATCAACACACCGTTGCTGTAATTCCAAACCTTGAGATTGGGGAAGGTCTGCGAATAAAAGTGGATATTCGATTCGATGGCAACCTTGTTGTCAAGCAACAGCTGGCCGGAAAACACCGTGCGGCCACGATTACCGCGCACTGGAAGATCGTAACTGCGACGATCAATATCGAGCACACCTGGGAGCCGGCAGACACTGCGATCGGCAGTACCGAGATCAACGCCAAATAAGTGAACACGACGGAACCCGAAGAAGATGGCGCAGAGAATGGCAAAAGTAGCCACGTCTGGACCTTCGTTGGGGATGATGTCGTTTCCCTGTGTAAAGATGGCTGAGGGAGTGAGTGCGCCGCGATTGATCGCATAGACCTCCTTATACATTCCAAGCAGCCGTGGGTCGCAGGTGGAGCTACAGCAGAGCTTGATATCCTTAAGTTGCTCCACAAAGCCCCGTTCAATCAATGGGATATGGTCATTATGACGCTCTAGATCGCAATGATAATCAGGCACAATGCCGGCATCCAGCAGCTTGCCGATCGTGCTGTAGCAGCAGAAAATGGTGAAGCGATCTCGCTCCCGCTTGAGCATCTCGATATCGTCGGCAAGACTGGGACCACTGGCTACGACGACCGCATCACCGGCATTGTCTCGCACCTTGGTTGAATTGAAGACCTTGGGCCTGTGGAAGCGATAGTTGATCGCGGCATTCATGATCATATGCACTTCATCCAGAAAGTAGCCCAGATAGTTGATGCCGTTCAATGTGACAGGGGAGTGAAGCAGCTGCTTGGCGAGGCGGAAGTAGTTCTTGTCGTAGGTGATGAAGCTGAACAGGCCATCCACCAGAAAGAGGTTGCGCACCGTGAGCAGGGAGCGGATCTGGGCGACAGCAGCTTCGGGGCTGTCACTGATCACGAAGTCGAGTGCCTTGTCGGCTCCGGTGAAGCGCTGAATGATTGACACATAATCAACAACATGCATGGAACGTTCCAGCATGCCCAGATCAGGCTCAACGATGAACAGGGCACTGGGCTTGCAGTAGTTGATCAGATCTTCGAGATGACTACCGAGGCCGATGCCCATCACCACCAAGGCGCAGCCATCGGAGGTGAGCGCTGCGGGCGCGATCAACAAGCCATGCTGATCGACATAACCGGCGATGCGTTGAATAGCCCAGGAAGGCTGGAGATCAAGGTTGAGATCATGGATGCTTTCAAGATCAAGATCACTGATATGAGAAGTGCCAGTCCATTCACGAAAGGAATGAAGACCCTGCTCGCTGTAAACCTGAAGATCTTGATAGTCATTAATGACGAGCCGCGCCGGCGATGGTGCCCAGCTCGCAAAGTTCTGCCGCTCTATCTGAGGGCCCGGGCCTCCATAGAGCAGCTCACCGGTCTGCCGGTGTTTGAGGTTGACAGGATCGCCGGCTTCATCAAGGATCAGCTCCCAGGGATTATCGGCTTCATCTGGCAGGGCTTCAAGGAAGGCGGGATTGACGGCACTGATGAATTCTTGATTTTCGCTGTAACGGCTCATGAGCAAAACCTGCAGATTAGCAGCCTAGCAGAGGGAAGCCCCCGACTCCCAGGAGGGAGTCGGGGGCATGGAGCCATCAACGTCAACAGAGATGGAAGTCTCAGCTGACGTTCATGGGAGGGTGATCAGGCAATCAGTTGCAGGGCACCCTGGTTGTTGAGGTTCCAGCGGGCAGCGGTCGCGAGGTTGGTTCCGCGCAGAACGCCAGCAAGTGATGCAGGAGCATCGTCAGCCGCCGAAACACCAGAGCCAGAGAAGAAGACAAGGGTGTCTGTTCCATCGAAGAACAGGCCGATGTTTCCGGTTCCAAGACCAGCACTCACCTGGGCATCAGTCAGACCTGCAAGAACTGCAACACCAGCAGCCGTGGTGACTTGCTGAGTGAAGCTCAGGACATCGCCGACCCCGAAGCCAGCAATGGACGCCCGTTGATAGAGGCCCTGTTCGGATGCAGTACGGCTTTGAGCTGCAGTAAAGCCCAGGAGCACCACATCAGCACCACCATCGCTGATATCGATGGTATTGAGTCCGTCGATCAGGTCTGCCAAGGCGCCTGTCGTGGCCAGAAGTGCACCGGCAGAAAGATTTGCGGTGCCGTTGGCAATGTTGCGCAGATTGATGACGTCGACGCCGGCGCCAAACACCGTATCAAGCTTAACAGCACTGGCAATTTGGGTGGAAACGGTGAAGGTCACCCCACCATCAGCCTGTGACAGACCAAAGGTCCTGAGGCCAGTGGTTCCAGCTGAGCCAAGCAGAATGGAACCACCTGCATTGGCAGCCAGATTGAAGGTGTTGGCTTGTTGAGCATTGAAGCCACCACTGATGGCGAACGTGCCTGTGGTGTTGAAGATGTTGAGGTTGAGAGTTTCGAACCCGCTGGCAACGACCGCTTGATTGGACAGCGAGAAGTTGGAGAAGCTTGCGAAGTTCAGATTAAGAACGTCTGAGCCACCGCTCACACCTTGTGCACTGAGAACAATGCCATTGGCGCCCACAGCACCGGTGAAGGCCTGGGACAGGAAGGCCGACTGGAAGCTGAGCGTGAAGACGCCTTTATCGACGTTGACGTTTGCCGTCAGGCCAATGGCACCGCCTTGAGTATTGCGGATGTAGAGCTGATTAAGACCGGAAACAACCGTGAGGTTGGCTGAAACAGTGGCACCGGCAGCATTGAGAGCAATGGTGCTGACGCCTCCGTCATTGAATGACAGAACATTCCCTTGCGTGTTTAAGAACGCGTTGGCGTTATTCAGTGCAAGGGTGAAATCACCGCCTGCCGAAAGCACGCTTCCAGCAGTGAATGAGTTGTTGATGGCAAAAAGGCGGAATTCGAACGCATTGGTCTGACCGCTGCCTGCATACACATTCAGCGTGCGTAGACGGCTGAGGCCTGCATTGAAGGTGAACTGAGTAACTGCAGATCCAGTGACTTTGAATGTGATGGCAGAACCGTTGCCGCCCCCGGCAAAGTTGAGAGTACCTTGATTGGCATCGCCGACAGTGATGGCAACGGCTGATACAGCATTGCCGTTGTTGCCTAGGGTGACAACCTGGGATTTGGATTGAAGCGTTACGAGGGCGGTTTGAGCCTGATCAAAGCTGTTGAATGCCTGGCCAGCGAAGTTGTTAAACTCGATCGACTTAATGCCCTGCGCAACGGGTGCCGCAAACGCAGCGGCGCCTTCAAACTTGATGGTTTCGATGCCAACCAGAGAATTAACGTTGGTAGCGCCTCCGATCAGTTTGGCGATATCATTATCGGAGCCGAAGGTGTCCTGAATGAAGGCGTTGTCGAGCGCATTCAGAACAACGGTGTCGGATGCGTTGGTGAGGAGCTTGTTGCCAGGCGTAAAGCCAGGACCCTGATTGTTGTTGGTGTTGACGTTGGAGGTGAGAATTGCGCCAGGCGCAATCTGGTTGAAGGTGATGCCACCTTCGCTGCCGCCGCTGTCCTTGACCATCTGCTGAATCGCAGCCGTGGTCTGGGCTTCGGTGGCGGGTGTGTTGACGACACCCGTGAGGAAGGTGATGCCTGCAGCCTGGCCGCTCTGGGTGTTGAAAGCCAGGATCTCGTCGGTGGTGTCGAGATTCTTGGTCCACAACTCGGCACTCTGGACCTTGTTGCTCAGGACAGTGGCGTCTGCCGGAGCGGTGTTGTTGGCAATGTAGAAGCCAGCATCTTCGAGGGAGAACACACCGGTCTGAACCTTCTGGGTCCAGAACAGCAGGCCGGCGGGATCGGCCTGACGACCGAACAGGTTGACGTAGAAGGTATTGATCGCCTGTTCTGTGCTCAGGCTGCCGATGCGCTGCTGGAACTCAGGAGTGGTGCCGAAGAAGTTGGCCGTTTTCAGGAGGCCTTGCTGATCGGCAACTCCAATCCAGTAGAGGAGGCCGGCTGGATCGGCGGGACGCCCGAAATAGGCGATGTAAAGCTCTTGAATGTCGGCTGCGGTGGTAGCCATGTTGTGGGGGAAACTCCTCGGAGTTGCAGAGGTTGGGGTTGTTTCGCCGCAGCATGGCTGCGGACAGGATCAGCCGGACCTCGAGGGCTCGGACCTTGGCTGGAGGGCTGTCGTACCCACCTAACACAGACATAATGCCAAGGGATTCCCGTACCTGTCTACCCTGTGACGGTTATGTGACAGGCGCCTTGCGGTTGGTCCCACGGGTTACGGGCCTCCTTGGTCCGGCTGGCCCCATCCCCTTTCTACGGCGTCACCGCCGCCTGCTGCTCTCGGGGGTGGCCAGCGAGTTCCGCCAGCGGTTCTCTCGCTCGCTCCTGGGCAGCCTGTGGGTGGTGCTCAACCCCATGGTGCAGGCGGCTCTCTACGCCTTGGTCCTGGGCAGCGTGCTCGGCAGCCGGCTGCCCGGGCGGGCGGCCGATCCGATGGCCTACCCCCTCTACCTGCTCAGTGGCATGCTCTGCTGGAGCCTGGTGAGCGAACTGGTTCTGCGCTTGCTGGGGCTGTTCGTGGCCGAAGCCACCCTGCTGAAGAAGGCCTCCTTCCCGCGCTTCTGCCTGCCGCTGATCGCCTGCGGCTCCGCCCTGGTGAACCACCTGCTGCTGATGGCCGCCGTGCTGGTGGTGGCCCTGGTCTCGCCGATCGGCTGGCAGCTCTCGCTGCTGTGGCTGCCCCTGCTGAGCGCTCTGGCCTGCCTGTTCGGGCTGGCCCTGGGGCTGATCCTGGGCTGCTGCAACGTGTTCGTGCGCGACCTGGAGCCGCTCACCGCGATCGGCCTGCAGTTGTGGTTCTGGCTCACCCCGATCGTGTTCGTGCCCGACGCCGTGCCGCCCCGGCTGCGGCGCCTGCTGCTGCTCAACCCCCTGGCCTGGCTGGTGCAGGCCTTCCAGTCGGTGCTGCTCGAGCAGCAGTCGCCCCGCGCCCTGCCCCTGCTGGCCAGCCTGGCGGTGGGCGTGCTGCTGGCTCTGGCCGCCCGCCACGTGTGGCGCCGCACCGTGCCCGCGATGGCCGAGGTGCTGTGAGCAAGCCTGTTCTGGTGCTCGACGGCCTGGGGAAATCCTTCCGCAGCTACCGCTCCGACCTGGACCGGCTGCTCCACCTGCTCGGGCTGCCCCGTCCCCACCGCGACCACTGGGTGCTGCGCGACATCAACCTGCAGATGGATCGCGGCGAATCGCTCGCCCTGGTGGGCGTCAACGGCGCCGGCAAGAGCACCCTGCTGAAGATCATCACGGGCACCCTGCAGGCCAGCGTGGGCCGCTGCCGGCTGCAGGGCCAGGTCGCCGCCATGCTGGAGCTGGGCATGGGCTTCCACGACGACAGCAACGGCCGTGACAACGTGCTGCTGGCCGGTCAGCTGCTCGGTTACAGCCTCGATGACCTGCAGGCGCTGCTGCCCTCGATCGCGCAGTTCGCCGAGCTGGGTTCCTTTTTCGAGCAGCCGTTGCGGGTGTATTCGAGCGGGATGCGGCTGCGGCTGGGTTTCGCGCTGGCCACCGCCCGCCGCCCCGATCTGCTGATCATCGACGAGGCCCTGTCGGTGGGGGATGCCTACTTCCAGCACAAATGCTTCGATCGGATCCGCTCGATGGCGGCCGAAGGCACCAGCCTGCTGATCGTGTCGCATGATCCGGCGGCCATCCTCGGCCTGTGCCAGAGGGCCGTGCTGCTCGACGGTGGCCGGATCGCCTGCACCGGCGGGCCCGAGCAGGTGCTCAACGAGTACAACGCCCGCATCGCCGCCCGGGAGGCCGCCCCCGCATCAGGCAGCGCCGGGCCGGATGGCGCCAACGCCGGCAACGGCCAGCGCAGCGGTTCAGGCGAGGCGCGCATCGATCGCGTCCAGCTCAGCGACGCCGATGGCCGCCCCCTGCAGCAGCTTGCCTGCGGCGAGCCGATCCGCCTCGATCTGTGGCTGCACACCCGGCAGGCCCTGACCCGGCTCACGATCGGCTTCCTCATCAAGGACCGCATCGGCCAGTGGGTGTACGGCAGCAACTCCGCCCTGCTCGGCCAACCGATTCCACCCCTCCCCGCCGACGCCACGCTGCGCTTCCGCATCTCTCTGCCGGGCCAGCTGGGCGAAGGCTCCTACTCCCTGTCGCTCTCGCTGCACGACGGCATCGACCATCTGCAGGCCAGTTACGACTGGTGGGACAGGGCCCTGATGCTCGAGGTGGTGGCCACCGGCGGCAGTCGGGGCTGCGGTCCGGTGCGCCTGCCCACCCGGATCGAGGGCCCCATGGACGTGCAGACTGCAGACCCTGCTGACGATTGAGGGCGTGGCTCTGGGCTTCTACTCCGCCTTTGAAGATCGCTATCGGGGCAGCACGGCCCTGGTGCAGGAGCGCCTCGCCGTCTACGAACCGCTGGCCCGCTGCGCCGGCGGGCCCGTGCTCGATCTGGGCTGCGGCCGGGGCGAATGGCTGGGCCTGCTGCGCAACTGGGGGATTCCCGCCCGTGGTGTCGATCTCGAGCCGGCCATGGTGGCCGCCTGCCAGGAGCAGCGGCTGGCCGTTACTGCAGAGGATGCGGTCAGCGCTGTGCGGGCCTGCCCCGATGGCTCACTCTCGCTGATCTCCGCCCTGCACCTGGTGGAGCATCTGCCCTTCGAGGCGCTGGATGCGCTGGTGCGTGAGTGCCTGCGAGCGCTCCGGCCGGGCGGCTTCCTGCTGATGGAAACCCCCAACGCCGAAAACCTGCTGGTGGGTGCCCATGACTTCTATACAGATCCCACCCATCAACGCCCGATCCCCGCCAATCTGCTGCGGTTTCTGAGCGAGCATCACGGCTTCCAACGCGTCGAGGTGCTGCGTCTGCATGCCCTGCTCGACGAGACGCAGCGGATCAACGCCGGTCTGCTGGGGGCCCTGGCCGGCGTGAGCATGGACTACGCCGTGGTGGCGCTGGCTGGTGAAGCCCCGGAAGCCACGGCTGTGCTCGATCAGCTGATTCTGCAGCTGCGCGGCGTGAGCCTGCAGGAGGCCTGCGCCGCCTACGACCGGCAGCACTATGAGCATCTCGATCAGATCTGCGCCCGCCTCGATGGGCTCCAGGAGGCCAACGCCGCCTTGCAGCAAGCTCTCGATCAACAGCTGCATCAGGCCTGGGCCCAGTCGCAGGCTCACGCCGAGCAGATCCTTGCCCTGCGCCGCAGCGCCTCCTGGCGGATCACCGCTCCACTGCGCTTCCTGGCCCGCCGCGGCAAGCGTCTGGCGCGTCACGTGGTGCGCCGCGATGCCCAGGGGCGCATCAGCCTTGCCCTGCGGCCCCGGCGCTGGTTGCGGCAGGCCCTTCGCCCCGACGACACGGCTCGGCTGCCGCTGCTGCGCGATGCCCGTGATCTCTGGCAGGTGAGCGAATCCACCCCGCCGAAGCGATGAACCCTGCCGAGCCGCTTTCCGCCGAGGCGCCATCCGAGGCGCCGCCTCTGATCGACCTGCGACGGGTCGAGGCCGCTGTCCTGCCGACCCTCCTGGCGGGCCTGGATCCGCGCGCCCCGCTGGTGGTCTGCGAGGCCCAGGGCAGCCTGATTCCGGACCATGCCCTCTGGGTGTGGCCCTCACCGCAAGCCGATGGCACCTGGGGTGAGGTCTACGAGGATGGCTGCCTGCAGGTGCTGCAGCATCGCCTCGGCGCCCCTGGCTGGCAGGTTCTGGGCTCGGCCGGCGAGCTGCTGCGCGCGTCGGCGGCGGAACCAGCCGGCTCGGAGCGTCCGCCGCTGGCCATCGTCTCGCCGCTGCCTCCGGAGCGCTCCGGCATCAGCGACTACGTCGCCGCTCTGCTGCCGGCCCTCAGCCGCCACTACAGCGTGGTGCTCATCCATCCAGATCCCGCCGGCATCGCGCCCCAGCTGGATCACCTGGGGGAACCGCTGCCCCTGCACCCTCCCGGCTGGCTGGATCGCTGCAGCGATCCGGAGCTGCGCATCCTCTATCACTTCGGCAATTCCCTCTTTCACGAACCGATGCTGGCGCTGATGCGGCGCCATCCCGGCGTGGTGGTGCTGCATGACTATTACCTCTCCCACCTGATGGATGGATGGTGCCGGCACGCCGATGGGGCACCCTCGCTGGCGGCCCTGCTGCAGCACGGCCATGGCTATCCGGCGGTGCAGGAATACAGCCGCGAGCGGCCCAGCGGCGGCCATGGCCACCTGTGGCGCTACAGCGTCAATCAACCGGTGCTGCAGGCCGCCCGGGGGGTGCTGGTGCACAGCCCACACAGCCGCAGCCTGGCCGAGCGCGACTACAACCCCCAGTCGCTGCTCAACTGGCATCAGATTCCCATGCTCAGCCGGGCTCCCCAGCCCGTCACGGCGGATTCCCTGGAGGCGGTGCGCCAGCGCTTCGGCCTGAAGCCAGACGACCAGCTGATCTGCAGCTTCGGCTATGTCGGACCTTCCAAGCTGTCCCTGGAACTGATCGAGGCCTTCGCCCTCAGTGGGCTGGGCCGCCAGGGGTGGATGCTCATCCTGGCCGGATCGGAAGGGGGGAACACCGCCTATCGGGGCATGTTGGAGGCTGCGATCGCCTCGGCGTCCCTGCAGGGGCGGGTGCATGTCTCCGGTTGGATCGATGCGGAGCAGTACGCCTGTCTGCAGCAGCTCAGCTCGATCAATGTGCAGCTGCGCGTGCAGTCGCGCGGGGAGACCTCCGCCGCCGTGATGGATTGCCTGCAGAGCGGAACCGCTCTCATCGTGAACCGCCATGGCAGCCTCGATGACCTGCCGGACCCGGTCTGCCACAAGCTGCCCGATCGCTTCGGCAGGGATCAGCTGGCCGCCGCGTTGGTGGCACTGGCCACCGATCCCGAGGCGCGTGCCGTGCTCGGGCAGCAGGCCCGCAGGCTCTGCCAGGAGCGGCACACTCCGGAGGTCTGCGCCGAGGCCTACCGCGATGCGATCGAAACGATCAGCCGGCGCCGCGCCCATCCGCTTGATGTTGCGGCTGCCCTGGGGCGATGCCCCGATTACCGCCAGCTGCCGCGCCACACCCGTGTGGAGATGATCAACGGCCTCGCCGAACGCCTGCCGGCCCAGCCCAGGCCGCGTCGCCTCTTCGTTGATGTCTCGGCGATCGTGCAGGAGAACCTCGGCACCGGCATCCAGCGGGTGACCACCAACATCTGCCGCGAGCTGCTGCGCCAGCTCCCGCCCGGCTGGCTTGTCGAACCGGTGCAGGCCACGCCCCACGAGCCGGGCTACCGCACGGCTCCGGCCTACGCCGCTGGACTGCTGGACGTGCCTGCCAACCTCCTCAACGAGCCGGAACCGGTGCTGCCAGGGGAGGGGGATCTGTTCCTGGGCCTGGATCTGTTCCACGCGGTGGTGGAGGCCCAGGCCGACTGGTACGCCCGCATCAAGGCCCGCGGGGCGCAGACCTGGTTCGTCGTCTACGACTTGCTTCCCTGCCAGTTGCCGGAGTGCTTTCCCCCAGGCACCGATGCGCTGCACCACCGCTGGCTGCAGACGATCACCCTCTCCACCGGAGCGGTCTGCATCTCCCGCACCGTCGCCGAGGAACTGCGGGAATGGATCGCCGCCCATGGCCCACGCGACTGTGCCGTGCGCTGGTTTCATCAGGGAGCGGACCTGCCGGAGCTACGGCCCGGCCGGCCGCGGACGCCCGCTGGGAGACCGCCTGGCAACCCCAGGCCCAATCTGGACCTGCTGATGGTGGGCACGCTCGAACCTCGCAAGGGGCACCAGCAGGTGCTGCAGGCCATGGAGCGTCTGTGGCAGCAGGACATCCAGCTGAATCTCACGATCATCGGCCGCGAAGGCTGGCGCGGTCTGGCCAAGGATCAGCGCCGCACACTGCCTGATACCATCGAACTGCTTCGCGATCTGTGCCAGCGATTTCCACAGCGGCTCCGCTGGATTGACAACGCCAGCGACATCGAACTGCTGCACCACTATCAACAGGCTGATGCCTTGCTCGCCGCCTCTTTCGGCGAAGGCTTCGGCCTCCCTCTGATGGAGGCGCGACGCAACGGGCTGGAGGTGATCGCACGCGATCTGCCCGTGTTCCGTGAAGTTCTAGGCGACGATGGACTTTTCTTTATGGCCAGCGATGACGAACAGCTGGCAACCTGGCTGGCGCAATGGCATGCGAAGCGACAGACTCTCGAGCGCCGTGATGACTGGCTGAATCTGAGCGCCGCCAAACCGGCAGCGACTGGAATCACCTGGCAGGAGAGCTGCAGTCAGCTGCTGCGGGCACTCGCAATCGATCCCCCGGGAGATGAGCAGCTGCCAGACTGTTAGGTAGGTTAAGTGCAATCTCTGATGCGATCATGAAAACGGCTCTCATCACCGGAGTCACGGGGCAGGACGGCTCCTATCTGGCGGAGCTGCTCCTTGACAAGGGCTACCGAGTGCATGGCATCAAGCGCCGCGCCTCCTCCTTCAACACCAGCCGCGTTGATCACCTCTATCAGGATCCGCATGAGCGCGGCCCCCATGGTGAGCCACCCGACTTCATCATGCACTATGGCGATCTCACAGACAGCACCAACCTGGTGCGCATTATTGAGCAAGTGCAGCCTGATGAGATCTACAACTTAGGCGCCCAGAGCCATGTGGCCGTGAGCTTCGAGGCTCCCGAATACACCGCCAACTGCGATGCCCTCGGCACGCTGCGCGTCCTGGAAGCCGTGCGCTTGCTGCGACTCACGGACAAGACCCGCGTCTATCAGGCCTCCACCAGCGAGCTGTATGGCCTTGTGCAGGAAGTTCCGCAGAAAGAGAGTACCCCATTCTATCCGCGGAGTCCCTACGGAGTTGCCAAGCTTTATGCCTACTGGATCACAGTCAACTACCGCGAATCCTATGGGATGTATGCCTGCAATGGCATTCTCTTCAATCACGAATCTCCTCGAAGAGGCGAGACTTTTGTGACTCGCAAGATCACCCGTGGCCTGGCGCGCATCGATGCGAAGCTGGATCAGTGCCTGTACATGGGAAACCTCGACTCCCTGCGAGACTGGGGTCATGCCAGAGATTACGTGGAAATGCAATGGCTCATGCTCCAGCAGAGCGAGCCCGAGGATTTTGTGATCGCCACTGGGCGCCAGGAGTCTGTACGTCGCTTCATCGAGCTGGCTGCCTCTCAGCTCGGCTGGGCAGGTGACAGCGGCGGACCCGCCATCCTCTGGGAGGGCGAGGGTGTGGAGGAGGTAGGGCGCAGGGCGGATTGCGGTGATGTTGTGGTCCGCATCGACCCTCGCTATTTCAGGCCCGCGGAAGTCGACACCCTGCTGGGCGACCCGACCCGAGCGCGCGAGAGGCTGGGCTGGATTCCCACGACCAGCCTCGAGGAACTGGTGGAGGAAATGGTGCAAGAAGATCGTCAATTCGCCGCCAAAGAGGAGATCCTGCGCCGCGAAGGCTTCGCTGTGGTTGGATCGCGGGAGTAAGCCACGCTTGGCCTCGATCGCCAGCTCCTCGGCCACCACCGCCAACGGTTCCCAGGGCGATCAACACGCTGTAGGGCGCCAGGCCGGTCGTGGCAGGGCGAGCGGCCTCCAGCTTCTCGCCGTGGATCTCAGGCCGCCACGCTCGCGCTGCCTTCGGCCACCGCTGCCCCCGCCAGCCGCCTGAGCTGGGCGATCACCGTGTTCTGCTGCTCCTCGCTCAGTTCCGGGAAGATCGGCAGGCTCAGCACCTCGGCGCAGAGGCGCTCGGTGACCGGCAGGCTGCCGGGGCCATAGCCCAGGTGGGCGTAGGCGGGCTGGCGGTGGATGGGAATCGGGTAATAGATGATCGTGCTCACCCCGGCGTCCTGGAGCTGCTGCTTCAGCCAGTCGCGGCAGCAGGCCTCCGGGAGTCCGAAGGAGGCACTGTCGGCGGAGGGAGTGCAGCCACCGGCACAGGCCATACGCGCTCCCGGGCAATGGGGGACCCGCACCACGAACTGGTTCCAGCTGTGCCCTGGCGTTCCAGGGGCGGCCAGGGCGACACCGGCCACGTCCGCGAGTCCCTGGCTGTAGCGCGCGGCGATCTGGCGCCGCCGTTCCACCCAGCGCTCCAGGTGGGGCAGCTTCACGTTCAGCACCGCCGCCTGCAGGGCGTCGAGGCGGCTGTTGTAGCCCAGTTCGGTGTGCAGATAGCGGCGCGGCATGCCGTGCACCGCCAGCTCCCGCACCCGCTGGGCCAGCTGCGGATCGCGCACGGTCACCGCACCGCCGTCGCCGGCGGCGCCCAGGTTCTTGGTGGGGAAGAAGCTGAAGCAGCCGGCGTCGCCCCAGCTGCCCACCGGCCGGCCGTTCCAGTGGGCCCCGCTGGCCTGGGCACAGTCCTCGATCACCTTCAGGCCATGGGCCGCGGCGATCGCCCCGATCCGCTCCATGTCCACCGGGCGGCCGAACAGGTGGACCGGGATCAGGGCCCGGGTGGCGGGCGTGATCGCCGCCTCGATCCGCTGCGGATCGATCAGATAGGTGCTCTCCTCCACGTCCACGAACACCGGCGTGGCGCCCACGGCGCTGATCGCTTCGGCGGTGGCGAAGAAACTGAAGGAGGCGGTGATCACCTCGTCGCCGGGCCCGATGCCCAGGGCCCGCAGGGCCAGCACCAGGGCATCGGTGCCGCTGTTGCAGCCGATCGCATGGGGGACGTCGCAGGTGGCGGCGAACGCCTGCTCGAAGCTGGCGATGGTGCTCCCGCCGATGTACTGACCACTGCGCAGAACCTGCAGTACGGCCTCATCGAGGGCGCCGCCGAGTTCCCGCAGCTGCTCGCTGAGACTGAAGGGGGGCACGTGCATGGCGGCAACCTTAAGCCCCGTTCCCTGCAGGGGCTGCTCCGCTGCCGGGGTGCCACTTGATGTTGCAGCCGATCGCAGGCGACTGCTCCACCGCCGGTCGCCCTCCCTGCAGCAGCGCGGCCATGGCGGCCCGCACGTCCCGCCCGTCGCACGGCAGGCCGTTGCCTGGCCGGCTGGGGTCGAGCTGACCGCGGTAGGCGAGTCGCCCGGCGGCGTCGAACAGGAAGGGATCGGGGGTGCAGGCCGCGTGAAACGCCCGGGCCACGCTCTGGTCCGGATCATGCAGATAGGGGAAGCGCCAGCCGTTGCGCCGCGCCTGCTCCGCCATGCCCTGGGGCCCGTCCTGGGGGTGGGTGAGGGTGCTGTTGCTGCAGATGCCAATGATCCCCGCCCGCTCCCCCCAGTCGTCCTGCAGCCGGCCGATCTCGGCCTCCACGTGTTTCACGAACGGGCAGTGGGGGCAGAGGAACAGCACCAGCAGCGGCCGGCCCGGCCGCAGGGCCTGCTCCAGGGCTGCCCCGCTCACCGGCCGCAGCCCCTGCAGCAGGGCCTCCCGGGGCAGCGGGGTGTCCAGCGCCAGCATCGCGGAGGGGGTGAGGGCCATGGAATCGTCGCCGTGGTGGCGGCACGAGGCGGATGGACAGGGATCATGGCCCCGTGCCCCGCCCCTGGACGGTCTTGCGGTTCAATTCGCTGCCCCCGCTGCTGGTGCCACTGCTGGTGCCGCTGCTGCTGACGGGCTGCGTGCCGGCCTCCGAGCGGGCCAGCTGGCGGATCTTCCCCCTGCCCCGCCACGCCCCCCACGACGGCCTGGCGGTGGTGACCCGCCCTGGCGGCGAGGGGCTGCACCTCTACCTCGACACCGATACCGCCACCGAGGGGATCTGCCGGCCCCGCTGGAATCCCGATGCCGCCCGGCTGCGGGGCGGCGACGGCCCCAGGCCGTCCAGCACGGGGCTGGCGCCGCGGGCCGAGTTCTTCGCCGCCCTGGGGCACGGTCCGCTGCGGCTGGTGCTGCGGCAGCAGTTCGAGGCCCTCTGCCGCGGGCGTGCACCCCGCCGGGAGTTCGTCTGGGTGGAGCCGCCGCGCAGCCCCGGGGATCTGCGCAGCGCTCCGCTGCCGCTGTGGGAGGAACGGGATCTGCTCAGCAATCCCACGGCGGTGCGGCGGGCCGAGAAGCGGCTGCTGGGGGTGCCGCTCAGCCCGGAGGATCTGGTGGACAGGCCCCTGCCCCGGCCGCCGGATGGGCCATGACCGCCACGGCGGCCCGATAGCCCGCCGGCACCGCCACATCCCAGATGGTGAGGCCCTGCGGCGGGTCGCCCAGGCCGGCCAGCCCCAGGCCCCGGGCCTTGAGGCCCGCCTCCAGGCGGCACCAGGCCACGAGAAAGCCTTCGGCGGCGGCGCGGCCCTCGCCGCCAGCTGCCAACCGTTCCAGGGCCTCCGCCTCCGCCGGCGGCAACACCCGCCGGGCGACCGGCCGCCAGTCCAGATCCTGCCGCGCCTGCTCCACATCCACCCCCACCGGCCGGCTGGTGTGAAGCGCCAGCAGGATCAGGTCGCCCGAATGGCTGACGTTAAACGGCGGTCCCCCGGGGCAGTGGGGTTTGCCGTGGGGACCAGCCTCGATCGGCACGGCCGCCGGCGGCAGCGCCAACCAGGCCCCCAGCAGCAGCCGCAGCGCAGCCCGGCCCCGCAGAAAGCGCTCCCGGTCGGCCAGCTGGCGCAGGGCCTCGAGTCGCTGGCGCTCCGCCGGCGCCAGGCTCGCCGCCAGGGCCTGCCGCAGCGCCTCCGGCAGGGGCTCGCGCCGATCGAGGGCCAGCACAAGCGGCGGGCCACCCGGGAGCGCCGGCGCTGCCGGGGAGAGCTGCTCCGCCAGCCGCCAGGGGTGGGTGGGCAGCGGCGCTTCCGGCCTCATCCTTCGCCCCACACCCGCGGCTCCGCCCGGCGCCAGTAGCGGGAAAAGCGACGCAGGTCCGGGGCGAGCGGGCCATCCCAGGGCAGATCCACAAAGGGCTCGGGCTCCAGGATCCGCAGGGGCACGGTCGTCGCCACCTGGGCGGCGATCAGGGCGAAACGCGGATTCACCGCCCGGCTGGTGACGAGGCCGTCGGCCCCGGCGGCGGCGGCCGCCGCCAGCAGCTCGCGGGCCCCATCCCCCTCACGCACCGCCACGGGAAGCTCCGCCAGGCACTCCCGCAGAAAGCGCAGCCGCCCCGGCGCCAGGGGAGCCCCCCCGGTGGTGGCGCTGCGCCCTTCAATCAGCTCGGTGTCGAACACGAACAGGGCCGGCGCGGCGGGATGGGCCCGCAGGGCGGGGTTGGCGGGGCCGGGCGCCGGCGGGAGGGGCGGCGAGAGGGGCGACGGCGCCGTCGAAGGCGGCACGATTGCCTCCGCCCGCGGATCCAGGGGCCGGAACAGCCGCGCCTGCAGCGCCTCGTAGCTGGCGTCGAACGGACAACCGCCGGGGCCACGCCGATCGGCGAGCGGACAGCCACCGCTGAAGCGCTCCAGGTTGGCGCGATTGAACAGGTACGGCTTGTGGCTGAAGCTGCTGGCAGCCACTGCCAGCTGAGGTTGTTGCTGGCCGGATCGCCGTCGAGCAGGTGCGCAAGTGCACCACATAGGCCGCCAGCCAGAGGCGGGCGTGGTTGTGCGGCCAGCCGGTGTCGAGGAGCTGGGCTGCGAAGGCATCGATGCTTGCCAGGCCGGTGGAGGCGGCAGCCAGGTCGGCGGGCAGGTCTGGGGCGTAGGACTCCGGGGCGTGGCCGGTCTTGAGCGGTGCGCGGTCCTCCCAGATCCAATCGCCCCAGCGGTGCCAGAGACGCTGCCAGTAGTCGCGCCAGCCCAGCTCAGCGATGAGCTTTTCCCCCGCCCTTTTCTGGTCCGTACTCCAGCGGCTTGCCCCGCCACCGATGACGAACAGCTCCCCCTGCAGCACCGGCGCGGCCTGGGCCCGCTCCCGCAGCTGGGCGAAAACGGCATCGCGTACCTCCGCCAGGCTGAGCACGCCATGGCGGATGTAGGGGGAGAGGCGGGTGACAGCCCCGTCGAGGTGGTTACGGGTGGCGCCATAGCGGAGTGGATCGATGGCGGCCAGTCGCTCCTCGGCGGCGCGGCGCCCACCGCAGGCGGCAGGGGGGGGCAGTCATCGGCAGGGCGGCGGGACTGGGAATCGAGAACGTATCGATGGGTGAAGGCCGGACCCCCCGACGCCGGGGATCGCCTTAACTACGATAAAACGAGAGCGTTGTTTTGCTATGGACTCCCAGCGCGTATCCCTCAAGCCGCAAGGCCTCGACTCGGCAATCCAGCCCAACCCCTCTGAACGCCACACAGTAATTGCCTGGCTATCTCCAGCCACACTATTCCCGCCACTGGGCCAGCCTTCCAACGGCCATTGGTCAACGCTCCGCTGGCTGCCCGCAATCCTCACCGCCGTGATGATCACTCCGACCTTGCTGGCACAGGCCCCAGCAAGCTGGGGGAAGGAGCAAGCCGTCCGGCAAACGCTGGAGTCGTCCCAACAGGATGGAGAGCAAAGCCGTCTGGCAATCATTGAGACACTGTCGCGCAAAGCCAACGGTGGACAGGAGAACCCCATTCCATCTGGGGTGGTCCCACAACTGATCGAGGGCTTACATGACACCAGCTTTGAAGTGCGTCTTCGTTCCATTGATGCCCTGATGGGAATTGGCACAGGCGCAGAGGATGCGATCTTGCCGTTGGTTGATATCTTGCAGGATCCCAACCAACCCGTGGAGCTGCGTCGCCAGGCCGTTAAGGCGATCCAAAGCATTTATGCCGGACTGGCCATTGATGATCTGGACAAAGCACTGCAGGATTCCGATCGGGTCGTGCGCAGCAATGCGGCAGGAGCGCTGGGCAGCATCGAGGAAAAAAGTCGACAGGCAGTTCCTGCACTGATCGGCCTTGTCCGCGATGACCCCTATAGCGAAGTCCGTGCCAGTGCAGCTGAGGTGATTGCTCGGATTGATCCAGCCAACCGCGAGGTGTTAACCACACTGAATCTCGCACTCCAGGACAGATCTTGGCGCGTTCGCCGTAGCGCGGCTGACGGATTGGCGCGATTGGCGCAGAGCGGCAAGGGTGTAGAAACGACCGTTCCCAATCTTCTGACGGCACTGGAGAACAAGAATTCAACCCTACGCACCTCTGCGGCTACAACACTTGGCTACTTGGGGCCAAGCGCAAAAAGCGCCCTTCCCGATTTAAAAAAGGCACTTCTCAACAATGATAATCCTTATGCCCAAGGCCAAGCGGCGCGGGCGATTGGCAAGATTGGGACGGATAATCCAGAGATCCTGAGAGCCTTGATCGTGGCCTTGGGAAACAAGGAAGCATTTGTTCGCGATCAGGCGCTGACATCGTTTCACGAGTTGATTGACAAACGCATCGAAAGACTGCTGGCTCAAAAGACCGTCAACCCCAAAGAACTGGCACAAACAGCCTCACTTCTCAGCGAGGCCCAACAGGCCGTGGACGCCAATGAATTCTCCAGCGACCAGAAGGAGATGCTCTTGAACTCCCTCAAGATTCTCCAAGCCAAGCAGGTGGAACTGACCCTGATCAACACCTTCCTCCTCAATCCCTATCTCTGGGCAGTTGTCTCCTTCCTCTTGTTGCAGCTTGGCTTGTTTTGGCTTCGTCCCCTGTGGCTACTCAAAATTGACGAGGCCATTGATTCGTGGAATTTGAAGCTGCCCCTATGGGGCACCGAAGTCTCTCCACAGTCCCTGATCTTTCTAAAGTTTCATCCGCGGGTCCTGGATGCCTGGGTTTCAAGGCATATTCAGTCCTTCCAAGAAGAGTTCCAGAAGATTGAAAATGTTGAAGCCAGAAAAGTATTCATCCCCAGCCCAGCCACCATCAATGGGCGCACGCTCTCAGCAATTACAAACCAGGATTTGGATAGCAGCTTCAGCAAGCCCATCTTGATCTGGGGGGAAGGGGGAGTGGGGAAAACAAGCCTGGCTTGCCAGATTGCGGCATGGGCCATGGCCGACCACCCGGAGCAACGGATCTGCAAGCACCGCATGCTGCCTATTTTCCTGGAGGAGGACCTGGAATGCAATGCCGAGGAGTGTCAGCAAGCCTTGCTCGATGCGGTTCTTGGACAGCTGCGGCTGCTGACTCGTGAGGAGACACCTATCTCGCAAAGGTTACTCGAGACTTTATTACGCCGCAGGAGGATTATGGTGATCACTGATCACCTGTCTGAGATGAATGAAATTACCCGTAAAGCCATTAATCCCGACAGCCCCAAATTTCCCATCAACGCCCTTGTCGTCACCTCTCGACAACGGGACATCCTTGGCCAGATCAACAAGCTGACGATCAAACCATTGCGAATCATGGGCAATCGACTGTCCTCATTCATGGAGGCTTATCTGGCAAAACAAGGCAAGCGTGAACTCTTCACTGATCCCGAGTTCTTTGATGCCTGCAGCCATTTGTCTCGCATGGTGGGCCAGAGAGAAGTGACCGCCATGCTCGCCACACTCTATGCCAAGCAAATGATCAGCGCCAAGGTTGAAGCAGCACAAGACATTTTAACTCCTGCATCCGACAATATCCCCGATCTGATGCTCAGCTACATGAATTACCTCAACAAGGAACTTGGCGACAAGAAAACAGAGCAGGACGCGTTTGATGATCGCACGGTGCACAAAGATGCCATGGCAGTCGCCTGGGAGTGCTTGCAGGAATTGTTCCGCCCAAGCGTGATCAGCCGCGAAACCGCCATTGCCACCCTTGCCAAAACCTGGGGCGACAAGGCCGAGGCTCACTTACACTATCTTGAGGACAGGCTGATGCTCATTCAAACCATTGGAGCCAGCGAGGATCAGATCCGCTTTACCCTTGATCCGCTGGCTGAATATCTTGCAGCCTTACACCTGGTCGATCTGTATGACGGAAATGAACAGCAATGGCAAGACTTTCTCACAGCGGCCGAGGCCAAGCCAGCAGCCCCGGCCTCGATCACTGGTTTTCTGGCTGCCATTGAGGACTGCTGGGAGACACGTGCCAAGGTGACAAAAATCACCCCGGCAACCCTGGCAAGATTCGCCCGGATGCAGAGCCACACCGCCGCATCGGCTCCAGCCCCAGATCCCGTTGCGCCGCCATCAGCAGCACGGGTTGTTGCCATGGCCCCCTGACCCCTGCCACCGCTGCGGGAGAATCGCCAGCATTCGCTCCCCCGCCCGCCCCATGCTCCTCGATCTGCAAGGCAAGAAGGCCCTGGTCACGGGCATCGCCAACAACAAGTCGATCGCCTGGGGGATCGCTCAGCAGCTCCATGCCGCCGGCGCCGAGCTCGGCGTCACCTACCTCCCGGACGACAAGGGCCGCTTCGAGGGCAAGGTGCGGGAGCTCACCGCCCCCCTGGCGCCCAGCCTGTTCGAGCCCCTCAACGTGCAGGACCCGGCCCAGATCGAGGCCGTTTTCCAGCGGGTGCAGCAGCAGTGGGGTTCGATCGACGTGCTGGTGCACTGCCTGGCCTTCGCCGGTAAGGAGGAGCTGATCGGCGACTACAGCGCCATCAGCCCCGAGGGCTTCGCCCGCGCCCTGGAGGTGAGCGCCTACTCCCTGGCCCCCCTGTGCCGCTATGCCAAGCCCCTGTTCAACGAGGGCGGCAGCGTGATCACCCTCAGCTACCTGGGGGCCGAGCGGGCGATCCCCAACTACAACGTGATGGGCGTCGCAAAAGCGGCCCTCGAGGCCTCGGTGCGCTATCTGGCCGCCGAACTGGGCCCGGAGAAGCAGGTGCGCGTCAACGCGATCAGCGCCGGCCCAATCCGCACCCTGGCCAGCAGCGCCATCGGCGGCATCCTCGACATGATCCACAACGTGGAGGAGAAGGCGCCCCTGCGCCGCACGGTCACCCAGGAGGAGGTGGGCGGCACGGCTGCCTTCCTGGCCAGCCCCCTGGCCAGCGGCATCACCGGCCAGGTGATCTACGTGGATGCGGGGTACTGCATCACGGGGATGTGAGGGCGGCTGGTTTCAGAAGTGGGCGGCTGGCGCCACCCTGCTCACCGCACACGGCCGCACTGCGCGAGCACAGGGTTTGCGCTGTAGAACTCCTTCATAGGATTCCCCTTCCTTGTTCCCTCAACCACTGCCTGTGCTCAGGGTAGGCAGCGTCATGGCGGGCCACCAGCTGCCAGAATTCCTTGGAGTGGTTGGGGTGAATCAGGTGGCAGAGCTCATGGATCACCACGTAATCCACCACGCTGTGCGGTGCCTTGATGATGTGCCAGTTGAAGATCACCCGCCCCCGCTTGTCACAGGAGCCCCAGCGAGATCGGAAGTGCTTCACGGAGACCGCTGCCGGTGACACTCCGATCTGCTGGGCATAACGCTCTGCCTTCACCTGCAGGCGTTCCAGCGCACGGGAGCGATACCACGACTGGAGGTACTGCTGGATGCGTGCTTCGCGTTGCTCGCCCTGCTCTGTCGGTCGGATCGTTGCCCTGAGGTATCCCCCTGACAGGCAGACGCCCACCTGATGCCCCTCCTGGACCTTGAGGCGGTAGTGGCGGCCGAGGTAGGGGAACGATTCACCGCTCACCAGTTCCCTGGGTCGGTGCGTTGGGAGGCGTTGAATCTCGGCAACCTTGCTTCGGATCCAGGGCCGTTTTCTGGTGAGGAAGGCAGCAACGCGCTCATCGCCAACATGCTCTGGCACCCTGACCTGCAGGTCGGTGCCGATGATGTGGAGGGCGGCAGTGCGTCGGATGGAGCGCACCACCTCCACCCGCAGACCGAGAATGTCTTCAGGGATGGCGGTCATCGGAAGTGCCGCTTGCCCAACGCCAGGAAGGCCTCGGTGACGGCATCCACCAGGGCCTTGTCGCCGAAGGGTTGATCGAGGATGGAGCGCTTGATCTGGAGCTTGATGCGGGCCACTTCATCCCACTTGTCGAAGAAGCCGACGATCCGGGTGGCCTCCTGGAACTCGCCTACCAGCTGCTTGGTGAGGTCCAGCACCTGCTGATGGGTCTCCTCGTCCATGGCGTCGTCACCTGACCCCTTGGTGATCGCTGCCATCAGGGATCTGTAGAAAGGGCCTTCGATCTCACTCAGTCCAAGGTCTTCATTCTGCTGGGTCTTTTCACGTTCCATGCCATCGCGGAACAACCAGAGTTGCTGCACCAGTTCGGCCCACTTGCCCTCATAGTTCTGAATGATCTTTTCCAGGCGCCTGGATAGGGTCTGGTAATACTCGGGGTCGTCGTCCCATCGCTCGCTGATGTGCTTCCTTGCAGCGTGCTTGATTTCCGAAGCCTTGGCCCTGTCATTGGTCTGGGCCTTGACCGCTTGCTGGAACTCCACATCAAAGAGCTTGGTGGGCGGCACCCGTGGATCCACGCCGGTGGCCCGCACATGCGCTTCGATCAGGGCGCGCACCTTCTCACCACAGCCCAGCAGATTCAGCTGATCATCGCGATAAAGGGAGCGGCAGCCGATCACGATCTTGCCCAGCGCCTTGAGATCGGCCAGGAAGGGGGTGGCGGCAGGATCGGGGAGCACGATCTCCACCTGTTTGGCATACGTTCTGAAGTCGGTGTCAAACCGCTGGCGCTTCAGTTCGTCCTCCAGGGCAGCGATGCAGCCATCCAGGTCGGTGAGGGCATGACCCCTGAGGTGCTGCTTCACCCGGGTGTGGGCTGCCTGGAGCCTGGGGATCTCGTCCTTAAGGGATTTGAGCGCACCTTGCACATCGCTGGCTGAGAAATCCTTGAGCGCCTCGGCGAGATAGTCGGTGAGGCCGTAGTAATCGACGATGTAGCCGCAGTGCTTGTTGGCCATGGTGCGGTTCACCCGGGCGATGGCCTGCAGCAGGGTGTGATCGGTGAGTTTGCGATCGAGGTACATCACCTGGCAGATCGGCGCATCAAAGCCGGTGAGCAGCATGTCTTTCACGATCAGCAGCGAGAGGGGGTGCTCGTGGATTGGTTTCTTGAAGTTCTCGATCGCCTGCTTGTGGTCGGCGGGGTTGGTCCAGCGGGCGATATGGGGCGGATCGTTGTGGTTGCCGGAGATCACCACGGCGGATTCAGGCGCACCGGGGATGGCATCGAGCTTCTGCTTGTAGATCACGGCGGCTTCGCGGCTGCCGGTGACCAGGATCGCTTTGAAGCCATTGGGGAGGATGGTGCTGCGGTAGTGCTGCACCAGATCCAGCCCGATCCATTCGAGGCGCTGGGGGGCCTGCAGCACGGCCCGCTCGGTGCCGAACTTCTTCTTGATCGCCTCTTTTTCGTCGGCGGACTTGTCGTGGAAGTAGCGATCAAACAGGGCATCGAGGGAGTCGCCCGTGACTTTGGTGGTGGCTTCGCGGCCTTCGTAGAGGATCTGGCAGGTGGCGCCATCGGCCACGGCCTGCTCGATGGTGTAGGTGTCGATGTAACCGCCGAATTCGCCGGTGGTTTTCTCCGTTTTGATCAGTGGCGTGCCGGTGAAGGCGATCTTGGGTGCATGGGGCAGGGCGGTGTTGATGGCGGCGCCGAGGGTGCCGTACTGGGTGCGGTGGGCCTCATCGGCCAGCACGATGATGCGATCGGAGTCGTTGAGGCAGGTGTACCCGAAGTCGCCCTCCTGCAGTTTCTGGATCGTGGCGGTGATCAGATCGGAGGCATCCTTGGCCAGCAGCTCCTTGAGGTGGCCCACCGAAGCGGCCTGCAGCACCGTTTCACCCTGAGCGTTGCGGAAGGTGGCGGTGAGTTGGGCATCCAGATGGGTGCGATCGGTGAGAAACACCAGCTTGTAGTCCCTGAGCAGGGAATCACGGCGGATCTTGAGCACCAGAAACACCATCGTGAGCGACTTGCCGGAGCCCTGGGTGTGCCAGATCACGCCACCTTTCTCTTTGCGGCTTGCGGCTGTTTTGAGGCGCTTGATGGTTTTGAGCACGGCCCTGTATTGCTGATAGCGGGCGATCTTTTTGATCGTGCGGCCCGATTCGGTTTCAAAAACGGTGAAGTTCTGAATGATGTCGAGAAAGGTGCTGGGCCGCAGCAAGCCCTGAATCAGCAGGGCCTGGGAGCTGGGCCGCTCGCCCAGGACTTCCCTAGCAAGAGGGTAGGGATCTTTCCATTCCAGGAAGTGCTCGACATGGGAGGAAATCGTCCCGACCCTTGCTCCATCCCTGTAGGTGGAGACCATCACTTGGTTGTAGTGGAAGAGTTTCTCGCATCCTTCTGAATCGCCAGGGTTACGAAGATTGGCGTACCGCCGCAGTTGGTTGATTCCCTCTGCCATTGGATCGGTGACGAAGGGGGACTTGCACTCCATGACCCCCAACGGCAACCCATTCACGAAGAGCGTGATGTCGGGAATGATGTTCTGGTTTGGACCCTGGACCTTGAACTGATCAACGCAGAGGAACTCGTTGTTCTCCAGGTTGTCAAAGTCAATCAGTTTCAGGGTCTGACCACGACGACCACTCCCCAGGTCCTGATCCACGCTGAAATACTGGGTGAGGCGTTCCCAGAACCACTGGTTTGCCTCCATCAAGGTGGAGGTCTGAATCAGGGTCACCTCACGGACGACCTTGCGGAGGTTGTCTTCGCTGATCCAGGGGTTGATGCGTTGGATTGCCTGCTCCAGGTTTGGAGTCAGTACCACATCCTTGAACGATGAGCGGAGGGTGGTTTGCTCTGGTGTCAGCGTGGTGCCGTCCATGTGCAACCACCCCAGACCCTTGAGTTGATCAAGGGCAGGTGCCTCTACCAGTTTCCGCTCGTCGCCTTCCATGGTTAGACGCTGACCCTCTTGCGTCCTGAGAGGAGTTCGTTCGCTACTGCACTCTTCAGCACCCTAGTTGCATTGATTTTTTTGCCAAGTGTCGAAATCTTGCCGCTTACTGAATCAAGAGTAGTCGCAATCCTTTCTTGATTGCTGGGACTTGGAAGGGGTATCTCAAGTTCCCTGATCAATCCCGATGACAAGTTTGGTTGTCCAGAACCTTGGCAGGTGAGCAGAAGTTGTTCTTTAAAAGCAGTCACGGCGTAGTAGAGATAGTTGTTTGAGAGTTCTCCTGTTTTCGTATTTAACGCCAATACTGCTTGGTTCGTCGTCGCGTCAATCCTCAGTCGTGCCGTTTGCCCAGCGGTTGCTCCATACATTGCTACGAGAACGGATCCGCTGGGTACAATCTTTGCCGATGAGTTCAGGAGTGCCTCTTCAGATATCTTTTCGTCGGTCTGGATGATATCTTCACCCCTTACCTCCCCAGATTTGACCCAGGGAATATTGCCCTGGTAGTTCGTTCTCTGGGATCGGTCTGGGGTCCCTCCTGCTTGGGAAGTGCATAGGTCTCCTATCTTTTGCCTAAGTGCGAACTTGCTTTGGGCAATCTCTTCCTGCATAAGGGCGTAGAGAATACCCGTAAGGACTTTGTGCTGTTGCTCGTAGGTGCCAACTGCTTTGTCAATCCCAGAGAGTATCTCGGCGATCTTCTTCTGCTCGGGTAGTGGGGGGAGGAATATGCTTTCCCGAAGGTACTCCCCTAATTGAAGATTGATAATACCTGTGGTCTGTTGCTGGTAATTCTTGACCACTCCTCTATCGTAGAGATTGCACAAGGAGTAGTAGAGAAACTTGGGATCTGCTTGCCGTGAGGGGCGGAGAATGGATATGAAGTTAGAGCAGGTGTGTTCGACTTCTAAGTCATAAAAGAGCACTCGCCCAACTGGTTGGTCGGGACTTCCTCCTGATTTCTCAATTAGTATGTCTCCTCGGTAGAGCAGTTTCTTTTGCCGCTTTCGCTCTTCTATTGATCGGACAACAATTTCTTTTGAATTGAACTTGTGGTCTTTTGTAAAGTTTGCAGAGCGAATGACCCCAGTATCAATGCCCCCTGCTGTTCCTTGATCGCTCCCCCATTCACCAGCGGCAACCCAATCAAAGAGTTTCTCTAATTGTTCATTCATATCCTAACTCCTTCAGGAACCCGTGCATCACTGCTTCTGCTTCCTTGACCTCGGCATCAATCTGAGCGAGTGAGACCCCGTACTTGTCCCACCACCGCTCAAACTGCTGAATCACTGCATCAGAAGCATCCCCCAGGTGCTGACGGATCTGGGACTTCTCTTGAATGTCATCCCGAAACTTCAGATACTCCGCATCCTTGGGGACCAGAACTACGCTCACATCAAATCCTTCGAGGATCTCCTGGATGTACTCGCTCTGAATTTCCTTGATCGGCACCCCACCATGAAGGATGCCCCGTACATCAAAGGGTTCAGGAGGTGGTGAGGTGTCTGCGTAGCGACGAATGTTCAGGTTGTGGTCGTTCTCCCGAATCTCCTCCAGAGGCACCACCCGTGAGAACCGCTTGATTTCGTTGTAGGCGTCAAAGCATCCCACCACCTTCTCGATGTCCTGGTCTCTCAGCAGGTTCTGGTTCTTGCCCTCCTGGTAGTCCAGTTCAGCGTTGATGAAGAGCACCTTCCCACGACGCTCCAGTGCCTTGTTCTTGTTGATGATCAGAAGTGCTGCAGGGATGCCCGTGCCATAGAACAACCCTGACGGCAGACCGATTACTGCTTCCACCAGATCCTCTTCCAGGATTCCCTTGCGGATCTCACCTTCCTGACCACCACGGAACAGGACCCCGTGCGGCACCACCACACCCATGACGCCTTGCTGGTTCAGTGAGGCGATCATGTGTTGAACGAATGCCAGGTCTCCTGCATCCTTGGGAGGAATGCCGTAGCGATACCTGCCATACCCATCGTGTTCCGCCAGTTCCCGACCCCAGTTCTTCAAGGAGAAGGGTGGGTTGGCGATCACCCGATCAAACCGCATCAGTTCTCCATGCTCCACATGCTGCGGTTCGCCCAGGGTGTCTCCCTTGCGAATGTCTGCATTGAAGAACCCGTGCAGGAACATGTTGAGTTTGCAGATCGCCCAGGTGCTCAGGTTCATCTCCTGACCGAACAACTGAATGTTGTTCTCGTTCTCCCCGTGCGTTGCCAGGTAGTTCCTGGACTGGAGCAGCATCCCCCCTGAACCACAGGTCGGATCCAGCACCGTCATCCCTGCATGAGGTTTGATCAGTGACACCAGCAGTTTCACCACCTGGGGTGGGGTGAAGAACTCTCCTCCCTTCTTGCCCGCTGAGTCAGCGAACATCTTGATCAGGTACTCGTAAGCAGCACCCAGGAGGTCAGGACGCTCAAAGTCCTCATTTCTCAACCTGAAGGTGGAGTAGTGGGAGAGCAGGTCTCTGAGTTTGCGGTCGTTGAGTTTGTTTTTGTTGTTGAAGTCAATCGCAATCAGCACGCCCTCCAGAACGGGGTTCTGCTCTTCAATCGCCTCGGTGGCTTTGTTCAGGGCATCACCGATATCGTGCTTCAGGTCCTTGAGGTTGCTCCACCTCGCTCGCTCAGGCACATAGAACGCCTTGGTGTACTCGTCCTGGTCCTCCGCCAGGTTTTCCGCTTGCTCCTGGGTCTTGCCCCGATCCAGGTAATACCGGATCACGCCCTCCCGGGCCTCCTCAAACGCATCCGACAGCCGCTTCAGGAACAGCATCCCGAAGATGTAGTCCTTGAATTCCGAGGCATCCATGCTGCCCCGCAGGATGTCGGCGCTCTTCCACAGGAACGACTCCAGCTGGCTGAGCGTCAGCTTCTGGCCGATCTGGAAGGCGGGTTCGGGGCTGGCCCCATTGCCTCCAGTGGTGCGGCGGGTGGTGGGTGCGGAGGGTGCTTCGTAGCGGGTGCCGCCAGGGATCCCTTCCGCCAGGGCAAGGGATCCACCACGCCCACGACCCTTCACCACCAGACCCAGACCCAGCGCCTTGTCCTTGACCGCCTCGTACTCCTCCTCGCTGATCCGACGACCCGCTGCCCGCCCCAGTGCCTCCCGGGCGGACAGGTTCCCGATGGTGCCGCCATCAGGGGGGAGCACCTCCAGCAGCAGGTCGCCCAGGTCCTCGTCGCTTGCTTCGGATGTGGTGAAGTTCGTGGAGTCGACCACGGGGTTGGGTTGCTTCCGCCCATTCTTGCGGCCGCTCCAGGACTGACGCTGGCTCACACCGCCCAGAGTTCCGCCAGCTCCAGCCGCAGCCCAGAGAAGGCCTCGCCGCCGTCGAGCACGTCGGGGTTCTCCAGCCGCTCGGTGAACCCCTGGCCCCCAGGCGCCGCCGGCTCACCCGCCCGCCACACCTCCACCGCCCGCTGCTCAGGGAACAGCAGCCAGCCCAGCCGGGCGCCGTTGGCCAGATAGGCGGCCATCTTGCGGCGCAGGGCTGTCTTGCCACGGGGGCCGTCGTCGCTGGGGCTCGCCAGTTCGATCACCAGATCGGGGCACAGGGGCGGAAAGCCCCGGCGCTGCTCGGGGGTGAGGGACTGCCAGCGGTCTTCGCGCACCACGGAAGCATCGGGGCTGAGCACGGAGCCATCGGGCAGGCGAAAGCCGCCGGAACTGTCGAACACCTTCCAGCCGCCCTGCCTGCGAGCCCAGTGCCCGAGCTGGTAGGCCAAGGCGTTGTTGCGGGCGCTGGTGTCGCCGCCGGTTGGGGTCATCGCGATCAGTTGGCCATCGGCCGCCAGTTCCAGCACCGCCTCGGGGTTGGCTGCGCACACCAGAGCGAACTGCTCGGGGCTGAGGCGTAGATCCAGGGGCAGGAGCAGGGGCGACAGGCCGGCCTCTGGAGCCTGGGACTCGGCAGGGAGTGGGGCCAGCGTCATCTCCCCGGGGCGGCAGGGGCTCAGGCTAAGGCGGTTGCGGTAGCTCGCCTCCCGCTTCGCCATGATCGGGACTGTTGCAGCCCGCGCCCCCAGCGGCGCCCCCCGGAGACCGCACCCATGCGCACCGGCACCATCCACCGCGTCACCGGCGAGACCGACGTGCGCGTGAGCCTCTCTCTCGACGGCACCGGCCGCTGCCAGGTGGCCACCGGGGTGCCCTTCCTCGACCACATGCTCCACCAGCTCGCCAGCCACGGCCTGCTGGATCTGGAGATCAGCGCCGTGGGTGACACCCACATCGACGACCATCACACGAATGAAGACGTGGGCATCGCCGTGGGCCAGGCCCTCGCCCAGGCCCTTGGGGATCGGCGCGGCATTCACCGCTTCGGCCATTTCGTCGCCCCGCTCGATGAGGCGCTGGTGCAGGTGGCGCTCGACTGCAGCGGCCGGCCCCACCTGAGCTACGGCCTCACGATCCCGGCCCAGCGCATCGGCACCTACGACACCGAACTGGTGAAGGAGTTCTTCGTGGCCGTGGCCAACAACGCTGGCCTCACCCTCCATATCCGCCAGCTCGATGGGGTCAATTCCCATCACATCGTGGAAGCCTGCTTCAAGGCCTTCGCCCGCGCCCTGCGCCTGGCGGTGGAGGTGGATCCCCGCCGCGCCGGTGCCGTGCCCAGCAGCAAGGGGGTGCTGGAGCGGGCGGGCGCCCCGGTGGGCTCAGAGGCGTAGCAGGAAGCCGTCGCGGCGGTGGAAGTCGGCCTCCGCACCCGGATGGGTGAGGGCCAGGAAGCTGCAGCTTCCGTCGCTGTGCTGGAGCACGGTGGTGAGAGCCAGTTCCAGCGGGGCCTGCGCCAGCGCAAAAGGAGTCAGGTCGAGGGTCAGCTCCAGCTGCAGATGGTCCGCGGCCTCCGTGCGCTGGAACGGTAGGGCCTCCACCAATGGATCGGGCCTCAGTCCCCGGCGGTAGCCGTTGAGGCGGTAGAGGTTCCAGTGGCCGGACGGCGAGAGGTTGAGCTCCCGGTAGCCCTCGGCGCCGGCTTCGGCCAGGAAGGCCTCGAAGCAGGTGCCTTCCCACAGGCCGTCGCGGCGTTCGGGGGCCTGTGCCGGAGCCGGTAGGCGCAAAGTCTCGAGGGGACCCCGCAGGTCGTAGTGGAGCTGCAGGCTGGCGCCCTGGCGGTGGGCCGTGGCCTCGAGGCGGAACGGGGCTGCGGCCGGATCGTCGCCGAACGGCACCAGCAGCTGGGGACCGGGAGCGGAACGGGTCATCGGCTCAGGCCAGCCGCTCCACGAGCGAGCGGATCGCGCTCTCCTGGGCCTCGATGCTCTCGGTGAGCTGGAACTGCACCAGGGCCCGCCGGAGGTTGTGCTCCGGGTCCTCGGCCCGGAAGTAGACGTTGCCGGCGAGGTGGTCGCTCAGGAAGCGCAGCCCGAGCTCGAAGCTGATCAGCCGCGCCGCGTCGTAGATGTGCTCCAGCTCGGCCGGCTCCAGCATCGAGCCCGCCGCCGCCAGGTAGCCCTCCAGGATCGCTTCGCACAGCGCAAGGTCGAAGGCCACGGCCGCCAGGTCGGTGGTTTCCTCGCCGAGCCGGTTGCAGCCGGAGCGGAGGCAGTCGCCGATGTCGTAGTGGATCAGGCCCGGCTTCACCGTGTCCAGATCCACCAGACCGATGGCCCGGCCGCTGGCGGCATCGAGCATCACGTTGTTCACCTTCGGATCGCCATGGATCGGCCGCTCCCGCAGCCGGCCGGCGGCCCTGGCGTCCTCGAGCACCGAGCAGATGGCTTCCCGTTCCGCCACGAAGGCCAGGGCACCTTGCAACTGCGGGGTGTGGGGCACCCGGCTGGCCGCGCGCACCTGATGGAAGGCCCGCAGGTAGGTGGGGGTGACATGGAAGCCTTCGAGGGTGTCGGCGAGCCGCTCCGCCGGCAGGTCGTGGATCAGGTGGTGAAAGCGGCCCAGGCCCCAGCCCACCTCGCGGGCGGTGGCGGGATCGTCGATCACATCGAGCGAGCGGGCGTTCTCCAGGAAGGTGAGGGTGCGCCAGCAGGCCCCCTCCTCCTCCACCCAGGGATCGTCGCCCTGGTGCACCGGAACCACCAGCGGCAGCTCCCAGCGGCTGCCATCCGGCCCGGGGGCGAGGCGCTCGGGCCGCTGCGCCAGATGCTCGCCCAGGGCCTGGATGTTGCGCATCACCAGGTCGGGGCGGCGGAACACATGGCCGTTGATCCGCTGCAGCACGAACCTGACCGTCCCGTGCTCCCCCTCCACCGTGACCAGGTAAGTGGCGTTGACGTTGCCGCTGCCCAGTGGCTCGACCGAGCGCACCGCACCCGGCAGCCGGAACCGCCCGGCGATGGCCGCGAGGGCATCCCCGGACAGTTGCTGCGGCACGGAACGTCCAGCGATACGGCCCGCAATCCTGACAGCCCCCATGGGTGGCCTGGGAACTGTGGGTTTCCTCGGTCGTCGCTACGCTTGCGGTTCTGCTTCACGCTGGTGCCATGCCACGCCTCCTGCTTCCTGCCGCCGCGCTCGGCCTGATGGCCGTGCTGGGTGCGCCCGCCCGGGCCGCCGAGCCCCCCTGCACCCCCGCCGCCAAGACCGCCGCCGCCCCCTGCGCCACCGTGGTGCCTCCCTGCGAGCCCGCCGAGCGCCCCTGCCAGGGCTGAGGGCCCGCTCCGCTCGCGGCGTCACACTCCGTTACGTGATGATGGGGGAGCCGGCTATCGCCGGTCTCCCCCTTTCGCGTTCTGATGACCGTCGCTCCCCTGCGTGACCCCGCCTCAGGTAGCTCGGAGGCTGGCCCCGCCTACGACCGGGCCGACTGGGCCAGCGCCTTCCGCAACGTCACCGTCGAACTCGACGACGTTCCCCTCACGGCCGCGCGGGGCGAGGTGCCCGCCGCCCTTAAGGGAACCCTCTATCGCAACGGCCCGGGCCGGCTGGAGCGTGGTGGCCACTGGGTGCACCATCCCTTCGACGGCGACGGCATGATCACAGCCCTGCGCTTCGACGCCGGCCGCGTGCAGTTGCGCAACCGCTTCGTGCGCACCGAGGGCTGGCAGGCCGAGGAGACCGCAGGCCGCTACCTCTACAGGGGCGTGTTCGGCACGGCCAAGCCCGGCGGCTGGCTGGCCAACGCCTTCGACCTCCGGCTCAAGAACATCGCCAACACCCACGTGGTGCGTCTGGGTGATCAGCTGCTGGCGCTGTGGGAGGCGGCCGAGCCCCATGCGCTCGATCCCGACACCCTCGAAACCCGCGGCCTCTCGCGCCTTGGCGGGCTGCTGAAGCCCGGTGAGGCCTTCAGCGCCCATCCCCGCTTCGATCCGGGCCATCACGGCGCCCCGCGCATGGTCACCTTCGGGGTGAAGAGCGGCCCCCGCAGCACGATCCGGCTGATGGAGTTCGCCACCGACGGGCCCGAGGCGGGCAGCCTGCTGAGCGAGCGCCGCGACACCTTCCCGGGCTTCGCCTTCCTGCACGACTTCGCCCTCACCCCCGACTGGGCCGTGTTCCTGCAGAACGCCATCGCCTTCCAGCCGCTCCCCTACCTGCTCGGCCAGGCGGGGGCTGCCCAGTGCCTCAAATCAAAGCCGGGAGCCCGCGGCTCCTTCTGGCTGATCCCGCGCGAGGGCGGGGCCCATGCCGGCGAGCCGCCGCGGATCTTCGAGGCCCCGGAGGGTTTTGTGTTCCACCACCTCAACGCCTTCCAGGAGGGCGACGAGGTGGTGGTCGACAGCATCTTCTACGCCGATTTCCCCTCGATCGGTCCCGACACCGATTTCCGTGCGATCGATTTCGACACCATCCCCGAGGGGCAGCTGGTGCGCTGCCGCCTGAACCTGGCCACGGGATCCGTCAGCTCCGAACGGCTGAACGAGCGCTGCTGCGAATTCGCGATGGTGAACCCGGCGCGCCAGGGCCTGCCGGCCCGCTACGGCTGGATGGCGGTGGCCGAGCGGGAGCGGGGCAACGATCCGCTGCAGGCCCTGATGAAGCTGGATCTGGCCAGCGGCGAGCGGCGGGTGTGGAGCGCGGCGCCACGGGGCTTCGTGTCCGAGCCGGTGATGGTGCCGCGCCCCGGCGCCGCTGCCGAGGACGACGGCTGGCTGCTCTGTGTGGTGTGGAACGGGGCGCGCTGCGCCAGCGACCTGGTGATCCTCGATGCCGCCTCGATGGCCGAGGTGGCGGTGGTGGAGCTGCCGCTGGCGATTCCCTACGGGCTTCATGGGAGTTTTGTGGCGGCCTGAGCATCGGCAGGGCAGCGCTGAGATCGAACGATCAGCGCTCGGCCTGCTTCCTGCCCAGGGTCTCGAAAGAGGCCAGATCCACGTTGTTCTATCGGCCCTTGAAGCTGCCGGCCCCGAGGGCCAGGGCCGCGGGCTGGCCAGTCTCCACAGGCCGTTCGTGGATCCCGCTGGTGTCGGCGAGCAAAGCGGCCACCAGGCCGTCGCTGATGGAGTAACCGAGCTGCTTCAAGCGTGGAGCAGCTGCCCAATCCCTGGCAGGAGAGCTGACTGCTTTCAGACCTCACCCTCCTGGAGCACCACCAACGCTTCAGCCCCACCCCGCACCCCATCCCCCTGCAGGCGACGATCCAGGGTGACCAGCGTGCCTGCGTGATGCACCGCCAGGGCCAGCAGGTAGGCATCCGTGAGCTGAGCGGAATCCAGCAGCCGTTCGTGCCTCACGACTGTGCCAGTGAGAAGGCTCAGGTCATCGGGCCAGAACCGATGGCGGGAATGGGCCAGCAACCCCTGCAGCAAAGGGGCCACCACCGCCGGCGGACCGGGGCTGTTGGGGTAACGGGGGTGCCCCAGGATGCGCAGCACGGCGTTCTCGGTGATCGGGCAGGTGGCCCAGGCGCTGGGTGCGGAACCGGCAAACCAACTGTGGGCCAGCTCATGGTGCACATGGCGCGGATCCATGAGGGCGATCAGCACATTCACATCCAGCAGCGCTGCGCTCACCGCAGTTCATCGCGCAGGCTGTTCACCAACTCCAGGTCCACCGGTGCCCCCTGGGGCTGAACGGGGAGCAGCGGCAACCCGTTGCGCAGTTGCTGCCCCATGGCCGCATGTGCATGGGGGGTGCTGAGAGCACGGCGGGCCAGGGCGCTGATCACGGCACCCAGGGAGCTGCCATGCCGGCGCGCCAGCACACGGGCCGCCTGCATCACGTCGTCGTCGATCTGAAGGGTGGTGCGCATGGGATGCGATCGCATCAAACATCACTCTATCGGCGCACCATCGCCGCCTTTCCCCCTGTCGCCCGCGCCTGAGGCAGCCGGTTGTATTGTACGTTTTGTACGATGCTCGATCGGCATGGGTGAAATCACCGTCAGCCAGGCCCGTGACCATCTCTCTGAAGTCATCGAGACCGCCCAGCGCAGCGGCGAGCCGGTGGTGCTCACACGCCACGGCAGACCGGTTGCTGTGGTTTTGGATCACCGGGTCTTCGAGGATCTCGTGGAGGCAGCGGAAGACGCCCTCGACCGCGCTGCCCTTACCCAGGCGCGCGAAGACGATGACAACGTGCCCTGGGAACAGGTGAAGACTGATCTGGGTCTGACATGACCCCGGATGGCGGTTCTCCAGCGCGTCGACACCAGGTTGTTCTTGCCCGGCAGGCCGTTCGTTCCCTGGCGCAGCTGCAGCGGCGCAACCAGCAACGCATCCGCGCCGCGATCGACCTGCTGGCCGAAAATCCGCGGCCGCCACGGTGCGTCTCGCTGAAGGGGGAAGTGGGGGTCTACCGAATCCGGGTCGGGGATTTCAGGATCCTCTACGACGTGCACGATCAGCTGCTGGTGGTGCAGGTGATCCGGATCGTCCACCGTCGAGAGGTGTAACGCTGAGGTGCTGGTGCGGCTGATCGCCATGCAGCGTGCGCAGCCGCTCCACCCAGCCGGAGGCTGCCAGGCCAGCAGGCTTCTCCCGCACCACCCCGGCCACAGCCTTGCCGCGGCGCGTGATCACCACGTCCGCGCCTGCTTCCCGGGAGCGGAGGACATCGAACTGCCGCTGATCCGCCAAGACGAGCCTGCCCGAGCGGCGGATCTGACCTGACGACAGCCGAACGCCGCCACCCTGATGGACCTGCTCGATACCAACCTCGTCTCCGAGCTGGGCAAGATCAAGGCGGGCAAGGCCGATCCGGGGGTGGCGGCCTGGGCCGATCAGGTGGAGCCCGACACCCTCTTCCACGCCACGATCACGCTGCACGAGCTGGAGCTTGGCGTGCTGCTGATGGAACGCCGCGACCCAGCCCAGGGCGCTCTGCTGCGGCAGTGGCTGGAGCGGGCCGTACTGCCCGCCTTTGCAGGCCGCATCCTGGGGGTGGATGCCGCTGTGGCCCGTCGCAGCGCGGCCCTGCATGGGCCGGATTCCCAGCCCTTTCGCGACGGCCTGATCGCCGCCCCTGCCCTCGTGCACAACCTGGTGGTAGCGACGCGCAACCTGGGAGATTTCAGGGCCACAGGGGTGCGACTGCTCAATCCCTGGCAGCAGCGCTGAGCCGCCGGGACCGCTGGGTTCAGCTGAAGGCGTCAACACCCGGTGGATCACTCCAGAGCCAGCGGCGCCCCACGCGCAACGGCGCAACATGCCGTGCCAAAGAACGCCTCGGCGTGCCAATCAAGAATCTGGCCACCCCCCTTGAATCGCAAGCGAAGCGATTTAATATGAGGCAATTTAGGAACTTCGTATTTTCAATGAAACAACCTTTCCTGCCCCTGTTTCACTACTGCAAGCGGCTTTCGCCGTTGCTGGCTGCTCCAGTCGCCCTGCTGCTTGGGCAGGAGCAGGCCAAGGCAGTGCTCACCTACAACATCTTTGAATCTGGCGGTGATGTTGTGGTGCAAGCCAGTGGTAGTTTAGCGCTGCCCTCGTCACCACCTCTAGCTTCTGTAGGTTGCGGTAGCATCGATACTAGCCTTCTCAATGGTGGCATTAGTTCTGCTTTTGCGGGGATTTGCACAGGAACGGGATCACTCCTCGACGCCTATGGCGTCACCGGGCCAGAGTCTTTCGATGGAACCGTTAACATTGACAGCGGATCTTCCACCAGTTTATTGTCTACTCTTTTACTTGGGGATCCTGATTTTACTAGTTCCGAATTTGGGATATCTCCTTTCTTTGCTATTTCGCCAGGCTATAGCTCAGGAGCACCCATTGCTAGCAGTTCAGTGTTCGCAGGTCAAACGCTGGCCAGTCTTGGATTCACGATCAACTCTGGCCTGATTGGCACCTGGACTCTTGCTGGTACAGGAGACACGATACAACTGGTTCTAGGAAGTCCCTCTGCGTCAGTTCCAGGCCCCCTTCCGCTGCTCGGCGCTGGGGCCGCCTTCGGCTGGAGCCGCCGCCTCCGCAAGCGCATCGCCGCTCCTTCGATCACGCCACCCCAGCCCTGAACCAAGCCCGATTTTCATGATGGCCCCGCCATTGGCGGGGCATTTTTGTGGCAGCCGCCAGCGGTGATCGTCGGCTGTGCCAGCCGCGCTGCAGCTTGCCTCTGCCGATTGTCTCCGCGGTCTTCCCCCTGCATCCCACCATGCCCCCCAGCTCCGAACCATCCCGCTCCGGCAGCCCCGTGCTTTTCTCCGCCCCGGGGCTGAGCGTGGTGGCACTGGTGCTGTTCCTGCTGTTCGCCTCTTTGGTGGTGCCCGCCCTTTTCCCTCTGCAGCTGCTGGATCCCACCTGGCCGCTGCGGGTGGCCGGCTCCCTGATCAATGGCGCCCTCTTCGCCCTGCTCGGCCTGCCGCTGCTGCAGATCGCCGTGGAGCTGGGGCCCCATGACCCTCAGCTGAAAAGCCGCGCCCGCCTCTGCCGAGAGCTGGCGGTGGCGGCCTTCTTTGATCAGAACGCCGCCCGCTGATCACCTCGCCGATCAGCATCGCCGACGTGCTCTGGCTGCTGGGTGATCCAGGCCATCCCCGCATCCTGGCCGCTCAGAACCACCTGCTTGGGGCCGTCAGCCAGCCCGGCATCGAGGCGATCAACCTGCTTGCCGAGGATGACGCCCGGATTGCTGAACTCAACCAGCGCTACGCCGATCTGCTCGGTGATCGCGCCGCTCTCAACCGGCGCCCCGCTCCAGCACCACCGGGTTGGTGAGCGTGCCGATCCCCTCGATCGTCACGCTCACGCTGTCGCCTGGCTTCAGCCAGCGCGGCGGATCGGAGCCCATGCCCACGCCGCTGGGGGTGCCGGTGAGGATCACGGTGCCCGCCTCCAGCGTGGTGCTGCCCGAGAGGAAGGCGATCAGGTCGGCCACCGGGAAGATCATGTCGGCGGTGCTGGCCTCCTGCCGCAGCTCGCCGTTCACCTCGGTGCGCAGCCCCAGGGCGTTGGGGTCGGCGATCGCGGCCGGGGTCGCCAGGGCTGGGCCCAGGGGGGCGAAGGTGTCGAAGGTCTTGCCGCGGCACCACTGGCCGCCGCCCAGTTCGGGGCGCTTCTGCCAGTCGCGGGCGCTCACGTCGTTGGCGCAGGTGTAGCCCAGCACCGCCTCCAGGGCCTCGGAGGCGCTCACGTTCTTGCAGCGGCGTCCGATCACCACCGCCAGCTCCCCCTCGTAGTCCACCGCTTCGCTGGCCAGGGCGGTGGGCAGCTCGATCGGCTCCCCAGGGTGCTGCAGGGCGGAGGGGGCCTTCATGAACAGCACGGGGCGCTGGGGGATGGCGGAGCCGAACTCGGCCGCGTGGCGGCGGTAGTTGACGCCGATGCAGAGGATCGCCCGGGGCTGCACCGGTGCCAGATGGCGGGCCGGCAGGGCGAGTTCGCCGCTGGGCCGCAGGGGCTCCGGCCCGAAGGGATCGCCCAGCAGCCGCTCCAGGCTGCCCTCGCCGTGCTCGATCGCGTAGTGGGTCGCCCCCCCGGCGTCGGCGTAGCGGTGCAGCTTCATGGCAGGACGAGGGCGCTCCCCTCCAGCCTGCAGCAGCGCCGCCGCCGCCCGGGCGGTGGCGGCAGGCTGGGGGGGTGCGGCGGTGGATTCCGTGCCCTGGTTCGTGAAGACCGAAACCTTCCTGCGCCCCTACGGCGAGATGCGGCCCCATCTGGCGGCCCACCGGGCCTGGGTGGAGGAGCAGAGGGCCCGGGGTGTTCGCATGGCCAGCGGCTACCTGGTGGATGGCGCCGACCGCCCCGGGGGCGGTGGCCTGCTGCTGCTGGAGGCCGACGACCACGCGGCGGCCGAAGCCCTGGTGCGCCAGGACCCGATGGTGTGCAGCGGCGCCGTGGACTGGCGCCTGCACCGCTGGGTGCCCTCGGTGGGGGACCTGGGGGTGGCGGGGATGCCCGGGCCGGGCTGATCAGCCTGCCGCTCCCTCCGAGCCCAGCAGCTCCGCGAGCTGCGGTGCCAGGGACGCGAAGGCCAGACCCCGATGGCCCAGGCGGGCCTTCTCCTCCTTCGCCATCTCGGCGAAGCTGCGGCCGGTGCCGGCCACCTCGAACACCGGGTCGTAGCCGAAGCCGCCCGTGCCGCGGGGCGCTTCCAGGATCGTGCCCGGGCAGCGGCCCTCCACCTCCAGCCGCACCACCCCCTGGGGATCGGCCACGGCGAGGGCGCAGACGAAGCAGGCGCCGCGCTCCGGGGCTCCTTCCATCTCGGTGAGCAGGCGCTCGATCCGGGCGGCATCGCTGTCGGCGTAGCGGGCGGAGTGCACGCCGGGAGCACCGCCGAGGGCGTCGACGGCCAGGCCCGAGTCGTCGGCCAGGGCCCAGCAGCCGGTGGCCCGGGCCACCGCCGTGGCCTTCTGCCGTGCGTTCTCGGCGAAGGTGTGGCCCGTTTCCTCCACCTCCATCCCTTCGGGCATCGCCCGCACCTCCAGGGGCAGGGCTTCCAGCAGGTGGGCGAACTCCCGCACCTTGCCGGCATTGCCGCTGGCGATCACGAGCACGCTCATCTCAGATGCCCTCCGCCAGCTGGCGCGCCCAGGCCAGCACCGCGGCGACCCGCCCCTCGTCGGGGGCCTCGCAGTAGAGCCGCAGCAGGGGTTCGGTGCCGGAGAAGCGCAGCATCAGCCAGTGGCCGGGCCCCAGCCGCAGCTTCAGGCCGTCGGTGGTGATCCGCTCCTGCACCGGCACGCCGGCCACCTCGTCCGGAGGCGTCCGGGCCAGGTGCTGCTCCAGCCGCCCACGGGCCGCCATGTCCGCCAGGCGCAGGTCGAGGCGGTCGTAGGCCGTGGCGCCGCCGCAGCGGGCCTGCAGGGCATCGATGCGTTCACCCAGCGGCACGCCTCCCTCCACCAGCGCCTCGATCAGCAGCAGGGCGGCGAAGGGGGCATCGCGCTCCGGCAGGTGCATGCCGAATCCCACCCCGCCCGATTCCTCGCCGCCCACCAGCACGTCCCCTCTCAGCATCTCGGCGGCGATGTACTTGAAGCCCACGGGCATTTCCAGCACGGGCCGGCCCAGATCCTCCGCCACCAGCCGCATCAGGTCGGAGCCGCTCACGGTCTTGATCACCGTGCCGCCCAGCCCCCTGGCCCGGGCCAGGTGGTCGATGAACAGGGGCATCAGCAGCTGGGTGCTGCAGAACCGCCCGTTCTCGTCCACCGCGGCGATGCGGTCGCCGTCGCCGTCGAACACGATCCCCATCGCCGGCCGGCCGGCGGCGGTGCTCTCCTTCACCGCGGCGATCAGCTCCTGCAGGTAGGGCGCCAGCGGCTCGGGCGGATGGCCGCCGAACAGGGGATCGCGCTGCGAGCGGATCTCGCGGATCGCGCCCGAGGCCAGCGCCTCCTCCCCCAGCAGGGAAGGCAGCACGCCGGCGGCCGAGCCGTGCATCGGATCCACGATCACCCGCAGCCCCAGCCGCTCCAGGCCCGCCGCCAGGGCGGCCGTGTCCACCCGGCTGCGCAGCCCGGCCACGTAGCTGCCCAGGGCATCGAAGCGGGGGGTCTCGCCGGGGATCGGCACGCTGATGCCCCCGGCCTCCAGGCGCCGCTCCACCCGCTGGGTGAAGTCGCCCTCCACCGAACCGCCGAACGGGCCCTTGATCTTCAGCCCCAGCCATTCAGGCGGGTTGTGGCTGGCGGTGATCACCAGGGCCCCCAGGGCCCGGCGCTCCACCACCGCCCAGCTGGAGGCCGGGGTGGGGGTGGGGGAACTGGAGAGCAGCGGCTCGAGATCGGCACCGCGCACGGCGCTGGCGATGGCCTCGGCCAGTTCCGGGGCCAGGAAGCGGCGGTCGTAGCCGATTACCACCTCGCGCGAGCGCAGGTCGCCCGGCGCGCTGGCCGCCAGTTCCCGGGCCGCGGCCGCCGCCACCGGCAGCAGGCGCTCCACCGTGATGTCCACGCCGAGGATGCCCCGCCAGCCGTCGGTGCCGAAGGCGATCGGGCTGGCTGCCAGCGGCAGGGGGGCGGAGGCCATGCGCAGGGCAGGAAGAGATGGGCTGGTGTTAGCAGCCGCTCCCACCCCCTGAGCGCGCCAAGGTGCCGGCCCTCGGGCAGGCCACCGGCGCCGCCCTAGCGTCGCCCTGTGCCCGCTTCCTCCCCTCCGCTCAACGACCGCCTGCTGCGCAGCTGGCTGCGCTGCCGCCGCCGCGCCTGGCTCGATCGCCACGGTCCGTCGCATCAGCGGCAGTGGAGCGCCCATCGCGCCCTGGCCCTCGACGACCAGCTGCGGGGCTTCCAGACCCTGCTTCCCGAGCGGCCGGGGCGGGGCGAGCCTGCCGCCGCCGCCGGCGCGCCCGGCGTGGTGGGCCTGCGCCTGCGGGGCCGTGGACCCGACGGGCTGAAGCTGGAAGCCCATCCGCCGTTGCTGGAGCGGGTGGAGGGCAGCAGCCGCTGGGGGGCCCATGCCTACCGCCCGGTGCTGGCCCGCCAGGGCCGCAACCTCACGCGCGAGCACCGCCTGCAGCTGATGCTGTGGGGCCGTCTCCTGGCGGAGCACCAGGGGACCGAGGTGCCCCACGGGCTGGTGGTGGCCGGTGCGGGCCGCGGCCTGGAGCGGGAACGCCTCGCCCTGGGGGGGAGCCTGCCGCGCCAGCTCGATGAGGCCCTCCAGCGCCTCGCGGCCGACCTGGCGCGCTCCTCGCCGCCGCCGCTCACCAGCGACCGCAAGAAATGCACCCTCTGCTGCTGGCGGGGGATCTGCGACGCCGAGGCCGCGGCGGAGGGCCATCTCAGCGAGGTGAGCGGCATCGGCGGCCGCCGCCGGGAACTGCTGGTGGCCCTCGGCGTCGACAGCCTGCCCCAGCTGGCCGCCGCCGACCCCGCCGCCCTGGCGGAGGCGCTGGCGGTGCACGGGGAGCAGCATCGCGAGGTGGCGCCCCAGCTGGTGGCCCAGGCCCGGGTGCAGCAGCAGGGCCGGGCGCTGCGGCGTCCGGAGGCCCGGGGCCCGGCCCTGCCGGAGCTGGCGACGGCGCCGGGGGTGCTGCTCTACGACATCGAGTCGGATCCCGATGCTCGCGACGATTTCCTCCATGGCCTTCTGATCCTTCCCCGCGATCCCCGCGATCCCCGCGGGCACTGGCCCACGGCGGCCGAGGATCCCGGCCGCTATCAGCCGCTGCTGGCCCTGCAGGAGCACGGCGAGGCGCGGCTGTGGGCGCGGCTGCGGCGCCTGCTGGCCCGTTACCCCGACTGGCCGCTGCTGCACTGGGGCGAGACCGAGGCCCTCGGCCTCCTGCGCCTGGCGGAACGCCAGGGCGCGCCCGAGGCGGAGCGGGCCCGCCTCAAGGCCCGGCTGATCGACGTGCACGTGCGGCTGCGGCGCCACTGGCTGCTGCCGGTGAACAGCTACGGGCTCAAGGCCGTGGCCGGCTGGCTGGGTTTCCGCTGGCGCCAGCGCGGCGTCGACGGCGCCCGCTGCCTGCTGTGGTGGCGGCAGTGGCGCCGCTGGTGCCACGACCCCGGGGCCGGCCCGCGCCGCCCGGGCCGGCGGGCCGGCGCCGAGCAGCTGCGGCGGATCTTCCGCTACAACCACGACGACTGCCTGGCCACCTGGGCGGTGGCCCGCTGGCTCCTGGATCAGGACCGGGTCTGAGGGCCCCCCTGGCCGCCGGCACCCACCGGGGGGGCGACGAAGCGCTCAGGGATCGACAGGCTGAGCTCCGCGCCCCCTTCGCCGGCCCGCAACCGGGGCGCCTCCAGGGCGCCGCGGCGCACCAGCGCCAGGCCGATCCAGCCGCCCCAGCCCTCGGTGTCGTTCTCGAGCCGCAGGATCGAGGTCACGCTGCCGGCCCGTTCACCGCCGTCAGCGCGCAGCACCGTGCCGGGCTCCGGAGCGGGCAGGGTTCCCCCCGGGTCGGCGAGGAACCAGCGGCGCAGCTGCTGCTTCACGCCGTCGTAGGTGGCCAGCTTGGCGAGGGTTTCCTGGCCCACGTAGCAGCCCTTGTCGAGCCGCACCCGCTCCGCCAGGCCCAGCTCGAAGGGGTTCACCTCCTCGTTGATCTCGCCCGGCACCGCCGGCAGCCCCAGCTGGATCCGCCAGCGCTCCACCTCCCCGGCCCTGAGCAGCGGCAGGGTCGCCAGCTCGACCGGCAGTCCGGCCGCATCGCGCAGCAGCAGGCGGCCGTCGTCCAGGCGCCAGCCGCTGCCGTCGTCCAGGCTGTGCCAGGAGCCGGGATCCTCCGGGGCGGCCGCGCTGGTGTCGGGGCCCAGAACCTCCAGGCTCCGCACGGCCTCCGGCGGCCCCAGGCGCACGGCATCGGCGGGAAACAGCACCCGATCGAGGGCGGTGTGCACCGCGGCGGCATCGCCGGCCTCCACCACCAGCCAGGCCCCCTGGTCGTCGACCAGCACCTGGGCCAGGGCCCGCAGCCGCGCCGTGGGGCCGATGCAGCAGGTGGCCAGCCGCTCACCCGGCCGCGCCAGCGCCAGGGCCTGGCTGGTCTGGCCGTGAAGGACCCGCAGGGTGTCCGGACCCTCCAGGCGCAGCACGCTGGCCGCGCGCTCCAGCACGGAAGGCACCGCGGGCCGCCAGTCCCACGGCACATCCGCAGGCGAGGAGGGGGTCATGAGCGCCCCTCCCGGGCGGCGGAGCGCTCCGCCACCTCCTCAAGCAGGAACAGGCTCTGCAGATCGAGGCCCGCCGCCTCCATCGCCTCCCGCCCCCCTTCCTGGCGGTCGACGATCGCCGCCACACGCTCAATCAGGAAGCCGGCCTCGCGCAGCTGCGTCACAGCCTTCAAGGCCGAGCCGCCGGTGGTCACCACGTCTTCCAGCACCGTGATGCGGCTGCCGGCCGGTGGCAGGGGGCCCTCCAGCCAGGCCCCGGTGCCATGGCCCTTGGCCTCCTTGCGCACGATCAGGGCATCGAGCCCGCGGCCCTCCAGGGCGGCCTGCATCGCCACAGCGCTCACCAGCGGATCGGCCCCCAGGGTCAGACCGGCCACGGCCACCGCGTTGGCCTCCACGAGCTCGAGCAGCTGGCTGCCCAGCAGGGCGAGCCCCAGGCCGCTGAGGCTCACCGGTTTGCAGTTCACGTAATGGTGGCTGGTGCGGCCCGAGGCCAGGGTGAAGCTGCCGTGGCGGTAGGCCCGTGCGGCCAGCAGCTCCAGCAGGGTGGAGCGCCGGGCGGCGGGATCGGCGGGCGGGAGAACCATCGGAGGGCGGGGCAACGTGGTGGCAGGCGCCTGAGGTGGCTAGTTTGCGTCCCACCTGGTTCCGTCGGTCGTTGCCGCTGCCGTGATGCCCCGTCTCCTCCCGGCGTTCACCCGGGCCCCGCTCCGGGTCCCCGCTGCCACCCTGGTCGCCATCCCCGCCCTGGCCGTACTGGCATCCCCCCTGCCCCTGCTGGCGGGGCCCATCCTCTGCACCACCACCCTGGAGGCACCGCCGATGGCCGCCGGCGGCCCGCCGGCCGCTCCGGTGGAGGTCACCCGCTGCGGGGCGGTCACCACCGTGCCCGAACTGATGACCCGGCAGTTCTACGCCTGGACCTCGCCCTACGCCCGCGGCATCGACATCACCCACCAGATCACCGACTTCTTCGGCATCGCCATGGGTGGCGGCGATGGCAGCCGGGTGATGGGGCTGGGGTTCCCCGATCAAACGATCGTCTGGGACGGCAGCGCCATCGAGAACACGGCAAACGTGCTGCTCGAGGACCAGAGCCCGATCGTGCCGCTGCGCACGGGTGATCTGCCCGACGTGTTCGGCAGCAGCCTCGGCGGCTCCGCACCCCCTTCCAATGGGGGTGCCGGTTACGGCAGCGGCGCCCAGAGCCCCTATCCGCCGTGATCCCGCGGCCTCTGGTGAGAGCCGGGTTCAACGGGGGTCTAGCAATCTGGTGAATGCAGCGGACTCATAATCCGCCTTAGGCGAGTTCGATCCTCGCGACCCCCATCTCTTCCGACCGCTCGGATGGATCGGGACGCCGTCCCTATCCTGGGCCCACGCGCTCGGACGGATGCGGTTCCTCGCCCTGGCCACCCTGCTGGCCCTGATGGCCTTCTTCGCGGCCGGTGAATTCGCCCTGATCCGCCTCAGGCCCAGCCGCGTGCAGGAGCTGCAGGAGAACGACGAGCCCGGAGCCCGCTCGGTGGGTCGCCTGCAGCAGCGGCTGCGCCGCGTGCTGGTGGCCACCCAGCTCGGGGCGGTGCTGGCCCTGCTGGCGATCGGCTGGATCGGCCGGGGACTGGCCCATCAGCTGCTCGCCACCCTCCCCTGGGACGGCGAGGGTTGGCTGCCCATGGCGTTCGTGGATGGCCTGGTGTTTCTGGCCCTGGTGCTGCTGGCCACCCTGATCGGCGGTCTTCTGCCCAAGGCCTGGGTGCTGCACCGGCCCGAGGCCTCCGCCCTGCAGCTGGCCCCGCTGCTGGAATCCCTCACCCGCACCCTGGCGCCGCTGCTGCTGGTGATCGAGCGCTTCACCGGCGTGGTGCTGCGGCTGCTGGGGCTGCCCCGCAACTGGGACGAACTGGTGCCGGTGCTCTCCGCCGGGGAGCTCGAGACCCTGATCGAGAGCGGCGGCGTCACCGGCCTGATGCCCGATGAGCGCAGCATCCTCGAAGGGGTGTTCTCCCTGCGCGACACCCTGGTGCGGGAGGTGATGGTGCCCCGCTCCGGCATGGTCACGCTGCCGATCGAGGTGACCTTCGGCCGGATGATGCAGGAGGTGCATGCCAGCCAGCACGCCCGCTTCCCGGTGATCGGCAGCTCCCTCGACGACGTGCGGGGCATGCTCGACCTGCGCCGCCTGGCCGAGCCGATCGCCCGCGGTCAACTGGCGCCGGACACCCCCCTGGCGCCCTATGTGGTGCCGGTGGCGCGGGTGCAGGAGAGCACCTCCCTGGCCGATCTGCTGCCGCTGATCCGCAGCGGTCAGCCCCTGCTGGTGGTGGTCGATGAGCACGGCGGCACCGAGGGGCTCGTGACCGTGGCCGACCTCACCAACGAGATCGTGGGCGAGGACGAGGATCCGCTCGAGGCCGCCGGCGAACTGCTGCCGCTGGTCGAGGGCGGCTGGTCGGCCGCGGGCGATCTTGAGATCTTCGAGCTCAACCGCCGCCTCGGGCTGCGGCTGCCGGAGGCGGAGGGGCATCACACCCTGGCGGGCTTCCTGCTGGAGAGGCTCCAGCACATCCCGGCCCCCGGCGAGGGGCTGCGCTGGAAGCAGATCCGCTTCAGCGTGCTGGTGATGGATGGCCCCCGCATCGAGCGGGTCCGGATCGTGCCTCTCTCCGATGAGGGGGCCTGATCATCGATAATGCGCCCAACTGCGATGCCGTTGCCATGAACCCTGTGCGCGTGGGGGTCATCGGCATCGGAAACATGGGCTGGCATCACGCTCGGGTGCTGAGCCTGCTGCGGGACGCCGAGCTTGTGGGCGTGGCCGACCCGGACGAAACCCGCGGGCGGCTGGCGGTGGAGCAGTTCAACTGCCGCTGGTTCCCCGATTACCGCGAACTGCTGGCCTCGGTGGAGGCGGTATGCATCGCCGTGCCCACCCTGCTGCACCACCGGGTGGGCATGGCCTGCCTCGAGGCCGGCGTGCACGTGCTGATCGAGAAACCGATCGCCGCCACCCAGGAGGAGGCGGCCGAACTGATCCAGGCGGCTGAAGCCACCGGCGTGCTGCTCCAGGTGGGCCACATCGAGCGCTTCAACCCCGCCTTCCGCGAACTGCTGAAGGTGGTGGCCGGCGAGGAGATCGTGGTGCTGGAGGCCCGCCGCCACAGCCCCAATGCCGATCGCGCCAACGATGTGTCGGTGGTGCTCGATCTGATGATCCACGACATCGACCTGGTGCTGGAGCTCGCGGCCGCACCCGTGGTGCGCCTGGCCGCGGCCGGCGGCCGCAGCGCCGAAGGCCCGATCGATTATGTGAATGCCACCCTCGCCTTCGCCAATGGGGTGGTGGCCAGCCTGACGGCCAGCAAGATGGCCCATCGCAAGATCCGCAGCCTGGATGCCCACTGCCGCAGCAGCATGATGGAAACCGATTTCCTCAATCGCAACCTGCGCATTCACCGCCGCTCCCATGGTTCGGTCAGTGCCGATCACGGCGAGCTCGTCTATCGCAACGATGGCTTCATCGAGGAGGTGAGCACCACCTCGATCGAGCCGCTCTACGCGGAACTGGAGCATTTCCTCCAGTGCGTGCGCGGTGAGGAAACCCCGGCCGTGGACGGCCTTCAGGCCTCCCGCGCCCTGCTGCTGGCCGATCTGATCGAACAGTGCGTCGAGCAGCCCAACCTCTGCATGACGCTCGAGGCGCCGATCTGAGCCCCGTCTGGGGGAGTCTCACCCGGCTGAGCGGGCGGGTTCCTGAAGCATCGGCTCGCTGTCGCTCAGCTGCTGCAGGGCCTTCAGCTGCCAGCGCCGGCACTCGGCCGGTGAGGAGCGGTAGAAGAGATCCCAGGCCTCCGACTTGTGCAGCGCATAGTCGGCTTCCGCCACCTGGGGATGGAGCTCCTGCCATCCCACCCGCACGGCATGGCCGATCACCACGTCGAGGGCCAGGTCGTCCTCGAAGCGCACCTCGGGGTTGGCGGCCACGAAGGCCATCAGGGTGAGCAGGGTCTCGGTGCAGAGCTGCCGGTACTCCGGTGCTTCGATCTTGCCGAGCAGGTGTTCCACCAGCGAGGCGAAGTTGCGCTCGCCCGGCGTCTTCTCGCTCAGCAGCGGTCCGCTCTCCAGCCGGTTGCGCCGCTCCAGCTTGTCGCCGATCACGATGCCGCGGCAGTGGTGGAGCAGATCCCAGATGCCGGGATAGAAGTCGCGCGGCACCCGCCCGAGGGCCCCCAGCCTCATGCGGTGCTGCAGCCAGCCCCCGGAGCGGGGCAGTTCCTGGAGGGGATCGGGAACCTCCCAGCGCACCCGGCCCCGCAGATGGAGCTGTTCCTTGCGCTGGAGGGCCGCCCGGGCGTGCTCCACGTCGGCCAGCACCGCCCGCAGCCGGCGTCGGATGCGGTGGGGCGGCTCGGCGCACAGGGCCTCGAAGGCATCGCTGGGGCTGAGGTTCGACTCGGCGGCCAGCTCACCGGTGAGCAGCAGCAGCAGCTGGCCGAGCTGGAGGGTGAGGCTGCCGCTGAGCAGGTTGGGTTCAAGGCGGGCCAGGCCGTCGAGCGCCAGCAGCAGCTCCTGCTGCAGCATCCACTCCCGCCCGTCCTCGCCGCCGAAGCGGCGGATCATGGCGGCGATCGTGCGGCTGCCCTGGGGCTGGCTGATCAGGGAGTCGCCGGTGTAGTTGCGGCCCACCACCACCTGCTTCTGGCGCACCAGCAGATCGGTGAGGGCATCCTCCAGCTGGGGGTGGACCAGCCCCATGGCCCCGGCCGCCCGGCGCACCACGTTCCAGTCGGCCTCCACCAGCCCCCGCCGGTACACCTCCTGCAGCAGCACCATCAGCCGCACGGGGGCCCCTCCCATCGGGCCCTGCAGCCGGGCGTTGGGTCCGAGCCGGCGGCCCAGCAGTTCCAGCACCTCCGCCTGCTCCGGCAGGGAGCTGCTGTGCCAGAGCCGCTCGGCCAGCTCGGCCACGGAGATGTCTTCCAGTTCCTGCTCCTGCCGCGCCGTGAGCGGCTGCTGGCTGGTGCTCGGCGGCAGCAGGGTCTGGCGCACCGGCCACAGCTGGCAGGCGGCCACCGCCTGGGGCGGCAGTTCCACCAGCCCCGCCTGGCTCACCAGGTCGGCCAGGGGCGCCAGCTGCACCGGCACCCCTTCCAGGGATCCGGCGCGCAACTGGCGGCCGAGGGAGAGGAAGGCCTCCGGGTCGCGGCGGTAGGCCCCCTCCGCGATCGGAATCACCAGCAGCGGCGAGCTGGGCCCGCGCCAGTGGCGCTGCAGCAGCCGCACCTCGGCGGCCACGGCATCCACCAGCGTGCCCGGATCGTCCGCCAGGTAGAAGGTGTCCTCCTCCAGGGCCGCGGGAAGAAAGGCGATCAGTTCCTCGCCGTGGCGGTAGAGCCGGGCGGTGGCCATGGTCTCCATCCGCACCGGGGGATGGCCGGAGAGCCCGAGGTGGGGGTTGGCGCCCACCGTGGCCAGCCGCCGCCCCAGTTCCCGCGAGCTCGCCACCCGCGGCCGGTCGCCGGCGCTGGCTTCGGCGGCACCCGTCTCCGGGGCCAGGTCGGCCGGCAGACCGGCCGCCTCCAGTTCGGTGGCGATCCAGGCACTGGCCGGCGCCAGGGCCACCAGCACCTCCCGGGCCCCGGGGGCCGCCGGTCGCCGCCGGCCGCTGGGGTCGAGATCCTCAGGCCGGATCAGGCCGTGCAGCAGTAGATCGGTGAGCCAGGTGAGGCTCTGGGTCCAGAGCAGGGGCACGTTCTCGTTCGCCACCCGCACCTGGCTGCCGGGGTTGCGGCGCTCGGCGGCGATCGCGTCCTCCGGCACCAGATAGAGCTCGGGCAGCAGGGCCACGCCCTCCACCTCGACGCTCACCTCCGCCAGCCGCTGCCGCCACTGCCGGGCCTCCGTCCAGCGCTCCTCGCAGCAGGCGGTGATCGCCTCGTAGGCCAGGAACAGGGGCCACTCGCATTCGATGTGCTCGAACTCCGCCAGCTCCTCCCGTTCGTAGTGGAGGCGGCTGACGTCCTCCACCACCGTCTGGTGGCCGTCGCGGCGGAAGCGCTTGTAGCCGTAGGCGCCGCCCAGCTCCCGGCGGATCTTGGCGCGCGTGCGGGCCACCAGCTCGTGGTCCTCCACCGCCCAGGCCGGGTAGCCGATCACCGACAGGCAGGCGCTGTCCACCTCCTTGCTGGCCGATTCGCGGGGCAGCAGATCGCGCAGGGCACGCCGGAGCCGCACGATCGCGTCGTGGGGGATCACCAGGCAGGCGCTGCCGTCGCCGTGGGGGCCGTAGAGGTCGAGCCCCTCCAGGGCCTCCAGGGCCGCCTTGACCATGCCGATGGAGCTGGCGTTGCGCTCCGGCAGGCCGTGGTTGCCCTTGTCGCCCCGCTCCCAGATGCCGTAGTCGGCCACCCGGTAGGCCCGGGCCACGTAGTACACCAGGTTCTGGACGAAATCCCGCTCGTGGGCGGTCTGGACCACCACCAGCCCGGAGCGGGTGAGCTGGGCGAGCTGCAGCAGGAACAGGGCCGTGGCGTCGAGCTGCAGGTGCCCCCAGCCGTCATCGGGCACCACCGGCGCGCCCGTGCCGGTATCGAACTTGGCGTGGATCGCATCGAGGCGATCAAGGCTGGTCTTGAAGCGTTCCACCTTGCCCGCCTGGCGCAGCATGGCGTTGAGCAGGCCGCGCATCAGCTGCAGCACCTGCTGCTCACGCTCGAAGGCCAGCCGCCCGGCTCCGCCCAGGCGCCGGTGAGCCAGGGCCAGCCCCCAGACGCACTGGATCGAGTACACGCAGTCGCGCACCCAGGCGTCACCGTAGTTGCCGTGCACCGTGTGGGCGGTGCTGGCGGGCAGCAGCCCCGTGATCGGGTGCTGGCGCCGCAGCACCACCCGCTCGATCTGCCGGTCGAGCTCCTCCAGCACCTCCAGCGCCCGCTGGTCGCTCCCGGCGGCCGTGATCTCGAAGGTCGGATCGGAACGGTCGATGACGTGAAGGTCGGGGGTGCTGCGGGGGAGGGGCCTGGCCGAGGGGCCGCCGGGTGCCTTCATGGAGCCTGCCTCATGACGCAAGAACGGCCGGGAGCCGAGCCATAGATTCTCCCCCGAGGCCCCGCCCCCCCATGGAAGCAACCGTCACCCCCTCCGTGCGCCCCCGCGTGTTAGGCGTGGGAGTCGACCTCGGCGACATACGGGCCGAGTGCCTTGCCCTGCACCGGCGGGGTGGCGGACAGATCGTCACCCTCAACGCCGAGATGACGATGGCCGCCCGGGCCGATCAGCGGCTGGGGCAGGCGATCGAGGCGGCGGAGCTGGTGATTCCCGATGGGGCCGGTGTGGTCTGGGCCCTGCGCCGTCAGGGCCGTCGGGTGCGGCGCGCACCGGGGATCGAAACGGCCCGCTGGCTGCTCGACCACGCGGCCGCGGAGGGATGGTCGGTGGCCCTGGTCGGGGCCTCGCCGGAGGTGATGGAGCGGCTGCGGCTGCGGCTGCGCCGGGAACTGCCCGCCCTGAACCTGGTGTTCAGCGTCGACGGCTATCAGCAGCCCGCCGACTGGCCGCTGCTGGAGAGCGAGCTGCTGGCCCTGGATCCCGATCTGGTGCTGGTGGCGCTGGGTGTGCCGCGGCAGGAGCTGTGGATCCACGGCCTCGCCGGCCGCCGCCGCGGGCTCTGGATGGGCGTGGGCGGCAGTTTCGACGTGTGGGCCGGCATCAAAAAAAGGGCGCCCTCATGGATGGGCGCCCTGCAGATCGAGTGGCTGTACCGGTTGATCCAGGAGCCCAGCCGCTGGCGACGGATGCTCGCCCTGCCGGAATTCTTCTGGGCGGTTCTGCGGGAACACCGCTGATCAGGGCCTGGCCGCGATTCAGCGGAAGCCCACCGAGGCCTGCCACACGAAGGCCAGCAGCAGGAAGAACAGGGGGATGATCGGCAGGATGTCCACCAGGGGACCGAAGGCCTGGTAGGCCTCGGGCAGCTGGGCCAGAGGGGCGGCGTGGGCCATGGAACCGGCCAGCAGGGAGAGAGCCATGGTGGAGCGATCAGGAAGGGCGGTGCCGCAACACGGGCGACCGCGGTGCCTGGAAGCTACCACGTGTGTGCGGCCGGGGAGTCCGGCTCCCAGGGAGCGAAATCCTCTGAAAAACAGCCTTCGCGGATCGCCTGCGCCATCGCGGTGGTGAAGCGCAGCAGGGTGGTGAGGTTGTGGAGGCTCAGCAGGGTGCGTCCGAGCATCTCGCCGCTGCGGATCAGGTGGTGCAGGTAGGCCCGGCTGTGCAGGCGGCAGGCCAGGCAGGGACAGCGCTGATCGAGCGGCGTGTGGTCGTGGCGGAAACGGGCGTTCTTGAGGTTCCAGCGCTCCCCTCCCACCAGGGCGGTGCCGTGACGGCCGAGCCGGGTGGGCAGGACGCAGTCGAACAGGTCGAAGCCCTCCGCCACCGCGATCGCCATCTCCCGCAGGCTGCCCACACCCATCAGGTAATGGGGTTTGGCCTCCGGCAGCAGCGGACCCACCTGGCGCACCACGGTGTGCATCGCCTCGGCCGGCTCCCCCACGCTCACCCCGCCCACGGCGATGCCCGGCAGGTCGAAGCCGGCCACAACCCGGGCCGACTCGGCCCGCAGGTCCGGGAAGCACCCCCCCTGCACGATGCCGAACAGAGCCTGGCCCGGCCGCTGGTGCACCGCCGCGCAGCGCTCCAGCCAGGCGTGGGTGCGCCGGCAGGCGGCGGCCACCTCCGCTTCGCTGGCCGGGTAGGGGGGGCACTGGTCGAAGGCCATGGCCACGTCGGCGCCCAGAGCCATCTGGATCGCCATCGAGCGCTCGGGGGTGAGGTGAATGCGGGCGCCGTCGCGGGGGGAGCGGAAGACGACGCCCTCGTCGTCGATGCGGTTGATGGCGCCGAGGCTGAACACCTGGAAACCGCCGGAATCGGTGAGCAGCGGACCGTTCCAGCCCATGAAGCGATGCAGGCCGCCCGCCTCCGCCACCACCGCCTCTCCAGGCTGCAGATGGAGGTGATAGGTGTTGGCCAGTACCATCTCGGCCCCGGTCTCCGCCAACTGGGGGATGGCCACGCCCTTCACGGTGGCGGCGGTTCCCACCGGCATGAACCGGGGCGTGTGCACCGGCCCGTGGGGGGTGTGCAGACAGCCGCAGCGTGCCCGGCTGCGGGGGCAGCGCGCCGTGATCGTGAAGGCGAAACTGGATCCGGAGCTGATGGGGAGGCACCGTCGCTGTGCCGACGGTACGTCGCACGCCCCACGCCCCACCCCCTTTCGCCCCACCTGTCGATCCCGCCCGATGCCCGCGCCGCGATGAGCCGACCGAGCGCCCCACCCTGGCTGCGGGACCTGGCCGGCGCCTGGATCTTCTATTCGGTGCTGCCCGCCTGGCCGCGGCCCCAGCCCCGCTTCGCACGGATCGCCCGCTTCGCCCCCTGGATCGCTCTGGTGCTCGCTCTGCCCCAGGCCCTGCTGTGGGGGCTGCTGCAGGGGCGGGTGCCCCAGCTGGTGCAGGTGTCACTGGTGCTCGCCGCCGGCCTGGTGCTCAGTGGCGGGCTGCATATGGACGGGGCCATGGACACCGCCGATGGGCTGGCGGCCGGCGAGCAGCGCCGCCTCGAGGCCATGGCCGACAGCCGCGTGGGGGCGATGGGGGCCCAGACCCTGGCGCTGCTGCTGCTGCTGCGGGCTGCCGGACTGGCCGCCCTGGGTGCCATGGCTCCACCGCTGCTGATCTGGGCGGCCGTCTGGTCCCGGGTGGCGCCCCTGCCGGCCATGGCCTTCTTCCCCTATCTGCGCCCGGAGGGCACCGCCGCCTTCCACCGGCGTCACTGGAGCGGGCTGGCCCGTGAGCTGCGGCCCAGCGCCCTGCTCCTGCTGGTCCTGCTGGCGGGCACCCTCGCCTGGGCGGGGCCGGCGGGCCCGTGGCTGGTGCTGGCCGGTGGCGCCGGAGTCCTGCCGGCACTGGCGGTGCCGTTCTGGCTCGGCCGCCGGCTCGGCGGCCACAGCGGCGACAGCTACGGCGCCTCTGTGGAGTGGACCGATGCGGTGGCCCTGCTGCTCGCTGCCCTGGTCATGGGGGTGGGGGCAGCGTGGACGGCGGTTCCGGGCGGGCCGGCAGGCTGAGGCGGAAGGCGTTGCCGCGCTCCGGCAGGTCGGCGGCCACCAGGGCCGGGGGGACCACGAGCTCCAGTTCGCCCCCGAGCTGGCGGGCCAGGTCGCGGGCCAGTGCCAGGCCCAGGCCCGTGCCCGGCATCGTCTCGCCGCTGCGGCCCCGCACCCCCCGCTGGAAGATCGCCTCCCGCTCCTGGGGATCGATCGGCGGGCCGCCATCCCAGACGGTGAGCACCGTGCCCTCGCTGCCCTCGGTGCCGCTGGCCGCATGCAGGCCCACGGCGCTGCCCTGGGGGCTGTAGCGGAAAGCGTTCTCCAGCAGGTTGGCCAGGATCTCGGCCACGGCGCCGCCATCGCCCCGCCAATCGGGCACCTCGGCCGGTCCCCGCCAGGGCCGGCTCTGAAGGGCGGCGGTGGCGGCGGCCCGCTGGACCAGGGGATCCACCAACTCGGCAAGGGGCCGGCCCTCCGGTCCGCTCAGCAGGGGAGGCAGCAGCAGGGGCTGGGGCTGGTCTCCCGGTTCGAGCAGCGCGTCGGGGCGGGCCAGGTCGCTGATGGCATCCACGTAGCGGTTGAGCTGCCGCTCCTCTGCCAGCAGGCCCTCCACCAGCGTGCGGGTGTCGCTGTCGTGCGCCAGGCGGCGCCGCAGCAGCTGGCCGAACGTGCGCAGCGCGGCCAGGGGATTGCGCAGCTGGTGCACCAGCAGCCGCAGCTGCTCCTCCTGCTCCTCCAGCCGGCGGGCCAGCCGCCGGTTCTCCAGGTCGAGCCGCAGGGCCTCGGTGAGGCAGAGGGCCACGCCCTGGAGGCGGCGGCCGAGGGGTTCGGGCCAGGCGGGGCCCATGGTTTCCACCTGCAGGGCGCCCAGGAGCACGGTGCCGTCGCGAAGAGGCAGCCAGCGTCGCTCCTCGGCGGGCAGGCGGAGAGGGCTGGAGGCATCCACCGAGGGCAGGGCCCGCCCGTCGGCGGGCCAGTGGCCGACAGGCACGAGGCTGGGCTGACCATCGTGCCCGGGATGAGTGACGTACACCACCAGCGAGCGAACTGGTGGACAGTCGGCGAACTGGCCAAGCTGGAAGCCCAGCAAGGTCAGAAACCGCTCGGAGGCTGGCATCACCACGCTCGGAGCCCGGTGCTCGCCGGGGGGATACCGGAATCTTTCAGGAGGGCTGTGGGAATTCCGAAAAAAAGCTTTAAGCTCTTGGTATCGACCACTACCTGGCTCTCCGCTTCTGGGCGGTTTGTCGCAGTGGCAACGGCCGAGGTTGCGTTCAACCGGCATCCAAGGCTACAGCAGTGGGGGTTGCGTACCGCGTCGACCCGCCCCTGCTTCGGTGCCTCCTTCCGCTGGCACCGCGTTGCCCGTTCCGACTCCCCCGACGGCCGGACGACAGACGTATGGGCGTCGATCGCCCCGGCCTCGGTGCCGGGGGATCCGGATGGGTTCCATCCGGCGGGTTCACCGCCGGGAGATCCCCTGTCTTCCCTTCCTCACCCTCTACCTCTCTCCCGCCCCGGGAGTCGATCCATGTCCAAGAAGCGCAAGCGGATCAGCCGCCGTCGTCTTGCCGGCCAGCGTGTCCTGGCCCATGTGCCCACCTACAACCTCGAGACCGGCTCCCACAAGCCGGTCACCGCGGCCCGTCGCTACATCGCCGAGTCCGAGCTCGTGGCGCCCGCGATCCTGAACGTCCGCCGCAACGAGCACACCACCGATCGCTTCTTCTGGGGCGAGAAGGGTCTGTTCAGTGCCCAGTACGCCGAGGAGAACCATTTCCTCTTCCCCTCCCTGCGCGCGATTGTCGACCGCATCGGTGAGGAGGTGCTCTTCGAAGGTCTCGAGGCCCTGGCCGCCGACGACTGGGAGGAGATGGAGGAGTACGAATACGCCTTCGTCTGAACGGCGCCGAGGGTGACGGCTCAGTCTGCCCAGCCTTCCTCCAGGAAGGCCCGCAGGCTGGGCAGCAGGGCGGGATCAATGCCGTGGCCACCGGGGAACGTGAGCCGCTTCACCGATCCGCCCGCGGCCTTCAGGGCCCGCTCCACTTCCTCACTGGCGCCGGGCGCCACCATCGGATCCTGCTCTCCGTGGGTCAGCAGAATCCGGGTGGCTGATCGCCCGGGATGCCAGTCGGGATGCGGGTAGCCGCTGCAGGCGATCAGGGCCGCCAGGGGCAGCGGCCCTGCATCGTGGGTGCCCACGTCCAGCGCCACGTCCAGCGCCATGGCCGCCCCCTGGGAGAAGCCCAGCAGGGCGGTGCGCTCCAGCGGCACGCTCGTGGCCAGGGCCAGCAGGCGCTGCCGCAGCGCGGAACGGGCTTCCGGCAGCTGCTCCCAGGCCGGCGCGGGCAGCAGGTCGTACCACTGGCGGCCGCTGCCCCCCGGGTGCGGCAGCGGTGCCCGCAACGCCACCAGCGACACGTCGGTGGCGTCGGGGTCGTCCACCAGAGCCTCCCCGAGATTGAGCAGGACGTCGGCATCGGCCCCCCAGCCGTGCAGCAGCACCAGGCGCCGCGACGCGTGCGCGGGCCCGAGGCAGAGGGCCTCCTCGGCGCCGGGCAGTCCGAACAGGGCTGACTGGGGAGGCTGGTTCATGGGACGCGGTGCTGCTGCTGCTGCGTAGGTTGGCGTCCGAACCGATCCCCTGCCGTCCCATGGCCCCCACGGCCCTCCTCAGCGTGTCCGACAAGGAGGGGCTGGTGCCCCTGGCCACGGGCTTGCTGCGTCATGGCTATCGGCTGCTCTCCAGCGGCGGCACCGCCGCCGCCCTGGCCGCCGCGGGACTTCCCGTCACCCGGGTGGCCGACCACACCGGCGCTCCCGAGATCCTGGGCGGCCGGGTCAAGACCCTCCACCCCCGCATCCACGGCGGGATCCTGGCCCGCCGCGACGATCCCTCCCACCGGGCCGATCTGGAGGCCCAGGGCATCGATCCGATCGATGTGGTGGTGGTGAACCTCTATCCCTTCCGCCGCACCGTGGCCGACCCGCAGGTGAGCTGGGAGACGGCGATCGAGAACATCGACATCGGCGGTCCCGCGATGGTGCGGGCGGCGGCCAAGAACCACGCCGACGTGGCGGTGCTCACCGATCCGGCCCAGTACGCCGGCTTCCTCGCGGCCCTGGAGGCCGGGGCGGTGGACGGGGCCCTGCGTCGCCGGCTGGCCCTGGCGGCCTTCGCCCACACCGCCGCCTACGACGGCGCCATCCAGCGCTGGATCGAGGAGCGCCTGGCCCGCGAGGCCGCCAATGAGGCAGCCAGCGAGGCCGCCGCGGTCGCCGCCGCCCCGCTGACCCTGGATCTGCCCGCCCGTCAGACCCTCCGCTATGGCGAAAACCCCCACCAGGGCGCCACCTGGCACTCCGAGCCCGAGGCCGGCTGGGGCGCGGCCCACCAGCTCCAGGGCAAGGAACTCAGCTACAACAACCTGCTCGACCTCGAGGCGGCCCTGGCCACCGTGCGCGAGTTCGGCTACGGCGACGCCACCTTCGCGGGGGTGACGCCGGCGGCGGTGGTGATCAAGCACACCAATCCCTGCGGCGTGGCCACCGGCACCAGCCCCGCCGATGCTCTGCTGCGGGCCCTCGACGCCGACCGGGTGTCGGCCTTCGGCGGCATCGTCGCCCTCAACGGCCCGGTGGATGGCGAAGCGGCCGAGCACCTGGCCGGCCTGTTTCTGGAGTGCGTGGTGGCCCCTGTCTTCCTGCCCGCCGCCCGCGAGCGTCTGGCGGCCAAGTCGAACCTGCGACTGCTGGAGCTGGCGCCCGCGGCGATCGAGCGGGCCGCCCGCCGCCAGCTGCGCAGCATCCTCGGCGGGGTGCTGGTGCAGGAGTCCGATGATCGGCCGATCGAACCCGACGGCTGGCAGCTGCCCAGCCAGCGCGCCCCGGGCGAGCAGGAACTCCGCGACCTGCGCTTCGCCTGGCAGCTGGTGCGGCATGTCCGCTCCAACGCGATCGTGGTGGCCAAAGGCGGGGTGAGCCTGGGCATCGGCGCCGGCCAGACCAACCGGGTCGGTGCGGCCCAGCTGGCCCTGGCCGCCGCGGGTGAGGCCGCCCGTGGGGCCGTGCTGGCCAGCGACGGTTTCTTCCCCTTCGACGACACGGTGCGGCTGGCCGCCAGCCACGGCATCACCGCGGTGATCCACCCCGGTGGCAGCGTGCGCGACGCCGATTCGATCCGCGCCTGCGACGAGCTGGGGCTGGCGATGGTGGTGACCGGTCGCCGGCACTTCCTCCACTGAAGTGCCGCGGCGGTTGTAGCTTCGCAGCGCCCGCCGCGGCCCCGGCCCGGCTCCCTGTCGTCCCCCCATGGCCGAAGCCGCCCCCTTCCCCCTGCCCCTCGCGCTGAGCCTGGTGCACCCCCTGCTGATGTGGGTGCTGCTGGGCCTGTCGGCCTACGCCATGGTGCTCGGCATCAAGGCGAAGAAGACGCGCACCGCCGATGCCGAGACCCGCAAGGAGCTGATCAAGGGGCAGTTCGCCCGCCGCCACTACCTGTTCGGCAGCGGGGTTCTGGCCCTGATGGTGCTGGGGTGCATCGGCGGCCTGGCCGTGACCTGGGCCAACAACGGCAAGCTGTTCGTCGGTCCGCACCTGCTGGTGGGCCTGGCCATGACGGCGCTGGTGGCCGTGGCCGCCGCCCTCTCGCCCCTGATGCAGCAGGGCAACCTGGTGGCCCGCAAGGTGCACGTGGGCCTGAACATGTCGCTGATGACCCTCTTCCTCTGGCAGGCCGTCTCCGGCATGCAGATCGTGAACAAGATCCTCACCGGCAGCTGAGAATCGGCAGGCCCTCCCACTCCCCTGGGCTGGCCGTCAGAAGCGGGCCCGTCGCCGGGGGGGGCAGGGGATGCCGTGACTGGCGTGGAAATCCTCCTGAACCTTCCAGGTGAGACGCCGCGAGATCTGACGCACGATCTGGCGCAGCAGCCGGTCGCCGCTGGTCTGCACCAGGGTTTCGGGCAGCAGGGTGATCATCCCCGGCAGCCGGATCCAGACCGCCAGATCCAGCTCCCAGCGCACCAGGGTGTGGGCCATCAGCCGGTCGACCTCCTCGTGGGAGATCTCCTTGGCCTGCTCCTCGGCCCCCGCCGCCTCATCGAGCCGCAGGGAGGCGTTGAAGACCACGTCGTAGAGCTCCTGCAGGCTGAGGTCGGCCTCGGGCACCGGCACGGTGGCGATCCGGTACACCCCCTCCTGCTCGGGCAGCAGCTCGAGGCCGATGGTGGGCTCCACCTCGAAGCCGAAGTTGCCGAACCGGCCGAGGGTGAGCACGTAGCCATCGGTGCCCAGGGGGTTCACCGCCATCGGCGCGGCGCAGCGCCGGAACCAGCCCTCGTGACGGTCGAGGTAGGAGGCCACCACCGGGGCGGGGGCCCGCATCTCCATCAGGTCGGCGAAATGGCTGAAATAGCGCCGTACGCGCGGATCGTCGCTGTGGCGAAGCACGGTCGTCGGCTCCTCCGTCGTCGTCGGGCTGCTGGGGGTCAGTGCGGGGGAACGGCGGCGGGAAACGGGAGGGGAGACCGGAAGCGGCAACGACGGAACTCCTCTGACGATCATCGCCCCTGATGGGCCCAGGCTCCACCGCCCGCGGGTGGGCGATCGAATCAGTGGCAAATCTAAAGCGATGACACCCCTCCCCAGGATCGGATGTGCCAGCGCAGACGCCTGGGTCAGCCGCTGCTCAGCTCGATCAGCAGCCGGATCACGTCTTCCACCACCCGATCCGGTGTGGAGGCGCCGGAGGTGATGCCCACCCGGATCGGGCCCTCCGGCAGGAACGGTTCCTCCACCACCAGTTCCGCACCGAGCGGCTTGTGCTCGATCCGGTTGCCCGGCCCGATCCGCTCCGGCGTGTCGATGTGGAAGGAGCGGATGCCGCGGCTCACCGCGATCTCCTGCAGGTGGGTGGTGTTCGAGGAGTTGTAGCCGCCGATCACCACCAGCAGGTCGAGGGGTTCGTCTACCAGGGAGAACATGGCGTCCTGGCGCTCCTGGGTGGCGTCGCAGATCGTGTTGAAGGCCAGGAAGTGCTCGTTCAGCTCGGCCGGGCCGAAGCGCTGTAACAATGTGCGCTCGAACATGCGGCCGATCTCCTCGGTCTCGCTCTTGAGCATGGTGGTCTGGTTGGCCACGCCCAGCCGCAGCAGGTCGCGGTCGGGGTCGAAGCCGGGGGAGCTGGCCTTGGCGAAGCGGGCGATGAAGCTCTCCCGGTCGCCCTTGCCGAGGATGTAGTCGCACACCATCTGGGCTTCCGCCAGATCCAGCACCACCAGGTAGGTGCCCGCGAACGAGCTGGTGGCGAGGGTCTCCTCGTGCTTGACCTTGCCGTGGATGATCGAGGTGAAGGCCTGCTTCTTGTGCTTCTCCACGGTGTTCCACACCTTCGACACCCAGGGGCAGGTGGTGTCGACGATGTGGCAGCCGCGCTCGTTGAGCAGCTGCATCTCCTGCACCGTGGCCCCGAAGGCCGGCAGGATCACCACATCGCCGCCGGCCACCTCGGAGAAGTCCTTCACCCCACCGTCGACGGGGATGAAGCGCACGTCCATCTCGCGCAGATGGGCGTTCACCGAGGGGTTGTGGATGATCTCGTTGGTGATCCAGATCCGCTCGCTCGGGTAGTGGCGGCGGGTCTCGTAGGCCATGGCCACCGCCCGCTCCACCCCCCAGCAGAAGCCGAAGGCCTCCGCCAGCCGCACGGTCAGCCGCCCTTCGCGCAGCTCGTAGCCGTTGGTGCGCAGGCTGGCGACCAGGTCGCTCTGGTACGCCGTCTGCAGACTGCCGGCCACCTCCTCTCCCAGGCCGAAGCCGCGGCGGTTGTAGCGCTCCGAATGGTGCAGGGAGCGCTTGAAGGCCCGGGTATCCACGGCGTCAGGTTCCGTCTGGGCCGACTCTATGGGGCTCCGGCGGCGGGCGGGCGATCCAGCACCTCCGCCACCCCCAGCCACTGCACCGCGCCGGTGTCGAAGCCGTAGCGGCAGGGCAGCACCTCCACCCCCGCCGCCCGGGCGGCGCGGAACAGCTCGCCGTAGCGGGGATCGGCCGCATCGCCGGGGGCGAAGCGGTCCACATCCCCCCGGCTGAGGCAGGGCAGCAGCACGGCCCGGGCTGCGGGCACCAGGGCGGTGAGCTCCTCGAGATGCTTCTGGCCCCGTTCGGTGACGGTGTCCGGGAACAGGGCCAGGCTGCCCTGGGTCCAGGTGGTGTTCTTCACCTCCAGCCAGATCGGCCGCGGATCCGCTGCCCCCTCCGCCGGGGTGAGCAGCAGATCGATGCGGCTGCGGCGATCCACCCCGTAGGGAACCTCGGCCCGGATGCTGCCGATCGGCCCCAGCCAGGGCTCGAGGCAGCCGGCCTCGATCGTGGCTCGCACCAGCCGGTTGGGCAGGGAGGTGTCGACCCCCACCCAGACCGGTGCGCCGTTGGCTCCGGGCACCTCGGCCTGCTCCCAGGTCCAGGCCAGCTTGCGGGTGGGGGAGGCGCTGGGACGCAGCCGCACCCGGCCGCCGGGATGCAGCACGCCCGTCATCGGGCCGGTGTTGGGGCAATGGGCCGTCACCACGCGGCCGTCGGCCAGCTCCACGTCCGCCAGGAACCGCTTGTAGCGGCGCTGCAGCACCCCCTCCACCAGCGTTCCGGCCGGCCGCACGGTGACAGGGGCGGCGGGGACCGCGCTTGTGGGGGCGGAGCTCACGGGGCACGGGCGGTGGTGGCGGCCATACTGCCGTCCGTTCCGATCGGCCCCGCGCCCCGCCCGATGGCGAATTCCCCGGCGAACCCGCAGGCCCGCTCCCTGCGGCGCATCGCGCTGATCGTGGCGATCGCCACCGCCCTCAGCAAGGTGGCGGGGCTCGTGCGCCAGCAGGTCATCGCCGCCGCCTTCGGGGTCGGCGCCGCCTACGACGCCTACAACTACGCCTACGTGCTGCCGGGCTTCCTGCTGATCCTTCTCGGCGGCATCAACGGTCCGTTCCACAGCGCCATGGTGAGCGTGCTGGCACGGCGCCCCCGCGAGGAGAGCGCCCATGTGCTGGCGGCGATCAACACGATCGTGGGGGCGGGCCTGATCGCCGTGACCGTGCTGCTGGTGCTGTTCGCCGATCCGCTGATCGACCTGGTGGGGCCGGCCCTCGATGCCGAACGCCACCGCATCGCCGTGCTGCAGCTGCGCTGGATGGCGCCGATGGCGCTGTTCGCCGGTCTGATCGGTCTGGGCTTCGGAGCTCTGAATGCCGCCGATGTGTACTGGCTGCCGTCGGTGAGTCCGCTGCTCTCCAGCGTGGCGGTGATCGGCGGCATCGGATTGCTGTGGTGGCAGTTGGGCAGCGGCATCACCCAGCCTTCCGCGGCTGTCGTGGGGGGCATCGTGCTTGCCGCCAGCACCACCTTGGGAGCGATCCTCCAGTGGCTGATCCAGCTGCCGGCCCTCGCCAAGGAGGGCCTCAACAAGCTGAAGCTGGTCTGGGACTGGCGCGATTCCGGCGTGCGCGAGGTCCTGAAGGTGATGGGTCCGGCCACCCTCTCCTCCGGGATGCTGCAGATCAACGTGTTCGTGTCGCTGTTCTTCGCCTCGGGAATGCCGGCGGCGGCGGCGGGCCTGGGCTACGCCAACCTGCTGGTCCAGACCCCGCTGGGGCTGATCTCCAATGCCCTGCTGGTGCCGCTCCTGCCCGTGTACTCCAGGCTCACGGCGCCCGAGGACCGGCCGGAGCTGGTCTCCCGCATCCGCCAGGGTCTGATGCTCTCCAACGCCAGCATGCTGCCCCTCGGGGCGCTGATGGTGGCCCTGGCGGGCCCGATCGTGGCCCTGATCTACCAGCGCGGAGCCTTCGACCGCAGCGCCGCCGATCTTGTGGGTCAGCTGCTGATGGCCTATGGCCTCGGCATGCCGGCTTACCTGGCCAGGGATGTGCTGGTGCGGGTCTTCTATGCCCTCGGCGATGCCAACACCCCCTTCCGCTGGTCGGTGGCGGGAATCGGGCTCAATGCCGTGTTCTGCTGGGCCTTCACCGGCGGACCGACCCCGGGCTGGGGCCTGCAGCTGCCGATGCTCAATGCCGGTGCGGCCGGGCTGGTGCTGGCCACGGTGGCCGTCAACCTGATCACCACGGTCGGACTGCTGCTCGCCCTGCAGGCCCAGCTTGGAGTCTTGCCGCTGCGCGACTGGGTCCGGGATACCGGCCTGCTGCTGGGTGCGGCCGTGCTGGGGGCGGCGGCGGCCTGGGTCGTGGCCGATCGGGTGGCCTGGCCAGCCGGTCTGCTGGCCCTGCTGTTCCGCTGCGGTCTGGCCAGCGCCATGGGAACGGCCGTCTACGGCCTGGCGGCCTCGCTCGCGGGCGTCCCCGAGGTGAGGGAGATGCTCGCCACCCTGCAGCGCCGGCTGCCGGGGCGGGCCTGAGCCCTCAGCTCAGGCGGATCTCCCGCTCCTCGCGCACGTGCACGGGGACTTCGAGGTGGGAGCGGCCGAGCATCGCCGGCCCATCCACCGAGAAGATGCGGGCCTCGATGCCGAATTCGCGGAAGGCCGTTTCCAGTTCCTGGATCAGGGCCTTCTCCACCTGGGCCTCGGCATCCACCACCTTGCCGATCAGGCGACCCCCCAGGCGACCGATGCGTTGCCGGACCACATCACGGGCGTTGGTGACCTCAACGATAAGCACGGGCCCACCGCAACGACCGGTACCCTATCGGCAGCCGGTCTCAGCAGAACGGCTCCAGCGTTTCCTCCAGATCCCGCAGCTGCCCCGCAGGGATCAGCCGGGCCAGGGGCAGCCGGGTGGCGCCACCCCCGATCGGCACCTGCACCGCCTCCAGGGCCTGCCTGGCCGCCACGGCCGCGCCCTGGTCCAGCCGGCCGGCGCATTCCACCGCCAGGGTCTCGGCCAGCTTCGCGTCGCCCAGGTAGAGGTGCCAGCCCGCGATGTCGAGATAGAGGCGCTCGGCGAGGGAACGGGTGAGTTCCTCGAGATCGTGGGCGGCGAGGGTCATGGCGAGGTCGGCGGATCCGGCCGGGGCCGGAGCAGGATCACCACGCTGCCATGGATCGCCAGCACCACGGCCCAGGCCAGGGTGAGACGCTCCAGGTGAGGCCAGGGATGGCGGATGCCCTGGATCACCCACAGGCCGCTGTTGATCGCGGCGAACAGGGCGGCGTGCAGGGTGAGATTGACGATCCGGTCGAAATGCCGGTAGGTGGGGTCGGTGGGGTCGGCGGGGCCGTACCAGCGGATCGGCATGGGGAACGGCGCGGGTTCGGCTCCGATCATGCCCTCCCCCGCCCCGGAGCCGGTGGTTGACGGATGGGCCCCCCGTGCGGTGAGAATGGCAAAGCCGAACGCGGGTGTGAGCTCCGGCTCGCTACCTGTTCGAGGCTTGCTTCACGGCATGTACCAGGCGCTTGTAGCTCAGCGGATTAGAGCATCTGACTACGGATCAGAGGGTCGGGAGTTCGAATCTCTCCAGGCGCGTTTGTTCAGGGGGCCATTGGCCCCTTTTTTCATGCCGGGCCCCGCGCCCTGGCGTTGCCTACGATCGGGCATCCCCGCACGGCTCCCCATGGCGGATTCCATCGACGCACCGCTCGCCAGCAGCGATCCCGCCATCGCCTCCCTGATCGGCCGGGAGCTTGATCGTCAGCAGACCCATCTGGAACTGATCGCCAGCGAGAACTTCGCCTCCCGCGCCGTGATGGAGGCCCAGGGCTCGGTGCTCACTAACAAGTACGCCGAAGGCCTGCCCCACAAGCGCTACTACGGCGGCTGCGAGCACGTCGACGCGATCGAGGAGCTGGCGATCGAGCGCGCGAAGCAGCTGTTCGGCGCCGCCTGGGCCAACGTCCAGCCCCACAGCGGCGCCCAGGCGAACTTCGCGGTGTTCCTGGCCCTGCTGCAGCCCGGCGACACGATTCTGGGGATGGATCTCTCCCACGGCGGCCACCTCACCCACGGCTCACCGGTGAACGTGAGCGGCAAGTGGTTCAAGGCCGTGCACTATGGCGTCGATCCCGAAACCCAGCAGCTCAACTTCGACACGATCCGCCAGCTGGCTCTGGAGCACCGGCCGAAGCTGATCGTGTGCGGCTACTCGGCCTATCCCCGCACCATCGACTTCGCCGCCTTCCGGGCCATCGCCGATGAGGTGGGGGCCTACCTGCTGGCCGACATGGCCCACATCGCCGGCCTCGTGGCCGCCGGGGTACACCCCAGCCCCCTGCCCCACTGCCATGTGGTCACCACCACCACCCACAAGACCCTGCGGGGCCCGCGCGGCGGCCTGATCCTCTGCAATGACGCCGAGTTCGGCAGGCAGTTCGACAAGGCGGTGTTCCCCGGCACCCAGGGCGGTCCGCTCGAGCACGTGATCGCCGCCAAGGCCGTGGCCTTCGGCGAAGCGCTCCAGCCTTCCTTCCGCACCTACAGCCAGCAGGTGATCACCAACGCCCAGGCCCTGGCCACGCGCCTCCAGGAGCGCGGCATCGCCGTGGTGAGCGGCGGCACCGACAACCATCTGGTGCTGCTCGATCTGCGCAGCATCGGCATGACCGGCAAGGTGGCCGACGCGCTGGTGAGCGAGGTGCACATCACCGCCAACAAGAACACGGTGCCGTTCGATCCCCAGTCGCCGTTCGTCACCAGCGGCCTGCGGCTGGGCACCGCCGCCTGCACCACCCGTGGCTTCGACGCCGACGCCTTCCGCGAAGTGGCCGATGTGATCGCCGACCGGCTGCTGAATCCGGAGGACAGCGCGATCGAGCTCCGCTGCCGCGAGCGGGTCGCCGCCCTCTGCCTCCGCTTCCCTCTCTATGCCGCCCGGCGGGAACTTCAACCCGCCTGACCCTTCCCACTGCCCGTAATCTGACGCTCCAGGCCCGCTGTTCCCAGGCCCGCCGCCCGTGACCCTTGCCTACAGCCCCAACGCGGCGGCGCTGCTCACCCTGGTCACGGCGGCCCTGCTCACCGCCGCGATCGTTCCCCTGGTCCGCCGGGCCGGTCTGCGCTGGGGTCTGGTGGACACCCCCGACCCGCGCAAGCAGCACACCCGGCCGATGGTGCGGCTCGGAGGTATCGCCATCGTGGCGGGCTTCAGCCTGGCCCTGGCCCTCACCTGGCGGCTGGGGGGCTTCGCCGAGCTCCCGCCCGACAAGGACCAGCTGATCTGGACCACCCTGGCCGGGGCCCTCTGCTACTTCGTCATCGGCCTGGCGGACGACCTGTTCGCCCTGCCGCCCCTGCCGCGGCTGGCGGGCCAGGTGCTGGTGGCGGTGGCCGTTTGGCATCAGGGGGTGCGGATCGGCACGATCGAACTCCCCTTCGGTCTGCTTGGGGGGAACCCTGCTGTGGTGCTGCCTGAGCCCCTCGGCCAGCTCGCCACCGTGATCTGGCTGGTGGGCATCACCAACGCCATCAACTGGCTCGATGGTCTCGACGGCCTGGCCGCCGGTGTCAGCGGGATCGCTGCGGTGGGGCTGCTGTCGGTGAGCTTCAGCCTGGCCCAGCCCGCCGCCGGCCTGCTGGCGGCCGCGCTGGCGGGGGCCTGCCTCGGCTTCCTGCGCCACAACTTCAACCCCGCCCTGATCTTCATGGGCGATGGCGGCTCCTATTTCCTTGGCTTCGCCCTCGCGGCGATCAGCATCGTGGGCCCGGCCAAGGGACTCACCAGCGTCAGCCTGCTGCTGCCGCTGCTGATCCTCTCCCTCCCGCTGGCCGACATGTCGGCGGTGATCATGGGCCGCCTCAGCGAAGGCCGTTCGCCCTTCTACCCCGATCGCCGTCACCTGCACCACCGACTGCTGCGGGCCGGCTTCAGCCATCGCCGCACGGTGGTGCTGATCTATGCCTTCACCCAGTGGTTGGCGGCCCTGGCGCTGGTGCTGGCCAACGCCGAGATGCGCTTCCTCTGGCTGGGGCTGGCCACGGCCATCCTGATCGGCGTGCTGGTGGCCTGCCGCCGCTCGATGCAGGAGGAGGCGGGGTGAGCGGCTCCCTGCCCAAGGGCCCGGGGGGTGTGGAGGTGCTGTGCGTCGGCACCGAGCTGCTTCTGGGCTCGATCCTCAACGGCAATGCCCGCTGGCTGGCGGAGCAGCTGGCCGCCCTGGGGATTCCCCATCACCGCCAGGGGGTGGTGGGGGACAACCGCCAGCGGCTGATCGCCGCGCTGCGGGAGGCCGCGGGCCGCTGCCGGGTGCTGATCACCACCGGCGGCCTCGGTCCCACCCCCGACGACCTCACCACCGAGGCGATCGCCGCCGCCTTCGGCGCGCCGCTCGAGGAGCGTCCCGAGGTGTGGGCCGACATCCAGGCCAAGCTCGCCGGCCGCGGCCGTCCAGCGGCGGCCAGCAACCGCCGCCAGGCGCTTTTGCCTGTGGGGGCCGAGATCCTTCCCAATCCCACCGGCACCGCCCCGGGCATGATCTGGACCCCCGATCCCCAGGGGGGCGATCCCGGCCTCTGTCCCGGCTTCACGGTGCTCACCTTTCCGGGGGTGCCCAGTGAGATGCGGGCGATGTGGGAGGCCACGGCGGCCGACTGGCTGCGGCAGGCCGGCCTCTCCCAGGGGGTGTTCGCCAGCCGCACCCTGCGCTTCTGGGGGGTGGGCGAGTCGTCCCTGGCGGAGCGGATGGGGGATTGGCTGGACTCGCCCAATCCCACCGTGGCGCCCTATGCCGGCACCGGCGAGGTGACGCTCCGGCTCACGGCCCGCGCCGACGATGCCGCCGCCGCCGCCCGCCTGCTGGAGCCGGTGGAGGCCGACCTGCGCCAGCGCAGCGGCATCGATCTCTACGGCGCCGACGGCGACAGCCTGGCGTCGGTGGTGCTGGAGTTGCTGCGCCGCCGCGGCGCGACGCTGGCGGTGGCCGAATCCTGCACGGGCGGTGGCCTCGGGGCCTCCCTGGCGGCGGTGCCCGGGGCCTCCGACGTGTTCCTGGGCGGGGTGATCGCCTATGCCAATGCCGTGAAGCGGGATCTGCTGGGTGTGAGTGCAGGCGACCTGGAGCGCTGGGGAGCCGTGAGCGATCCGGTGGCCTCCGCCATGGCCGAGGGGGTGCGGCGGATCACCGGCAGCGACTGGTCGGTGGCGATCACCGGCGTGGCGGGCCCCGGTGGCGGCACCGCCGACAAACCCGTGGGCCTGGTGCACATCGCCGTGGCCGGCCCGGAGGAAACCCGCAGCGCTCCGGTGCGCTTCGGCGCCCGCCGCGGTCGGTCGTGGATCCAGGCCGTGAGCGCCGGTGAGGCCCTGGATCGCCTGCGGCGTCGGCTGCTGGAGACCTCCGGCCCGATCTGAGGGAGCTCCCATCGGGATCCCTGCCCCATCGGGGCGGGACCGATCACGAATCCTGAGCGATCGGGTTTTCCCCCGCAGCCCAGGGTTTTCCCCGGAAACGGCCCCTGTTTTCCCCAGGTCCTCACGTTCAGACCCATGCGCGCACCGTCCCTGATCGCCCGCTTCTGGGGAAAGCGCCTCTCCCCTTGACCGCCGGGCCCTCCGCAGGGCGGTCGTTCCCCGGTGTCGTTCCAGGTGGGAGGAAGGGCCGTGGCGGCAGCGGTCGCGGCGGGCGTCCCGCTCGTCTCGGCCGGCCCGCCTGCCTTTGACGGAACCGGGAGTCCCGTGGCGTCATGGAGCCGACCGACCGACCCGTGCCGCATGAGCCAGATCCCCGACCATGCCCCCCGCACCGTGAGCGTCGAGAACCAGTTCCCTGAGGATCTGTACGACGCGATGCGGGACTTCGTCCGCCGTCACCCCCAGTGGGACCAGTACCGGTTGATGCAGGCGGCGCTGGCCGGTTTTCTGTTCCAGCACGGTGCCACCGACCGGGCGGTGGCTCGCCACTACCTCGACGGCCTGTTCCGGCGCGATCCCGCCACCAGCGTTCCGCCCCGGCCCTGAGTCGCTCCGGGGCCCGGCGTCCCGCGTCCGCCGTAGGGTGGTCCTTCTGTCCCGACGGGTTACCCGTGAGCGCCGGCACCCTCTACGACAAGGTCTGGGATCTGCACCGGGTGGCCGAGCTGCCCGGCGGTGCCACCCAGCTGTTCATCGGCCTGCACCTGATCCATGAGGTCACCAGTCCCCAGGCGTTCGCCGCCCTGAGGGACCTGGGCCTGAGCGTGCGCCACCCCGAGCGCACGGTGGCCACGGTCGATCACATCGTGCCCACCACCTCCCAGGCCCGGCCCTTCGCCGATCCGCTGGCCGAGGAGATGCTCGCCACCCTGGAGGCGAACTGCGCCGCCCACGGCATCGTGCTGCACGGCCTCGGCAGCGGCCGCCAGGGAATCGTGCACGTGATCGCTCCGGAGCTCGGTCTCACCCAGCCCGGCATGACCGTGGCCTGCGGTGATTCCCACACCTCCACCCACGGCGCCTTCGGCGCCATCGCCTTCGGCATCGGCACCAGCCAGGTGCGCGACGTGCTCGCCAGCCAGAGCCTGGCGATGAACAAGCTCAAGGTGCGCCGCCTCTGGGTGGAGGGCCGGCTGCAGCCGGGTGTCTACGCCAAGGACCTCGTCCTGCACATCATCCGGGTGCTCGGGGTGCGCGGCGGCGTGGGCTACGCCTACGAGTTCGCCGGTCCCGCCATCGAGGCCCTCTCGATGGAGGAGCGCATGACCCTCTGCAACATGGCCATCGAGGGGGGCGCCCGCTGCGGCTACGTCAACCCCGATGCCACCACCTTCGCCTACCTCCGGGGCCGGCCCTTCGCCCCCAGCGGCGACGACTGGGAGCGGGCGGTGGCCTGGTGGAGTTCCCTGGCGAGCGGCGCCGATGCCGTGTTCGACGACGAGGTGCGCTTCGACGCCGCCGCGATCGCTCCGACCGTCACCTGGGGCATCACCCCCGGCCAGGGCATCGGCGTGGATGAGGCGGTGCCCACTCCCGAGCAGCTCGATCCCGAGGAGCGTCCGATCGCCGAGGAGGCCTACCGCTACATGGATCTGGTGCCCGGCGCTCCGATCGCCGGCCTGCCGGTGGATGTCTGCTTCATCGGCAGCTGCACCAACGGCCGGCTCAGCGATCTGCGGGCCGCGGCCGCCATCGCCCGGGGCCGGCAGGTGGCTCCGGGTGTGCGGGCGTTCGTGGTGCCGGGCTCCGAGCAGGTGGCGGCCGAGGCCGAGGCCGAGGGCCTCGACGCCGTGTTCCGCCAGGCCGGCTTCGAGTGGCGGGAGCCGGGCTGCTCGATGTGCCTGGCCATGAACCCCGACCGCCTGGAGGGTCGCCAGATCAGCGCCAGCTCCAGCAACCGCAACTTCAAGGGCCGCCAGGGCTCCTCCACCGGTCGCACCCTGCTGATGAGTCCGGCGATGGTGGCCGCCGCCGCCGTGCGCGGCGCCGTCACCGACGTGCGCACCCTCTCCCCCACCGAGGTCCCCGCCCCCGCCCTCCGATGAGCAGCCTTCCCTTCCCCGCCGGTCCGGTCATCGCCCACCGGGGGCGGGCCATCCCCCTGGTCGGCGCCGACATCGATACCGACCGGATCATCCCGGCCCGCTTCCTCAAGTGCGTCACCTTCGAAGGGCTGGCCGAAGGCGCCTTCGCCGACGACCGCACCGAGCTGGCGGGAGCCCATCCCTTCGATCGCGACGAGCACCGGGGCGCTTCGGTGCTGGTGGTGAACAGCAACTTCGGCTGCGGCTCCAGCCGTGAGCACGCCCCCCAGGCGCTGATGCGCTGGGGCATCCGGGCGGTGATCGGCGAAAGCTTCGCCGAGATTTTCTTCGGCAACTGCCTGGCCCTCGGCATCCCCTGCCTCACGGCCGATCCGGTTCACGTGGCCGAGCTGCAGCAGGCGATCGCCGCCGATCCCGGGGCCGAGCTCTATCTGGATCTCGAGGCCCTGGCGGTGGAGCTGGAGAGCGAGTTCGTCGGGGCCAACCGCTGGCCCGTGCAGCTCGCCCCGGGCCCCCAGCGGATGCTTGTGAGCGGCCAGTGGGACGGCACCTCCCAGCTCGTGGCCCACGACAGCGAGCTCACGGCCACCGCCGCCCGTCTCCCCTACCTGAACGGGTTCGCGCTGGTCTGATCCCCCGCCTCGCCCTCGGCTCAGAAGGGCCGGTTCAGCAGCTGCTGGCTGGGGGAGTACGGCACGAAGGGAACGCCGGTGCCCTTGAAGTTGAAGTCGTTCAGCTTCACCCGCACCCCGCCGAGGCCGTCGTAGGGGCTGTAGAAGATGCCGATCTCGTAGGAGCGACGCTGCCAGCGCAGTTCGACGTAGGAGGCGGTGACGTCGCCGTAGAACTCCGAACCTGGATCGACGTTGAAGCCGATGCCGCCGTTGAACACCAGCGGCCCCACGATCTGCTGGGTGAGGCCGATGCCGACGGTGCCGAGGTCGACGGCACGGTCAAAGCTCAGCGGGCTGACCCCCTGCCGCGCCGTGGCGCTGCCGGTGATGGTGAGGCGGGTGAAATCGAGGAACGGTTTCACGAACCGGCCCAGGGTGAGGGTGGGGCCGCCGGAGAGGCTCAGGGTGTTCTGGTTTCTGCCGTCGCCGTAGTAGGCCAGGGTGCCGAGCACGTTGGCGTTGAGGCTGAGTCCCGGCACGACCGGGATGGCGGTGTTCTGGTAGGCCTGCGTGGCGGTGGGAGGGGCCGGCGTGCCGGTCCAGAGGGGGAGGCTCAGGTTCAGCGAGCCGATCACGTTGCTGCGCCAGAGGTCGGTGAGGCTGGTGCTCTGGAAGGCGTTGGCCTGGTAGTTGCCCATGCCGATGCGCCAGAAGTAGTTGCTGCTCAGACGGCCCCAGTTCGGCAGCACGCCCGTGTCCTCCAGCGACACGCCGTAGGCGGAGTAGACGTCTTCTTCTCCGAGGGATCCGTTCCAGACCCGGTAGCGGTAGGCGCCGAACAGGCGCAGGGTGCTGTCGCCCAGCAGCGGCAGCTTCACCATGCGGCTCAGGTCGCCCCAGGTGCGGGTGCCGTTGTCGAAGTTGGCCGAATCGAAGGTCGAGATCTCGAGGGTGGCATCCGCATCGAAACCCGCCAGGGGCGTGAGCAGCTTCGCCTGCAGGCCGAACAGGTCACCGGTCGTGACCGGCTGGCTCTGCGGGTCGGCACCGGCCGGTTCACCGGGCAGCGGGTAGCTGTCGGTGGTGCCGTTGTAGGCCCGTTCGATCATGAACTGGGGCTGGAGCACCAGGCTGCCCCTGCGGCCGAAGCGGATCGGGATGTCGTAGCCGCCGTAGAAGCCGTCGCGATCTTCGCGGTCGACGCCCAGAACCCAGCGGTTCTCCACCTCCTCCTGCTTCTTGATCACCGTCTGGCGGCGCACGGGAATCGGCAGGCGGTCTTCCAGGATCAGCTGGTTGGAGTCCGCCTTGATCACCGTGTCCCCGTTCGGCATCAGGGTGGCGACCACGTTCTGGGAATCCATCCACGACTGGGCCGGGGTGAAGGGATCGTTGGTGAAGGCCACCCGATCGCCGGAGAGGGTGTTGGGGGTGATCCGCAGCCGCCGCGCCTGGATCCGCCAGCGGCTGATGGTGCCCTGCACCAGCTGGCGGTTGCCTTTGGTGGTGAGGTCGGCGAGCTGGGGGGGGCGGATCTGTCCGAACTGGTTGGCGGCGTCGGGAGTCGTGAATTGGTTGGGGAAGCCGTAGCGCCTCTCCGCCGTCAGGCTCTGCTGGAACCGCAGATCGGTGACCCGCTGGTCGATGGTGGCGATCGCGGCCCGACGTTCCCGCTCCTGCTGTCGGGCACGGCTCCACACCGTGCCTTGAGGGCGGCTCGCCGAGGTCGGGCCGGCGGCTTCGTTGGCGTTGACGTTGGCGGCGGGGGAAGACGCCTCGGTGGCGCTGGTGCGGCCCGGGCCGAGGGTCACCATTTCCAGCTGCTGGGCCAGCCCGACCGGGGCTTCGTTGCCAGGGGGCGGGGCTCCGGGACAGCCCTGGGGAGGGGGCAGGACAAGCTGGGGGGCAGGTTTGCCGTCCTTGCCGTAGCGGTAGCGCACGCCCACCAGGTAAGCGTTGCTGCCTTCCCGCACGCCGTTGTAGGTGCCGAAGGCGCCGGAGCGGTGGTGGATGCGGCCCACCACCGACCACTCGGGAGCCACCAGCGCCTCCACCTCGAAGGCGAGGTAGTTGAGGAAGCGGGAGGAGCGCTCGCGGTAGGTGTCCTCGTAGTAGCTGAGGCTCGTGTTGAGACTGACCCCTTCCTCGAATCCGATGCTCAGCCAGGGCTGGAGCCAGGCGCGCAGCATCAGGCCGCCGGTGAACTCGAAGAACGACTGGCTGGCCGTCTGGAGATTGGCCACCTCGCTGGCGCTGTAGGGGCCGATGTACTTGGAGCCCTTCTGGGCGGCCGCCCGGTGACCGAGCACGTTGAAGTCGAGATCGAGGGCGAAGGGGCCGGCCTTGACCAGCCGGCGCATGATGCCGGCGCCCAGCAGGTATTCGGGGCGGAACACGCCGTCGAAGGTGAAGGTCTGGCCGAAGTCGGAGTGGAACATCTGGCCGCCCCAGACGGTGACGGCCCAGGGGTAGGGCTGCCAGTCCGGCGGGGGCGGCACTGCCGGCGTGCAGCCCATGGGCTCCGGTGGCGGCAGCGGCACGGAGGGCGTCGTCTCGAGATCGAAGTCCTGGTCGGTCCCATCGAGGTCGATGACGCCGTAGACGTCCTCCAGTTCGCCCGTACCCTCCGGCAGGCTGAAACGCAGCCGGCTGGCCTGCAGATACTGCAGGCCGCGCTGGAAGCGCACGCTGCCGCTGGCGTAGAGGGTGCGGGTTTCCGTGTCGAACTCGATGCGATCGGCCAGCACCCGACCCCCCGCCAGGCGGGCCATGGCCTTGCCGATCGCCACGAACCGCTGGCGCTGGTTGTCGAAGTTCTGGCTGTTGGCGGTGAGCTCGAGCTCCAGGGGCGGAGCACTGGCCGCCGGCAGGGCGTTCTCGGGCACCGGAGCGGTGGGCGCCGGCGGGTTGTCCGGGCTCAGGGCCACCGGAGCCGGCGCCACCAGGGGACCGGGAGGCGTCGGCAGGGTGATCGGCGCGTTGTCGGCGGCGCTCCAGGCAGGTGCCGGAGCCGGCCGGGCCGCGGCGGCGGGGCGGCCCGCCGGACCGGGCGGTAGCAGGGCACCGCTCTGACGGGCGATGACCGGCTCAGGCGGGAGTTGTGCAACCGGCCGCGAAGCTGGTTGGGCCGCGGCGGGCAGATCGTCGAGGGCCGCCTTGAGCCGCGGGGTCAGCTGCGGCGGTTCCGGGGGCTCGCCGGCCACCGGCGGCGGCGGGCTGAGCCGTGGGTGGAACGGTGGGCGGGGCGGTGGGGATGGGTTGTCAGCTGCCGCAGTCGTGCTCCGCGGCACCGGAGCGGGGGCTTCGGCAGCCCGGGCGGCGCCGTTCGAGCCCAGGAGGATGGCGCCACCGACACCGAGAGCCCCGAGCAGGCCAACGGCCGGTGGCATCGGGTTGCTCGAGGGTGCGGACCTGAACTGGGGCACCGAAGGCAACCCTGAGGGAGGCTATGGGTTTGGGATCCTCCCACGGGATGCGCGTCGGCAGGGTTAGGAGGAGGCCGGCGTGAGCGGCGGCGACCGTGGATCAGCCGATCACTCCTCGAGGTCCTTGCGGCTGGGGGTGCGGCTCGGGTCGCTGGCCAGGAAGCCGAACACGAAGATCCCGATGAAGAAGAAGACGACGGAATAGACCGAGATCTTGAGGGCGAGCATGGACTGTCCGGCGGGTGACAGGGAGTGACAGGCGCCGGTAGGGGCCTGATCGACCCTGCGGCAGCCGCATCATCCTATGGGGCATGGTCGGCGAACCCTGATGCCCGAGGGCCGTGAGGCGGGAGAACGCGCCCGGATTGAAACGTTTCCTTCACCGACGGACCCGGCCGGGCTGGAGGCCATCGACCTGCAGGCGCAGTGGATCTGCCCCCAGCCCGATGGCCGTGAGGCACCCGCCGTGGCCCATCCCTGGGGGCCGCTGCACCGGCCCGACTGGATTCGCCGCGGGCTGATCGTCTGGCCCCGGGGGGGGACCTGGTGCCGGCTGCGCCTGCGCCTGGGGTGTCCGCCGGACTGGCGGCGACTGGATCCCGGGGCCGCCGTGGCGCGGCTGGCCCTGCGCTGGTGGGCCGATCGGGTGGAACTGCGGGTCAACGGCCGGCCCGTGCACGGCGGTGATCTGTTCGACACGGCCTGCCGCTGGCCCCTGCCGGACTCCTGGTGGCAGGGGGAGCCCCTCGATCTGGAGCTGCTTCTGCGCAGCCCCCTGCATGACGACGGCGCCCTGATCCACAGCCGGCTGGAGCTCGAACCCACCGACCCGGCCGATCCCCTCGGGCTGCTCGGCTCCGGCGTGGCGGCCCTGGCGGAGCTGCGCCAGTCCTACGGCGTGGCCCCCCACGAGCCCGGCGGGGGAATGCTCCAGATCTGCAGCCACGCCCACCTCGACCTGGCCTGGCTCTGGCCCGTCGCCGACACCTGGCAGGCGGCCGAGCGCACCTTCACCTCGGTGCTCGCCCTGATGGAGCGCTTCCCCTCGCTCCACTTCGGCCACTCCACCCCCGCGCTCTACGCCTGGCTGGAGCGCCACCGCCCGGCCCTGTTCGCCCGCATCCGCAGCGCCATGCGGGCCGGGCGCTGGGAGCCGCTCAACGGCCCCTGGGTGGAGACCGATGCCGTGCTGATCGCCACCGCCTCGCTGCTGCGCCAGTTCCAGGAGGGGCAGGGGTACAGCCGCCGCCGTTTCCCGGAATGGAGCCACCACCTGGCCTGGTTGCCGGACAGCTTCGGCTTCGCCGCCGGACTGCCGGCGGTGGCGGCCGCCACGGGGGTGCGCTGGTTCTGCACCCACAAGCTGTTCTGGAACGCCACCAACCCCTTCCCCCACCGGCTGTTCCGCTGGCGCAGCCGTTGCGGGGCCGAGGTGCTGGCGCTGATGAGCGCCCCGATCGGCACCGACGGCGATCCTGTGGCGATCGAGCGCCATCGCCTGGAGTGGCGGCGGGCCACGGGCCGGGACGATGCCCTCTGGCTGCCGGGGGTGGGGGACCACGGCGGAGGCCCCAGCGCCGAGATGCTGGAGCAGCTGGCGCTCTGGGCCCAGCGGCCCGAGGCGGTGCCCCAGCGCCATGGGCCCGTGCGGGCCTTCCTGGCGGAGCTGGAGCCGCTGGCGCAGGCGTTGCCCGTGTGGCGCGACGAGCTCTACCTGGAGCTGCACCGGGGCTGCGCCACCAGCCGGCCCGATCAGAAGCGCCATAACCGCACGCTCGAGCGCCTGCTGCGGGAGGCGGACACCGCCCGCGCCCTGTTCGCCGCCCCGGATCACGGCCCGGATCCAGGGCCGGAGGCGGGGGAGCAGAGCGACGGCTGGCGGACCCTGCTGTTCCAGCAATTCCATGACATCCTCCCGGGCACCTCGATTCCCGAGGTGTTCGAGCAGGCCGAACCCCAGTGGCGGGCCGCCCGCCGCCGGGCCGTGCGTCAGCGCGATCGGGCCCTGGGGCTCGAGCCGGGCGACGCGAAGGGCCCGTCGGGCCCGTGCGGCCCCGGCAAGGACGAGAGGCGCTGGTGGGTCGCCCAGCTTCAGCCCCTGCCGGCAGCTCCCCGCACCCTGCGCCTGCCGGCCGGATCGTGGTCGCTGGAGGCTCCGGGTGGGGCGGTGCCCCTGCTCGGCCAGCCGGCCCCCGGCGGCGGGCAATGGCTCCAGCTGCCGGGCATCGCCGGGGTCGGGGTGCTGGGGCTGCGGCACCGTCCCGAGGGCGCGACCCCAGATTCAGGCCAGGAGGGGATCGGGGCGGAGACCTTCCCGGCCGCGCCGGTCGGGGCGGTGACGCTCACCTCCGCTGCCGAGGGGCGCTGGCATCTCGCCAACGGGCTGGTGGAGGCGGTGATCGGCCCGGCGGGCGTGGAGGGGCTGCGGGCACCCGGCGGGGAGGAGACCCTGGCCGGGCCCCTGGCCTGGTGTCGCTTCGGCGACCGGGGCGAGTTCTGGGATGCCTGGGATCTGGCCGCCGACCACCGCGACCATCCCCTCCCCTGGCGCTGGCAGGGGTTCCCCACCTGGGTGGAACGGGGTCCGCTCTGCTGCCGCTTCCTCTGGCGCGGCCGCTGCGGCGCCAGCCCCCTGCGGCTCGATGGCCGTCTGCTGGCCGGCAGCCCCTGGCTGGAGCTCGCGCTGAGCATCGACTGGCGCCAGCGCCATGAACTGCTGCGGCTGGAGGTGCCCCTGGCCCAGCCGGCGGAGCGTTGGGCCGCCGATACGTCCGGGGGCGTGATCGAGCGCCCCGGCGACGCCCGGCTGCCGAGGGAGCGCAGCCGCTGGGAGGTGGCGGCGGTGAGCTGGCTCGCCTCGGTGTCCGGACCCGCCGGGGCCGGCGTGGCGGTGCTGCTCGACGGGCCCCAGGGGGTGTCCGGCCAGAGTGATCGGCTCGGGGTGTCGCTGCTGCGCGGCCCCACCTGGCCCGATCCCGGCGCCGACAACGGCCGGCAGCGTCAGCGGCTGGCGCTGATGCCGGTGCCCGCCGGCTGGCGGGGGGCGGCTCTGCCGCTGCAGGCCCGCCGCTTCCGGGAACCGCTCTGGTGCCGCCCCCACGATGGTGAGGTGCCCCCGGCCGCGCTGTTCCCGCCCCTGGGGGACGATCTCGAGCCGGTGGCGCTCCGCCCGGCCGCCCACGGGAGTGGCGGGGTGGTGCTGGCGGTGCAGAACCTCGGCCCCTGCCGACGGGGGTGGGATCCGGGGCCGGACTGGCGGATCACCGCGCGCCTGGATGGCATGGACGAATCAGTCGCCGCTGCTGCAGCGGATCGGCTGGATCTGAGGCCATGGGAACTGGCCTTCTGGCGACTGGAGCCGAAGGAGGCCGGGGCCGCTCAGTCGTCGTGATCGTCGAAGGGATCGGTAAGGCCCTTGGAGGGCGGCCCGAAGGCGGTGTAGATGCCGAAGCCGGTGAGGGCCAGCAGCACCACCAGCACCGTGATGGCCACGGACAGGGCGGGGGAGGTGGCGGCGGGATCCATCGGCAGCGCGGCAGGGTGGAACGGGACGGGAGCGAGGGCTGGGGCCGCGGCCGCCGACGCCGAGCAGGGCGCCCCGCGTGACAAGTCTCGACGCTCAGCCGCGATGCGGCGGCCACGGCCCTTACAGTAGCCACCGCGATCTCAGGACTGAGAGCGCCGTTCCCGTTGCCGTTCCCGCCAGAGCCGCCATGGCCCAACGCACCCGCCTGGGAGACATCCTGCGTCCGCTGAACTCCGAGTACGGCAAGGTCGTTCCCGGCTGGGGCACCACACCCGTGATGGGCGTGTTCATGCTCCTGTTCCTGGTGTTCCTGCTGGTGATCCTTCAGCTCTACAACAAGTCGCTGCTGCTCGAGGGCATCAACGTGAACTGGAACAGCCTCGGCTGATCCCCCCGCTCCCTCTCCATGAACGTCTTCGGCATCGGTCTGCCCGAGATGGCGGTGATCGCCGCCATCGGTCTGCTGGTCTTCGGTCCCAAGCGCCTGCCGGAACTGGGCAAAACCCTCGGCCGCACCCTGCGGGGCTTCCAGTCGGCCTCCCAGGAGTTCGAGAAGGAGTTCCGCACCGCCATCTCCGCCGAGGGCACGGCCGCTGAACCTGCAGAAGCCGCGGCGGCGGCCCCCCTCCCTCCGGCGTCGGTGAGCTCCCCGGAGGTCACCTCCCCGTCCGCCACCGCTCCGGCTGAGGCTCCGGGCGGTGGTGAGCACGCCTGACCCCAACCCTTGGATCTTCGGTTGCTGGTGGGGCTGGGCAATCCAGGCCCTCGCTACGTCGACACCCGCCACAACGTCGGGTTCATGGCCCTGGAGCGCCTGGCCGCCTGCGAAGCGGCGGCTTTCCGCTCCCAGACCCGGCTGCAGGGGCTGCTGGCGGAAATCGGCACCGGCCCTGATCGCCTGCGGCTGCTGATGCCCCAGACCTACATGAACGAGAGCGGCCGTTCCATCCGCGCCGCCCTCGACTGGTTCCGCCTCAGCCCGGCCCAGCTGCTGGTGCTCGTCGACGACATGGATCTGCCCCTCGGTCGCCTGCGGCTGCGCGCCTCGGGCAGTGCCGGCGGCCACAACGGCCTGCGCAGCACGATCCAGCATCTCGGCACCCAGGAGTTCGCCCGGCTTCGCATCGGCATCGGCGCCCCCGCCGAGCAGCCGGCCGAACGGCGGGAGCGCACCGTCTCCCATGTGCTCGGGCGTTTCTCGGGTGAGGAGCGCCCCGTGGTCGACGCCATGCTGGAAGAGGTGCTGGCCGGCGTGGATCTGATCCGGCGCCAGGGACTGGAGCGGGCAGGCAACCGCCTGAACAGTTTCCGGGCCCCGGTGCCGGCATCCTGAACCCGACCCCCTGTCGTTCACGCCCCTGTCTTGCCCCGCCTTCCCGCCACCACTGCCCAGCTGCGGGTGCTGCGCCGCAGCTTCCGGCCGTGCCTGCTGGAGGGGGAGGTGAGCGCCGGCGGGTTCCAGTGGAGCTTCCACTGGGCCTTCGACCGCGGCGAACTGAGCGTGGAGCCCTCCCTGGGCCGGGCCCTGATCCAGGACGCCCTGCTGCGCTTCCTGCTGCGGGCCGACTACGAGCTCGAGCCGGGGGGCGACTACTCCTTCACCGTCCGGGCATCGTTCTGAGCCGGGTCGTCCCGTCCCGGCTCAGGGGATGGCCGAGCCAGCGCTCCAGCAGCAGCTGGGCCACCACGTCATCGATGTCCCGCGGCGGCAGCCGCAGCCCCCGGGGAAGCACACGGCGCCAACCCCGGGGCGGCTCCAGCTGAAAGAAGCGCTGGCGGGCGGCCAGGGTGCTCCCCCCCTCGTCCACCAGCAGCACCGGCAGGTGCGCTTCCAGCCGGTGTCGCCAGGCCGCCGAGCCGGTGCCATTCCCCAGCACCACGGCCACCAGTCCCGCCCCGATCCACTGCTCCAGGGCCTCCCCGGCCTGCTCGGGCGGCAGCACCAGGGCGGTCACGACCCGCCGCCGCTGCGGATCGGTGAGCACCAGCCCGCATTTGCTGCGCCCCGGATCGAGCCCCGCCACCGGCCCTGCGTTCATGGTCGCCGCTGCTGCCGCTCGCCGGCTCCAGGCCAGCGCAGTTCCACCACGATCGGATCGGGGGTGTCCGCATCCCGGATCGCCACGGCCTCGAGCTGGGCCGTCAGCCCCGCCGGCCGCTCACTCAGCCGCCTGCCGAGGGCGTTGAAGGCCGCCACGTCGAACTGGAGTCCGTCCACCAGGGTGCCCTGACGCTGGGCGCGGGCGAAGGCCGCCGCCAGCAGCAGATTCAGCCGGTTGCGCACCTCTTCCGGACGGCGTTCGTCTCCTTCCAGGGCGGTGCGGGCCAGCACCTCCCCCCGGCGCACCACCGAGCGGTTGGGCCGCACGTCGGGGAAGGCGAGCACCCGCTGCTCGCCCCGCACCACGTTGCTGGCCGAACGGATGCTCACCACCCAGGTGCCCGACTTGCGGATCATCTGCTCCAGCCTCTCGATATCGTTGCGGGGCACCAGCAGGATCTGGCGATCCGGCCGCTGCTCAGGCAGGAGCAGGCGAAAAGCGGCCAGGTTGGCCTGCTGCAGCAGGGCGTCGATCACCGAGCGGGCCTGGCCCTGTTGCTGCAGCCGAACCTTCGCCGAGGCCAGGGGCTGGCCGCTGGCGATCACCACATCGCCGCGGCGGAGCGCGATCACGTTGGTCTCCAGCTCCTTCAACTCCTTGGCGCCGGCCGCGATGCGCTCGCGCACCGTCTTCAGTTCGCTCTCCGTCCGTCGGATCTCCGCATCCCGCGCCCGCACGTCCTTGCTCAGCCGCGCCCGTTCGCCCTCCAGCCGTCGGCGCTCCTGCTGCAGCGGCATCAGTTCGCGGCGCAGTCCGGCCACCCGCTGCTCCGCCCCCTTGAGGCCGGCCTGGGCCTTGCGCTGCTGCGCCTGGGCCTCCCGGCTGCTGGCCAGCGCCCGGTCGCGGATCGTCAGGGCCTGGCTGCGACTGCGCAGGGCCTGGGTGCGGCCCTGCTCCGCCCGGGCCACCTCGCCCCGGCTGCGGATCAGGTCCTCGCGGTTGCGTTCGAGCGCGGCGCGGCTGTCCCGCAGGCGGGCCTGGATCTGATCGAGCTGGAACAGGCCCACTCGCAGCCGCTCGCTCACCAGCAGCAGCAGCCCGAGGGACACCGCGCTGATCAGGGCGCCGGTGAGGGCCGTGATCACCACGGCGGTGTCGCGGGGGCGCAGATTGAACAGGCTGAGCCGGGCCTTGCCCACCCGGCTTCCCAGCCGGTCGCCCAGGGTCGAGAGCACCCCCCCGAGGACCAGCAGCGCCAGGATCAGCAGCCAGCCCGACACGCTCGGCTCCAGGGGTGCCCCAGTATCCCTGCCGGATGGGGGCCAGGCTCGGCGACGGGCGCCGGCGGATCAGCTGAACCGCTTAGCCAGGGCGATGGGATCGAACACCGTGATCTTCTTGCGGTCGATCTGCACCAGGCCATCGTTGCGGAGATCGCCCAGCAGGCGGGTGATGGTGACGCGGGTGGAGCCGATCGCCTCGGCGATCGCCTGATGGGACAGACGGAGGTCGATGGTGATGCCTTCGTTTCCGGGCACCCCGAAGTCGCGGCAGAGCACCAGCAGAAAGCTGACCAGCCGGGAACTCATGTCCCGGTGGGTAAGGGTTTCGATCATCGTTTCCGTCTGCAGGATGCGGGAGGAGAGGCCCTGGAGCAGCAGCAGGCCCACGCTGGCGTCCTGTTCGATGGCCCGGCGCACCGACGTGGCCGGCGCGGTGACCATCTCGACCCGGGTGAAGGCGATCGCGTGATAGAAGCGGTCGGAGCGCTGGCCGGTGAGCAGGGAGAGCACGCCGAAGAGGCTGTTCTCCCGCAGCAGGGCCACGGTGATCTCCTCGCCGGATTCGTAGACCCGCGACAGCCGCACGGCCCCACGGCGCAGGAGGTAGACCCGTTCGGCGGGATCCCCTGGAAAGAAGATCGTCTTGCCCCGTTCGATCGTTTCGACGCTGCTCCCGGCCAGGCCCCGGATCACCTCCAGCAGCGTGGGGGAGGCCGGCCCGGGGTTGCCCACCGACGCCACACCCGGAAGCCCACCCGATGGGGTGTTGGAGTAACGGCTGAATCCGCGAGTGGCGCCGACCATTCAGGCGGTGCGAGGTGGGGGGAAGCTAGGGATCGCTCCCCTCCCTCCTTGTAGCGGATCACACGGTTTGCCCGGACCGTCGTTCTGCGGCCTGCTCCGCCAGGGCGGCCCTCTGGGCCTGCCGCAGCCCGGCCAGTCCCGAGGCCGCAAGGTCGAGCATCGCCGTGAGCTGGGCGCGGGAGAAGGGGGCGCCCTCGGCGGTGCCCTGGATCTCCAGGAGCTGGTCCGCCTCGTCACCCACCACGTTGAGGTCCACCTCGGCGCGGCTGTCCTCCCCGTAATCCAGATCGAGCAGGGCCCGGCCGTCCACCAGGCCCACCGACACGGCGCTCACCTGGCGGCGCAGGGGGGAGGTCGCCAGCACCCCCCGCTCCTGCAGCCGTTCGAGCGCGGCCGCCAGGGCCACCCAGGCCCCGGTGATGGAGGCGGTGCGGGTGCCGGCATCAGCCTGGAGCACGTCACAGTCGATCAGCAGGGTGCGCTCCCCCAGGGCCTCCAGGTCGAGGGCGGCCCGCAGGCTGCGGCCGATCAGGCGCTGGATCTCCTGGGTGCGGCCCGAAAGCTTCATCAGCTCCCGCGGCTGCCGTTCGGGCGTGGAGGCGGGCAGCAGGCGGTACTCGGCGCTGAGCCAGCCCCGGCCACCTCCCCTCCGCCAGCGGGGCACCTCCTCCTCCAGGCAGACGCTGCACAGCACCCGGGTCCGTCCGGCCTCCACCGTGAGCGAGGCGAGGGCGAAGCCCATCGAATCCCAGAGAAAGCGCACCGGCCGCAGGGCGTCGTCGCCGCGGCCGTCGGCGCGCCGGGGGGAAGCGGGACTGGTGGTCACGGGATCGTGGCGGCCGGGCCGGCAGCGTAGGGGGTGGTACGTCTGTTTGCCACCAGGGCTGGTGTGCAGCCCGGTGCGATGCCGCTACATTCGGGACATACGCCCCGGATGGTTCCGCCGCCGGGCCCGCCGCTTCCGGTGCCGGGACCGTTCCGGTCCTCCGTGGCGGTGGTGTCGCGTGTCCGCTTCGCCGCCAGGGGTGCATGACCGTCAGCCTCGTCCATCCCCATTCCGCCGGACGTTCCCCGCTGGAACCCCTGCGGGTGGTGCCCCCCCTGCGGCTGGTGCCCGAGCCGGAGGGGCTGCTGCAGATCCACACCGCTCCTTACCGGGGCAGCTTCGCCGCCGTGTTCAGCCAGGCCCTGCGCAGCGCCGGCCTCGGCAGCCGGGTGCTGGTGAGCCAGTTCCTCAAGGGTGGGGTGGCCCAGGGGCTGGCGGGCAGCCTCTGGCTGTGCGGCCGGCTGCAGTGGCTCCGGCCCGCCCTGCCCCTGTGCCTCGATCGCCCCGCCGACGCCCTGGCGGTCTCGGTGGCCGAGGAGGCCGATCCCCTGGAGGCGGTGGCGGAGGTGTGGGCCTTCAGCCGGGAGCGCCTGCTGGCCGGCGACGTGGATCTGATGGTGCTCGATGAGCTGGGACTGGCGGTGGAACTGGGCTATGTCTCGGCCGACGAGGTCACCGAGGCGCTCCAGCGGCGGCCCGCCCACCTCGATGTGATCCTCACGGGCCCGGCGGTGCCGGAGGTGCTGATGGCGATGGCCGATCAGGTGACCGAACTGCGCCGCGGCGCCTGATGGCCGGCCCGGATAGCCTCCGAACCGCGGCCCGCCCCCCCGATCGATGCTCAAGAACGACCGCTGGATCCACGAGCAGGCCGCCGCCGGCATGATCGAGCCGTTCCAGGGCACCCTGGTGCGCCACCTGGATCCGGAGGCCCGCACCGGGGCCGTGCTGAGTTATGGCTGCTCCTCCTACGGCTACGACCTGCGCCTCTCGGCCAAGGAGTTCCTGATTTTCAGGCACGTGCCCGGCACGGTGATGAACCCCAAGCGGTTCAATCCCGCCAACCTCGAGCCCGCGCCCCTGCACCGCGATGAGGACGGCGAGTACTTCATCCTGCCGGCCCACTCCTACGGCCTGGGGGTGGCGCTGGAGAAGCTGCGGGTGCCCGCCAACATCACCGTGATCTGCCTCGGCAAGAGCACCTACGCCCGGCTGGGGATCATCGTCAACACCACGCCGGCCGAGGCCAGCTGGGAGGGCCACCTCACCCTGGAGTTCAGCAACTCCTCCGGCGCCGACTGCCGCATCTACGCCGGCGAAGGCATCTGCCAGCTGCTGTTCTTCGAAGGCGATCCCTGCGCGACCACCTACCAGGATCGGGCCGGCAAATACCAGCACCAGCCCGAACGGGTGACCCTCGCCAGGGTCTGACGGCCCGGGCGATCAGGGAGCCAGGCGCGCCTTGTGCAGCCGGCTCTTCTCGTACCAGCCGGCGATCTCCGGGGCCCAGGCCTGCAGGTGGGGCCACATCAGATCGCAGAGGGCGCGGATCTCCTCCTGGGCGTCGAGCTTGGCGCGCAGATCCAGGAAATGGAGGAAGGCGCGCAGGCTGAAGCTCACCACGAAGTGCTGGCGGTAGTCGAACGGCAGGATGCCGCGGGCGTGTTCCTCGGCGAAGCCGGCATCCAGCAGGTCGCGGTAGCGCTCGGCCGCGCGGCAGCACAGATCGAGGTCGATCGCCCGTTGGTCGGCGTCGTAGCTGTACTTCTTGCCCTGGCGGTCGCTGTAGCTGCCCAGCGGGCGCAGGTAGAACACCTCCTCCAGCTCCAGCTCGCCGTTCGCCGCCTTGCGGATGCGATCGCCCGTGTAGCGCATGGAGTTATGAACCACTAAGCCATTGGCCACGAAATTGTGCCAGGGATCCGCCACCGCAAGGTCGTAGGTCATCTGAGTGCCTAGAAATTCCACTTGGACCACCGTGAGCGGATGGGCCATGAGCTTCCGGCCCCGGGGACGGGGCTTAACGGGCCAGTTTTGGATTGGCTTCAGCAGACGGAACTCCGCAGCAAAATCAGCTTCCAAGTGGTGTTTGTGAATGAAGGCGTGACAGGCTTGGCAAAGCGTGACGAGATTCTCGATCTCGCAGCCCAGACTTGGATCCGCATAGACAGGCACCAGGTGGTGGGCGTGCAGTTGTTGCTCGCTTCCTCGCAATCCACAACGCTGGCATGTGTGATCGAAGCGTTGATGAACCTGGGGAGCGATTTGTCGCGTCCAGGAACCGATCAACATGCGCTCAGACGATGAACCCCCTCTCCAAAAATGTGATGCCGAGCCTCGACGGGTGATCTGTCGGCCATGGGCACGCCGCGCTTCGCGTGACTCTTCCGATAGCTGCAGGCGATAACCACCTCGCCCTTTGTTCCAAGGCCGCATGCCCTTTTGGAAAAATGGGCGTTTATTGAGGGTCAGCCCGAAGTGATAGACCCACTTTTTGATGGCTTCCACGGAGCAGCCCGCAAGTTCAGCCATCTCCTTGGCACAAAGCCCGTTCTCCAGTTGTTGCTGCAACCATTGTTGCTGCCGATAGAGAGCTGAAGGGTTGTGGTTCCAGGGGTTGAATCCCGCTCGAAAGCGCGTGTCGCTTTTCACCAAGCGGATCTGATGCCGACGGGCCCAGTCCCGGATCGTGGTGGTCGAACAGCCAGCCCGCTCCGCCATCTCGTCTGGGGTCGCTCCGCATTCGACCTGTTGTTGCAGCCAGCCACGGTCTCGGTAGGCCCCGCTGCCAACCGCCACGTTCCCGTTCACCAACACCTGCGCCGTGCGTCGGAAGCTGCGCACGGTGCCATCTCTTCTCACCCTCAGGGACAGGGCATCTCCCATGGTCTGCCAGCCATCCGGCGTGAGCAACCGATGGTTGGCGGTGCAGTCAAGAGTGCGACCGTCCTCCATCGTAAGCCGATAGACCGGTTGCAGCCCACTGCAAATCACATCCGTAAGATGGCTCGTTTCAAAGACGTTCGTGTCTTCGTTCAGCACCCGTAACTTCATCTTCTGCAGCCGCTTGCGGCAATCGCGGCGGTATGTTCCTGGTGCTTCGCCTTGACGGCCACGGATCTGCCGATGTCGAGTCGCTCGCTCTCCGTTCGTCCAGAGGTCGTGTAGTTCAGCGATCTTGATCTTCCGTAGGCTCCCACCGGCATGCAGGAAGGTGATCTCGGTGTCACCGGCGAGACATTGCACATCGAAGCTCACGCCCACTCGATGGGTGCGGGCCTGCTGCATCACCGAATGGGGGAACCAGCCCACGTTGAGCACGATCTGGGCGTGCTCGAGCGGTCCGTAGTGGCCCCGCTCCCCCGCCAGCAGACGCTTCACGCAGATCTCACCGGCGCGGGTCTCGTCGGGCCACCCGGCGCGGTCGGCGGCCACGAAGCCCTCGCTGTAGTCCTGATGCATCCCGGCGTAGACGCATTGCTGGGGATTCGGGGTGGCGGCGATCAGCTCGACCCGGAAGCGGGGATCCATCGGTGGTGGCGGCACACCCGCCCACTCTGGTGCCTCGTGGACGGTTCTCCCCGCCGCTCAGCCGTGACTGCGGGGACCGACCGCCGGCGCCGTCGCTGAGCCCTGCTCGGGGGAGGCCGCCGATGCGGCCAGGTCGCTCAGCGCTCCCACCCCCGCCAGCTCCGGCAGCGCCACGCCCTCGAGCAGGGCCGTGGTGAGCGCCTGCAGTTCCGCAGGCCGGCGGGCCCCGAGGGAGCGGCCCACGTCCCGGCCGGCCGCATCGAAGAACTCGAGCTGGGGGATGCCGTTCACGCCGTACTGCTCGAGCTGGGGCTGCCAGCGCGGGTTGTCCACGTTCAGCAGCACCACGTCGAGATCGTCGCGGTGGTCCCGTTCGATCGCCTCCATCGCCGGTGCCATCGCACGGCAGGCCTCGCACCAGTCGGCATAGAACTCCACCACCGTGGGCCGACCATTCGCGAGCGCCGTCGTGAGGTCGGGTGAGCGGCGGGCCAGGCGCTCCAGCGGCGCCTCCGGATGGAGGCCACCCCGGAACCAGAACAGTGCCACCGCCAGCACGGCGGCCACCGCAGCCAGCAGCATCCGCTCCCGGCGGCCCAGGGGTTCGGCGGGGGCAGGCGTGGTCATCGGCGGCAGGGGCGCGACGCTCGCCGCACTCTGGCAGCCGCCCCTGGCCGGTCGCGGTTCCGGTCGCCGTCGCCACGGGGCGACCCCGAGCGCCCTTGCTAGGTTCCCATCACTGCCCTGGGGCCGTGAAACGCCGCCTCACCCTCCACTTCCCCCGCGAGGCGGTGCACCAGCCGATCACCTACAGGCTGGCCGTGGACTTCGACATCGCCGCCAAGATCCTGCGCGCGCAGATCGCTCCGAACCAGAGCGGCACCATGGTGGTGGAACTCTCGGGCGACATCGACGAGCTCGATGCGGCCGAGTTGTGGCTGGAGCGTCAGGGTCTCGCTCTGCGCCGCACGCCCGGCGAGATCGGCATCGATCCCGATCGCTGCATCGACTGCGGCATCTGCTCGAGCGTCTGCCCGAGCGGTGCCCTCCGCTTCGATCCGCACACCGCCCGGCTCCACTTCGAGGCACCCCGGTGCCTGGTCTGCGAGCAGTGCATCCCCAGCTGCCCGCTGGAGGCGATCTCCCTGGTGCTGGATCCCGCCTGAGATGCCGATGCGCTCCTTCCTGCGGATCATGCTGGTGCCTCTCCAGGCGCCGATGCTGCTGCTCCTGGTGGTCGTGAGTACCTATCAGGGGCTGCACTGGGCGCACTCCCTGCAGCAGACCCCAGGCCCGATGGGGGGCTACTCCGAGGTGATCTGGTCGATCGAATGCCTCCAGGCCCTGGTGGTGGTGGCCGTCTGCACCATGCCCCTGGAGCTGCTGCACCAGCTCTCCTCGATGATGTCGGCCAGCCGGGTGCTCAGCCTCGTGCTCACCCTGCTGATGGTCACCATCGGCGGGCTCTATCTGCTCCATCTGGCGGTGCTGGCCAGCGTGCTTGTCCTGGGATCGGCGGTGATGCTGGCCCGGCTCGATCTGGTGCGCATCCGCGTCGTTCCACCCCCGCTGCTGATGACCGTGGTGCTCTCGGTGGTGGTGCTGGGGGGCCTGAGCCTGGGGCGTCTGCTCAGCACCAGCTTCCAGCTCACGCCCTTCGGTCACGGGGGTTAGGACGCCTCAGCAGGCGGGCGGGCGGCCCTCCTGATAGCTCCAGGCGTTGCCCAGCACCTTCTTCACGTACAGCCGGGTCTCCGGGAAGGGGATCGCCTCCACCCACAGCTCCGGCGCCGTGGTCAGCTGAGGATTCACCCACTCCTGGACCGCTCCAGGACCGGCGTTGTAGCTGGCCACCGCCGGCAGGGGATTGCCCTTCCACTGGTCGAGCAATCTCCGCAGATAGCGACCGCCGAGGGCGGCGTTGCGCTCCGGGGCCTCAAGTTCGGCTTCACTCAGCTTCCCGCCCGCCAGTTCGGCGGCGGTGTCCGGCATCAGCTGCAGCAGTCCCACGGCACCGGCGCCGGAGTGGACGGTGGGGGTGAAGCGCGATTCCTGCTTGGCCACCCCCAGCAGCAGGGGGAGCGGCAGGCCCTGGGCGCGGGCCACCGGCCCGAAGGCGTCGAGGAAGCGGTGGGGGTGGAGGCTGCGCTCCAGCTGGGGCAGCAGGGCGCACTGGTCGGGGGGGAGCCGCAGGGCGGCCTGCTCCAGCTGGCCCAGGCCCGTCCAGTCGTCGCCCACCCCCTGTCGCAGCCGCCCTTCCACCAGCAGCTCGCGGCTGGCCCGGGGCGGCTGACTGCCGCGTTGATGCCGCCAGGCCTCCCAGGCCTCGGTGCTCTGGCCGAGGCGCCACAGCCGGTCGAGCTCCGGGTCGCCACTCGCCAGAGGTTCCCAGGCATCGCCGTGCTTCGGATCGCCAGATCCGGAATCGAGCGCCAGATCCCCTTCGCCGAGCTGCACGGCCGCGCGCCAGCCGTAGTAGCCGCCGGGATGATGCAGCCGCAGCTCCCGCCAGGTGGCGGTGGCCTGCTCATCCTGTCCCAGCTGCTGCTGGACGTACCCCAGCCAGAACCGCTGTCGGGCGGCCAGGGCGGGTGAGAGGCGATCGGCATCCAGCCGGGTCAGCACCTGTTCGGCGTCCTGCCAGCGCCCGGCAAGCAGCAGCCGCCTGGCCAGCTCCCACTGCAGGTCCCAGGAGGCAGGGTCATCGGGCCAGCGCTGGAGCACGTCGGCGACCTGCCGGCCATCGCCGCTCTCCAGCGCCAGACGGGCCTGCACCGGCGCCCGGTCCCGCCAGCTCGGCGGCAGAGCCGCCAGCGCGGCCACGGCCGGTTTCCCCTCCTGCTGGGCCAGCAGGCGCACCGCCTCCTCGGCCTGCGGGGAGGATGGAGCGCGGCGCACCACCTCCACCAGCAGGGCTTCGCCCTGCCGCGCCTGGGCGTCCTCCCCCTTGAGCAGGCTGCGGGCCAGGGCAAGCCTCTCCGCTGGCCCGAGGGCGGAGGTGTCCGGGGTGGTGGCACCGGCGGGCGTGAGACAGGCCAGGGCAGCCCGTCCATCCCCCAGTTCCGCCAGCCCACCGGCCAGCACGCCCCGCTGGGCCGGATCCGGAGCGGCCACCCGGCTGCTGCCAGAGGCAGAGCTGCCGGCACTGGCGCAGGCCTCGCGCAGCAGGGCCTCGGCTCCGGGCCAGCGGGCTCCCCAGCGGGCCAGATGCACCGCTCCCTTCAGGCGCAGGGCGGGATCCGGACCAGCCTCCACGGCTCCCGCCAGGGCGGCGGGATGGGCCGGCCAGCGTTCCAGAAGCTGCCGGCGCAGGGGTGGCTCACTCCGTCCGAGGGCATACAGGGCGTCGGCACTGGCGGGCGACGCGGGGAACCGGCGCAGCAGGCTGCGCCACAGGCCTTCGGCCTGGACCGGCCGATCCAGGGCCTGGGCATCGAGGGCGTCGAGCTTCAGCACCACCGCCGCCAGGGGATCCGGCCCCCAGCCCTGTCCCCGCAGCAGGGCCCGACGGGCCTGACGGTTGCCGTCGCCGCTGCCGTGGAGCAGCAGGGCCGCTTCCCGGCGGCGGCCGGGATCGGGGTCCCAGCGCTGCACCCTCTCCAGGTTGGAGGACGGGGTGGCGGGGGTGAGGGCAGGACGCGCCTGCAGCATGGCCCTGCCCAGCAGGAGCGCCGCCCCCGTGCCCAGGCAGGACACGGCCAGCAGGATCGGCAGACGGGCCAAGGCGGAGATGCATGTCGCCCGGCATTCTGGACAGCGTTCCGCCCCAGCCCGGTGCGCCTGCCCCGTCTGCCCTCGCTGCAGCTCACCTGGCTGCCGCCGCTGCTGCGCGACCTGCCCGGCGCCGGACAGCGGCGGCGGGCCCTCACCCTGGCGGCGCTGGCCGGCCTGGCGGTGGTGCTGCGGCCCTGGCCCCCGTTCCTCTGGCTCCCCGGCTGGCTGGTGGGCCTGCTGCTGCTGCTCAGCGTCGCCGCACTGCTCCGCTGGCTGTGGCGTCCCCACCGCTGGCGCTGAGGCAGAGGATGGCTGCGCCGGGGGGCTCCCGCCGGCCCGCGTAGCCTGACCCCTTCTCGCGCCCACGGCATGCCGCAGCCGGTTCCCCCCCCCCTCGGAGCACCCCTGGGTTCGGCCGGCGCCCGCTTCGGCACCGATGGCATCCGCGGCCGGGTCGGGACCACCATCACCCCGGCCCTGGCCCTGCAGGTGGGCTACTGGTGCGGCCGGGTGCTTCCCCAGGGCGGCCCGGTGCTGATCGGCACCGACTCCCGCTCCAGCGGCCCGATGCTGGTGGCGGCGCTGACCGCCGGGCTCACCGCGGCCGGACGGGAGGTCTGGCAGCTGGGGCTGTGCCCCACCCCCGCCGTGCCCGGAACCATCCGTCGCCTCGGTGCCGCCGGCGGCCTGATGGTGTCGGCCAGCCACAACCCTCCCCACGACAACGGCATCAAGGTGTTCGGAGCCTGCGGCGCCAAGCTCGGCCGCCGCCAGCAGGAGGCGATCGAGGCCGGCCTGCGCGGCACGGCAGGCTCGTCGCCGGAGGGGCCGGAGGGCGCTGAGAAGGGCTTCCACGGTGGTGGCACCGCCCACCTCCGTCCCGACCTGGTGGCGGCCTACGCCGATGGCCTGGTGGAGAGCGTGGGGGGCGCCCGCCTGGAGGGCTGCCCGATCGTGCTCGACCTCTGCCACGGTTCCGCCACCGCCTGCGGCGAGGAGGTGTTCCGGCGCCTGGGGGCCCGGGTGACGGTGCTGCACGGGGAGCCCGACGGTGCCCGCATCAACCAGGGCTGTGGCAGCACCCATCTCGAGCCCCTGCGCCATGCAGTGCTGGACCAGGGGGCGGCGATGGGCTTCGCGTTCGACGGCGACGCGGATCGGATGCTGGCCGTCGACGGCCGCGGCCGCATCGTCGACGGCGACCAGATCCTCTTTCTCTGGGGGTCGGCCCTGCGGGATGCGGGCCAGCTGCCCGACCAGCGGATCGTGGCCACGGTCATGTCCAACCTCGGCTTCGAGCGGGCCTGGCAGGAGCGAGGGGGCGTGCTCGAGCGCACCCCCGTGGGCGACCAGTACGTCCATGCGGCGATGGAGGCGATGGGTGCGGCCCTGGGCGGGGAGCAGTCGGGGCACATCCTCTCCGCGCGGCACGGCATGAGCGGCGATGGCCTGCTGACCGCCCTGCAGGTGGCCACCCTGATCCACGGTGGCGGCGGCAGCCTCGCCGACTGGATGGACACCAGTTTCACCCCCTGGCCCCAGAAGCTGGTGAACATCACGGTGCCCGACCGGGAGCGGCGCATCGGCTGGCAGTCCTGCGACCCCCTGCGGTTGGAGGTGGAGCGGGCTGAGGCCGCGATGGAGGGCCGGGGCCGGGTGCTGGTGCGCGCCAGCGGCACCGAACCGCTGCTGCGGGTGATGGTGGAGGCCGCCGAAATGGAGCAGGTGGAGCACTGGGCCGGCCAGCTGGCGGCCTCCGCCGATCACCACCTCAATGCCGGCTGAGCCGGCTCAGCCCGCCGAGGCAGCCTCCGCCAGCTCCACCGCCAGGGCAAGGGCGCCGGCACAGGCATCGCCCCTGGCCACCACCAGCCTGGCCTGGGGCACAAGCCCGGCCAGATTCCGGGCGAACCGAATCCGCAACCCTTCGAGGTTCTCCAGGGCTCCGCCCATCCCGCACACCGCCGGTGCGTCCAGGTGAAGGGCCGCCGCCACCCCCGCCACCATCTCCGCCAGGGCCAGGGCCGAGCGCATCAGGATCGCCTCCGCCTCCGGGTCACCCGCCTGCGCCTCACGGTGCACCACCGGGGCCAGCCGCGCGAACCCGGCGGGGCCGAACTGCGGGCTCACCACCTGCGCCTTGATCCGCTGCGGTGCGCCCGGATCAGCGGGATCGAGCCCAAGGGCGTCCCAGAGGGCGGCCCGCAGGGGGGTGTCCGGCCGCCGCCCGTCGGCCATGCGCAGGCTCAGGGCCAGGCCGTCCCGGCCGATGTCCATCGCCGCCCCCGCGCCATCGAGCAGCCAGCCCCAGCCGCCGCAGCGGTGCTCCCGGCCCCTTCCGTCCCGCCCCACGGCGATCGTGCCGGTGCCGCTGATCACCACGATCCCCGGGCCGTCCGGGAAGGCGCCCCGCAGGGCGGTGCGCTCGTCCCCGGTCACCGCGGTGCGCCCTGACGCCAGGCCGAGGCAACGGGCCGCCAGGGACTGGCCCCGCTCCTGAACCGCCGAACCCTGCTCGATGCCGCTGGCCCCCACCGCCGCCGCCACCAGGGGCAGGCTGGCGGGGCATTCCGTCAGCCTGCCCCGGGCAGCGGCCAGGGCGCCTTGCAGAGCGTCCTGGAAGCGCTCCTCGCCCCCCGGAGCCGCGAGATGGCAGACCCCCGGGCCTTCCCCCTCCGCCAGCACCAGGCCGCCGGCCGCTGTCGCCAGTCGGCAGGTGGTGTGGGTCTGGCCGGCATCGAAGCCCGCGATCAGCCCCTCAGGCATCGCGGCGCGCTTCCGCCGGGGTGGGGTTGGCGCCCGCCGCCAGGGTGGCCAGGCACAGGAAGCCCACCAGCTGCACCTCAGGCCGGAAGAAGATCGTGTCCGTCAGGCCCTGGATCGCCAGGCCCACGAAGGCGGCCACCGACGCCAGCCCCGGCAGCACCAGGGGCCCGTCGCCCAGGCGCCGGGCCAGCCCGGAGCGCACCGAGGCCAGGAACAGGCCCACGCCGGCGATCAGGCCCGGCACGCCGGCCTCCACGAGCCACTCCAGCGGGATGGAATAGGTGCTCAGGGCATTGAACTTGGGCTGCTGATACAGCGGGTAGATCAGGTTGAAGGCGGTGTTCCCGGGCCCGATCCCCAGCCAGGGGCGGTCCTGGACCATCTCCAGCGCCGAGGTCCACACGTTCATGCGGAAGTTGTTCGAGCTGTCCTCGCGGCCCGCCAGCAGGCTCAGCACCCTCACCTGCAGCGCTTCCACCTGGGTCACGAGGATCGTCAGCACCAGCGCTCCCCCCAGCAGCAGGCCCAGGGGCAGCAGCCTCCGCCAAAGGGGCGGCCAGGAGCGGGTGGCCCGCAGGACCAGCAGCAGCGCCAGAACGGCCAGAGAGGCCACCATCCCCATCCAGGCCCCCCGGCTGTAGGTGAGCACCAGGGCGATCAGTCCCAGCACCAGGCAGGCCAGGGCGAACAGACGGCGTGCCGGATGGCGCCAGCGCACGACGGCGACCAGGGCGATGGGGAGCACCGGCAGCAGGAAGCCGCCCAGCAGGTTGGGGTTCTCGAGCGTGCTGTAGATGCGCACCGTGCCCCGGGCCACCGAGTTGGCATCCGACCAGCGGGCCAGGGCGTTGGTGTCTTCGTACAGCTGGCGGATGCCGATCACGGCGGTCAGCAGTTCCCCGGCCATCAGGGCCGCCACCAGCCGGTCCCACCAGAGTGGGGAGGTCGCCAGCAGCTGGCGCATCAGGGCGTACACGCCCAGATAGCTCACCAGCTTCAGCAGGCCCTTGAACGCCGCCATCGGCACCGGCGAGAAGCCCGAGGCCAGCACCGCCACCCCCAGCACCACCAGCAGCCAGCCGTTGATGGTGCCGATCCGGCCCGGCGGGGTGCGCAGGGCCCACACCACCCACAGAAGCCCGCTGGCGGCGATCAGCAGGCTGAGACCGCCGCGGGTCACCAGGGGGAGGCCTGCCAGCAGGGCACAGAGCACCCAGCCCGCGATCAGGGGCAGATGACGTCCCAGAACCCCCGCGGGCCCAGCGGCCAGCAGCCCCTGCCAGCGCAGGAGCAGGGGAACGGGCGGGCTGGGGGCGGGCACCATCAGGGTGTGGGCGAAGGCGTGGGGGAGACAGCCGCGGCGGCCGGATCGGCGCCGTCGCCCGGATTATCGGCGGCCCGGGCCGCCGCCTCCAGATCCGCCACTGCGGGAACCGGCGCGGTGTTGCGACGGAACAGCACCCGGTACACGGGCAGACCCTGGGCCAGCACGTGCCGCTCCCGCTCGGTCGGCAGGGGCAGGGGATTGTCGGCCCGCCAGGGGCGGGCGTCGGCCGGCGGGCGGGTGAAGCAGCCGCTGGCCTCGATCAGGGCCACCATCGGCTCGATCACCGCCGGCACGTCGCTCTGCACGAACAGCTCCCGGCCGGGAGCCAGGGCGGTGGCCAGGGCGGCCAGCAGGCCCGGCTGCAGAACCCGGCGCTTGTGATGCTTCTTCTTGAACCAGGGATCGGGGAACTGAACCGTCACCAGCGCCAGCCGGCCTTCGGGCAGGGAGCGCAGCCAGTCGTCGAGGCTGACGTTGGCATTGCGGAACAGGAAGCGCAGGTTGCCCAGGCCGGCCGCGATCCGGTCGGCCTCGGCCAGCTCCACCAGCGGCCGGCGGATCTCCAGGCCCAGGTGATTGCGCTGCGGCTCCTGCGGGGCGAGGGCCAGCAGGAACCGGCCCCGGGCGCAGCCGATGTCGAGGTGCAGCGGCAGCGCGGGATCGTCGAACAGCTCCACCAACGGCGGCAGGGGCCGCGGCTGCCGGTAGAAGAGGCTCAGCGGATTGACGTGCTGACGCACCATCTCAGCGGGAACCGCGTGCCTCGTCGTCCTGGGAGGCGGGCACCAGGAAGCCCCAGCTGGCGGTGTAGCCGTGCAGGTGGGTGGTGGGGCTGCCCACCGGTCCGATCTCGCCGTTGCAGAACACCCCCGCAATCGGCACGGTGGCGAAGGCCTCGCGGCACAGGCTCACATCGCCGTCGGGTTCGCCGTAGAGGCTCTCGCCGCGGCCCAGGCAGGCGAACAGCAGGGCGGTGAGGGGCTCGGCCCTGCGCAGGGCCTGTCGCCGGAGCAGCTGGCGCGACTCCTCGCGGGAGGCATCGGCATCGCGCAGCTGGAACTGCACCTTCTGTCCCACCCGCATCCGTTCCCCCACGGCCACGGCCCCGTTGCGCGGGTCCACCCCGATCAGGTTGCGCACCAGGAAAGCGGGCGGATCCTCGCTGCCGGCGAGGCTGAATTCGCTGCGACCCACCCCCAGGAACAGGGAGTTCTTCACCTGCTCCCGCTCCGCCGGCGTCAGGTCGGTGAGAATCGCTTGGAGGGCCTCCACCGGGCTGTTGCGCCTGCTGCCGCGGCTCACCTGCAGCACCACGTTGCGCTGAGCCTGCTCCACCTCGAACACCGGGCCGATCGGCCGGCACCCCTGGGCGACCACCGGATCCAGACGCCAGGCGCCGCCGATCAGGCAGCCCACCGCGCCCCCCCGCACCGCGTTGCCGTAAAGCAGGGAGCCGTGGGCGGCGCTGTGCTGGCCGGCGATCCCGCCCACCTTCGGAGCCTCGGGGTAGGCGTAGTCGAGGCCGCTGATCAGATCCTGGATGCTGCCGCAGCCGGGATCGATCAGCAGCAGCAGCGACTGCCCGGCTTCCGGTGGCGCTCCCAGCAGCTCCCGCCAGGGTTCGGCCGGTCCGTCCAGGTCCGGCAGCTTGTCGGCGTCGAGGGCGAAGGGATGCAGGTGGGCCCCCGGCAGGTGCAGCAGGGTCACCGTCAGCGCCGGTTCGCCCTCGAGTTCATGGGGATCGCCCCCGGGATCGGTGCCCACAACGCCCCCGCCGACACAGCCCAGCCAGTGATCGGCCTTGAGCCGCGCCTGCAGCAGCGGCAGCAGGCGCGGCAGGTCGCTGGCGTAGCTGCTGGAGGCGAACACCAGGGCGAAATCGGCCGAGCCTCCACTGCCCAGCTGCTGCACGACTGCGTCCACCGCCGCCTGCAGCGAGGCCTCGCGCACCAGCGCCGTGCGACACCAGGCCCCGTCCGCGGCGGGCCGTCCGCGGCGGGGAAGCCAGGGGAAGGAGGGGAAGCCAGCCATGGGCGGACCCTAGGCCCCGGGGGCGCACGGATAATGGCGCCTTCCCGTACCGAGCGTCCGTGCCGGATCCGTTTTCCAGCCCCCTGCTCTACCGATCCGCGGTCTGGCTCGACGTTCGCCTCGGCCTGCTCTTCGCCGTGGGCGTGCCGCTGGTGCTGCTGGTGTGGGTTACCCTCCAGAAGCAGGGAGCGATGCTGCGCCTGCTGGGGATCTACTGGAAGGTCTCCAGCCTGCTGCTGATCGCCCTGCTGCTGCTAACCAACCGCCGCCCCACCGGCTATCTGCTGCTGGTGCTGGCGCCGCTGCTGATCGTGGCGGCACTGTGGTTCTGGGTGGATCTGAACGAGGAACTGGCCGATCTGCCGCCCTGGCGCGCCCTGCCCCTCACCCTGCGGATCTGGCGCTGGGGCGTGACGCTGTTCTGTCTGCTCAGTGCGGCCCTGGCCACCACGGCCCTGGCCTGCATGGGCGGGGTGGAGAAGCTCAGCCTCTGCCGCCCCTGGCTGGAGGCACCGGCCGGACTCCACGGGATCGTCGCCACCGTGTTCGGCTTCATCTTCGGAGCCACCTGGAGTCCGCCTGTGGCGGCCTTCGTGGGCTATCTGGCTCTGGTGGGCTGGGTGGTGGGCCTGCTCCAGTGGGTGCTGGTGCGCCTGCCCCGGGCCGGGCGGGTGGCCGGCGAGTTCTGACCCCCCCCGATCGCCCTCTCGCCGGGCGGCCTCAGCCGCCAGCATGGGCCCATCCCCGCCCCCTCCGATGGCCCCGCCCTTCCCCTCCGCTGACACCACCGTGGCCTCGTTGCTCGCCCGGCTGGAGGAGCTGAGCCGGGCACGGCCGGATCGGGTGCTGCGGCTCACCGGCACCCTCCCCGCCGAGCAGGGTGAGGAACGGGAGGCGTTCGAACTGCTGATCTTCCGCGGTTTCTCCAGCAGCACCACCCACCCCACGGCCTTCGACCCCGACCGCCCGGCCCTGCCGGAGGGCAGCGCGATCACCGGCGCCGAACTGCTGGAAGGGCCCCTGCGCCCGGGGGCGGAGATCCTGCTGGCCGGACCCTCCCCCGTGGACGCCTTTCTCGACTCCGCCGCCTGGTGAAGGGATGCAGCTCCGTCATGTGATCAACCTGCACAAGGGCCTCACCCCGCCGGTGGTGCTGGCTCTGATGGCGGCCTACGGCAACTTCGGCAGCGGCCCCTGGCTCTACCTGGCCCTGCACGGCACCTACGGCCTGCTCTGGCTGCTCAAGGACCGGATGTTCCCCGACCGCCAGTGGGAGCAGACGGTGGGCTGGCCCGTGGCCCTCAGCGGCTTCCTGGCCCTGGGGCTGTACTGGCTGGCTCCCTACCTGCTGATCTCCTCCGGTGCGGTGCCGCCCCCGCCCCTGGCGGCGGCCGCCACGGCCCTCTGCCTCACCGGCGTGTTCCTGCACTACGGCGCCGATGCCCAGAAGCACTTCACCCTGCAGCAGCGGCCCGGCCTGATCGACGAAGGCTTCTTCGCCCGCTGCCGCAATCCCAACTATCTCGGCGAGATCCTCATCTACCTTTCGTTCGCCGTGCTGGCGATGCATCTCCTCCCCTATCTGGTGCTGGCTGGCTTCGCCCTGGGGGTGTTCGTGCCCAACATGCGCCGCAAGGAGGCGTCCCTGGCCCGCCACCCCGGCTTCGAGGCCTGGAAGCGGCGGTCCGGCCTGCTGCTGCCCCGGCTGCTGCCGCCTCGCCCGGAGGGCTGAGAGCCCCTGGCGGCCTGAGCTCAGCCCTCCAGGGCCTCCACGCAGCGTCCGCACAGGGTGGGATGGGCGGTGTGGCTGCCGATGTCGCTCTCGTAGTGCCAGCAGCGTTCGCACTTGCTGCCGTCGGCCCGGGCCACGGTCACCCGCACGCCGCCGTCCTCCTCCAGCGCCAGGGGGGCATCGGGAGGAGGGCCGCCGATCGCCAGGTCCGACACCAGCAGCCAGTCCGCCAGGTTGTCGACCGTGGGATGGGGGCTGGTCTCCAGCAGGGCGAGGGCCTGCCGCAGCGGGGCTGTGGCGTCGCCGCCGTCGAGCGACAGGTGCACCCGCGCCTCCAGCGAGGCGCCCAGTTCAGCGCGGCTGCGGCAGCTTTCGAGCTGGCGGTTCACCAGGGCGCGCAGATCAAGGATGCGCTGCATCGGTTCCTCCAGCTCCGGGGCGGCCCAGGCCTGCGGTGAGCGGGGCCAGCCGCGCTCGAACACCGAGGCCTCGGCCACCGGATAGGGCAGGTTCTGCCAGATGTCCTCCGCCATGTGGCAGAGCACCGGGGCGATCAGCCCCGCCAGCCGCTCCACCACCAGGTGCAGCACCGTCTGGCAGCTGCGGCGCCGGAATGAGGCGGGGGCGCTCACGTACAGCCGGTCCTTGGCGATGTCGAGGTAGACGTTGGAGAGATCCACCACGCAGAAGTTCTGCAGGGCCTGGAAGAAGCGGTAGAACTCGAAGTGCTCGAAGTCGGCGCTCACCGCCTCGATCAGGGCGCTCGTGCGCTGCAGCATCCAGCGATCCAGCAGCGGCAGTTCGGCCACGGGAACAGCGTCGGTGGCGGGATCGAAGTCGTGCAGGTTGCCGAGCAGGTAGCGGGCGGTGTTGCGCACCTTGCGGTACACGTCGGCCAGCTGCTTCACGATCCCGGGCCCCAGGGGAACGTCGGCGGAGTAGTCCACCGAGCTCACCCACAGCCGCAGCACATCGGCGCCGTAGGCCGGCTCCTGCTTCTCGTTCTTGCCGCCCTCCACCAGCACCGCCGGGTCCACCACATTGCCCAGCGACTTGCTCATCTTGCGGCCCTTCTCATCGAGGGTGAACCCGTGGGTGAGCACCCGGCGGTAGGGGGCGTGGCCGTTGACCGCCACCGAGGTGAGCAGGCTGCTCTGGAACCAGCCGCGGTGCTGGTCCGATCCCTCCAGGTACAGGTCGGCGGGATAGGCCAGCGCCTCGTCGCCGGCGGGGTGATCGCCGCCGAGGCCGCCGAGCACACCGGCCCACGACGAGCCCGAGTCGAACCACACATCCATCGTGTCGGTGCCCTTGCGCCACTGATCGGCCTCGGCCGCCAGTCCGGGCGGCAGCAGGCCGGCCTCGTCGCGCTCCCACCACACGTCGGAGCCGTGTTCGGCGATCAGCCCCTCGATGTGGCGCAGGGTGTCGGCGTTGAGCAGCACCTCGCCGCTCTCGCGGTGGTAGAAGACGGGGATCGGCACCCCCCAGGTGCGCTGGCGGGAGATACACCAGTCGCCCCGGTCGCGCACCATCGCCTCGATGCGGTTGCGGCCGCTCTCCGGAAGCCAGTCCACGGCGGCGATCGCCTCGAGCGCCTGGCTGCGGAAGCCCTCCACCGAGGCGAACCACTGCTCGGTGGCCCGGAAGATCGTGGGCTTCTTGGTGCGCCAGTCGTAGGGATAGCGGTGGGCATAGCGCTCCTCGGCGAGCAGGGCGCCGGCCGCGGCCAGGGCCTCGATGATCGCTGGGTTGGCGTCCTTGAGCACGTTCAGGCCGGCGAAGGGCCCGGCCTCCTCGGTGAGGGTGCCGGCCTCGTCCACGGGGCAGAGCACCGCCAGGCCGTACTTGGCTCCGGTGTTGAAGTCATCGACGCCGTGGCCCGGGGCGGTGTGCACCAGGCCCGTGCCGGATTCGGTGGTGATGGTGTCGCCGCCGATCACCACCGGCGCGCTGCGCTCCAGCAGCGGATGGCCGTAGACGATGCCCTCGAGGTCGGCGCCCTTCACGCTCAGCAGGGGCTGCAGCGGGGCTCCCAGCCGCTCTGCGAGGCTCTCCACCAGCTCGCGGGCCACCACCAGGTGGCGCACCCGGCCGCCGCGCTCCTGGCGGCAGATCGCGTAGTCGAGCCGGCCGTTCACCGACACCGCCAGGTTCGCCGGCAGCGTCCAGGGGGTGGTGGTCCAGATCGCTACCCCCAGCCCCTCCGCCTCCGGGGCGTCGGCCAGGGCCGTCTGGCCGGCCTGTCGCAGCTGGGCCGCCAGGGCCTCGGGCAGTGTTCGCACCGGGAAGGCCACGTAGACGCTTGGCGAGGTGTGGCCGTCGGGATACTCCAGTTCCGCCTCCGCCAGGGCGGTGCGGGAGCTGGGACTCCAGTGCACCGGCTTGAGGCCCCGGTAGATGTGCCCGGCCAGCACCATCCGCCCGAACACCTGGATCTGGGCGGCCTCGTAGGCGCGATCGAGGGTGAGGTAGGGCTTCTCCCAGTCGGCCCAGATCCCCCAGCGCCGGAAGCCCTGCTTCTGCCCCTCCACCTGCTCGAGGGCGTAGGCGCGGGCACGCCGCCGCAAGTCGATGGGCGTGAGCGAGCGGCGCTCCTCGCTGCTCAGCCCCTGCAGCACCTTGAGCTCGATCGGCAGGCCGTGGCAGTCCCAGCCGGGCCGGAAGCGGGCCCGGCGCCCGTTGAGCAGGGCGTGCTTGTTGATGATGTCCTTGAGGATCTTGTTGAGCGCGTGGCCTACGTGCAGGGCTCCGTTGGCGTAGGGCGGCCCGTCGTGGAGGGTGAAGCGCTCGCCGGGGTTGCCGCGGCTCAGCCGCTCGTAGAGGCCGAGCTCCGCCCAGAACGCCTGCAGTTCGGGCTCCCGCACCCGCGCGTTGGCCCGCATGGCGAACGGCGTCTTCAGCAGGTTGAGCGTGTCCTTGTAGGAGGAAGCCGACGGGGTGGAGGCCGGGCTGGCGGTCACATCGCCTGGGCAGCAAGGCTGGATTATCCCGCTCCGTCGCCTTCCGGTTCCTGCTTCAGGGCTCCGGCCTCCACGAGCAGGGTCTCGATCGCCTCGAAGCCGGCCACTTCGCGCACCGAGGGATCGGCCGGCGCCGCCGCCGGCTCGCCCGCGACGTCAGGCCGCACCCAGCGCTTGCCGCCGCCGCGGGGCTGGCGGCCGCCACCGAACCGGCTGGCGAAGGCCTGCACCCGGGAGGCGACCAGCTCCAGCAGGCGTCCCAGCGCGGCCAGCAGCTGATCCAGCCGCTCGCGCCAACGGGACGCCGAGCCGATCTGCCCCCGTTCCTCCTCGCTGAGCTGGCGCCAGCGCGCCTGGCCCACCTCGCTGCCGAGCCGGCCGATCAGCAGGCCGCCGCAGAGCACCCCCAGCATCGGGGCACCGCTGAGCCGATCGGCGCTGGTGACCAGCACCAGGCCCAGCAGCAGCACGAGCGCGCCCCAGGCCGAATCCCGGGGCCGGCTAAGTTCGGGGGTGAGCAGGGGCAGCAGCAGGACCGCCAGCCCCAGCAGCAGGGCCAGCAGTCCCCCCAGGGTGGCGAGCATGGCCGTTCAGCGGTGGTCCCCATTCTGGGCTCAGTGGATGTGCTGCTTGATCGGCTGCCTAGAGTTCCGCAGCGCCCACCTGGCGGAATCGGTAGACGCGCTGGGTTTAGGTTCCAGTGACTCAGGTCGTGGGGGTTCAAGTCCCCCGGTGGGCATCCCCGATCGTCGCCGTCCAGCCCGCCGACGTGCCGCGAGCCCGGCGATGCGCTTTGTGATTTCGTAACCTGGCCTTCAGGACCGCAGGCAGCCTTCCCCCAGCTGATGACTCCAGCGCTGCCCCGAGCCTGCCGAGCCACTCCCGTCGTCACTGGAGTCCTGCCCGTGCAGCGCACCACCGCCGTGCAGAGCGTGCCGCGGCAGTATCTGGATCCGCCGGCGGGCTGGAACCCCACGGTGGCTCTCTTCCTGGCCGGCTATCTGCTGGCGGCCCTCACGATCTGGGGCTGGTTTGCGGGCGGCTGGCCCCTGCCGGCCCTGCTCGCCCTCGGCTTCCTCTCCCTCCACCTGGAGGGCACGGTGATCCACGACGCCTGTCACAACGCCGCCCATCCGAACCGCTTCTGCAATGCGGTGATGGGCCACGGGGCCGCCCTGCTGCTGGGCTTCAGCTTCCCGGTGTTCACGCGGGTTCACCTGCAGCATCACGCCCATGTGAACGATCCGAAGCATGATCCCGATCACATCGTCAGCACCTTCGGCCCGCTGTGGCTGATCGCGCCGCGCTTCTTCTATCACGAAGTCTTTTTCTTCCGCCATCGGCTCTGGCGCCGCTGGGAACTGCTGGAGTGGGGCCTTGCCCGAGGAGTCTTCCTGGCGATCGTGCTGGCGGCCATCCGCTTCGATTTCCTCCCCTTCCTGTTCAACTGCTGGTTCGCCCCGGCCCTGATGGTGGGCGTCACCCTCGGCCTTTTCTTCGACTACCTGCCCCACCGTCCCTTCCAGTCCCGCAACCGCTGGCACAACGCCCGGGTGTATCCGAGCCGCATGATGAACTGGCTGATCATGGGCCAGAACTATCACCTGGTTCACCATCTCTGGCCCTCGATTCCCTGGTTCCAGTACCAGCCCGCCTATCTCGCCACCCGGCACATTCTTGATGCCAAGGGTTCGCCCCAGCGTCTGGGCATGTTCGAAACGCGCAAGGACTTCCTCAACTTCCTCTACGACATCTTCCTGGGGGTTCGCAGCCACAAGCGGCGCCGCAGCCGCCTGCGTCCCCTGGCGGCGCTGATGCCCACCCGCTACACCCGCCGCCGGGTGCTCGAGCTGCTGCATCGCACCGCCGTGTCGCCGGTGCGCTGAGCTGATCGGGCCGATCAGTCCGCCAGGATCCGCGGAACCCGGAAGAAGTCGCCCTCCCGCTGGGGCGCCAGATCGAGCAGGTCCTCCCGCACCGGCGTCGGCGTCACCTCGTCCTCGCGGGTGACGTTCACCACCTCCACGGCCCGGGTGGTGGGGGGCACGCCCTCGGTGTCCACCGCCTGGAGATGGGCCACGTAGTCGAGGATGCGCTCGAGCTGGCCGGTGTAGGTGGCGATGCGCTCCTCGGGCAGATCGAGGCGGGCCAGCTGGGCCACCTTGCGCACGTCGTCGGCGGAGATCCTGCTCATCCACGGGCTGTCCGGAGCGCCAACCCTAGACGCCCGCGCCCGGGGCTCCGGGGCCTCAGTCCTCGGCCAGGAAGGCCTCCAGATCGGCGGCCAGGGCTGTGGCGGCCACGTCGAGGAAGCGCTCGCCATGGTCCGGTTGGGCAAGATAGGGATCGGAGCCCATGCGCCCGTCGGGGTGGCGGCGGCGGAAGTCGTCCGGGCCGTGGATCGGGCCAGCGGGCGCCGGTTCCGGCAGGGGGCGCTGATGGGCCTGCAGCGAGGGCTCCAGGTGCAGGGTCAGGGCGATCTCGCTGGGAGTGGCGTGATGGCCCTCCTTCTCTCCATAGAGCTCCCGGGCCTCACGCATCACGGGGCCGGCGGTGAACCAGTTCGCCAGACGGCAGCGCAGCCGCCCGGCGACCGGCAGGCCGCGGCTGGCGGCCGTGGCGTAGGCCTCGGCGAAGGCGGCCCGGGTGGTGGCGATGTTGCCGCCGTGGCCGTTGATCACGAAGATCCGCTCGAAGCCGTGGTGCGCCAGCGACAGCACGACGTCGTGGAGCACCGCCAGCAGGGTGGAGGGCTGCAGGCTCACCGTGCCGGGGAAGCCCAGGTGATGCTCGGCCATGCCGAAGCTCTGGGCGGGGGTCACCAGCACGCCGGTGCGGCGGCCCACCTCGAGGGCCACCGCCTCGGCGGTGAGGGCATCGGTGCCGATGGCGCCGGTGGGGCCGTGCTGTTCGGTGGAGCCGAGGGGCACGATCACGCCGCGGCAGCGCCCGAGGTAGGCCTCCACCTCGGGCCAGGTGCGCAACTGCAGACGGATCGCGGCTGCCTCGTCAACCGGGCCGGGGGAGGTCATCGGATCAGTGGGCGGTGCCGTTGCCGTCGTAGTCATCGGTGTCGTAGTAGCCACCGCGGGTGCCGAAGAACAGGGTGGCCAGGCAGAACAGGCCGCTGCCGGCGAGGAGCACGGTGCCGAGGTCGAAACCGGGGCTGTCCATCGGGACGGACCGACCCTGAAGGCCGGTTGGAACTGGCGGCAGTCTGGCCGGGAACCGGGCCCGCCGCCGCGCCCCCGCCGCGTTCCGTTGTCTCGGGCAGCATGGCCACCGCAGCCCTCCGGCCCCGCCATGGCCTCCATTGGGCCTGTCCTCCCCCCCGCTTTCTTCGCCCGCCCCGCCGAAACGGTGGCCCCCGGGCTGATCGGCTGTCTGCTGGTGCGCCGGCTCCCAGGCGGAGCTCTGCGGCGCGGCGTGATCGTGGAAACCGAGGCCTACTGCCAGAGCGAGCCCGGCTGCCATGGCCACCGCCGCCGCACGCCGAGCAACGAGACCCTCTTCGGCGCGCCCGGCCACTTCTACGTCTACGTGAGCTACGGCATCCACCACTGCGTGAATGTGGTCACGGATCGGGCCGAGTGGGCCAGCGGCGTGCTGCTGCGGGCCGCGGCGCTGCCGGGAGCGCCGGAGCGGATCGCGGCAGGCCCGGCCCTGCTGGCGCGCGCCTTCGCCATCGACGGCGACTGCGATGCCCGGCCCGCCGATCCCGCCCGGGGCCTCTGGCTGGAGGCGCCACCGCCGGCGGTGGCGGCCCTGCTGGCGGAGGACGGGCCGGCGGCGATCCGCCGCACCACCCGCATCGGCCTCTCCCGCGGCCAGGACCTGCCCTGGCGCTGGTATCTGCAGGGCAGCCGCAGCGTCAGCCGGCGGGCCCCCGGCGACCGCCGCCCCCGCCTCGAGCGGCTGGCTCCCTGGCTGGCGAACGACACCCCGGCCTCTACGGTTGGCTCATGAGAAGGGAACTGCAGCGTTGAGCGGCTGGAGCCATCACCACGTGCTCGACCTGGCCTCGTTCTCCTTGGCCGACTTCGCCACCGTTCTGGCCCTGGCCCAGCGCTTCCGGGCCCTGCCGGTGGCGGGCGCGCGCAAGCTGCCGGCCCTGCAGGGCCGGTTGATGACCAGCCTGTTCTTCGAGCCCAGCACCCGCACCCGCAGCAGCTTCGAACTTGCAGCCCGGCGCCTTTCGGCCGACGTTCAGAGCTTCTCCCCCTCCTCCAGTTCCCTCAGCAAGGGCGAGAGCCTGCTGGACACGGCCCGCACCTACGTGGCCATGGGGGCCGACATCCTGGTGGTGCGGCACCGCTGTGCCGCCGTTCCCCGCACCCTGGCCCGCGATCTGGAGGCGGCCGGCGAGCGGGTGGCGGTGCTGAATGCAGGCGACGGCCTGCACAGCCACCCCAGCCAGGGCCTGCTGGATCTGTTCACCCTCGCCCGCCATTTCGATCCGGCGGCGCCGGGCCCGGCGGCCCTGGCCGGCCGCCGCATCGTGATCGTCGGTGACGTGGTGCATTCGCGCGTGGCCCGCTCCAATCTCTGGGCCCTCACCGCCTGCGGTGCCGATGTCGTTCTCTGCGGCCCGCCCACCCTCGTCCCGGATCTGTTCGCCGCCTTCACTGCCGCGCCCCCGCCCGGTCAGGCCGTCGATCCTGTGGCGACGCGGGGCCGGATCACGGTGGAGCGCTCGCTCGAGCGGGCGCTTCCCGGTGCCGATGCGGTGATGACCCTGCGGCTGCAGAAGGAGCGCATGCGTCAGCATCTGCTTACCAGCCTCGACACCTATCACCGGCTCTATGGCCTCAGCCAGGAGCGCATGGCCCTCTGCGGCCGGCCGGTGCCCCTGCTCCACCCGGGCCCGGTGAACCGGGGGGTGGAGCTGGCCGGCGACCTGCTCGACGATCCCTCGTTGAGCCTGGTCGACGAGCAGGTGCGCAACGGCATCCCGGTGCGGATGGCCCTGCTCTATCTGCTCGCCACCGGCGAGGCGGCAGCGGCGTCTACAGCAGCTTGAAACCGTCGAGCAGCAGCCCGTAGAGCAGGCCGATCCGCCCCATGTCGAGCAGTTCGAGGCCCAGGTGGTCGCCGGGACGCTCCAGCAGCAGGCGCCGGCTGCGGGCCGCCAGTTCGATGGCCAGCACGCACAGCAGGGCGGCGACCGGATCGAGATAGGAGAGAGCGCCGACGATCGCACCGAGAATGGTGCCGATGCCGAAGGCCACCAGCAGCACGATCCACCTCAGCGACATCCGTCGCCAGGGATTGGCGGCCCAGGCCGAGATCCGGTCGGCGATCTGAACGGCGTTGCGCTGAAAGCGCGTCTGCTGATAGCGAGGGCGTCGCGGTGGTGTCGTCGCCATCCGGGTCGCCATCCGGGAAGGGGGGCAGGGCGGTCCTGCCTTCCGAAGCCTGTCCGGAAGGCAGGACCGCTGGCGGGGATCCCCATCACCCGGCCTGGACCTGCTCCCACATGTCTACACCATCTCTGGCGTGCCGGCAGTGTTTTGCCCCCACCGATAGGGGATCCCAATAAAAAAGCCCGCGGCCGCGGCCGGGGCAGGGTGATGGGGACGGGACAAGGAAACCAGCGGATCCGAGGCGGGGCAAGGGGGGAAGGCCGCTGCATCGAGCGTCCCCGGGGGACTTGACGGAGGCTTGACCTGTCTCAGCCGTCGCCATCCTTCTTGCGGCCCTTGCCCTCGAGCAGTTCGAGCAGGGCCTCCATCTGGGCCATCACGCCGCGCACCTCACCAGCCTCGGGCAGCAGGCCATCTTCCATCACGCCCTGGTGCATCTCCCGGAGTTCCTGGCGGATGTAGCGGAGGTGGCTGACGACCTGCTCGCGCTTCGACTGCGACATCGCTTCGGGATGGACGGATCACCCCTTTTACCCCATCGCCTGTTCACTTCTCGCCGAAGCGGGCCTTGGCCTGTTCGTAGAAGGCCTCATCGATCAGGGCCACGCCTGCCTCCGTGGCCAGGCTCTCGATCCGCCGGCGCACCGCCGGTCTCACGAAGAAGGGGATCTCCTTGAGCCGCTTCTCGGCCTCCGGGGTCCAGGTCATCGACGGGCTGGTCGCCAGGACCGGCGGCAGGGGTCGATGGAGAATAGGGGACTCGAACCCCTGACCTCTGCGGTGCGATCGCAGCGCTCTACCAGCTGAGCTAATTCCCCGTCGCAGGCAATTATTGCCTCTGCACCCCCTGCCGAGTCCACCCCGTGGCCGAATCCGGCGTTCCGATCACCCCCGAACTGCTCGCCAGCTTCGACGAGGCCTCCATCGCAGAGCTGGCCCGGCGCCTGGAGGACGACGACTACCTCACCCCGTTCGCCGGACTGGCGGACTGGCATCTGCTGCGGGCCCTGGCCATCCATCGCCCCGACCTGGCCCGCCCCTATGTGCACCTGGTCGACCAGGAGCCCTTCGATGAGGATTGAGTCAGGCGGGGGGACTGAGCCGGGCGGAGCGGCCCCAGCCCCCCTTCTCCCCCCCGCCGATCCCCTTGCCGGTCAGCGGGTGCTGGTGCTGATCAGCGGCAGCATCGCCGCGGTGAAGCTGCCGCTCGTGGTGAGTGCCCTCGCGGCCCGTGGGGCCGAGGTGCGCTGCGCCCTCACCCCCTCCGCGGAACGGCTGGTGAGTCCGGTGGCCCTGGCCAGCCTCGCCCGTCGCCCCTGCGCCCTCGACGACGACCAGTGGAGTCACCAGGCGGCCCGGCCCCTGCACATCGAGCTGGCCGAATGGGCCGACCTCGTGCTTCTGGCGCCCCTCAGCGCCACCACCCTAGGGCGATGGGTGCACGGTCTGGCCGACGGGCTGGTGGCCAGCACGCTGCTGGCCTGCGAGGCCCCGGTGCTGGTGGCGCCGGCGATGAACACGGCGATGTGGGAGGCAGTGCCGGTGCGTCGCAACTGGCAGGCCCTTCAGACCTTCGAGCGGGTGGTCCCCGTCGCTCCCGCTCACGGGCTGCTGGCCTGCGATCGGCGGGGGGAGGGGCGGATGGCCGAGCCGGAGCGGCTGCTGCTGGCCCTGGAATCCCTGGCCCTCCACGGCTGGCGTCGGGACTGGGCCGGCCGCCGGCTGCTCGTGAGCACGGGGCCCACCCGGGAGTTCCTCGATCCGGCCCGCTGCCTCACCAATCCCAGCACCGGCCGGATGGGGGTGCTGCTGGCCCAGGCGGCCCTGCAGCGCGGCGCGACCGTCGACGTCGTGCACGGCCCACTCACCGTGGACCCTGTGCTGCTGGAGGGCCTGCGGCGACATCCGGTGGTCACGGCTGCCGAGATGGAGCGGCAGCTGGTGGATCTCCAGCCTGCGGCCGATGCGATCGTGATGGCTGCCGCCGTGGCCGACCATCGCCGGGTCGAGGCGCGGCTCGACAAGCTGCCGAAACAGGATCTTCAGCCGGCCCTGAGCGGCGGCTGGGAGCCGGTGCCCGATCTGCTGGCGGGTCTCGTCGCCCGCCGGCCTGCGGGCCAGCGGATCCTTGGCTTTGCCGCCCACAGCGGTGACGTTCTGCCCCAGGCCCGCGCCAAGTTCGCCCGCAAGGGCTGTGATCTGCTGTTCGCCAATCCGATCGACCAGCCCGCTGCCGGATTCGGTTCGCCCTTCAACCAGGGTTGGCTGCTCGGTCCGGGGGAGCGGATCGAGCCGATCGCGCCGGCGCCGAAGCTGGCGGTGGCCCACCTGTTGCTCGACGCCCTCGCCGGCCTTCCGCTCAGGCCGCCAGCGGCTGCTCCCCCGCATCGGCCGGCAGCGGATGGGATGCATCCCGCTGCAGCAGATCCATGAACGTGCGCAGCTGAAGCCGGGGGATGTAGGGCCAGCCGCCGCTGCGCTCCATCTCGGCCAGCAGGCGGAACAGGTCGTTGCGGTCGGCAGGGAGGCTGTTGCGGAAGGGGCCGTCCTGGATGCTGCGATGCAGCTGCTCGAGCCGCCGCAGCAGATCGAGCAGGGCCTCCGGCTGCCCGTTGAGTTCGCCCGCCAGGCGTTCCAGGCTGGCCAGCTGCTCCTCCAGCCCGGCGATGGTGCCCCCCTCGGGGGGCGATGGAAGGGTCTGATTCATCGGACTCTCATACAGGTTGTTGCCAGCGAGCGCAAGCCGCAGGGATGGAGCGTTTCCCACCGGTAGGATCCGCCTCAGCCCAGTCCCCGTTCCGTCTCTGCGGCTTCTCCCATGCGTTTTCGTCCCCTGCTGGCCGTCGTGCTGGCGTTGTGCCTGACCCTGGTCACCGCATGCAGCGGCGGAGCCAAGGCGGTGGATCGCTCGAACATCACCTACGACGACATCGTCAACACCGGCCTGGCCAACAACTGCCCCACCCTGCCGGATTCGGCACGCGGTTCCATCCCTCTGGAGTCGGGCGTCCGCTATCAGCTGCGCGAGATCTGCCTGCACCCCTCCGAGGTGTTCGTGAAGGGTGAGCCGGCCAACAAGCGCCAGGAGGCCCAGTTCGTGGCGGGCAAGATCCTCACCCGCTACACCTCCAGCCTCGATCAGGTGTTCGGGGATCTCACCGTCTCCGGCGACAAGCTCACCTTCAAGGAACTCGGTGGCATCGACTTCCAGCCGGTCACCGTTCTCCTCCCCGGCGGTGAGGAAGTGCCCTTCACCTTCTCCAGCAAGGAACTGGTCGCCGAGGCCAGCGGTGCCGCCATCAGCACCAGCACCGACTTCAGCGGCCCCTACCGCGCTCCCAGCTACCGCACCAGCAACTTCCTCGATCCCAAGGGTCGCGGTCTGACCACCGGCTACAGCAGCGCGGTGGGTCTGGTTCCCGCAGGGGATGAATTCGCGGGCGAAACCGTCAAGGCCTATGTCGACGGCACCGGCACCATGAATCTCTCGATCACCAAGGTGGATGCCGAAACCGGCGAGTTCGCCGGTGTGTTCACCGCCCTGCAGCCCTCCGACACCGACATGGGCACCAAGCCCGCCGTCGACGTGAAGATCACCGGCGAGCTCTACGGCCGGCTCGAGAAGGCCTGATCGGTTCGCGGCACCAGCGACTCTGATCACACGGGCGAACCCCGCGATCCAGTCAAACGAGGGGGCCGAAGGGCCCCCTTTTTTCATTCCCTTCCGCCCATCCCCAGGCTCTGCCGGCTGGTCTGGGAGAATCGTGCGTCCTGCCTCTGCCACGGCCCGAAGCCATGACGATCACCCAGCCCGCCGCCCATCCCACGCCCGCGGGGTTGATCGCCGCCCACGGGGGCAGCCTGGTCGATCTGATGGTTCCGGCCGAAGAGCGCGATCAGGTGCGCGCCGCCGTGGATCGGGTGGTGGAGTGCAGCGATCGCAACGCCTGTGACGTGGAGCTGCTGATGGTGGGTGGCTTCTCGCCCCTGCGCGGCTTCATGCATCAGGAGGACTACGAGGCGGTGGTGGAGGGCTTCCGCACCACCAGCGGCCTGCTGTTCGGGCTGCCGATCGTCTTCGACACCGACGATGCCGCGATCGCCGTCGGCGACCGGCTGCTGCTCACCTACCGGGGCCAGGACCTGGCGGTGTTCACCGTGGAGAGCCGCTGGGAGCCCGACAAGGTGCGCGAGGCCAAGGGCTGCTACGGCACCACCTCGCTGGAGCATCCGGCGGTGCGGATGATCGCCTGCGAGCGCGGGCGCTTCTACCTCGGCGGACGGGTGCAGGGGCTGGAGCTTCCCCGCCGGGTCTTCCCCTGCCGCACCCCGGCCGAAGTGCGCGCCACCCTGCCCGCCGGTCAGGACGTGGTGGCCTTCCAGTGTCGCAATCCCATCCACCGCGCCCACTACGAGCTGTTCACCCGCGCGCTGCACGCCACCAACGTGAGCGAGGCGGCGGTGGTGCTGGTCCATCCCACCTGCGGGCCCACCCAGGACGACGACATCGCCGGTGAGGTGCGCTTCCAGACCTACGAGCGGCTGGCGGAGGAGGTGGCCAACCCCCGCATCCGCTGGGCCTACCTGCCCTACTCGATGCACATGGCGGGCCCGCGCGAGGCGCTGCAGCACATGATCATCCGCAAGAACTACGGCTGCACCCACTTCATCATCGGCCGCGACATGGCGGGCTGCAAATCGAGCCTCAGCGGCGACGACTTCTACGGGCCCTACGAGGCCCAGGACTTCGCCCGCGACCACGCCACCGAGCTGGGGATGGAGACGGTGCCGTCCCTGAACCTCGTCTACACCGAGGAGGAGGGCTACGTCACCGCCGAGCACGCCGAGGCTCGGGGGCTGCACGTGCGCAAGCTGAGCGGCACCCAGTTCCGCGCCATGCTCCGCGGCGGCGAGGATATCCCGGAATGGTTCGCCTTCCGTAGCGTGGTGGAGGTGCTGCGGGCCGCGGCCTGAGGCACCGGGGCCCCGCCGGTCCGGCGGGGCGGTTAACATTCCTTTACCTTCTGTTTCAGGGAGACGCCCGACGTGAAGAAGCGCTGGCGCAATGCGGGGCTCTATGTCCTGCTGGTGATCGTGTTCATCGCCCTCGGCACCGCCTTCCTGGAGCGGCCGGATCCGGCACGGGCACCCCGCACCCTCCGCTACAGCGATTTCGTCGAGGCCGTTCAGGCCAACGAGATCTCCCGGGTGCTCATCTCCCCCGACCGGGGCACCGCCCAGGTGGTGGAGAACGACGGCCAGCGCGCCGTCGTCAACCTCGCCCCCGACAAGGATCTGCTCAAGCTGCTCACCGAGCACAACGTCGACATCGCCGTCCAGCCCAGCCGTGAGCCCGCCGCCTGGCAGCAGGCCGTCGGCAGCCTGATCTTCCCGCTGCTGCTGCTGGGGGGCCTCTTCTTCCTGCTTCGGCGCGCCCAGGGGGGCGGTGGTAACCCAGCCATGAACTTCGGCAAGAGCAAGGCGCGGGTCCAGATGGAACCGCAGACCCAGGTCACCTTCGGTGATGTGGCCGGCATCGAGGGCGCCAAGCTCGAACTCACCGAGGTCGTCGACTTCCTCAAGAACCCCGATCGCTTCACCGCCGTCGGCGCCAAGATCCCCAAGGGTGTGCTGCTGGTGGGCCCTCCGGGCACCGGCAAGACCCTGCTCGCCAAGGCCGTGGCTGGCGAGGCCGGCGTGCCCTTCTTCTCGATCTCCGGCTCGGAGTTCGTGGAGATGTTCGTGGGCGTCGGCGCCAGCCGGGTGCGCGACCTGTTCGAGCAGGCCAAGAAGAATGCCCCCTGCATCGTCTTCATCGACGAGATCGATGCCGTCGGTCGCCAGCGTGGTGCCGGTCTCGGCGGTGGCAATGACGAGCGCGAGCAGACCCTCAACCAGCTGCTCACCGAGATGGATGGCTTCGAGGGCAACACCGGCATCATCATCGTGGCCGCCACCAACCGGCCCGACGTGCTTGATCAGGCCCTGATGCGCCCGGGTCGCTTCGACCGCCAGGTGGTGGTGGATCGCCCCGATTACGCCGGCCGTCTGCAGATTCTCGAGGTGCACGCCCGCGGCAAGACCCTCGCCAAGGACGTCGACCTCGACAAGGTGGCCCGCCGCACCCCCGGCTACACCGGGGCCGACCTGGCCAACCTGCTGAACGAAGCCGCCATCCTCGCGGCCAGGCGCCAGCTCACCGAGATCTCGATGGATGAGGTGAACGATGCGATCGAGCGTGTGATGGCGGGCCCCGAGAAGAAGGATCGGGTGATGAGCGAGCGCCGCAAGCGCCTGGTGGCTTACCACGAGGCCGGCCATGCCCTGGTCGGTGCCCTGATGCCGGATTACGACCCGGTGCAGAAGATCTCGATCATTCCCCGCGGCCAGGCTGGCGGTCTCACCTTCTTCACCCCCAGCGAGGAGCGGATGGAGTCGGGCCTCTATTCCCGCTCCTATCTCCAGAACCAGATGGCCGTGGCCCTCGGCGGCCGGGTCGCCGAGGAGATCGTCTACGGAGAGGATGAAGTCACCACCGGTGCCTCCAACGACCTCCAGCAGGTTGCCCGGGTCGCCCGCCAGATGGTCACCCGCTTCGGCATGAGCGATCGCCTGGGCCCTGTGGCCCTGGGCCGCTCCCAGGGGGGGATGTTCCTCGGCCGCGACATCGCCGCCGAGCGCGACTTCTCCGAGGACACCGCCGCAGCGATCGATGAGGAGGTGAGCCAGCTGGTGGCCGATGCCTACCGGCGCGCCACCGAGGTGCTCAGCGCCAATCGCCCGGTGCTCGACGAACTGGCCGAGATGTTGGTGGAGAAGGAGACGGTGGATGCCGAGGAGCTGCAGGAGCTCCTGATCCAGCGCGACGTCAAGGTGGCCAGCTACGTCTAGTCCCCCGGCCTCCACCGCCACGATCGAGCGGCTGGCACGGCCGCTGATCGCTTCCCTCAGCCGCCAGCCCCTGCTGGTGGTGCTCCGGCCCCCAACCCCCGACAGCTGCGCTCCTCTGCTGGAGCGCCTGTCGGCGGCGGGGCTTTTGCATGTGGAGATCGCCTGGCAACCCGGTGAGGGCTGGATCACGGGGTGTCGCGGTCTGCGTGAGGCCTTCCCCGGGCTGCGTCTCGGGGCAGCCTCCATCCGCACGGCCGAGGCCGTGGATGCCGCTGCTGAGGCCGGCTTTGGCTACGCCGTCTCGCCGGTGGCCGACCGTTCTCTGCTGGAGAGGGCGGCCCAGCGCGACCTGGCGCTGGTGCCGGGCGTGATGTCGCCCTCCGAAGTGCATGCCGCGATGGCCTGGGGCTGCCCGATCGTCAAGCTTTTCCCCGCGGCACCCCTCGGTGCGGCCTACTGGCGCCGACTGCGCGAGCCCCTCGGCGGAGCCTTGCCGTTCTGCATCGCCGCCGGTGGTCTCACCGCCGGCGACGTCGACTCCTGGCTCGAGGCTGGTGTCGATGCGGTGGCCCTGGGCTCTGGGCTGTTCGATGCGCCTGGAGAGGAGATCGATGCGCCGGCGGCGTCGTCATTGGCTGCCGCATTGGCGGGGCTGGCGACACGTTCTTCAGGGCAATGACGCTCAGCCGGGCGTTGGCCATTGCCATGGCGAGTCTGTAGTGCTACCGATGAGATAGCGATGCGATTGCCATGTCCCAGCTCACCGTTCAGCTCAGCGATCGGGCCGACGCCCTGATCGCTCAGCTGCAGAAGGAGATCTTCCAACGGCGACGCAAGAAGGTATCGGCGGCCGGTGTGATCGAGACCCTGGTGGAGAGTGGGGCCAAGTCTCAGTCGGATAAGCGCTTCGCCACGTCCTGGAAGAATCTCGTGGCCGATATCGAGAAGGCGGCCCGCCTTGCCGACGCCCATGGGGCCCGGCCGGCCGGCCTGAGCGATGAGGAGTGGGTGCTGGTGCTCTCCCATCGCACCCGCAGTGCCGCGCCCCCCGCTCCCCGCAAGGCCAGGGCTGCCACGGCCCGAACCACCGCTGGGAGGAAGGCGAAGGCCGCTGCCCGCAGGCCCGTGGCGGAAGCCTCCCCCGAAACCGTCGCCCCGGCCAGGGCCAACACCCCGGTAAAGGCGAAGCCGAAGGCTGGATCAGGCCCTTCTCCCCGGTCCTCCTCCCGCAGGAGCGTGTCCCGTCAACCACGTGCCGAAGCTCCTGTCCTTAAGCCCGCCCCCGGGTCTGCTTCTGCGAATGGCAGTACCCAGGCAGCGATCGTCTCGCTCTGATGGGGGTCGATCGCGCAGGTCATGCCCAGCCCGCCTGGTTGTGCTGAGCGCATCCCCCTAAAGTGAAATCAGCACTGCCGAGGCTGATGCTGGCCCCTCACACCCCTCAGGAGATCCTGAGCGCCACGCCGCCTGCCCCCGGCGTTCTGAGCGGGGATCAGCCTTTCGGCTCGCTCACTCTTCCCGTGGCCCTCACGGCCAGCCTGAGGCTCACCCCCGAGCAATTCCAGCGGCTCTGTGAAGCCAACCCTGAGGCGGTGCTCGAGCTGGCTGCTGATGGCCATGTGATTGCCATGACACCCACCTGCGGCGAAACCAGCAGTCGCAACAGCCGTCTCCTCATCCAGCTGGGGATTGCCCTTCCCAGTTGCGACTCACCTCTGAGGATCTTCGACAGTTCCGGCTGTTTCCGCCTCCCCGATGGATCAGTACGCAGTCCTGATGCCTCCCTGGTACTGGAAGAGCGCTGGCAAGCCCTCACCGCCGAGCAGCGGCGCCAGTTCCCTCCCCTCTGCCCCGATCTTGTGGTCGAGCTTGTCAGTCCTAGCGACGAAGAGCCCAGCGGTCTCACCGCCCTGCGGCAGAAGATGGCCACCTACCAGCGCAATGGCGCCCGCCTTGGCTGGTTGCTGATCCCCGCGGAGAGGGCGGTGGAGGTGTGGGGGCCACTGGCCGGGGGCGAACAAGGCCGGCGGCTCGAGCAGGCCACACGGCTGGAGGGAGCGCCTGAGTTTCCAGGGTTGTCGCTTGATCTGGAACCGATCTGGGCGGAGTGAGGCCTTGGCCTCCCCCCACTCACCAGAGGCTGCACTGCCCCTGCTGACGCAGCAGGTGATCGGCCAGCACCAGGGCCACCATCGCCTCCACCATCGGCACGGCGCGGGGCACCACGCAGGGATCGTGGCGGCCCTTGGCGGCCAATGTGGTGGCGTTCCCTTCGGAATCGATCGTCTGCTGTTCCTTGCGGATCGTGGCGGTGGGCTTGAAGGCCACCCGGATCACACCCACACGAGGGTGCTGCACGGATGCACGCGATTACGCCGCCGCTGGAGTTGCCTCGCGGCCGATCTGCTCGATCCGCTGATCATCCGCTGGGTGCCATTGGGCCCTGGTGCCCCATCGACAGGGCCAACGCAGGGCCGCGCATCCCCAAGGGCATGGTGGTGGCCCTTGGGGACAACGTCGTCTGCGAGGGCCGTTCAGTTCCTTGGCGGCTCGTCCCCCTCGCGACTGAGCTGGCGGATGTAGTCGGCTTCATCGGCCTGCCGATCGAAGCGGCGAGCGCACCACTGACGACGGCGTTTCAGGGAGATCTGCCAGGAATCCAACAGCGAGAGATCGGAGTTTTTCGCCCTGGCAAAGATCGCGAAGCCGAAGGCGAGAGCCAGGCAGGAGAGGGCGTTGCGCAGCAGCTCGGGTAGCAGCCGCAGCGGATTGCTGGCGGGAAGGGCGTTTCGCTGGCGCTGGAGTTGCGCCTGGGCCTGATCGAGGGCGAGGGAGGACTGGGCCTTGAGCACCGGCAGCGGCAGAGCCAGTTCAGCCGGGGAGATGGTGGGGCCGCTGAGGGACTGGAAGCGGCTGCTGAGATCGGCGCTGCTGGAGGACTGGGTCACGGCCCGCCGCAGGCTGTCGAGCTGGCGCTCGGCACGGGCCAGCCTGCTGCGCTGCTCGGAGCCAGCGCTGCTCTGCAGCCGCAGGCTTGCACTGATCATCAGCGGCGCCAGCAGCAGGTAGCCGATGGCGGCGGCGATCGCCAGCCGGGCGAAACGCTGGTGCCGTCGCTGGATGAGGGGATCCTTCGCATCCAGCAATCGAGCCAGCAGCAGAAAGGCCAGGGCCGTGAGCGGAAGCGTGCCCGCATTCACCAGCACGGTGCCGATGCGGCTCTGCCATGCCGGGTCGAAGGGCTGAACGGGGACAAGATTGGCGAGCACCAGCACAGCGAAGAGCACCACGAATACCAGCGCCAGGCGGCTGAAGTTGCGCACGGGCATGGGAAGGACCGGGGGGGGGGGGGGGGGGGGGGGGGGGGGTGCGGGGGCATAAGGGAATCCTGGCTGGGGTGTGACGGGGGGTGGCACTCG